>DKGG01000049.1 GCA_002453155.1 Bdellovibrionaceae bacterium UBA6776
CCCCACAATAAAAACCGGAGAGGGTGGCTCAGGCGGTTCCCAAAAGGGTCACCCTGTTAAATAAAGATTTCAGGGCCACCTGGGACCCTGAAAGGGCTACATTTTCTCTGTCAAAACTCTTTTCAGCTCGCTCCGGCTCTTCCTTCAAAATTTCATAGGGAGAGCCGCCACTCAGATAAGCTTTTCAAAGACCCAAAAACTCTTTCAAAAAATTTTCGGTTGGCCCTGGGATTGCTCTTAAGTCTCTCTGTCGCTTTCGCAGGATGCGATTCGACGCTTAAACCAACCCAAAGGAAGATCATGGATTGATTTTCCGCCCTCCGTCCGCTCGCCTTCCATGAACAGGAAGGCGAGCGTCTTTTTTCTAAGCACTCCTGTCCTATTTACAGACCCCATTGCTCAAATTTGACGCATAACAATATTTTGAGGTACAACGCGTTAAGCATCTGGAAAAAATGGAGTTTTATTGATGTCTTTTTCAATCGCCTCGGCCCTAGCGCTGCTGCTCACCCTTGGACAAATCTTTTTGATGGATGGCCAGTTCCAAAAACTGGATCCGCGCTATGACCGCGACAAGGCCATCACTCAATTGAGAAATGCCTGCCATATGATCATGGAACAAGATGTGATCAAGGTGATGAACCCGCAGCAAATCATTGCGGATCAAAAAAGCGGGACGGTCTATCAGCAAGAACAGGTCGAAAAGGAACTTAAGGGACTGTGTCTTAAAGAAAAAATTGATTACATCAAAACACACGGCAAAGGCTCAAAGCCCCCCGAGTGTGACATGGACGCCTTAAAGGAAAAACTTCTGGCCGAAAAAGGCCAATCTTCAAAAGGCGCTTTGGATGGCGGCCTGGAAGTCTTTAAAGACTTCACCATGACCGATGCCATTGCACTTTATGATTATCTTTGCGCGCCCAACCCTACGGACTCCATTCCCGAAAAATTGGACTTGGACAAGGTGCTTGCGATTTTCAACTCGTCTGTTGATGAGGCCGTCAATGCGGACCTTTCCAAATTGAGTGAGCCCTCTCTTCCACAAAGCTCCCTGATTTACTCTTTAGATGGAACGGAAGAGCTGGGTGAAATCTACTCCAAAGAGAACCGTCGCACATGGGTTCCGCTCAATCAAATTCCCGACGTCGTAAAACAGGCCTTTCTTTCTGCAGAGGATAAAAACTTTTACTCTCACAAAGGCGTGGAACTTAAGGGCGTTTTGAATGGCTTTCTTCGTTTTATCGAAAAAGGCGTTGTGATCGGCGGATCCACATTGACCCAACAGGTGGTGAAAAACGTCATTTTATCCAGTGACATTTCTTTAGAGCGAAAAATCAAAGAGATGATGATCGCCTCCCGTGTGGAGAAATCTTACTCGAAGGATGAGATTCTTGAAGTCTATTTAAACTTGATCAACCTCGGTCGAAACTCCTGGGGACTTCAAAAAGCGACCGAAAATTATTTTGGCGACAAGTATGTTTCGGACCTGGGTTTAAAAGAAGCGGTGTTTTTTGCCGGAATCACCCATGGTCCAAATTTATACGAACCTGACCTTTATATGACTCGCATCCAAAAGCGAGTTCCCTACGTTCTTAAAGAAATGCGTGAAAACGGTTACATCACGAAAGAACAAGAGGAATCTGTAGATCCCACCACATTAAAATTTACTCCACGAAAAGTGGTGCACTCGTCTTATTTTCACCAATCCATTCAAACAGAGCTGGAAGAACGCCTTGGAAAAGACGCCGCCAACAAAGGGGGATTTTATCTGTTCTCCACTCAAATCCCCAGCATGCAAAAAGCTTTGGAAAAAGGCCTTCAACAGCAGCTTTATGATTTTGAAGAGGGAAAAGGCCGTCTTAAGTGGAAAGAGCCTTTGGGCAATTTGATCAACCGGGATTTTAATGATCTGACCTTAGAAGAGCAGGCCATTTTCGCAGACGAGCGCCAATGGTCCAAACGACTTTTGAACTTTAGAAGTCTGTATCAAGATGTGCAGTGGCCCATTGCCGTTGTCCTCAATAAAGACAGCGACGGCACTCTGATGGGAATTTTGAAGTTGGATGGGACCACCGATTTCAAAAATCTCCATCACTCCAGACAAGGATGGGCCGATCAAGCCTACAGGTCCTTAAAAATTGGCGATGTGGTGTTTGTAGACTTCAACGACAACACGGTTTCTCTTCGCACCTTCCCTACGGTCCAAGCCGCGGCGGTGGTGATGGAGGCAAAGACCGGACGAGTGCTCGCTTTGACCGGTGGATTCTCATTCCACCAAAGTGAGTTGAACCGCGCCCTTCACTCCATTCGCCAACCCGGATCCACGGTGAAGCCTTTTACCTATTTGTCTGCTTTGACCCGAGGAATTCAGCCAGACCAAATCATTGCCAATGCTCCTGTATATTTTGATCCCATTCACATTCCAGGAGAAAGAAAAATTCGCCGCTTTCGAAAGTGCAATGCCTGGTCGGTCAGAAACTACTCTTCCGGTGGCCCCGCTTCCATGTCGCTTCGAAGAGGACTTGAAACTTCCAACAACCGCGTCACCGCAAGAATCCTGAAGCTGACCGAACCTGGAAATCACGAACTGGGCTTGGAATATGTGCGAAACATCTTTCAAGACTTTGGCATCTATGACCAACCTGAAGACTGCTATCCCATCATTTTAGGATCCCAAGAAACCAATGTGGTGCGCATGGCTCGTGCTTACGCCGCCATCGCCAATGGTGGAACACTGGTCGAGCCCCACTATTTAGACACTGAGAAAAACAGTGGATTGATTCAAAAAGCGCCCGAGTCTCGGCCCATTTTTTCTGCAGACCCCGTGGCCCTTTTTCAGTTGAAAAACATTTTAGGTGGAGTGGTTGAACGTGGAACCGCCACCGTCTTAAAAGAATATGCCGGATACGTGGCTGGAAAAACCGGAACCTCAACCTCCTACAATGACGCTTGGTTTGTGGGTTTCTCCAATGACATTGTTGTGAGTGTTTGGGTGGGGTACGATAACGGAAATGAAAATGGAAAAAAACGCATCCTTGGTGGCGGCGGAACCGGTGGAGGTCTTGCGGCACCCATTGCAAAAGGTGTGTTTGAAGAGTCGTTCAAGATCTATCCAAAGACCTCTTTGCTAAGCAATCCTCCTCCCGGAGTTCGACTTTACAGAGAAAACGGTATCATTGAGTCTTACCGAGATGGATATGCTCCAGGCCGCGCCCAAGAGTGGGATCCTCGCTATGACGAAAATTTGGTGAGTGAACTTGAAGCGCCTCGTTTGGAACTGACTTCGCCCTTTGAAAGTGATCCCCGCGATTTCAATGGTGACTTCAATCGAAATTTCGACGACGGAAATGATTTGGGCCAACCTCCTCGATCCTTGCGTCGAAACGAACCCCGTCAAAGCCCTCGAAATACTAAAAAACGAAAAAAATCCCGCGCCGAAATCGCCATCGAAAATGGTCGCGGCGGACTTTACTAAGGAAGGAAAATGTTTATGAAAATTTTAAAGATCAGTCTTTTAGGAGCCTTGCTGACGAGTGTGGTTTCTCAAGCACAAGTCCCCGAAGACATGGGATTTCTTGGTAAGGATCCCGCCGCATGGGGCGAAGAGATTTCTATGGTTATTGATGCCCAGCTGATTGAAGGCGTGGACTACGGAACGGTTTTTTTGGCGAAGAAAATTGCGAACTCTCCCGACTGGAGTGACTCTGTTTTAAAAGAGTCTCAATTGTTTGAGGGATACCGATCTTTTGAGTCTTATTTGGTGGAGCAAGACACCAATGATCGCGTTTTGTTTGGGGCTGAAGGTGCCGTGGTTGTTCATAAGGCTTTGGATCAAAACGATCTGAACAAATTAAAAGATCCAGAATTTTTATCGAAAATGGATTCCTCTTTTAACCATACGGTTCTTCCTCAAAGTGAGGCCGTTCAGGAATTTCTTAAAGGTCAAGCCGAGGGGCGCGATTCTGCTTTGGCGGCCATTGAAGCACGGGCAAAGGCCAGCCGTCGCATCAGCGATCAAAAGATTGCCACGTGGAAAGAGCGTGTGGAGAGACAATATGAGGCCAACATCAATCCTTCAAGAATGACTTTGTGTTCAGACTCTGAATCGGTGTGCATGAAATCCTCGGCCATTTTCAGTCCAGAGTTGAGAGCCACAATGAAAAGTTTGAAGGAGTCCAGCTTTGTGCCTTCGAGTCTTTCGAACAAGGTTCCCGATCGCATTGATTTTTTCAGCGAGCTTCGCTCGGCGGGCAAAGGTGAGCTGGAAGGGGCTCAAGCCGGAGTGGTTCAAACAGGATTTTTGGCCAACAAATTTATTATCTCTACAAAGACCAAGGTTCTTGCTTACAACCTAGGAAACCAAAGCACCCTTTTGGTGGCAAAGGTTTATGTTGAGGTGGAGTTGGACGATGTGGAAAAGTACAGCATCCCTGGCGTGATCAACATTCGAGATTTCATGATGGGTGAATCTGCTTTTAACAGCCCGGTGGATTTTCGCAAAGGGCTTCCCGCTTACTCTTCGGATTTGTTGAAGTCCTTGGCCAGTGAGCTTTAAGTTTGTTGTTCTCTGTTTTGTTTTGCTAAAGAATGGCGCTTTGGATGAGCGCCTTTCTTTTTTGGATTTTTGGATTTTTGGATTTTTGGATTCTTGGATTCTTGGATTCTTGGATTTTTGGATTTTTGGATTTTTGGATTCTTGGATTCTTGGATTCTTGGATTCTTGGATTCTTGGATTCTTGGATTCTTGGAAGAAAAAGTGGCGCCCTCTTTCCTCTCGCAACAGGATTCTTATTCAACGCTATGAATCGGGCACCTTCCTTCGTGGCTGATATTCCCAAAAACCAAATACTTCCATTTCATTCTTGAAGATATAGTTGTTTACATTCCAAATTTCTCTGCCCCAACTCAAAACTCTTGTGAAGGGCCGAAACTTCCAAAGTCCCCGCCCCAGCTTCCGCGCAATCAATCCCGTAAGCGCCCGAATAAATTTGATGTAGGAATTTCGATCCCAAATTCGAATTAAGAGGTGGATGTGATTTCTCTGCACACTCCACGTCAAGATACGATGACCAAATTTTTGAGACTGTTTGTGGAGGGTTCTTTGAATAAAATCTCTATTGCGAAATAGAGTGATCTTGTTTGCCTTCAAAACCAAATGCATGGGCTTTTTTGAGGACAAGGTTCTCTTTTGTTTTCTGGAATTTTCAAGAGATCCTCCGCACTCAAGATTTGGTTTGGGAATGAGGTCCAATTGTTTTATTTTTGATCTTGCATTCATTTGAGGTCACTCTAACACGACTTTTAAAAATGGATTTTCATGTGTTTCTTAAAGACAATTTCACTTTCAAAAACCCTTCCCATAGAATTTCTAAACTGTCTGTGACTTCGCCCTTTCATCATAAAATACAAAGATATCCCCGGACTCTCTTTTATTCAGAACTCCACTTCAAGCCCCCATTAAACAACCAAAAATCCCGTCAATAAAATTCATCCCTGACGCGATTAGCTCTGTAAAAAGATTTTAAAATCTGTTTTTGGCAAAAAAAAGCCCACTTAATCAATGAGCCTTCAAATTCATAGGTAGCACTCTCAGAATTATCGTGAATTAACACAAGTGGTGACATCACCAACACTTTTAATGGTCGATTTAACTAACGAGAGATCGCCAGTTTTCAAAATTTTATCCGGCACTATTAAGGTGTTGACCAAAAAATATGAGTTAGTGAGCCCTAAGCGCGAATCTTTGACTCTCACTTTAACAGTAACCAACAACTCGTCTTCTGGGAAAAGACACGTTCTAAAGTCATCAGAATCTCCATAAAGTCCAGCACTTGCATCAATAATTATGTCTTTCGCCTTTGAGATATCTCCGTATTGTTCTTTGAGAGACTCTAAGATCAAATTTCTGATTTTCACATCCGTATAGTATGGACTCGGATCCAGCAAATGAGGGCGTTTTTCTTCAAGAAAAGCGGCATTCGATAATTGAACAAACGAAAAAGTGACCATAGCAATAAGCAATCTAAAAATTTTATGCACTTGGACCTCCCAAAAGGTATTGTTTGCACTAGCTTCAAGTCACAGGCCAAAATCAAATGCCTCAAATCCAAGGTATCGCGCAAACGCACCAGCAAAACTGCCAACCCACCTAATCAAAAGCCCTAAATCGTCACCATATTGTCAGATTTACTTTCGAGCTATATCAAGAGCGATCTGCGATTGGCATATCCTGTGCTTACCCCTTTCACGACTGTAAAAAGGAGTTTTACATGAAATTTGGAAAAATGAATTTTGCCGCAATATTACTTTTAACAGCATCTACCATTATGACTGGATGTAGTGATCCAGATCCAAATCCGGTGGCGGCAATTTCCGCTGGAAAAGAAGATGTTGCCGGCGAAAAGCCAAGTGGTACTGATTATTCTAATACAACTCTTCTAAAAGAACTCAATGTTCAAATCAAATCTCACTATCAAAATGGAGTCGCCAAAGGAAGTGGCGTTTGCTTGGACAAGAGAACGATTGTGACAAACTACCATGTCGTCTATCCCACTCGTGGAAAGCTTAATAAAATCGTCGTTAAAAATCTAAAGGGCCAAACTGCCAATGTTGAATCCATTGTGGTCACTAAACTCGAAAACGACCTTGCCGTGCTCAAATTGGAAAAGGACTTGTGCGAAACATGGGTCCTTCCTCAAGATATTCTGTCATTAAAGCCTACAGTCACCGATGTCATTCATGTTGGAAACCCTTCGAATTTAGATTGGCAAGTGCGTTCTGGAAGAATGGATCCACCCATCTCCCTAAAGAGTTTGTCAAATTCCATCTTAGAGCGAATTGACTGGATTTCTGCAGACACGATGGTTGCGCAAACGACCATCGACACTACCCATGGCTCAAGTGGCGGCGGCGTCTATTCCAAAGATGGCCTCGTCGGGATTCTTTTTGCCGGAGGGACTTTTAATGGAAAACAAGAAGTTCTCGTAATTTCAGCCGCGCTACTTAAGGAAATGCGAGAAGACCTGGACACTGTAAGCTTTAAGAAAATGCAGAAAGCGAATATCAATAAAAACTTTTTAAGCATCCAGGTAAACTATGAAACCACTCACTTTTTACTAAGCCCTCGATATGATATGGACAAGCCAAATGGTGTAAGCGCAAGCTCATTAATGAAACCTGATTTATTCACCGAGCCGTTATTCAATACCGCCATGCAATCGAAAATGCGGATGATTCAATTCTATAACTTCAATCCGAATGTGACTGCTGTCGTGATTTTCTCAGATCGAAATGGAGATGGAAAGACTGACTTGATGCTCATATTGGGTGTTCCTGGAATCTTAAAAGAACTCCCCGAGCAACTGAGCTTCAACCAAGTTCGAGATGCCGGATATTTAATTCTCTCAGACTCAGACTACGATGGATGGATCAATGAAGCATCCGCTCATAAAATGTAATACTTCTCCCTAGAGTCCTCATATTCATGAGACAAAAAAATCCCTCTCCTAGTCCAGAGAGGGATTTTTTTTAAAATTTCTCAAACCAAAGCTCCCCTCACAAACCAACCGCACCCAGTGCCCCAAATTGTCAGCCGCCTTATACGAATTTCCGACCACATCAGGCCAGCGCAAACCTAATGCCTCTACAGGTCGGCAAAAGCCTTGCTGTGTCTATCACCTGTTGATCAATCTCAGGAAGGAGACTGAACCCATGACATTACACACTTGCCCCCGTTGCCAACAGGTGATCTCGGAAGAACGCTCTTCTCAAACTCCCATGGTGTGCAACCACTGCGGATTCACCAGCACCCGCACCAACGACAAAGTCAACCGCCAGGTGGAATCACAGTTCCTCAAAATCTCCATTGGTTTTTCAATCCTCATTGCCGCATCCTTCGTTCAAGTGGCCAACTGGGATTCTCACTTCCTTGGAGTCATCCCCTTACAAATCAAATCCCTCACCGGATCGATGAACCCCAGCGACTATGAAAAAATGGGTGAAATTTGCCTGGAACGAAAAAAGTACGACTGCGTGGAAAGAAGCTATCAACACACAGCCTCTCAATCTTTAGAAACACGAAAACGCTATGCAGACTTTCTGATCAAGCGAGATAAAATCCGACCCGCCGCCGAACAGTACCGTCAATATTTTGTAAACGGTGGAGTGGACTTGGAAGCCACTTACAACTACGCCAAAGTCCTTGCTCAATTGGGACAGTTCGAAGAATCCACCGAACTTTTTCAACAAGTGATCGATGCAAAACCGGACACCGTTCAAATCACGGTTCTTCACCACTATGTGCGCGCACTGATTCACGCCAACCAATTGCAAAAGGCCAAAGCCTTGATCGAAGAGGTTCGCGGAAAAAGTGTTCAAGCCAATTCCTTTATGGCTGAAGAAATGGCGGAAATTGCCGAGCGCTCATAAATAGATGTTTCTCTAATAAAACCAAACTCGAAAAAAAGGGCCTTAAAAGGCCCTTTTTTATTTCCACAAAATTTCCAGAACCTTTAAAACAAATTCAAGTAAAGGTTTAAGTTCGCACTGGTGGTCTTCCACTCAAACTGTTCCGGATAAAAATTCAAATAGGGACTGAAAAACACATCTCGCGTAAAGGCATACCCAAACGTCAGCCTTTGACTCCAAAGTCTTCGGTCCCAGTTCCACCAGTTGGGCTCTTCCCGCAAATTGGAATAGGCAAAGGCCAAAGAACTGCCCACAAAAAATCCATCCTGAATGTTGTACTGAAGCCCGGGATAAACCGAAAGATGGTAGTTGGAAACTTTGCCATCCCGATTGTAAGCCCGCTCAAACAAATACCAATTGAACGAACTACCCACACTCCACAACCACTGACTCTCGGATCCCCCAATTTTTCGTTTGATGTCATGGGACATGTTCAACCGTCCCAATTGACCTTTGTTGCGGTAGTAATTGCTGGTGGTGAGGGCCGCGGAATACCGACTGCTCATCTGCAAACCAAAAAAACGATGGAGGTGCCCCAGCGTCAATCCGGGATCATTCATCTCGCCATCTTGAGCCCCACTCAATGGAGTGTAAAAGCTCAAACCAGAATACATCGACAACGACATGCTCGAGGAAAACCTATACCGCGCACTCACCGAACCACTCACACTGGTTCGCACTTCCATGGCGGTATTTTCCGGGTTGGGTTTAATTTCGGAATCCAGCCGATCCACACTGGGACCGTAGTAAGACAAAGAGCCTGACAAACTCCATTTGGACTGAGAACCGGACTTGGCTCGCAGTTCCGCATCGGTGACTGTTTCCACCTCTTCATAGCTCTTTTGCTTGAGCTTCTTCAGGAGAACTCGAGATTCCGCCCCTTCTTTTGAAAAGGCCTTTGGCTGAGGACCCAAAAATCCAAAAAAGAGAAGGGCCAGAAAGGCTGTTAAACTTGTGCGTCTTTGAATTTTTCGATGCCCGTGTGCTGGACTCAATGGAACCCTCCCCTTTTTTTGAAATTCACCCCTCGCAGCTCACTGCTCCCTGGTTCTACCGAAGCTGCTCTCTGGTCCTACAGTGCTGCTCCCTGGTCCTACCGAAGCTGCTCTCTGGTCCTACAGGACAAAGAGACACCAGTCAGGTTATTTTCTGGATAGTTTCACCATGACTCAGTGTCAGCGTGACACCTTGTTCCCTCGGAAACGTGCGGAGATGTGCGAAAATGTGTCGATATCGTTTCTCTTTCTGAAAGTTCTTCCGGCCCACTTCTTGAAACATTGAATTTTCAGGAAATCTGTGAGAGTTTGGAGGACATATGAGCACACTAAATTTAAAAAACATTTCATGGAGTCTGGTTCTAATTTTGGGCCTCTCATTAGGTTTTGTGAGTCCAAAAAGTTATGCCAGCTTGCCGTCTGCCACATCCACTGAGGAAAACCACACCATTCAAGATTATGTGAAATTCCTCAACCACTGCTACCCTCAGCTGAACCTAAAGGCAAAAGGTCGAAGCTTGGCCACTTACCGCCAACTGGAGCTTTTGGATCAGGCTTTGGAGGCCGCAGAAAAGGGCCTTCCTTGGCACTTGGGTGATGGCGACTTGATCGAGTTGGCCTGCAACCTGCCCGCCTGTGGAAACGGTGGCGGAAACTGCACCACCTGCTAGTACGGACCCAGGCTTGGCAGAAAAGTCTGCCGCAAGCCCCGTAGATTTTACGAAAATTTGAACTACAATGGAGGGATGTTGCCCTCCATTTTTTTTAAGACCTACCTCACCTCCCGATCGGCCCTTTACTTTGCAGAGAGCCTGCCCCTGACCGCTCTTGCTCAGCTCATTACAGGGCGAAAGCGCTCGGAATTTCAAGATCCTGAAAAACTGAAAAATCTGCTTCAACGCATGGATCAACTTCTGACAAAAGACGCTGAAAGCTTCGCAAACGGAGACTTCCCATGGAGTCTTTTAAAGCCCTCCACCCCACTCTCCCACGCCAAGAGTTTTATCGATGTGATGGTGGATGGATTTTGGGTGGCCCGTCGCATGCGCCATGAAAACTCCAAAGACTTCTCAAAAGTTTCCCCTGAGGAAATGGAGGGAAGTCCCGATTATTACAAACGAAATTTTCATTTCCAGTCCGGCGGGTATTTTTCCAGATCGTCTGCCAAACGCTACGAACACCAGGTAGACATCCTCTTTAGTGGAACCACCAATGCCATGCGCAGACAGGCCCTAAAAACTCTTTTGGATTTAAAAAATTCCAAATTCAGCGCCTTGGAGTTGGCCTGTGGGCAGGGTGGAACCACGGCGCAGTTCTCAGAGATTTTCCCCAAAGCCCAATTGATTGCAACCGACCTGAGCCCCTCTTACCTGCAAGAAGCCAAAGAGAATTTGAAAGATAAAAAGTCCGTGGACTTCTTGCGCATGGATGCATCCAACTTGAGCTTTAAAGATGAAAGCTTCGACGTGGTCTTTAGCGTTTACCTGTTTCATGAGATGCCCGAGGAGATGAGACAAAAAACCATCAAAGAAGCCTACCGGGTGCTAAAACCTGGCGGCCGGCTTCTGCTTGCGGATTCTTTGCAAATGGGAGATCACCCCGATTCGGACTGGGCCTTGGAGCAATTTCCAAAAAGCTACCACGAGCCCTTTTACCCCAACTACATCCGCTCTCCGCTTAAAAACTACTTCGAAAAAAGTGGCTTCAAACATCTGGAAGAAGATCACGCCTTTTTGACCAAATGGGTGGTGGGAACTAAACCCCTAGCTCCCCATTGAGTTCATAAAGCTTTTCACCCATATGGGAGTGGGCCACTTCCAAAAGATGAATGGGATCATCCTCTTTGTGAGTCACAATTTGACCAAGGAACTCCACAATCACTTTGTTTTTCCAGCGAGGAGTGACTGGCAAAAGCTTCTTACTGGGAAGCAGTCGAATGGCCCCCGAAATCACCACGGGCTGCAGAGGCGCTTCTGCAAAAGTGGCAAATTGAAAGGGCCCTTTTCGAAAAGTTCCCAAGCGGGGCTCCTTCTGCCGAGTGCCCTCTGGAGCCAACGCAAACGAGTCTCCCTTGTGAAGTCTTGGGATGGCCGCCTCATACACCTTCATCACCTTCGCGCGCTGTGAGCGGTCGATGGGAAGGGCACCAACGGCACTCATGGCCTGACCGAAAAAAGGGATTTTAAACAGCTCAATCTTGGCTCCAAAAAATATGTCTTTGGGAGAACTGGCAAACAAAATGGGAATGTCCATGTGAGAGGAGTGATTAAAAACCACAATGGATCCCTTTTTGAGGTGAAGGTTTTCCAGACCCCTCACCTCCAAGTCCACCCCCAGAAACCACAGCAAGGGCCTCGCCCAAAACTGACGGGTAAACGCCATCGCCATGGGCACCGAAACCCCGTGGGCCAAAACAATCACCATTATGGCCGCGAACAATGTGCTCACGATGATATAGGGAATAAACAAAAGGGCTCGAAGCCAAATCAAAAGTGAAATCATCAGATGATTAAAACAAGCCCACAACCACAGGGTCAAAAAAATCTTTCAAAACCAGTGACCCTGGAGGTCACTTTCAAGGACTGAAATCCCATTAAAACGCAGCATAGGCCTTGGCACTCCCCTTGCTTTGTAAATGAGCGAATAGGGCTCGCCCCTCAAGGAGCGAACCAGGAGCCCAAGGAATAAAAAGGAGTTTCACATGAAAAACGCACTGATCTTGCTCTTGGGCCTTGGCCTTTGGCAAACCTCATACGCAAGCACCACTGAAATCGATAAGGTCGGTGACCTTGGCATTGAAGCCGAAGCCGAAGAGCTGGAAGTCTTTGACCAACAAGCCCTTTTAAAGCAAACCCAAGAAGAATCCGAGCGTTTGCAAAACGAAGCAGAATCCATCGAAACCGAAATTTCTCAAACTCAAAGAGAAAACAAAGCTCTAAAAGAAAAAAACAACCGTGAGCAAAAACGTTTTCAACAGGCTCAAAAAAATAAAAGCCAATTGAATCGTGAACTTTCAAAGGTCAAAAAGACCCACACCCGATTGCGCACTCAGGTTGAAAGCTTAAACACCAAAGTGACTCGCTTGAATCGTGAATTGGAAGACGCTCGAAACACCAAGTTGCAAATGACTCGAGAGATTTCGGAATTGAAACGAGCTCAGAAGCAGTTGAACCAACGCCGCAAACAGGCCAAGGCAGAAATTCGAAAGTACAAAAACTTGATTAAAAAACGTCAACAGGAAAAACGACGTCTTTCTCGAAAGAATCAAAAACTTCAAAAAGAAGTCAGTCAACTTGAAAGCCAAGCTTCATATTTATCCTTTCAATAACTCTGTGTAAATTGACGAATCCCTTTGGCCTTCTGTAAGGTCAAAGGATGAAAAAATCCTTGCTGTTTACCGATGGGGCCTGTTCTGGAAATCCGGGCCCCGGTGGCTTCGGAGCCATCGCCTTCGACTCAAACACCCAGTCCATCAAAGAGCTGGGTGATGCTTTTTCAAACACAACAAACAATCAAATGGAAATGAAAGCCGTCATTGAGGGCCTTCGGTGGTTCGCAAATCGAAATCCCACGGAGCTTCACATTTGGACCGACTCTTCCTATGTGATTCAAGGAATCACGGCGTGGATTTTTGGCTGGAAGTCAAAGGGCTGGAAAACGCAAAGCGGACAAGAGGTTTTAAACAAAGAATTTTGGATGGAACTTTTCGATTTGACGCAAAAGTTTCCTCGCGGCTCGTTGAAATGGAATTATGTTCCGGGCCACAGTGGAATTTCGGGGAACGAGCGCTGCGACCAAATTGCTGTGGCTTTTTCTCAAGGACAATCTCCTTTTTTATTCGATGGAAATTTTAAAAACTACGGACACTCCTTGGAAATTCCCGACCACATCACCGGCGCGCTTCCTCAAAGAAGTTCTGGATCTCAAAAATCTTCCAAGGCAAAAACCTACTTGAGCTACTTGCACGGAGAGGTCTTTCGTCATTTCGACTGGGCCTCCTGCGAACGTCGAGTTAAGGGTCAGGCCGGAGCCAAGTTTAAGAAAAGCACCCACACTTTGAGCGAGGAAGAGATTTTAAAATCTTGGAATTTACCTCCGGGCACACCCATTAAAGAAGCTTGATTGAGGAGTCTTAGCGCTGAGTTAGGACTTCGGCCCAAAGCACATTTTGATTTTTGAAGAAATCTCCACATTCTTTCAACAGCTGTCTGGAGATCTTTTTTTGAGTTCCTTTTAGTCTGAGATTTCATGAGACAACAAAGGAGTGAGATTATGAAAAACCCTGCAAAACCCATCAATGAGCCTCAAGAGCGTTTGTCCGCCACCTTGGAAGAACACATCAAAACGTCCACCCACAAGCACGATCGGAATCCAGGGGCACGACTGGTTCGTCGCATCTTTAAGCCCGTTCGCGATTGGGTCACACAGATCGAAAAAAATCCCTTCGGCCGAGAAGCTTTGGGCTTTGTCGCCTTGATGACTTCACCCCGCCCTTAAAGACTCTGAATCGCTTTCTCCAGAAAAAGGTTCTTTAAAAATCTTCGAACAGTCCTCACCGGCGGCTGCGGAGCTCGATTTTTAAAGACCTTTCTTCTGTGAAAAGCAACCCTTGCGTCTTTCCCGCCAAGGAATTCAAGGCTAAAGAAAATACCACCTTCACCCCGCCCTTAAGCGTTGGATTTTTCCATTTCCTGAACTTTTCCAAGGCCCCATTTGAACACCACGGGGCCGAAAAGTTGATTGATCGTCGCCAAAGAGATCCCCAAGGTTGCCAGCTGCACGCCCACATCGGGAATCCGGTCGTAAATGATCATGGAAAGGCCAATGGAAAGTCCCACCTGAGAAATAAAAGGCGTGTAGCCATACTTTCTCAGCGCCAAATCACTTTTCGAAATCCGATGAGCCACATCTTCCGAAACCCAGGTCAAAGCCCAGCGAACCGCAAAAATCACCAACACAAGCTTCCACATCCCTAAAAGATCTTGAATGTGCAATGAAGCCCCGGCGGTCGCAAAGAACACAATCATCACCACGGAAGATAAGGATTCAATGGATTCAATCATTTTCTCCGATTGTTTGGAAAAATTTGTCACAACAAAGCCCGCAACCACAAACACCAGCAAGGTGTCGTAATGCAAATAACTGCAAAGTGCAGTCACTCCATAGGAAATGGCCACCAAAAACAAAAGCCTTTGCCGGTTGATCAACCAAAAGTAAAAAATAATGATCAGTCCAAAAAAGGTCCCCGCCGCTGTAGATGCTAAAATTTCAGAGAACAAATGACCCAAACTTGAAATGGAAAAAACCACTCCCGGAGTCAATGTGGACTTTGCAAAGGACAGCGCCATGGCAAATAAAACCAACACCACCACATCCAAAATCACTACAATTCCCAGCGCATGATCCGAAAGCTTGTTTCGAATGCGAGTTTCGGCCAACACCGCAACCACCACCGCCGGCGATTTCGAAATGGCAACAGTTGAAAACAAAGCTCCAATGGCCACAAGCTCTAAAAGATTAAAACCCTGAAGGAAGTCCACATAAGGTTGCAACAAGACCACCGCCAAAATGGTTCCCGCTCCAATAAAAACAATGTGGGACCAGGTGCAGTGAAAGAGACTTTTAAAATTCTTCACCAACATGTCTTTGGTAAATTCACAGCCTGCGTGCATGGCAATCAATGCCAGGGCCAAGCCATTCACCAAGCGCAGTTGATCCACTTGAGTCTCTGTGATGATGGTTAAAAACGAAGGGCCACTGACAATTCCTGCGGCCAAATGCCCCGTCAAGCTGGGAATCCCCACCATCACACACAAACGACCAATGGCAATGCCACCCAAAACCAGAAAACCAAGACCAAACAAAGCATTGCTTTGAAACTGTTCCCCTAAAACATTTTGAAAAAACCAAAGTCCCCCAAGAACAATCAAAAGTGCACTGAGACTTTTGAGTGCGGACTTGAAATCCGCTTTTTCACCTCCGTGAGGGCTTTCGTGAGTGGTTCCATGACTGTCATTCATAGGCCACCTCTTCTTCCCTTTTGAGAGACCGACGACTAAAGGATTCGATGGTCAAAGCAAACAGATCATTCACAACAAATCCCACACAAAAACAGTTCAAAATAAACAGGGTGTTTTCATTGCTGTATCCCGAAAGGTGCAGACACAAAGTGATCGGCAAAGCCAGGTGGGAAATGGGAATGATTTGCTCCAAAACCTCCGAGCGGCTGGCGTCTCTCATGCCTGTTTTCAAAAGCATAAATTTGATCAGCAAACGAAAAACTGCCAAGGCGCTTCCAATCAAAATCACCTCGGAATTGAGGTGCAAATAAAGTCCGGCAAAAAACGGAACCACCAATAAAATCGGCCCCTCAGATGCATTCAGACTCGGATCCCGACACACTCCGTAGCCATAATTGAACGCGGTCACCCATCCCAAAGAAAGTCCCATCAGCACTTCCAAAGATCCAATGCCAATCACCCAACCTGTGCCCAAAACACAAAGTCCAAGCAAAGTCAGTCGAATGGGAGTGTCCAATCCTTCTTTGGGAGGAAAGATCAGCCGAAAGACCACTCCCAGCAGAACTCCGATGGCCAAGGGATAAAGAAGATCTTTGTACTCAAAGGTGTGAATCCCTTTGTCGAGCATAAAGAACAGACTCACAAATAAAATGGCCAGCAAAAAAGGATTCTCCCGAGAGCTAAACAGTGCCGCACTGGCCATCATAGACACGCCTAAAACTTCAAAGGAATTGTCCGAGTAGTAAACGGCCCCGACCAGCAGAAAACTCACACCGAAAAAAAGTAAATAGGCCGCATAAAAGGGCACCAGCTTTTTGGTCTGACTCCAGCCAAAGCTGAAGCGATTCATCTCTGCACCGGAAAGAAAAGCAATCCAGGTCAAAGCCACTCTCAAGGCCCAACTTAAGTTTTCACGAGTGGATGGTAAAATGGGAACCAATCCTTCCGGAGAAAATGCCAACCCCAAAATCAAGGGAATGGAGATGTAGGAAAAGGAGTGAGCCTTTTTAAAAAATCCCGAATTGGACATCAACAATGTGAGGGAGAAGGCTCCCAATAAAATAAGGAGCGCGTTCAATGGAATTCTTCCTTCACAGAACTTTCTAGAACCTCAATCACCCCTTCATCGGAGGCCTTTGCAAGCAGACTCATGATTTCATCTTTAAGACCCACTTTAAAAAGAGGAGCTCGCAAACAGAACTGAAAGTTTTCTTGGGTCATCGCCAAACAGGAAATTCCCATGGAGAAATTGCTGGGAAAAAGATTTTTTAAAGTCTCTTTCATTTCTTCGAGGGAGCCTTGTTTTTTGACTTTGAGAAGAACTTGAAACCTTGGAGCTTCTTTTTCAAAGCAGGATTTAAACATCAGCAGAATCATCGGTATGTGCACGCGTCCACCATTTGCAGGCACCAAGGTCAATTTTGAAATGGTGATGTCTGTAATCTCACCACTGGTATCTCCCACTTCCACCCACTCCCCGGGCTTCACAAGCCCCTGCCACAACACAAAACTTCCTGCGGCAATTGAAAGAAGAATGGGAAGGGTTGCAATGGCTAAAGTTCCCGCCGCCACCAAAAAAACAAATTCCAAAGGCGTATGAAAGCGCCCAAAAATAGAGGCCAAAATAAAAGGGAAAAACACCACCGCCAAAAAAGCTGTGCCCCAGAATTTTAAAATGGGCGCTCTCTCGGAAGACAAATAACTCAGGTGAATGCGACCCGAGCGAATTCCTTTTAAAAATAGATCCAAAACTTTGATGGCCAGCTGAAAACAAAAAATCAAAGTGAGAGCCAAAAGCAGCCCCGGAATGGCCTCAACCAAGCTTTGCATTCCTTCTAAGATCTGAGTGAGAATGCGCGAAAAGAAATCTGTAATGATGGCGCGAGTGAATGCAAATTGACCTAAAATTGCAGTCAAGGTGGAAAAGATCACCGCCAGATAGGCAAACATACGGCCCACGGCCAAACTGAAGGCCAAAAGTCCCCCAACAGCTTGCCCCGAAAGCAAAGTTTCTGAAAGAAACGAAACGGATTTGAAGGAATCTCTTTTTTCATCCAAGATCTTTTCGGCCCGATTAAAGGCGAAATGAATCTGTCTTAAAATCACAAATCCCATCAACGCGAAAAAGATCGACAAAAAGAACTTCAACGCCCCCTTTTGAATCTTAAGACGTTGAAGCTCATCGGAAACAAAGGTGTTCAACTTGGGCTCCAACTGGTCTGCATAGGCAGAAAACTCTTCGAATCCGGCGGCTCTCACCTCTTTTAAAGTAAAGTCCATCACCTTATAGCCACGCACGCGCAGCTCTAAAGATCTTGAGCCTTTCTCTTCAAATTTAACCAAGGCACCGTCGGCCTCGTCTTCTTCGGTCATGGCGCGCTCAAGGGCTTGAGAGGCCAATCGGGCCTTTTCAAAATAGGACTCTTGGTCCTTTTCTTTTGTGAAATAGATTTTGAAGGCTGTTTTTTCTCTGAACGTCACCGGTGCTGAAAATTCAGATTTTGGATTGAGACTGTCTGAAATCTCTATTTTTTCAACCGGCGCAGGGCCGGTATTTTCCAAGCCTTTGGATTCAGAAGCACTTGCCTCAGAAGGTTCCACAGATACAGATTCCTGAGACCAACTCGTTTGGGGAGTGACGACAGAAACCCACGTCATAAACATCAGCAACAAGAAGAGTGTTTTCATAAAACCCTTTGAAATGAGATTTGTATGCACGCCCCAAAATCATACGGAGAAAATCCTTTGAATTGAAGAATTGCTGCGTTAAATCTTTGGAGGTAGGAGTTTTATGGAGTACGGAATCTTTCTTTTGTGTTCAACTGCCGCCCTTTTAGGCACGTTGGTGGGTTTTGGCGGCGGAATTTTCGTGGTTCCGGCCATGGTTTTGGGTTTTGGAATTCCCATTGAAGTGGCCATCGGCGTGACAGCCATGTCGCTGTTTCCCTCGAGCTTGATTTCAAGTCTTGGAAATTTGCGAAACAAGAACATTGATTTTCGTTTGCTGTTTGCGCTGGAGCCTTTCACCATGGTGGGAGCTTTTGGCGGAGCCTTTTTAACAAGCCTTCTTCCCAGCGGACCACTGAAGGTAATTTTTGGTCTGTTCTTGATTTTGATGTCATTTAAAATGGGGGCCAAGAAAAAGTCTTCGGAGTCTTCGGAGACTTCGGAGTTGCCACCCAAGCCTTGGATTCGCGGCTTTCGAAAATTGAACGAATTGAAGCCTGTGATTCACGGGCCAGGATATAGCGTGGGACTTTGGGCGGCCAGTGTGTTTGGAATGTTGGCGGGCGTGATTGCGGGATTGTTTGGAATTGGTGGCGGCGTTTTAAAAACTCCGTTGATGTTGAATGTGTTCAAAGTTCCCGTGCGAACGGCCACGGCCACTTCGCTGGCCATGATTATGGTGACCAGTTTGATTTCGGGAACCACTCACTTTCAATTGGGTCATTACAGCTATCCCGTTTTGATTCCTGCGGTTCTTGGATTTGTGACTGGCGCTGTGATTGGACTGTGGGTGGGTGTGAAGCTGACCGATCAGATGATTCGAAAGGCCATTTCTGTGACTTTGTTTTTGGCTGGGGTTGCGACTTTTGCTCACACGCTGATGTGATGTCTTTCTTGAATTTTGTGTGGGATGAAGCCATCCTTGACTCATGAACACCTTTTCCTCGGCACTGATTGGAAGTTTGCTTGCAGGTCTCGCTACGGCGGTGGGCGCACTTCCCATATTTTTTAAGAAGAATTATTCGAAGACCTTTATCAATTTTGCCATGGGCGTGAGTGCGGGGATCATGTTGGTGGCTTCGTTTGTATCTTTGTTGCTTCCAGGGATTGAACAGGCGGATTTGATTTATCCTTCCGGAAAAGCCTTCTTTGTGGTGCTGCTCGGACTTTTTGTGGGCTACTTTTTTATCATTGGCATTCATGAAATTCTTCCCCACGAACACATGGTAAAAGCCAATGATGGCCCGGACACAAAATCTATTTCGCGGGTGTTTTTGATTGTTCTTGCCATCACCATTCACAATTTTCCCGAAGGCTTATCTGTGGGCGTGGGGTTTGGGTCCACGGACAGCTCCAATGCCATTGCTCTGGCCTTGGCCATTGCCGCACAGAATGTTCCCGAGGGATTGATCATTGCCTTTGGTTTGGTGTCTGAGGGCGCTCCACGTTGGAAGGCTTTTTTGATTTCTTTGGCGTCGGGGTTGGTGGAGCCCGTTGCCGCGGTGTTAGGATTTGCGTCCACACAGATTGCGCGCGCCAGTTTACCTGTGGCCTTTGGTTTCGCTGCAGGCGCGATGCTGTTTGTGGTTTGCCAGGAAATTTTCCCTGAGTTGTTTCGCGAAGGGCGAGAGAAGATGGCCACCTTTGGTGTGATTTTAGGGATTGTCAGCATGGTGGCCCTGGATCACTTTTTGGGGTGATTTTTTTGGCGTGATCCTTTGGAGGCTTCATATTTTGGCGAGTGCGTTTTTAGCGTACAGGCCGATTCAGATTCTCAGATTCTCAGATTC
>DKGG01000045.1 GCA_002453155.1 Bdellovibrionaceae bacterium UBA6776
GAAGCAGGTACCTTTTGGCGGAAGAGATGTTTGGGCGAAAAAAAAGCCCTTCGACGGAAATCGAAGGGCTTTTGCAAAACCATTGGATTTGCAATTACAGTTTTGTAAAGCTGAAAAGAGGAGGCATCAAACGGCAGGTACTGCCTCCACCACCATCACAGCTTCCGTTTGCACCATCGCAAACTTTTCCATCAGGATTCACAATGAACTTTCCAGAAGAAGAACCTGAAACGGTCAATGCCGTTGCTAAGTTAAATCCTTTGGTGGAATCGCTGAGGCTTGTTGGTGCATTAAATGCATCCGAGCCCGTGGTCGAAGTCGAAGCGGTTGAAATGTACATAGCCACCCGGTCGTTGCCATTGGTGCAAGTGGTGGTGGTCCCATCGATCAAAGCGCTTGTGCCACTTTGACAGACATCGAGCTGTGCTTCGGTCCCGGTTGAGCAGTTTCCAGTATCTGAGTTTGCACTGGGTTTAAATTTGATAATATCTGAGAACTCGATAACGATGCAGGGGTAGGTTCCATTTGCAATGGTTCCTGTGCCCATATTTACTGAGCCAACAAGTTCCATTTCGGTCGGCGAAGAGCTGTTGTCAATCACCGTGGTTAAATTGGTGCAAAGGGGACTGGTGGAAACGGCCATTTTATAAACTTTCAATTTCAAAGAGCTCGCATTTAAATTGAGATCGGCGGCAGTTGCCGTGGCCGAAGCCAAAGCAAGCGCAAAAATAAGTGACATTCTTTTCATGTTAAATTCCTCCATTAACGGACAGATTTGATGTTTTTTTTATTCTTATTTCGGTGAACTCAGCAATCTATGAGGAGGATCCTACAAGACTAAATGAACTGGTCGTTGACGTAGAGTCGTCACTGCTTCCTGCACAGGAGGCGAGGAAAAAGAGGCTTCCAATCAAAGCGATTCTAAATACGTTCTTCATTCACAATTCTCCTTTTTAGGTTTCCCTTTCGATACAAAAGGTACCTTTACCCTTCGGCCCACTGGCCAAAGGTCTTAAGGTGAAAAGTGTACGGATTTGAGAAAAGACCTCAAAAAAACACCGTCTGTTTTAACCTGAGTCAATCGGGAAAAATTGATTGGGAAGGTGTTTCCCTTCGAGGAGAAGCTGTGCGTTTTGAGCGCACCGGCGCTCCTTGAAACAAAGACTTTTCGAGGGCTCCCACATTGTCCACCCAAATCACTTTTAGCCCTTTCATGTCTGCGGACTTCAAATGTTTGGAGTTGGATTTGGGTGCATAAACGGTTTCGAACCCGAGCTTTCGCCCCTCTCGCATCCGCTCCAGGCCGTGGCTGCTGGCGCGCACCTCTCCGGTCAATCCCACCTCGCCAAAAAACAAAGTTTGTCCCGGCAATGGAATGTTTCGTGCGGCCGACAACAACGCCGCCACCAATGCCAAATCCACGGAAGGTTCGGTCACGCGAAGTCCGCCCACCACATTGGCATAAACGTCTTTATTTAAAAAACTGCATTGAGAGTGCTTTTCTAAAACCGCAAGCAACATGTGCAAGCGATTGGTGTCGATCCCCAAAGTGGTTCGCCGCGGAGACGGCAGGGGAGAGTTGTTGGTCAAAGCTTGAATTTCACAAAGTAGCGGACGGCTGCCTTCGATGGCTGAAAAAACAGAGGACCCAATCAAAGCATCCCGACGTTCTTCCAAAAAGAATTGGGATGGATTCGCCACTTCCACAAGGCCCACTTCCGCCATTTGAAACACACCCAATTCATTGGTGGCTCCAAAGCGGTTTTTGATGGCGCGAAGAAGTCGAAATTGATGGTGCCCATCGCCTTCGAAAGACAACACGGTGTCCACCATGTGTTCCAAAACCCGTGGACCGGCCAGATTTCCCTCTTTGGTCACATGGCCAATCAAGAACACACAAATGTTGTTGGTCTTTGCTAAATTTAAAAGTTTTGCAGCACATTCTCTGACTTGAGAAACTGAACCTGGCGCACTTTCAATTTCTTCGGTGTAAACCGTTTGAATAGAGTCGATGATCAAAACATCTGGAGTGTCCTTCAAAGCAATGTTTAAAATGCTTTCCAAACAACTTTCACTGGCCACTTGGACCTTGGGATCGCTCACGCCCAACCGCGCTGCCCGAAGGGACGTTTGTTGAACACTCTCCTCTGCAGAAACATACAAAACTTTAGATCCCTGTTTGGCCAAGCCACCCGCCATCTGCATCACGATGGTGCTTTTTCCGATTCCTGGATCCCCACCAATCAAAGTGTAGCTTCCGTAAACCACACCACCGCCCAGCACGCGATCCAACTCGGGGAGTCCTGTGTTCATCCGATCGGCCTTTGCAATCTTAGGAACATCATTGATGGGCCAAGTTTGGGGAGTTCCTGCCGATTCTTTGACCCAGGCCGTTCGTTTGGACTTAGATGTGGTCAAAGGAGTCTCTTCCACAAACGAGTTCCAGGAGTTGCAGTCCGAACACCGGCCTTCCCAACGGGGACGTTTTGCACCGCAAGACTGACAAACATAGACTGTTTTTGATTTCGCCACAGGAAGCCCCCTCTTTAGTCCAAATCGTGCACAGGTTGTACCACAAGCCTTACCAACATCCTAGCTGCACTGGATCTGGCCTTAGAAAACCCTTGAAAAAATGCAACACTAAGATCTGATAGTTGGTTGGGGGCATCAATTTGCAAAGATTAAAATGGTTCGTCTTATTCTCACTGATCGTGGGTGGAGCTCAACTGAGTTCGAAACCCAAAAAAACAGAATTCCAAGTGGGGTTTGATTCCTTTCAGGCGAAAAAATATGCAGAAGCCAAAGAGCATTTCGAAAAGAGTTTGAAAGATTCCAAAGATCTTTCCACGTATGCACAGTTTTATTTGGCGTCCATTCAATTTGAGTTGGGTGATTTGGCCCAGTCTAAAAAAATCATCACGGATATTTTAAACGGGTCTCCAAAGCCCTCCGGAGAATTAAAAAACCGCTCCTTGTACCTCTTGGCTCAAATTCATCAGAAAAATGAAGACTGGAAAGAAGCCCGCTGGGTGTTGTCCCGCTTGTCGCGCCATTGGCGCTATTCCCCTCAGTACCCAGAAGTTCTCTATCAATTGGTGCGTGCTGAAAAGAAAATGAAGCGCAACCGATCCGCGTGTATTTTTGCTCGCAAGCTCTTTTCAAAATATCCTCAAGATGAGCTTTTGTCCGACTGGGGAGTGGATCTTCGATCCAACAAAGTCTATGGGGAGCCGGTCCACTGTACGGCAAAGATCAGTGATGTGAACCGACGCATGAGAGTGTTGCAGCTTTCCGGACATTCACAACAGGCCCGCGAAGAGGCTCTTGCTCTTCGAACGACCCTGAAAGGGGATGACCTCGAGGAATTGGATCTTGCCTATTCTCGCTTTCTTGTGAATGAGGGAATGATCGATGAGGCTTTGGATTTGCTCAAGCAAAAGAAAGAGTCTCAAAAAGACAACTTTGATTATCTGATGCGTTTGGCTTTTGCCGCAGCTCGCGGGGGCGAAGCACGTACAGCTATCGGTGCTTATGAAAAGGCCCACAAGTTGAAACCTCAATCTCGAGATGGACGTGAGGCTTTGTTTCACGCCGCTTTTTTAAGTTACCAGTTTCAAGATTATGATGGTGCCATTCGAAAATTTTCGGAACTTGTAAAAGAGTACCCTCGTTCGGGTTTGGCAAGGGATGCGAAATGGCATTTGGCCTGGCTTCATTATTTAAGATCTGATTTTGAAGGGGCCATTAAAAAATTTGAAGAGGCTCGAGTGGCCAATTCCCAAAGAAGAAGAGGTGGATCTTCTTATTTGGCGGAAAAACTTTTGTATTGGAGATCCATGGCTCAGCTGCGATTGGATAAAACCGAAGAGGCCCAAAAAGGATTTCTTCAAATCATCCAAGATCAGCCCTATTCCTTTTATTCTCTTTTGTCTCGAGCCCGTTTGGAGCAATTTGCGGCAGCTGTTAAAGACAAAGATTCCGACAAAGATGGACGGGTTCCCGCCACGTTTGCCTGGCGTGAGTTTTCCGGAACGGTGAAAGACACTTCGGCAGAAGAAGAGGAGTCCGAAGAAAAGCTTGCGGATCAAAAAGTGGATGCAGAAGAAGAGCCCGTTCCGCCGGAAGAAATGTTTAAAGACTCGACATCCTTAGAGCGTTTGAAAACTGCCAAAGCCCTGATGGATGTGGGACAAAGCGACTGGGCCCGGTGGGAGCTTTACGAGATCGAAAGGAAATCACGCAGCTCTCAAGTGCGGAGAAAACTCATTGAACTGTATGAAGAGTTGGGTGCCTACCACCGCTCGGCTCGAATGGCAGAGCTTTATTTTGGAATGGAACGGCACCGCTTGGGATTTCAAGGAGCCAATGGTCTTTGGAAATCCATGTATCCTGAAGCCTATGAAAAGGTGGTTAAAAAAGAAGTGTCTCGCCAAGGAATTCCTAAAGAGTGGGTTTGGGCCATCATGCGGGCAGAAAGTCTTTTTCGCCCCGACGTGATCTCGCCTGTGGGAGCTAAAGGACTGATGCAGATCATGCCTTACACCGGAGCCAACTTGGCGCGGTTGAGGGGGGATGACTCCTTTCATGCCGAAGATCTTTTTATTCCCGAAACCAATGTGGCCCTGGGGTCTCAATACCTCTCAAGGCTTGGAAGAATCTTTGGAAATTCCTTTCCAGTTGTTGCAGCAAGTTACAACGCGGGTCCCCATAGAGTGAAGGGTTGGCTGATGAATTTTGGTCACTTGGAGGTGGACGAATTCATCGAACATATTCCCTTTGTGGAAACTCGAAATTACGTCAAAAGGGTTTTGAGCAATCAATTTTTCTACCATGCACTTTATGAGAACAAAATGAAGCCCGATCAGTGGTTGATTCAGCCGCTGGGAGTCCCCATTCCTCAAAAGCTCTCTGCAAGAGAAAACTGGGAAGAACTGTAAAGGCGTCCACCTTGACTTAAAGCCGCATTCGATCTCAAATGCTTCCGTAAAAAGTATACGGGGAGGGGATTCGAATGCGTTTCAACATCGCGGGCACGATTTTATTAAGCAGTGTATTTTTGGTACTGAGTTCTTTGGGTTGCACCAAGAAAGCCACTTTGGATTACGGTCTAAAGGTGGAAGAAACTTTGCGCATCAATCTTTCTCAAGAACCTCCGTCTTTGGATTGGCACAAATCCACCGACACCACTTCCGCGTTGATCGAATACAATATGATGGATGGGTTGACCGAGTTTGATTTGAAGGATCCCGAACTCAGTGTAATTCCAGCCCTTGCGGAAAGCTGGTCCCCATCAAACAACTCTAAAAAATGGACCTTCACTTTGCGTAAGGATGTAAAGTGGACCGACGGAAAGGCCTTTGAAGCTCAACAGATCATTGATGCTTGGGAAAGGCTTCTCAATCCAGAGACGGCTTCACAATATGCGTACTTCCTTTTTAGTGTGAAAAATGCAGAGGAATACAACACCGGAAAAATCAAAGATTTTTCAAAAGTGGGTGTTTCCAAAAATGAACAGGGTCAATTGGTTGTGGAGTTGAAAGCACCAATGAGTTATTTCCCTTCGCTCCTCACTCACCACGCGACCTATCCCATCCGCTTGGATGTGATCAAAGAACATGGAGACCGTTGGACCGATCCGGAGAACATTCAAACTTTAGGTGCTTTCAAATTGAAGATTTGGGACCACGACAAAGCGTTGGTATTGGAGCGAAACGACGGCTACTATGGAGCAAAAGCAAGAGTTAAAAATGTCTATGGTTACATGATCAACGAATACTCAACGGCCCTTGGGCTTTTTGAGTCCGGTCGATTGGATTACCAAAACACCATTCCTGGAAACGAATTGGCGACTTTAAGAACTCAGCCCACTTTTCGAGAGTCACCGATTTTGGGCATGTACTATTATGGATTTAACACCCGAAAAAAACCATTTAATGACGTTCGTGTTCGAAAGGCCTTTTTGTACGCCATCGATCGCAGACAGATTACAGATCTCTTAGGAGGGGACATGTCTCCTCTTTCCGGTTGGGTTCCGAAGGGGATGTTTGGTTATCAAGAAAATGTAGGCATTCAATATGATCCTGAGAAAGCTAAAAAACTTTTGAAGGAAGCGGGCTACGAGGATCCTTCAAAATTTCCACGCATTGTTTTGGGATTTAACTCCAATGAAAATCACCAAAGAATTGCCGAAAACTATCAGGCGCAGATCAAGAAGAACTTAGGGGTTCAAATCGAACTGCAAAGTGAAGAGTGGAAAGTGTATTTGAACCGCGTGCGCACAGACACGCCGGACATTTACCGCATGGGATGGTTGGCGGATTATCCAGATCCAGACAATTTCCTAAATCTAATGACCAAGGTTTCAGAGAACAACCACACCGGTTGGTCCAATCCGAAATTTGATCAATTGATCGATCAAGGTTCCAGCATCACTGACAAAGAAGAACGTCGGGGAATTTATTTAAAGGCGCAAAAAATCCTCACCGAAGAGGATGTGCCTGTGCACCCCATCTACTCTATGGTTTCCCATTCTTTGGTTTCCGAACGGGTGAAAGACTTTCCCATCAACAGCATGGACAAAGTGGTGCTTAAAGGAGTCAGTCTGAAGTGAAGGCGTTGATTCGTAAAGCTTCCTTTTTACCCTTAGGACTGTTTGCTCTTTCTGTGGTGTGGACTTTCCTAGGGTATGAGCTTCCGGCGGTTTTGCTTGGAGCCTTTATTTTTACCACATTGGGATACTTTTCTTTTTATGTGATCGAGAACCATCTCTCGACCTATGTTTTCCGAAGAGTTTTGGAAGCGGCCTTCACCATTTTTGTCATCGCCTCTTTGACATTTCTTTTATTGAGGTTGGTTCCCGGTGGACCTTTTGACGAGGAAAAGGCCCTGCCTCCAGAAATCAAAGCAAACATCGAAGCAAAGTATGGGTTGAATGATCCGCTTTGGAAACAGTACGTGAACTACATGGGTGGATTGGTGCAAGGAGATTTGGGAGAGTCCTACAAATATGTGGGACGGCCAATCACCGAGATCATCGCCTCTGCGCTTCCCACATCCATTCAGTTGGGGGTGTATGCCCTATTGGTGGCCTATCTTTTAGGTTTGCCCTTAGGAGTGATCGCGGCATCAAAGCACGGGGAATGGCTGGACTCGGCTTTAATGATTGTTGCCATCAGTGGAGTCTCGTTGCCGAGCTTTTTGGTGGCACCATTGTTTGTCATGTTGTTTTCTTTCACTTTGGGTTGGTTTGAACCGGCATTGTGGATGGGGCCCAGTTACTACGTTTTACCGATGGTCGTTCTTGGAATTCGACCGGCGGCGGGAATTGCCCGATTGACCCGAGCCAGTGTTTTGGAAGTGATTCGCTCGGACTTTATTCGAACGGCCAAATCCAAAGGTCTTTCGTGGCGAAAGGTTTTGTTTAAACATGTGTTTCGAAATTCATTGGTTCCCGTGCTGTCTTTGGCCGGACCTATGGTTGCAGGAATTTTGACCGGTTCTTTTATCATCGAATTGATTTTTGCCATTCCTGGATTGGCGAAGCACATGGTTCAAAGTGTGACCAATCGAGATTATCCTTTGGTGTTGGGTGCAACTTTGTTGTTCTCTATTTTGTTAGTGGTGGCCAATTTGCTGATGGATTTGGTGATTGCCATGATCGATCCGCGGGTGAAGTTCACATGATTATCGATGCGGATTCCTGGAAGCGCTTAAAACGAAGCAAGGTGGCCTTGGTTTCCGGAGCCTTAATCCTATTTTTGGTGACGGTTGCCATTTTTGCTCCCCTTCTTTCTCCATATCCTTTTGACGAACAGTACTTGGATCAAATTCTGACCAGTTTTTCCTCCAGTCATTGGCTGGGGACAGACAATTTAGGAAGGGACATGTTGTCTCGTCTTATTTATGGCGCGCGGATTTCCATGGCGGTGGCTGTGTTTACTGCTGTGATCGCCTTCTTCATCGGAATTCTTTACGGCTCCATTTCGGGATGGCTCGGGGGCTGGGTGGATTCGGTGATGATGCGATCCATTGATATTTTAGATTCGGTTCCGGCCTTGGTGCTTTTGATTTTGGTCAAAGTGTTTTTTGACTCCATGAACCTGGTGGACAACCCAGAGCTGCGTTCTTTGCTGGGAATGCTTTTGGCCTTGAGTTTTGTCAGTTGGGTTTCTATGGCGCGCTTGGTGCGTGCGCAGGTTTTGCAAATGAAGCAAATGGCTTTTGTGGAGGCTTCCAGATCTTTGGGTGCATCCGGGGCAAGATCTTTGATGAAGCACGTGCTTCCTAACATTGCGGGCCCCGTTATGGTTTTGCTCACCTATCAAATTCCGAGTAATATTTTATTTGAGTCCTTCTTGAGTTTTTTGGGGTTGGGCCTTCAACCTCCCTATGCCAGTTGGGGGGTTCTTGCCAACGACGGCTGGAGAACCATGAGGACTTACCCTCACTTGATGATTTCTCCGGGGGTCGCAATTTTTATAGCAATGCTGTCGTTCAATTTATTAGGAGATGGATTGCGTGATGCAATCGACCCTAAAAGCAAATAGGAGTGCACCATGAGTGAACTGAATCGAACCTGGGACATGCTTTGGAAGGACTACACGTCTTTCAATCCTCACGCAAAACGCATCTATGATGAAATTTTAGAACGCGAAAAAGCATCGAACCCGTCGATCACGGCCTTGGTGAATGACCATGTGGCTTTTCGAACTTTTAGAGCTCCTAAAATTGGTTTGGAATCTTTGGCTCAAATCTTTACGGCCCTGGGATATGAGTTGAAGAAGGATTATCATTTTGAGCAAAAGAAGCTTTACGCCAAACACTATGAGCATTTGCACGACCCAGAAATGCCGAAGGTTTTTATTTCCGAACTGCTCACGGAAGAGTTTTCGCCTAAGGTTCAAGAGGCTGTGGCCTATGTGAATGATCAAGTGCCTGCGGAACTTTTGACTCAGCCCTCTTTCTTGTGGTCCGGGCGTTCTTGGAAGGCCAGCTACAAAACTTACAAAGAACTTTTGGCCGAGTCTGAATATGCGGGATGGATGTATGCTTTTGGATTTCGTCCAAACCACTTCACCATCTCCTTCAATCATTTGAAAACTTTTAACACTCTTGGTGACTTGAATGATTTTGTCCAAAGCAAAGGGCATGAATTGAACAGTTCCGGAGGATTGATTAAAGGTTCAACAAAAGACCATTTGGAACAGTCCTCAACTCTGGCAGGAAAAGTTCAGGTGGAATTTGAAGAGGGAACTTTTGAAATTCCCGCTTGCTACTATGAGTTTGCACGGCGCTATCCTCAATCCGATGGAAACCTCTACACGGGATTTGTGGCTCAATCTGCAGATAAAATTTTTGAAAGTACAGACACCCAACGCACATAGAAAGAAAGTAAAATGGCGATCAATTTTTTGTCCGAAGAATCGCTGCTGTCCAAGGAAGAACTTCAAATCAGAGACTCTGTTCGAAGTTTTGTTGCAAAAGAAGTGGAGCCCACTTTAAAGCAAGCCCATCGAACGGAAGAGTTCCCAAAAGAATTGATTCCTCGATTTGGGGAATTGGGTTTATTGGGTTCCAACTTAGAAGGTTACGAGTGTCCAGGCCTGGGAGACGTGGCTTATGGATTGATCATGCAAGAGTTGGAGTATGCGGATTCGGGGATTCGATCCTTTTGCTCTGTTCAGGGTGCATTGGTGATGTTTCCCATTTGGGCTTACGGCTCGGAAGAATTGAAACAAAGGTATTTGCCTCAGCTTTCCAGCGGAGAAATGGTCGGTTGTTTTGGCCTGACGGAATCCGATGCAGGTTCAAACCCCGGGGGAATGAAGACCAAAGCTGTTGCAGTTGATGGTGGATATAAAATTTCTGGATCCAAAATGTGGATCACCAACGGGAACATTGCGGACATTGCAATTGTGTGGGCCAAGTTGGACGGTCGAGTCACTGGGTTTGTGGTGGACACAAAATCAAAAGGTTTCAAAGCTCAATTGATTGAAGGAAAGTTCTCTCTTCGAGTCAGTGTCACGTCCGAATTGATCTTGGATGAGGTTTTTGTTCCTGAGGACCATCGTTTGACAGGTCTGGATGGATTGAAGGCACCGTTGAGTTGTTTGACTCAAGCTCGTTATGGAATTTGTTTTGGAGTGGTGGGAGCTGCAACTCGTTGTTATGACGAAGCTTTGTCCTATTCTTCTTCGCGCACCATTTTTGAAAAGCCTTTAAGCCATTACCAATTGGCTCAAGCGAAGCTTGTCGGCATGGTTCAAGAAATTACCAAGGCACAGTTGTTGTGCATTCAGATGGGTCGGTTGAAAGAGGCAAAAACATTGAAGCCTGAGCAAGTGTCCCTTGTGAAGATGAACAATTGTCGCATAGCCTTGGATGTGGCCCGCGATGCGCGAGACATGTTGGGTGCCAATGGCATCATGGATGAGTATCCGGTGATCCGGCACATGTTAAATCTTGAAACCGTAAACACTTATGAAGGAACCGAAGACATTCACCGCTTGGTGGTGGGTCAGGCGGTCACAGGAGCCCCGTCTTTTCGATGAAAACTGTAATCCTTTCAAAACCGTTGAAAAACCTTGCGAAAAATGGCACTGCGCAGCATAATCCATGCCGTACCCAAAATTCAAATCCCAACACTCAGAAAAGGAGTTTCTCTGTGTTCCTAAAATCCCTTTCCTTGGCTTTTGCTTTGATGTTGTGTCCTTCTGTTTATGCCTATCCAGGCTACGGATCGGGAACTCCATCAGAGCTTTGGGAAAGCACGCAGGACGGATGGGCGGGACCCCATGCAGAGATTGGCCAGCATTTGGATTCCCACAAGAACTATGTGATGTGGACCATTGTGGCTCCTAAAATCCCTTTAGATCTTCGAAAGCCTGATTTCTTTCGCCAGGTTTTGGCGCAAAACAAAACCGATGGAATTTCCATCAGCCACAACGTGGTCGCTTGGCAATGCCATGTGGGAAATAAAACTTACCGTGGAGCCACCGGACACTCCGGTGAATCTCACAATCAGTCCCAAGAGATGGTGAAGTTGGGCTGGGGACTGACAACTTTTCTTGCGACCTTTACCGACGGGTGGCTGACTGGGGGGATTCATTCCGGAGGAATGTTAAGAGTTCGTGCGGAGGAAGAAGAGACTTTCACTTTGGTGGTTGAAGTGAAAGAAAACAACTGCGCCCAAATGCTTCAATTTTTAAAAGCCTTTATTTTTCATCCAAAGAAACCCGTTCACAATTTTGGTTTGACCTTAGATCCAGAAAAATTCGAAGGGGCTGGATGTATCACAATGGCGAAAGCCCTTTTGAAGAAGGCGGGAGTGTTTCAAGAAGTTTTCTCAGCATCTCACCGCGATCTCTTTGCAAGTCTTTATCGCTTCGGTGGAAATGATTTACCTCTTCCCAGTCACACCAAAGTTCCTGAATTGAAATGGAGAAAAGAACATCCAAAAAAAGTGCGTTTAGGGGAATTCTTCTCTGAAAATTGGAATGCCTCGGGCCCAGGAATTCATTTGGGACTTTTGGATCCAGAGCTTTTGATTCTTGGATACAAGACTTTGTCCTCTGGTTTGGCGGGGTCGCCTCGAGTTTTAAAAATCAATCAGGTCAATGACTGCGGCGGACGGAGCGGTCGACCCTGTGTGATTCAAAATTTAAAGATCGATAAAAACCTCGATGCGCAGGCGGCAAATATTGTTGCTAAGGCTCAAAGATGGGATCGAAAAATGCTCCGATCCGGCTACTCCAAAGAAGAGTTCGCCTTGGGCAATGGTCACCCCGTGATTCTTTATTCCAAATAGATTTTTTTTCGAATCCATCGAAAAAACAGTTCCAACTCACAGCTGAGAATCGCTTCAAGCCCATGTCTGATGCCTCTCCCGGACTCTTTTCCAAGATTTTTAGGAGTAGCGGTCATGTCATCAGGCTATATAATCAAGGGTTATACTTTTTCAGAGTTCGAAGACACAACAAAACAAAGAGGATCGTCTGCCTTCGAAGCCCTCCAAGTCTACCAAGAAGAAAGCAAAATCTTCTGCAGTTAAATAAGAAGTTAAACGTTGAATCGGAAAAGCATGATGTCGCCATCTTTGACCACATATTCTTTTCCTTCAGAGCGGTACTTGCCCGCTTCCTTCACGGCACTTTCAGACTTCAATTGAAACAAATCTTCGCAAGCATAGGTTTCAGCCCGAATAAATCCCTTTTCAAAATCCGTATGAATGACGCCCGCCGCACCTGGAGCTTTTGTGCCTCGGCGAATGGTCCAAGCGCGCACTTCTTTTTCGCCGGCCGTAAAGTAGGTGATCAAGTCTAAAAGGTCGTAGGACTTTCGAATCAAACGGTGAAGACCGGGCTCACTGAGTCCCATGGATTCCAAAAACTCTTTTTGTTCTTCCGGCTCAAGCTGTGCAATCTCTGCTTCCATGGCGGAGCAAATTACAAGACTTTGATTGTTTTCAGCCTTCGCCCGTTCTTCCACTTTTTTCGAGTACTCGTTGCCGCCACTGCCATAGGAATTTTCATCCACATTGCAAACATACAAAACAGGCTTCGAAGACAACAGCTGAAGGCTTTTCATCAAAGGTTTTTCTTCATCTGTCACTTCCACACTGCGTGCAGGAAGCCCATCGCCCAGAGCTTTCTGAATGCGCTTTAAAAGCTCCACTTCCGCTTTCATTTTCGCATCTTTTGAACTTTGAGCCATTTTCTCGGTTTTTTTCAAACGGTTGTCCACAGACTCTAAATCCGCAAGCATCAACTCTGTGTTGATCACTTCCATGTCTCTCAAAGGGTCAATGCTTCCATTGACGTGAACCACGTTGTCGTCATCAAAACAACGGACCACATGAAGAATGGCATCGGTTTGTCGAATGTTTCCAAGAAATTTATTTCCCAAGCCCTCACCCTTGGAAGCACCCGCAACCAATCCGGCGATATCAACAAACTCGACGATGGTGGGAATAAGACTTTTGGGTTTGATAAAACTAGAGATTTTTTGAAGGCGATCATCAGGAACGTTCACCACTCCCACGTTGGGATCAATGGTGCAAAAAGGGTAGTTTGCACTTTCTGCTTTTGCGGCCGTGATGGCATTAAAGAGAGTGCTTTTTCCCACGTTGGGAAGTCCAACGATTCCAACCTGAAGTCCCATATTTCAAACCTTTCTTCGAAATCTAAAGGGGTAATTTCTCACAGTGATCACGGTGGGCCAATAAAAACTTAATCAGAGATCAGTCTTCCATATTCAATTGCTTGGAGTTGAAAGCTGTCGCAGATTTTTCGAAACCCACATGAACAAAAGACTCCATAGCGTCACCAATCAAATCCAAAAGTTCGGGCATCCACTTCATTTCGGTTTCCGAGAAGTTTTGAAGCACCCAGTCCGCCACACTCATCTTTGTATTGGAAGGACGTCCCACTCCCACCCTTAGCCGAGTGTAATCATCCGTGCCCAAATGCTGATGGGTGCTTTTGATTCCATTGTTTCCGCCAGGGCTGCGTTTTTTTTGAAACTTCATTTTTCCAAAGGGCAGGTCCACTTCATCGTGGATGATCAATAGGTCTTCCAGGGCAATGTCGTAATATTTCATGAGTGGAGCCACGGATTCGCCGGACAGATTCATAAAAGTTTGAGGCTTTGCAAGAAGGAAGGCTTCTGATCCCATTCGGGCTTTAAAGGTGAGGGCTTTGTGTTCTTTTTTCCACTGATTTTCGCTGGCTCCTGCCCCATGGGCAAAAGCATCCAGAGCCATAAACCCCACGTTGTGCCGGGTCAGTGCGTATTTTGCTCCAGGATTTCCAAGTCCAACAATCAGTTTCATAGGCAAAAAAAAGTGCCAGGCACTAAAATCTGCTCCTGGCGCGTCTAACGCGGCGATTACAGATTTTGGTGCCTGGCACCTCAATGGTTAGGGTTATTCTCCGGCTTTTTCTGTCGCAGGAGCAGCAGCACCTTCAGCAGCAGCAGGTGTTGTGGAAGCAGTTTCTTCTGCCACTTCCGCACAAGAAACGATGGTTTCTTTTTCACCAGAAATCACTTTAACCCCCGCAGGGAACTTGATGTCTGACACGTGAAGAGATTCGTCCAATTGAAGATTTGAAATGTCCAATTCAAAGTACTCAGGAATTTCAAGAGGAAGGGTTTCAATTTCCACTTCGCGCTTCACTTGGCTGACAAGTCCACCTTCCATCACACCAGGCGCTTTTCCAACCAATCGCACTTCCACTTCCACGCGAACAGTTTGAGTCATGTCCGGAGCGAAAAAGTCCATGTGAATGGGACGTCGGCTTACAGGGTGAACATCCAAATCTTTACGAAGAACTTTCATTCCATCCAAAGATTTGTCGTCGGATTTCAAAGTGAAAATGGTGTTTTCAAATCCGTGACGGGAGTATTTCACAGCATCGTTTTCGCCAATGCTGAAAGAAAAGTTTTTTGTTTTTGGTCCGTACACCACAGCTGGAACCATGCGCTGAGTGCGAAGGTTGCGAGATGTGCTTTTGCCGGCTTTGCGAAGCTCGGCTTGAATTGTTAGGTTTTGATTTCCAGTCATGTGAAGTTCTCCCTCTCACTCTTTAACTTTTGAAATTCAATGTTTCTTTTTAAGTCTTTTTCTCGGACTCAATTTCAAACAGGGCGCTCACGGAGTCATAGCTGTAAATTCTTTGAATCGCCTCTGCTACCACTGGAGCCACCGAAATCACTTCAAACTTTCCACTGTCTTGAGCGGCTTGCTTTAAAGGGATTGTGTCTGTCACCCAGACTTTTTCAATCTGACTTTCCGTGATCCGCGTGATGGCGGGGCCGGAGAGCACAGGGTGGGTGGCCACAGCAAACACCCTTTTTGCCCCATTCTTGAGGAGGCTGTCAACTCCCTGAGTCAGAGTTCCTGCGGTATCAATCATATCATCCAAAATAATGGCCGTTTTGCCCTCAACATCACCAATCAAGTGATAGGCCTTGGCTTCATTGGGGCCGGTGCGGCGCTTGTCGATGATGGCAATGGAGCACTCAATGCGTTTTGAGAAGGCTCGAGCGCGCTCAACCCCCCCGGCATCCGGGCTCACAACCACGTATTCGTCTCCAAAACCTTGGCGCTCTCGAAAGGCGCGGGCCAAAGTGGGGATTCCGAAAAGGTGATCCACGGGGCCATCAAAAAATCCCTGAATTTGAGAAGAGTGAAGATCCACAACCACCAGGCGATCTGCACCGGAAGTTTTACAGAGTTCCGCCACGCATTTTGCAGAAATGGGGGCGCG
>DKGG01000033.1 GCA_002453155.1 Bdellovibrionaceae bacterium UBA6776
TTCTTTTTTCCTTCGGGGGAACCCTCCTGACAGAAACTTATTCGTCCCTCTGGGACTCTTTTAGAAGGCAAAATCTGAAAATAAAAACCCATGGTAATGTTCTTTCAAAGAAAAGAGGACTTATGAAAATTCACAATGAGTTGCTTGAACTTCGCCAAAAAGAAAGACGAATCACTTCTGATATCTTAAACAAGTTGCAACAAATGGAAGATGGTCGCGGCTATTTGGATATGGGTTACAGCTCTCTTTTTGACTACTTGGTCAGGGGCCTCAACTATTCTGAAGCCACCGCTTATCAACGCCAAGCTTGTGTACGGCTTGCGAAAGAGGTTCCAGAAATCAAACAAAAGATAGATCAAGGAAGTTTGACACTTTCCGCAGTGACCACAGCTTTTAAACATCTTCGAAAGAGGCCGTTGGCTGAAAAAAGAAAAGTTTTAAAGTCTTTGGAAAACAAATCTTCCAGAGAAGTAAAAGCTATGTTTTTGGAGCCCCATTCGCCAATTAAAATCAAAAAAATAGAATATGTGGATAAAGTGCATTTGAGGTTGGAGTTGACCCACGAACAAAACCAAAAATTAGAAAAGTTGAAGACCTTAAAGTCCCACAAACACAATGCGGAAAGCCTATTGATGGATTTGATTGAGAAAGAACTCAAATCTTATGAAAATACTCAGACGAAATCTTCAAAATCCAATAAGAACACAGAGTTAGGTGCACCAAAGTCAAAAAATCCCCGGCAAATTTCCAAGCGCCTACGAAATGATGTGTTAAATAGTGCAAACTACAAATGCCAATATCCAGGTTGCGAATCTCGCCAGTTCTTACAAATCGATCACATTCTTCCAGTCCGACTTGGAGGCGACCAACGAAGAAGTAATCTTCAAGTACTGTGTTCCAGCCACAACCGCCACAAAGGCTAAGCTTTTCATGCATGGACTCCTCTTCCCAAATTCTAAGATTCATAGAACCGGACACACTCTTCCATGAGTTCTTCCAGCATTTGCCCTACGGGCAAAACGCATCCTGCTTGCTGGAGGTCCTTTTCTATGAATCTTAGAATTTGAGAATAAGACTCAATACAATGGAACGGACCGCGACAAGGGATAGTGATTCCTCGGTTAAGTAATTTTTCAGGTTCAATTATTTACTCGAGTAAACCTCAAGGAAACAGGAAGTGATTTACCCGAAGGGCAAAGACTTGTGGTCCCACGGAGGAGTGCAACCGCCGGATGAGTCCTTTGGGCCTAAAAAGTTGACTCTGTCTACTGGTCTACCAAAGGACACTCAGGAAACTTCACACCTTCCAATTGCTTCTTTTCCGCAGGAACTGAAACCATGCACGAGCGGGAAAGAATCTTTCGATTGGGAAAGCTCAAAATTTCTCGGCTTTCAATTTTTGAAGAGTAAACCTCACCCTTCGGCAAAGAGAACAATAAAGTTCCCGAAATGCGGCTCTCCATATCCAAACCCACAACTCTTTCAAAGGCCGGCGAAACCGATCCTGAAACTTCGATCTCAGCACAAGGAGAATCCTCGCCACAATTTTGATAGCCTTTATGAATTCCTATGATTTCCAGCTGAAGTTCGATTCCTGAGTTCGAAGTCCATGTGTGTTCCAAACTCCAAGTGTCTCCCTTTTCCACAGGGTGATCTGGCAATGGAAGGGGCGGCACAAAAAACAAACTTTGTTTCCGAAAGGATCCCGCCTTCAACACCTCTCCATTTCCCGTGTAATGAAACTCAATGGTCTCTCCATTTTCAGGAAAGCCGTAGTCATGAAGATCCATGGTCCCGGCCTTAGTCACCGTCGTCACCAAAACCTCTACAGGGTGTTCTCCTTTTTTCTCCACTGGCTTGGACTCTACGATAAAATCAACACTCTCTTCCTTTTCGCGAGTCAGTTGCTCGCCCTCATACTCCTTCGAAATCGAAGTGGAGCGATAGGCACTCAAAGACTCTCCTTGTGGAGATTTCAACTCAAGCACCTGCGGACCTTTTGGTGCACTGACACAGCCCACGAAGCCCATTGCAAAAACTGGAATTAATATTTTCATAGAAATTTTCATCAGTGACTCGATTCCTGCACGACTTCGTCGGCTTGTAGGTTTTCTCCGTGACGGTAGCGCTCAAGAAGTTGAGCATCATTGGTTGGAAACGAAAACAGCAAGGAGTGACTTCCCGAAGGCTCATCTTCCACGGTCACCACCACATAGTTCGGCTCCCCTTCATCTTCGGCCTCGCGAATAAAGGTCACCAAAACATTGCCCAAAGAATCTGCCGACCTCCAAATTTCATCGGCTCCTTCCACGCAAAGCTCTCTCATGTCGGCATAGTCTTGAAACTCATCTTCAGGGATGTCCTTTTCCGAACGCAAAAGCATCATGGCATCGTAAAGTCCCTTTGCCAAAATATCGCCCTCAAACAAAGAGTCTCCTTCAATCGCCCCCGTGGGAACAGACTGATCTCGAACGGGAATTTCTTCGCCCTTTCGAATTTCCTTCAAGACTTTCTCATCCTTGGTTGCAAAGTGCGAAAACACAAAGCTCGGAACTCCCGCCGCCAAATAGGTCAATGCCACGTAATGTCCCTTGTCTTCAATCTCTCGAACAAAAGCATGCACATCCAAAGACAAACCTTCCAAATCCAAAAGCCACACTTCATCAGGGGCATCCAAAGTGGCTTCCAAGTGGTGTTCCAATTTCTTCAGCTCCTCTTCCGAGTAATCGTCTTTGGAGCGTTTTAAAAAGTAAGTTTTTTCAAGGAGGTTAATGTCCGGTTGAAAATGGGCATACAGCTCATCTTCACTATCAAAAACGAGGCCATTTTCTTCATCAATTTCAATTTTGTTGTCTGCCATTTTTTTGGCCACTCCACTTCCCAAATTTCAGGACCATTGTCGTGAGACTTCTTTAAAAATAATAGGTTCCTGAATCACTTATTGTCAAATTGGTCTCTGGGGTCGCAGACTGAAGAGGATGAACTTTTCTGAGCAACAGTTGGACCAGATCGAACACCTTCTCCAACAGTCAATGAATGGCCTTCACATCCTCTTTGACCATAAGAAAATCGCCGAAGTTCTTAAAATGCCCACCGAGAATTTGAACCTTTTTGAAAAAGACAACCTCAAGAAAATTGATGAACTTTTCCAAGGCTTGGTTCAAAAAGAAAACCTCAGCCTCAAACAGCTTTACATTGAAAGCTTGGACCCTGAGTCCTTCGAAATGTTGCTCCGAGCCTACTTTCACATTGTGGACAACAGTTTGCGAACCACCCACGAATGGAAGCACTGATCCTCACCTTCGCACTCCTTGCCTCTCCCTTTGCTCGAGGAGAGTACCGTGCCTATCAACTGACCATCACCAATGAATCCACTGGCGCCCAACGAACGGTCCTTTCAAACTTTGATGCCATACAGTACCGCGACCTCTATCCAGTCCTCAAAGAGGAAACCATTCAGATGGAAGACACCTGGATGTGCTATGGCGACACCTCGAAAAAGCCCATTTGCCCCAATCCGAAGGGACCTGCTTCAAACCTGTTAGAATCTCTTCCTAAGTCCGATCTCAATTGAGGCAATTGGTGTTATTCTTGTAGGCATGAGCAATGAAATGCAGGCCACGAAGGCCCGACAAAACGAAGAGCTGCAACAGCTTTACGATCAATACCGAAAAAAGAAGTCTAAAATTCAAGAGCAAAACCAAGAGGAAATTTCAAAGCTCCAAGAAAAGGGCAAAGCCGAAGTTCAAAGACAACAAGAGTACAATCGCGCAAGTGTAAATCATATTCGCACCCAAACCAGCAAAAACCTCGAAGAGATTCGCAACCAATCCGATCAAAAGCTCACCTACGAAAAGGCCAAATACAAAAAAGCCCTGACCCTTCAAAAAGAGGCTTACGAAGCCAAATTGAAAGCCCGCGAAGATCAATCTCAAAAGCTCAGCGAATCTCTAAAAGAAGATCTTAACTCTCACTCCAAGAAAAAAGATCATTTAAGAACGGCTCAACGAAAAGAACTTTTGGACATTCAAAAGGAATACGGCGGACGCATCGAAGAAGAGCGCAAAGAAAAGCAAAACGCCTACAATCAGCTTCGAAACCGAGGCGTGCAAAATTATCAGGTGGAGAAAGAGCGTCAAGAAAAGCAAATCTTGGAATTGAAAAAAAGCGGGACCGATCAAGTGATGACCGAGCACCAACAGCATTTGGCGGAAATGGATCAACTGAAAAAAGTCCACCAAACTCAGGTTCAAGACATCCATAAAAAAACCGACAAAGCTTTGGCGGAACAAAACCTCAGAATGACTTCCAGCTTGCAAGCCCAAGAACAGGAGCTTGAAGCTCAGCAAAAAGAACTCAAAACAGAGTACGAAAAGACCATCAAGCGGGATCGTGAAATTTTCGAAAAGGAAAAAATGCGTAACGATGCCATTTACAAAAAAGAACTTCACCAGCAGCGTGAAGAATTTCAAGACGCCTTTCAAAAAAACCAACGGCATCACGAAGAATCTTTCCGTCGAGCCCAAGACCAGTTGGCCTCTGCCATTTACAATCACAAGTTGAGATCCCTTCGCCAAAATGGCGAGAACCTGGAAACCGAAGACCCATTTTATAAAATGCGCAAACTGGATGGGAAACTTTCCGAAACCGAAAGCCATTACATCTTAGATGCCCCCGTTCCTGAAAACGAAAAGGACCACATCAAAGTTACCGTGAACGATGGCAAATTGGTGGTTCAGGGCAAACGCAGCTTCAAAGATGACATTCGATCTGAGGGCCACCGCGTGGCAACCAGCTCTTACCAAAGTTTTCGTGAAGAGCTTCCCCTTGGACGCCCTGTGGTCGAAAACTTTGTGGAATCCAAGTGGGAGAATGGCCACCTCAGAGTGAAAATTCCCAAGGCCTAATTGGTCAGCGCCCCTGAATAACATTTAGACACTAAAAAGCTTGAGTCATTTCAGAGGTTTAACTCTAGTGACTCAGGTTGAGACACAAAGAGTGTTCAACCCAACCCGAATTCCCGCTCCCCCAGCAATTCCAAAGATCTCGATTTTTCTTCGTAATAACAAGGATTTACGGCTTATCAGATTCTGGACCCATTCTTGCCTCTATGTACCTCATAAGAGGAGAAATTGCTGTGAACCTGTTCTTTCTGAATCTGACGTGGTCCGCGCGTTGGTCCCTGGGTGGATTGATTTTGCTGTCATCGTTGTTTGCGATGGGCTGTCAACGCCCCTTGGCTCCTGAGAAAAGCTGTCAGTTCTATCAAAACCCTGACGGACAAAGAGTTTCTTGGAAGAAAAATCTTCCTGTAAAGCTGTATGTTCATTCCTCTGTTCCCACAGAAGCCTATCAGCCCTTGAGAGAAGCCATTGACCAATACAAAGAGTTAGAAAAAGAACTTGGAAAACCTGTATTTCAGATCGTTGGATATGGAGTCGATGCGCCTCCCACCCCTTCCCGTGACGGAAATTCTATGATCTACTGGCTCAGTGATTGGGAAGCGGATCGCCCCAGCGAGCAAGGGCGGACCACCGTGTATTGGAGTGGCAACTCCATTTACGAAGCCGACATGAGAATCAACGCTTCCCCCATGAGTGCCTTTGAATTCAATTTCGCCAGTGATCACAACTCTCCAAATGGCACAGATTTACGAAGTTTGTTTGTCCATGAATTGGGACATGTCTTGGGGCTTGAGCATACGGATGCTCCGGGCAGTGTCATGAACACCCATCTGCAAGAAGGAACGATTCGAGCGACGTTGAGCGCAGAGGATTTGAACGACTTGCGGTGCGAATACACCCCGGGCTGAGGACCAGGAAGGCTTTCCAAGGTTGGACTTTGGTTCCATCTTGAAACCAGGGCCTCAACTATTTTGAGATGTAAGGAATTTTAAGTTTTTAAATCGGGCCCTGGCCCTTAGCATAGTTGCAGGAGATACATTTTGAACACGAAAACCACTGATAAAATTCAAAGTCTTGCGACTCCCTTGATGGAGAGCGAATCCCTGTCTGTAAAGAAAGAGGGCGAATCGCTTTCTTATTCTGAAATCCCAGGGCTTACAGATCCTTCTTTGGATGTGATCAATCAGTTGAGTGCAAACATGAAGGTTTTGAATGATCTTCACCTTCGTCTTCAGTTTACTTTCAAAGAGATCAAGTCCGTTCTTCATTTGAAGTGATGGACCTTCGGTTCATCACCAAATCTCCCCGCAGCACTTACAAAACCGCACACCGTCTAGACGGTCCCTGTAAGGAATTCCCGCTTTCAGCTTTCAAAACAAAGACAGCGCCGTTTCCTTTGGCCTCATTCTTGCCTTAATAGGTTCACAAACAAAGAAGATATTTTTTGTCCGCAAAAACATGGAAGAACTTTATTCAAGGAGGAACAATGCCTGCGAAGCCCCTATTGCTGGTTTCAATCATAACTTGTGTCACATTCTTAGGGACCACAGGTTGCAACAAATCAAGAGACGAACATCACGTTCAAATTTGCTCTCCTGAAATTGAACAGTCCGTTACAAATCTGGAAGAAAGCTTGGACCTTTTAAGAGGAAGAACCTCAGGATATCCACATGGCGCTCCCTCTTACGACAACAGATCACACCATGGAAACCAAAGACAGGACCGAAGAGGTCGCCGCATGAGTTTGGCTCAAATGGCCGATCAGGATTGCACAGATTTTTTCAATCGTATGGATGCTGCCGGAATTCAATCATGCAACATCGCCAGCAGCTATCGCGGTCAAAATGTGACCATCACTCGAGACAACTACGTGGATGAATGCAACAAAGCAAACGCACAGGCCTCACAATCCGGTGGCAACCCTGGACACGGACCGGGTCATCCTCGCCCCCACAATCCGTGGTAAAATTCTGTTCTTTCAAAGAAAATTGGGCGGCTCGCGACACCATCGAAGTCGCCCAAGATCTTTTGGGCAAGCTCCTCGTTCGAAAACTCGATTCGCAAAACCTCCTGGTCTCACAAATTGTAGAAACCGAAGCCTACTTGGGAGTTGAAGATCCCGCCTGTCACAGTTTCGGTGGCCGCAAAACTCCACGAACTCAGGTGATGTTTGAAAATCCCGGCACCTGTTACGTTTATTTTATCTATGGAATGTATCATTGCTTAAATCTGGTCACTGGAAACGGCGAGGCCGTTTTGATTCGAGCGTTGGCTCCGCTTACAGGCTTTGCATCCGACGATTTCAAAAACAAATCTTTGTCCGGGCCTGGCAAACTTTGCCGACGCCTTGCTATCGACAAAAACTTTAACGGTTCAAACTTGCTCTCCACCAAAGAAGATCTTTTTATTGCAGACCCACAGGAAACAGAACACCTTCTCCACAAAGATTTTCATGCAGGTCCTCGTGTAGGAATTGATTCGGCAGGAGATGCTGCCCATTGGCCCTTAAGGTTCGGCCTCAAAGATAGTCCATACCTCTCACGACCAAAATTCTAAATTTTAGGCTTCCAACTGGGGTGGAGCCTTCCACGCATCCAACAGTGCAATGTGCTGTTCTTGGGCAGGAATGAATACACTTCGAACTTTGTCTTTCAAACCAGATGGAACCGTAGAATCGGCAAGCATTTCGTAATACTCACTCAAGCCATGGGTTTCTCCGGCATGAAGAGCTCGCAATGAAGACGTGTCTCCAAAAAAAGTGGCCGTGTCGACGAAGGTCCTCACCACTTGACCCCAGGGTCCCGAATGTCTTTCGGCTTCAAAGCCAGAGTTCGACAAAATTTGAGTCCAAAAATGTGCGGCTTCCTCGTGTTGATCTTTGATTTCTTCCAATTTGTGAATGTTGCGTTCGGCCGCAAAATGAACCAAGACATGTTCATAGGCCTCGATCGCAGAGATCTCTCCTCGAAGGACCTGGGAAATGCGATCCACCGCGCCCACTGTAAAATTTCGTTCAGCATTGTTGCTCAAAGTTTCACTTAAGACTTCTGGCTGACCATCTATACCCATCAACATCATAGACCTCCTTGGGTTCAGTCCCAGTCTAAGGAGTAAGCCCCTAAAGAGATTCCGAAATCTGTGAGTCTAATGTGGATTTTTTTTAACAAACATCTGCAATTAAAAATAAAGCAGCTTCATACAAAAGACGGATCCTCCGGATTTCATAAACTCAGAAGTCTCCACTTCGTGAATCTGATAACCCAACTTCTCCAAATTTGCTTTTGTCTGATGAGCCCCGGACTGCATGACAATTTGCTGACGACCAAGAGCCAACATGTTGCCTGCAAAATTCTCTAAGGCTTCCTTCAAAGGAATTTCCTTCAGAGTTTGGAAGTGAGTCCTTAAGAAACTCCAACCTTCTTCATCGAAAGCCTCTCGAACTGCAAATGCGATGGAATTTCCAAGCAAACACAGGCACGTGTCCAAGTGATAAAAACGTTCATCCACCAGTTTCAACAGATGAACCGGCTTTCCCGTCAGCTCTCGAATTTGATCATAAACTTCCACAGAGGTCCGAGGCCCAAAGCCTCCAAAAATTTCTTGAGCTTCATAATCCCAAAGGGCATCCCCCATCCCTTCGAAATTTCCGGAAGTTTTTAATTCATAAGTTTGAATTTTATTTTTCATAGCCCAAGTTCGAAAGTGCTCCACCTCGGGTTGGCGAAAAGGAGACTTCATACGGCTCATCAGCAAAGACGGTCGGCCCTCTGCATTCACAAAGGGGAAGCTTTGGTTGGCGGTAAAAACCATGTCCGGAAGTCCCGGCACCGCGTCTAAAACTTGGACCGCCATCCCTAGGTGAGTAAAGAGATCCCTCAATGCCTCCCACTGTTTTATGGCCTTCGGAACGTCCACCTGGTTGAGGTTGCCCGCCTCATCTTTCATGTATGGGTTGATGCTGTAGGACACTTGGAATTCGGCGGGGTGCGCCATCAATACTTTAACCGGCCACATTGATTTTTCTCCCTTTTGGTCCAAAGATCTTTATAGAAAATTTTACAAAACACAAGATTAACTCCAGTGAGGACTTCAAATGAAATCAGTCATTCTTGCCTTGTTGTTCGCAGTTCCCTTTACGTCATCGGCGGTGCCCACCCGAGCACCTTCCAAAGCCCAGACCGAAAAGATCATTCAACACAACCGTCAAACCGCAATCCTTGATGCCGCAAAACCTTCTGAAGGGGTGCTTTCGGTCCATCGGCTTCCGTTTGCCGAGTACAACCGCGCCGGTTACTTGATCATGAGTGCAAACTTTCCCTTTCAATCGGGCCCCGTGAAAAAAGGCATCATTAAAAATCTTCCCGAAGGTGTGACCGTCGTTATTTTTGTTGGAGCCGACTCCAAAGGAACCAAAGATCGCATCCGAAAGAAATTCGCAAGTCTGATTTCCGAAGATCGATTGAAAGTAATTTACCTTCCCGGTGCGGACGGTGGCTTCTGGGCGCGGGATGGAATTCCTGTTCCAACGGTTTCTGAAGACAGCAATCAAAAGTTGTCTTTGGTGGACGCAAAGTACTACCACAATTTCGAACCGGATGAGCGTGTGGCAAAGTTTTTTAAAAGTGAATTGCTCAACCATGACTACTATTTCGAGGGTGGAAACTTTATGGCCAACGGTTTGGGAACCTGTTTGGTAATCGACAATGACCGTGTTCAAGACATTCCCAACTCTATTTTTTCAGAGAAGTACGGTTGCAAAAAGTTGGTAAGACTTCCCCATGTTAAAGGGATTGGTCACGCCGATGAGTCCGTAAAGTTTGTGGACGACAAAACCGTACTTACCGACACCGAAAGCTACGTGCCTGTGTTGGAAAAAGAAGGTTTTAAAGTGGTTATGCTTCCCACTCCCAATGGACGCTATGAAACCTATGTGAACTCTTTGATCATAGAGAAAAAAGTCTTCCTTCCTGTATTTGACGAGGAAAAAGATCAAGATGCCATTCGTGTCTATGAAGGTCTTGGTTTTGAAGTGATTCCTTTAAATACAGAGTCTCTTTCTAATGATGGACTTGGATCCATCCACTGCATCACAATGACCTATCCTCCCGGTCCGTTTGACGAGCTTCTGAAAAAAATTGGGGCTCAAGACCTATAGTCACATTTAAATTCCAATTGGTATCTACCACCTGCCCCAACTGAAAGGTTGGGGTGGGAAGATTTGATGGAACCAGAACTTCTAAATTCGTTCCATGATGAGTGCCCGCCAAAGAAGAGTCTGGGCGATTGTTGTAATCCAAAACCCAATATAAAATTTGAAGGCGCACCTGTCCGCTTGCCGTTGGGAATTTGTTGAAGACCAAATGGACGGCATATTCTTTTTCTCCACACCAAACCCGCCAGTCCGGACCGCCGCTGGGTCTGCGCTTCACCTCGCAAAAGGTCCGTTGGGAACCATCTTCCAGCATCAGTTCAAATTGAGGGTTCGCGGCAAGCGCTGGGGCCGAGCTCGAGAGTGCGAATAAAATTCCAAAGAAGGATCTCATCCTTCTATTCTGCACGGTCCACTTGCGCTCCCATAGGCCAGATGGCACTGTCTTCGCAAAACTTTACCTTCGAAGAGATACATTTAAGTTTTAAGAGCTCAGATTTTGAGTTGAGGAATTTCTATGAGATTTTTTACAGGCTGTGGCTGGATGTTTGTCAGTCTTTGGATGTTCACCTCCCTTGCAAATGCTGAAACTCCATCTTCTGAAGAAGGGCATGGAAATTCCGCTCCCGTCCGCTGTGAAGAAAATCTCCTTTCTCCCAACTCGTTATTTCGCATTCAAACTCCCAAAGGAAAAGGTCTCCTTCATGGACTGACCCGATATGGAGCTGGGCTGGCGGAAGAGGTTCTTGGGCTTTCTGCTCTTTTGAAAGCCTATGAGCCTGTTGCCGGTGAGGTTCGAAATCCCGAAGATTTTTTTCGCCTCACTTTAGAAATCTTGGGAATCGATTTAAACGTTCAAGGCCTCTACGAAGACGTGCCCGAGTCCGGACCTCTTGTGGTCATGGCCAATCACCCCTTCGGCTTTGCCGATGGAGTGGCCTTGGCTCATTTGATCGGACAAAAAAGATCCGACTACATGATCTTAGGAAACTCCAGCCTTTCGCAAATTGCCGAAATTCGAGAGCGGGTGATTGCAGTAAAGATTGTAGAGGATCCGAAGGTCAGCCGCGCACAAGTGCGCGCATTCAATTTGAAAGCCATTGAGCAAGCCCAAGAGCATGTAAAAAATGGTGGAGCACTTTTGGTTTTCCCTTCTGGCGAAGTGGCCACGGCAAAGAATCTCTGGGATTCTTCGAAACCTCCTGCGGAAGGTTTATGGAAATCCACGTCGGGTCGCATTGCGAAAAAGGCCGACGCAAAAATTCTTCCTGTGTTTTTCAAAGGACAAAACAGTTTTCTTTTTCAATGGGCTTCAAGGCTCTCTTCGCCTTACAAAGATTTTTTAAGATTGGCTTTGATCCCCAGAGAAATCTTAAAAAAGTCAGGTTCTACTTTAGACGTGGTTTTCGGAAAAGCCATGCCCCGGGTTTATTTTGAAAACCTGGCGGTTCAAAAATTTGGAAGCGCATCGGATCTGCATTTTATGCAAACTCTCAAGGAGGCTTCTTTAGAACTTTCCGAACAGATCGAACTGAAGAAAGATTCTGAACTCGAGAACGTCGAGCGAAAACTTAAAAAGTTAGATTCCAAGCTTTCGCCAGATGTGACCGCCGAGCTGATTGAGTGGGCCAAACAAAAAGGCAAGGCTTCCGTTTATAAGACCGACACCACCACACGCGGAGACAAGGTTGAAAACTTAGAGGTTCTACGCATTCACGGTAAGGACTTGGACCCCCGCCTTCTTCACCATTTGGGAGTTCTTCGCGAGCAAACTTTTCGTGAAGTGGGTGAAGGTTCCGGCAAGGGATCGGACACGGATGAGTTTGATTTGAAGTATGATCATTTGCTCCTTTGGAATTCCACTCAAAAACAAATTGTCGGCGCCTATCGATTGGGCTCTTTCAAAGAGGCGCGCACCACCGGAGATTACTCGAAAGTTTACAGCCATCAGTTTTTTGGTTTCACTCCCGAATTTTTCAAAGCCTTTGATGAACATGGAAAGCCTGGCGCAGAAAAAAACATGATTGAAATGGGAAGATCCTTTGTAGTTGCCGAATACCAAAACGATCCCAACATTTTAAAAAATCTTTGGAGTGGAATTGGAGTTTATCTCTATTTAGATGGTGGATCCCTGGAAAAAGATTTACTGAAAGCTCCTCATCGATCTCAATTGCGAGCCCGCTCTCGAAAGACACGCTTTCTTTGCGGACCTGTCAGCTTAAGTGGAAACTACACGGAACTCTCTCAGTCTTTGATTGCAGGGTATTTCTTGACCAAACATGGAGACTCCAGAAATTACGACAACAGAAATGACTCCATGGAAAGTCCCAAAGATCACTTGCGGCCCGAGGAGCTTCGCAAACACATGAATCCCAGCGTGGCCTTTGAGCCCCAGCCTTCATGGACCAGTCCACATTTGTTGGAATACATAAAGAGTCTTCAAAAAATTGGGGACTTGGATGCAGTGATTCGCGCTCTTGAACCGGATGGCAAGGGCATTCCCCCTTTGATGAAGCACTATACAAGTTTGATGAACGCCCGTTTTCTGCACCTTTCTGTGGACCCGGATTTCAACACCCTGGACTTTTTCATTTGCGTGGACATGAAGGAGGTTTCTTTGGCGAAGGCCAGCCGCTTTATGGGAGATCGTGAAATGGCGAGGGCCATTTTAACGCGAAAGTAGAATCTTTAAAATTTCCAAGACTTTGGTCTTAAGAATTTCCCGAAAAGTGCCGATCTCCTGACAAGATCTTTTCCAGTCAGGTGGCGGCTTTTGAGAACATTTAGTCCCAAAAAGACCATGCTCTTTTTCTTTCTGCTTTTTATAAGCTTTGGGCTGTTCCAAAACTGCAGCACTCCCCACCCCCCAATCACCTACCAATCCAATTAAAGTTTAGGTGCCAGGTACCAAAATCTGCACCCGGTGCGTTAGATGCGGGAGCGCCACCAAAAAGTGCATGGCGTTTTAACAGTCTTGAAGACATTTTGTCCTAGAACTGGGTTCTCGAGTGAATCTCATTGATTTAAGATTTGGCACAAAGGATGCTTTCTCTAAATAAATTCAACTTTAGAGAAAGGACGTATATGACGTTTCAAAAATTTTTAAGAACTTCACTGGCCTTGTCACTGACTTTGGGTCTTGCCGCATGTTCCTCTTCCCCAACCTCAGAGGATGTGGATCAAGAGGTTGCCGAACAACCTGCCCGCACCTTTCACGGAGGAGTCGCCGCAAAAGGTATGGAGGCCATCAATGATTCCAAAAGCCTTTCTTCGGATCAAAAAGATCAGCTCAAAAAACTCCACATGAAAATGGCCGAAGAAACCATGGAGATTCAAACAGAAATGTCCAAGGTAAAAGGTGTCCTCTTCGAAACCATCACTTCAAAGCCTTACAAACCTAAAAAAGTCGCCGAGCTTAAAAAGCGCCTGCTTTCACTCAACGACAAAAAAATGAAAAATATGATCCAAGCTTTGGACAAGACCGAAAAGATCCTTGGCGAGAATCATTCCCCTGAGGAGCTAAAAGGCATCTACGAACACATGCTGGACCAGGGCACTCATTAAGCTCAAAGAACCTCCCCACACCCAAATTCGAAGCCCCTCTCAAAAGGAGGGGCTTTTTCATGGAGTCTAACGCAGTCGCGCCACCAAAAAGTGCATGGCACCTAAATCACAGGGAAGGTTCATTTTGACATTAAGTG
>DKGG01000042.1 GCA_002453155.1 Bdellovibrionaceae bacterium UBA6776
CTAAAAGGTACCTGCTTCCTTTTCCGATATGCGGTGCATATCGGAAAAGGAAGCAGGTACCTTTTGGCGAGGCCTATTTGGAGCGAAGCCTATTTGGGGTGAGGCCCATTTGAGGCGATAGAGGCGAAGCGTGGGGCGATGCTAGGTACAGTACTTGAGGCGGAGATTGGTGAAAAGATTGGAACGAATCCTGGGCAGCGACCTGAGAGTTTTCGCAAAAAAAATCGCCCGGTGAAATCGAGCGATTTTTTGAATTTGAAAATTTATGGGATGGAAAGCTCTTAAGCTTTTTTCGCCCAAGTTCCACACCATGCACTGGCGTAAACCTTCTTCTTTTGAGCCATTGCCAAAACACAATCTCCCACTTCCTGACCTTTGTAGGTCCCCTTTGGAGTGTAGAAACTGCAGTTTGCACAGGTTTGGCCGTGCTTGGACTTGTCAGATTTTCTCATGGGACAAGTTTTTGCGGCGCCATCGGGATCGGTACAGTAGTTCACCAAGGCGGGAACTGCTTTTTGTCCGTTCTCAAGCACATCTGCGGGCTTCAGATCTAAAGGCTTCAGGTCTGATGCAAGCGCCAAATTGCCTTTGAAAAAAGCAAGACTGGCCACGCTCAAAAGAGAGCCACCGATGAAATTTCTGCGATTGATTTTTTGTGATGACATATGTCCTCCAGGAGGGGGTTGATACAGAAAAATCAGTGTAGACCCCGTTCAAATGAAAGCCAACTGAAAATAAAGTCCACGTTGTTTCTCCCATAAGAGAGACTAATAGGGGTGTCATTTGGGGACTAAGGCCCCAGGGACAAAAAATGACAATCTACGCCCCACCCTAAAATAATTGCCTGCCCACCCCGGGTGGCGGACTCATTTTGGCTCCGAAAGCCTTGGTATCAATCTTGATATATAGATTTGTAACACGCCGGCTCTTCCACACTCGTGGATTCATAAGAAGAGCCCCGAGCCCATCAACACAACCCACCAAAAGCCAAGGGAGCGCGAAAGCCTCCCTCCTTGAGCTTTTCTCAAACCCTTGAACCACGAGGCATGAGGATCAGAACAGCAGAGGAGTAAGTTCGACGAGGCGCGAGCCCTAGATGAGCATTGAATCAAATCCGTTTCAGCGCGGCATGAGGATCAGAACAGCAGAGGAGCAAGTTCGACGAGGCGCGAGCCCTAGGTGAGCATTGAATCAAATCCATTTCAGCGCGGCATGAGGATCAGAACAGCAGAGGAGCAAGTTCGACGAGGCGCGAGCCCGAGGGCGTATGGGTAATACGTTGATGGGCGAAGCAACAAAGTCAAACTTACTCCTCTGCTGTTCTAATGGGTGTTGGAGGTCATTTTTTCCAGAAGCTTCGAAAGCTCCGCCACCTCAATCTCATAAGGCCGCCCACAAAACTCACAACGGGCTTTGGCCGACTCTTTGTTGGCCACCATCTCTTTGACCTGATCTTCGCCCAAAAGCACCAAGGCTCGGGCCAAACGCTCCCTGGAGCACCGGCACTCATAGGACAAATTGTACGGGTGGGACAACTCGCGAACAGGAAGTCCCTGAACATAGGCCGACAAAAGATCCTCTGGAGTGCTGCCGTCCGTGACGGATTCAGACAGAGAGCCCGCCAAGGCAAAATTTTTCTCCAAAGTTTCCACCACAGAATCTGGACAGCCCGGCATCAATTCAATCAAAACTCCACCGGCCCCTTGAACCAAGCCATAGGAATTCACCTTTACTCCCAATGCCACAATCGACCGCACCTGGCGGGACTGAAGCAGATAAAAGGCCACGTCTTCTCCCACCTCACCACTTTGAAGAGCAACAGTCCCCCGTTGAGGAGATTTTTGCTGGGGTTGTGAGTGCACCACACTGAGGAGCCCCTGACCGATGGCCTTTCCCACCGCCAGCTCTCCCCCTTCGGAAGGAGCTTCCAATTGAGGGTTTGAGGTGTAACCGCGAACTTGCCCCTCGTGATTGGCTTCGGCAAAAAACATTTCCAGCGGACCGTCTCCGCGAAAATACAAACTGATCTGCTGCCCATCCTTCAATTGGCTGGCCATCAAACTGGCGGCCACCATGCTCCGTCCCACAGCCATGGTTGCTAGGGGGAAGGTGTTTTGGATGCTTTGCATCTCACGGACCACTTCCGTGGCCACCACAGCAGCCGCACGAAAGCTCATATCTTGAGCAAGATATTTGTGAATCTTATTCGCCTTTGAAGTGTTCTTTTTTTCCTGTGACATGAACTCTTAGAAGGACCAAATTCCCTCGAAAAAGGCAACTCCCATTTTCAGCTTGCAAAGCCTCAGAACAAAAGTCAGATTGACCGGGTTAAAATAGGAGGGGGAATGATGTCTGATCTTGAGCAATCCATTCGTACGGAAGGCGAGGAAATCTTTCGCTTGATGGAGGAAGATTCCAAATCCATCTTCAACAAAGATTGGTGGTATGGACGGGTCATGGATTGGTCCATGAAAAACGAGCATTTCAAAACTCAAATGTTTCGTTTTGTTGACGTTCTCCCCTACTTGAATTCCAGCTCCGAAGTGGCCAGACACCTTAAAGAATACTTTGCAGAATCTGGCGATGAACTTCCTTCTGTTTTTAACTTTGGATTGGGACTGGGATCCCTTGCTCCTGGAATCATGGCCGGAGCCATTCGAAAAAACGTGGTTCAAATGGCCAAGATGTTTATTACGGGGGCCACTCCTGAAGAGGCTCTTCCGAACCTTAAAAAAGCCCGCAAAAAAAGCTTGGCCTTCACTGCTGATCTTTTGGGTGAAGCGGCTCTTTCTGAAAAAGAATCTTTAGAGTACTTGGAGCGCTACCTGGCTTTGATCAATGATCTTTCGAAAGCTTCCGAAAAGTGGGATGCAAATCCCTTGATCGACGAAGACGAAAGAGGCGCACTTCCTAAGGTCAATATTTCTGTCAAAGTCACAGCCCTTTACTCCCAAATTGAAGAAGCCGCTTGGGAAACTTCTAAATTTCCCATCAAAGAGCGTTTGCGACAGATCTTTTCTGCGGCCATCGAAAAAAATGTTTTCGTCAACTTGGACATGGAACAGTACGCCTACAAAGATTTTGTGGTGGAAGTTTTTAAAGAGCTCCTTATGGAAGAGGCTTACAAAGCCTATCCTCACTTCGGAATTGTTATGCAGGCCTATTTGAAAGAGTCTTTGGCCGACGTTCAAGGACTGTGCGAGTTCGCAAAACAAAGAGGAACCGAATTTACCATTCGTTTGGTTAAGGGCGCTTACTGGGATTACGAAACCATTCACGCCGAACAAATGGGTTGGCCTGTTCCTGTTTTTCAGGACAAAAATGCAACCGATGAAAACTTTGAATCTTGCGCAAAGCTTTTGATCGACAACTACCCCAGTATCCGCCTGGCCGTGGGCTCTCACAACGTTCGCTCTCTGGCCACGGCACTTTCCTATGCGCGCCAAAAAGGTTTGGACAAGAAGGCCGTCGAAACTCAAATGCTTTATGGAATGGCAGATCCCATCAAAAGTGCCATGGTGAAAAAAGGCATCCGCGTGCGAGAGTATGCAACCATTGGAGAATTGATTCCAGGAATGGCTTACCTGGTGCGCCGACTTTTGGAAAACACATCCAACGAGTCTTTCCTTCGTTCTAAGTTTGCGGAAAACACCTCCATTGAAAAGTTGCTTCAAAATCCGGCCCACTTGAAAAAAGAACATGTGTTTGTAGAGAACAACAAACACCGTTTTGAAAATGAACCTTTGAAAGATTTTACGATCGATGAAAATCGAAAGGGCATGGAATCCGCAATTGCCGCTTGGAAGAAAAAAGGCCTGTTAAAAGTTCCTTTGTGCATCGATGGCCAATGGACCGACTCCAAAGACACTCTGAAAAGAAAAAACCCATCGGACATTCAAGGAGATTTTTCGGAGGTGTCCATGGGCACCACCGCAGATGCGGATCGTGCTGTGGAAATTGCGGCTCAGTTTCAACCCACTTGGGCCAAATGGGACGCCAATAAGCGCGCAGACCTTGTGGACCAATTGGCAGAGTTGATTCTTAGAGATCGTTATAAACTTGCCGCACTTGAAGTTTTGGAAGTGGGTAAGCCTTGGCACGAAGCGGATGGAGACATCACTGAAGCCATTGATTTCTGTCGCTACTACGCAAAAGAAATGCGCAAACTTTCAAACCCTCTTCGCGTGGGCCATGCTCCCGGAGAAGTCAGTCGTTATGCCTACCGGGCCCGCGGAGTTTCCGCAGTGATTGCACCCTGGAATTTTCCCTTGGCCATTCTTACCGGAATGGTGTCGGCCTCTTTGGTCACCGGAAATACCGTTGTAATGAAGCCCGCAGAACAAAGCAGCGTGGTGGCTTTGGAATTGATGAAACTGATTCAAGAAGCAGGCTTTCCAAAAGAAGCGGTTCAATTTCTTCCGGGTCTTGGAGAAGTGGTGGGCGATCACTTGGTGAAGCACAAAGATGTATCGATGATTTGTTTCACCGGGTCCAAAGCGGTTGGAATTCACATTTTGCAAGCTTCAACGATGATTCAACCCGGACAAACCCATTTCAAAAAAGTTTTGGCAGAATTGGGCGGGAAGAACGCCATCATCATCGACAGTGATGCCGATTTGGATGAAGCGGTTCAAGGCGTTGTTTATTCGGCGTTTGGATTTCAAGGCCAAAAGTGTTCGGCCTGTTCCCGCGTGATTGTATTGGAAGAAAATTATGACCGCTTTACCGAGCGACTCTACGAAGCGACAAAAAGTCTTCATGTGGGCAGTTCTCTGGATCCCATGAATTTTATGGGCCCTGTGGTGGACGAAGAAGCCTTTGACCGCATTCGTGGCACCATTGAAAAGGCCAAGTCAGAACACAATCTTCTTTTTGAAGGTGAAGTTCCAAAGCAAGGGTACTTTATTTCACCCACTGTTTTTGAGGGTGTGGATCCGAAGGCACCCATTGCCACTCAAGAAATTTTTGGTCCCGTCCTTGCCGTCATCAAAGTAAAAACTTTGGATGAGGCGCTTGAAGTTGCAAACTCGGTGGAGTTTGCTCTGACCGGCGGACTTTTCTCTCGAAGTCCTGCGAACATTGAGCGGGTGAAAAAAGAATTTGAATGCGGAAACCTCTACATCAACCGCAGCTGTACGGGAGCCATGGTCAACAGACATCCCTTTGGGGGCTACAAAATGTCAGGACTTGGAAGCAAAACCGGTGGACCGGACTACTTGCTTCAATTTATGGAACCACGAGTGGTGACAGAGAACACGATGAGACGAGGCTTTGCTCCCATCGAAGAGGATGTTTAGGAGCCCTTACAAAAGACGGCTCTGAGGGGTTTTGGAAACAAAAGGGTACAGTTTGTACATCTCCACTGGAAATTTATCCGGTGGAGAGGTCTTCAAAGTTTTGTGAAGAATCACTAAGCCCAATCCCGCAGAAAATCCAGCCAAATGACCACCCAAGTGAGCTCCGTGGGCAATTCCACCCATCAATGAAGAACTGGAGAGGAATCCCGCAAGATCCGCAGTGATCCAAAGATAAAAGACAAAAGCACCGGGAAGGTAAACCAAACCCAAGGCTTTTTGCTGAGGAATGACCAACCAATAGAAAAACCTCACCGGTTGGCGCCAATTCAAAACGGCAAAAATGGAAATCAATCCGGAAACAGCTCCGGAAGCACCCACCAAAGGCGATGCACTCACACCTGAGAACAAGATATAAACCGCGCATCCGATAAAACCCGAAAACAAATAAACCAACAAAACTCCAAGTCCACCCAAACTCAGTTCAAGGGTTCCACCCACCAAAACCAAAAAAATCATATTGGAAGCCAAGTGCCCCCAACTCCCGTGGGCAAACATGTAGGACAACCAAGTCATTGGAGTGTGACTGGAAGAGCTGACTCCTAAAAGATGACTTAAGGAAAGGGCTTGGTTTCTTTTTAGCTGATTCACCTTTTCTTTCCAAAAGGAGAACGCCACTTCATCGGGGAAGTGACCATCGTAAAGTTGAGAATCTAAAAACTTTTGATCTCGAAAAGCCAAAACTCCCAAGACCTGATTGCCGTGTTGATCTTCGCCCTCAACCAGGGAGGCCAATTCTCTTTTCACTTGGTGATCCACGCGGGTGTTTAAATAAGATTTGTAAATGGCACCTTGGATCTCGATAAAATCTTTGTCTTCCAAGATGGATTGATAGCTCTCCAAAGGCTTTAATCCATAAATGTCCGAAGCCGCCATCACCAAAACATTGAGTGCCACAAGAATCCACGTGACCGTTGCTTTTCTGAAGGAAAGAATGCCGTTGAGAATCGGAAAAATCATTGGGACTTCCCTTCTCTTAAACTCGCCGGCAATCGCTGAGATTCTGTGGGCTCTAGGTTGTACTTTTCTTGGAGCTTTAAAGCGATTTCATCCTGTTTAAAAAGAGAAAGCGCTTCAATCGCATGATTTGCAGAATCCCTCCGGTATTCATAGGACTCCACTTGGGAAACCAACTCACCCAGCTCTCCCACTTCAACCAAATCCGGATGAAGGCTCATGCGCCGAATGGACTCATACTTTAAATAGTCGGGTGCAGAAGGCGAACGCACCAGATCGCCATAGAGCTTCCAAGCACTGCGATGGTCTCCCTTTTTCTCTTTCTCAAGAGCGTAGACAAAATCTCTCCAGGAAAGTGTCTGCCCGTCTGCCTCGAAGGCTTGAAGGTTTAATTTTTTAGACTCGCACTCTTTCAAGCGAATTTTGCTTAACAGCACGCGGGGTTGAAAGGCCATGGTAGATGTGGGCACTTCCGCAACGCTTCGACAAAACTCATTGCCCGATTCCTGACAGGAGGACTCAATTTTCCTGAGGCAGGACCACGCCTTAGTGTCCATGACCACCGGAGAATTGTAGGTGGATGCCAATTTGCGAAGATCGCTGTCGGACCCTTGAACGTCCTTGAGCATGTACTTGGCTTTCAACACTTGCGTCTTTACATAGATTCCAATTCGTGGATCGGAGATCACATCTTTAGAAAACTCAATGGATTTCTCGTAGAGACCAATTTGCTGAAAGTAGCGAAGAGCCCACAAAGTTAAAAAAGGTTCTTTGAAATCCTTCGCTTCTTCCAAAACGGAGGTGAGGTCGTTGACTTTTCCGTCGGACCAGCCCGAGATGAATTGAGCCAAAACACAAGCGGCCGAACCACTTTCAGTGGAACACACCTTTTCTAAATAGAGATCAGAAAGCTCCGGCTGATCCACATAGAGAAAAGATTTTGCAAGATATCCAAGAGCTGTGGGGTTGGCACCTTCTACAAACTCTAGGTCCACCTGGTCTTTCAAACATTCTGTTTCCATGTGACCACTGGCAACTAAAGCCATGGCTTGTTCCAGGTCTTCGGTCTTTTCACAAGCACTCAAAGTGGCCCCTTCTTCGGATTCAAAGACCGACTTGAAATCCAAATCTTGCATAAAAAATTCACTGAACTTCAAACCCAGAGGCAAAAGCAGACCCAGAAGAACGATCAAACTTCCTCTCAACATAAGGCGAATGGGCCAAAGTCTCATCGGAGCACTTTGTTCGCCGTGAATGTTCACCACAAAAGTATCACACAACTGATCATGAAGACCGCGATGACGGCGATTGCTTAAAACCAAGAGGAATGAAAATCCAAAGGTCAAAAACTGAAGAACAATCAAAAAAGAACGAAGAAACAAAGTCCAATAGCTGGGCGCTTGCTCTGTCCAAAGATCCAAAACTTTAAGTCCCAAAATTTTCTTTCCAAGGGAGCCTCCAAAAAATAAACGAGAGGCCAATTGGGAGCTGACGTAAACCATGAAAAACAAAAAAACAAATCCCACAAAAATTCCACCCAAATGTCCCCAATCTTCTGTGAGATAAAACGTCGTGGCTTCTTTTTTTAAGGGCGCAACTGCAAGAGTGTAAATTGGCAGGAATAAAACTGTAAAATCAATCATCCATGCTGCAAATCGATCATAAGGATTTGCAATGGCATAAGAAGGTTTGTTCTGAGATTCTACATCTTCATTTTTAGAAAAATCGTTTTGAAAAATATCTCGAACAACCATATGAACTTATCGGTTGTTCGTGAGGATTAATTGAAGGCGTTTGCCGCGACTTCCGTCTGGGAAAGTGAAGTCAAACGACGAAACATGTCTCGAACCACTTTAACTTGGTAAGTCTTTCCAGAAGTGGTGGTAACAAGGAAGTAATTGACCCGCATATCCCCTTCGATCTGCTCTTGATCTGGAAGAGCTTCGAAGGATTGAAAATCCTTGTTCAACCAGTTTCCATAGTTGTTCAAGAATTCATTGGGGTTTAAAAGATAGGCGGGATGGTGTTCATCCGATTGCAATTGAATGGATGTCAAATTTCCACTCTCCAAGTCTCTTTGAAAAATGTAACCCCGACTGGACAAAACTCCATGTCGAACTTGATCATCGGAGGAAGGTGTTCGACCGATGTCCCCTTCTTTGTTGTCCAAGCTGGTTTGCGAAAGGTAGTTTGCCAAGTCGAATTGATGTTTCACATCGGAAAGACCGTATTCACTGACACTTGCTACTCCACGAGTTCCTTCTTCAAGCACAGGACCTTGAGATCCTTGAAAGACCAACAGATTAAAAAGCACTAATAGAAAAGAAAAGGCAAAAACCGAAAGAAATTTTTTATCCTGAAAAAGCTCTTGAGAAAGGGGCTGAAACTTTTGAGTGTTCTTTTGAGCTTTTAAAGCTTCTGAGGTGGGCTTGCCTTTTTTATTTTCAGGGTCTTTTCCCCCTGGAAATTGAATCACATTGTTCGATCCCATTCATCCCCCAAAAAACTCATTTAAGTTCCTAAAAAGCGAATCTTGTGCCACAAAAGGGCCAATAGATTCTTTCTTTTCACGAGTTTTCGACCAGTCCATTTACAGGTGACAAAACTCGATACCTCTCTCGTTTCACTCCGTCTCAAAATGAGACACTTCGAACTGTACCTTCGAAGGAAAGAGTTAAATTTCCTATCGGAAGACGCCGTTAAGTAATTTATGAGAGTTGTGGTTTTCATTGGGCTTCTGGCCTTTGGCCTGAATGCTTTTGCCAAAATTGATTTCGTTGAGTACGTCAAAAGAAATCGAAACGTGCTGAAAAAGTCCGTGGAGTTGCCAAAGACCACCGCCTTTAAAGAAATCAATCCTTATCGCGGTGTCGCCTCCATGACAGACGCTCTCCCCGAAGGGGAATCAAAAGAATCCACATCTCCCTCTTCCAGTGAAAATTCGGCCAGCTCTTCCGAAGATTCAGATTCGGGGCCCAACAAATGAAAGCTCTTCTGGTTGGAATATTTTTACTCTGGAGCGCTCACGCCTTTTCAAACCCGCGGTTTGAAAAGTTGGCTGAGGAGCAATTTGCAAACGCCCAGTACAGAGAAGCCATCGACACCCTTTCAAAGGATGCTGAACGTTTGACCGAAAAAGGATATTTAATTTTGGCGGCCTCTTATTCTGAAATTCAAGAGTATGACAATGAGCTTCGAATTTTGGGAATTCTCTCTTCCAAGGATAGTGGCAACTACCAATGGAAAATGCTCATCGGGCAGTCTCACTTAAAGAAATCTCGATTTTCAAAAATTGAGAAAGTGAAGAAGGATGAAGAAACCAAGGCCATTCAAAGTTTTCGAGAAACGTTACAGTCCAATCCAAAATTCAAACCGGCGTACGATCAGCTTTTGGAAATTTTCTTGCAGCGTGAAGAATCTCACGAAGCACGCACTCTGTTGGCTTCCGCCATTCAACAATTTGGCCCACGCGCCCAATGGCTGAACAAACTGTGTGAATTGCAGGCCAATGATGGGTTTTTGGGACCCGCAGAAACTACTTGCAGAAGAGCCATTCAAATTTCTCCGAACTTTCCGGACAATTATGTTTTTCTTTCTCAATCGCTGATGGATCAAAAGGAAGAAGGAAAAGCTCAAAAAGTGGCAATGTACTCGGGAAAGAGATTTCCTTCCTCGGAGTTTGCTCAATGGGGTGCGGGACAGGTTTTCTTATTGATCAAAAACTTTGAAGCGGCCATCAAATATTTTGGAAATGCGATTCACGTGAACAGTGAGTCGATGAGAGCACACTTGGGAGAGGCCGAAGCCTTGTTTCAAAGCGGCGAGCAGTCTCGAGCCTTGGGGCATTTTAAGAAGGCTTGCGACTTGGGCGCTCGCAACTCGGAGAAGCTTCATGTTCGCGCGGCCGAACTTCGCATCAAAGGCGATGAGGACCTCGGCAACAAATACCGCAGCCTGGCCGAAACCTGCCGTTGACATTTTGTTCTTAATCACTGTTCTTAAGAAGATTTTGGCAAGCGGTTGCGTTATTAAAGATGTTTGCGTCCAACTTCATGTGAGTCTTTCCGAATCAACAATGATTAAAATGAAGCGTGCTCAGGACGTTTTGAGTCAAAAACAACAAAAGCCCGTCTCACTGGAAATGGTCTTTGAAGAATCCCTTTCCTTGTACCTCGAAAAATTCGACCCTTTAAAAAAGAAAGTGAGAATGGGTAAAAAAAGAAATTCAAATTCTACAAACGCGAACTCAGGTTCAGCGCAACTTGGAAAAAGTTTGAAAACGCCGAGGGGAAGAACCCCGTTGTCGAACTCGATAAAGCACCAGGTTTATCTCAACTCAAAAGGTCAGTGCACACACATCAATGCTCTCGGCAAAAGATGTGATGAAACCAAGTTTCTGGACATCCACCATCTTCGTCCCCTCTCTCAAGGAGGAGGAAATGAACTCGAAAACCTGACATTGCTTTGCAAGGGACATCACCGCTCCATCCACCTTCGCCACCCGGAAATTTCATCAAATTGATTACGGCCGCCCCTTTCCGAAAACACCTACCTTGCTTTTTTTATGTCTGGAATGCGATCTAGACGGATCAACTTACGGTTAATGGAACCCGCAAATGAAAAAAGCCAACTCTTAAAGAAGAGCTGGCTTTTTGAACTCCAATAACTTGGATGCTAACAATCAAAAGCTTAAGCCGCCTTGGCTGCAGCTTTTTGACGACGCGCTTGAGACGGATCAATTCCGTATTGCTTTACTTTTCTGTAAAGAGTTGCACGGCCAATTCCCAAAGCTTTTGCGGCTTCGGTCAAGTTTCCACCGAATTCAGAGATCGCTTTTTCAATGGCAATGCTTTCCAATTCGTTGATGGTTTTCACAGTGTTGTCTTCAGCAGGAGCCGCTTGTGGCTGTCTGAACTGAAGCACTTTTCCACCTTCAGGATCTACAGTTTGTGATCCGGCACTCAAGAAAGGCAACTCTTGAGAAGATGACTCAGAACCCATTTGGTTTTTTTCAGCCCATTTGGCAGTGGTATAGACCTCAACCTTGCAGCCCATGCCCATTCCAAAGTTTTTAATTCGTTGAGCCTGTTCCTGATCATCAGTGACGATGTAAAGAGACGTATTAGTCATTCGGTGACCTCCAAGTTATTCATAATGAGTCAATAACGACTCACAATAAGCCTATCGGCGCACCAATCTGAGAATATGAGGAAAAAATGACCTAGACTTTCTCAATTTGGCATAAGGTCCTGAAATGACTCATGAATTATTTTGAGGCATTTTTGGAGATTTTTCGCCCCCCACTCTGTATATATAAGGTCATGAAAGACCCCAAAAACCTGCACATCTATGACAATTTGATCGAAGCAGAAGGCGCCAAAAGCTTTTTAGAAGCCCACGGAATCACCACCACACTTCCCGATCGTCACGCCCTCTACCACCAGCCTCATTTGATTGGAGTTCTGGGTGGAGTTCGCCTGCAAGTGGCCTCCGAAAACT
>DKGG01000041.1 GCA_002453155.1 Bdellovibrionaceae bacterium UBA6776
CCGTCAAATATTATTTCAAAAAAAAGTAATCCTCGCCGCAACGTTTAGTAGACACCTGGAGACATTTGAATTCCGAAAATCTAATTGAGGGCGCTCCCTCTTATCGAACTTTTTTTCCAAGATCGAAATTCCATACTTCCAGACCCGTCCGTCCATGGACTCACAATCATTTTCCTTTCAGGAAAAACGCATCCAGCTTGATTGAGGTCTGTCCTTATGGATTTTCGATCTTGAGAAGAGACATGCACGAAACCTCTGTTCAAAAAAATTCTAGGCGCTTGGAAAAATAAAACTTTTGAAGTGTTGTTGGTTTCTCACGTTCAAAGATCACATTGAGCAAACCTCAAGAAAACAGCAAGTGATTTTTCTGAAAGAAAAATTCTTGTGAGCCCATGGAGGGGCGAGTGGATTCGCAAGAGTTCTAAAAACTGTTTTTAATGATGTCCGGTCTGACCCAGAGGATACCCTATTATATTGCGTGGGCGTTTTTTCTTCGCTGCAACGTTTAATAGACATTACGAAATGATGTATTAAGGACTGCAAATGTTAAAAGTTGATCATACTGCGTAGAGGCTCTTGTTTCCCAAATCCATATTTCATAGACAAGGACCTCCAGCAAGCGGGATGCGTTTTGCCTGAAAGGCAAATGCTGGAAGAACCCATGGATGAGTGTGTCCGGTGCTATGAAATATGGATTTGGGAAATAGGAACTTATACACAGGAACAGACCTCAAGAAAATAGGACGCGTTTTGCCCACGAAGTTTGTAACAATGATTTTCTAATTTCTTTTGAGAGCTCACCACCATCGAGTTTTTTCCAACGAAAACTTCCAAAGTTCAAAGAAATGGTAATTCCACAGTTTCAGTTCCTTTCATGAAGACCTCCCGCAAGCAGGATGCGTTTTGTTCACCAAGACTGTAAAAACGATTTTCTAATTTCTATTTAGAGTTCACCAGCATCGAGTTTTTTCCAACAAACACTTCCAAAGTTCAAAGAAAGGTAATTCCACAGTTTCAATTCCTTTCATGAAGACCTCCCGCAAGCGGGATGTGATTTTTCCACCAAGACTGTAACGATGATTTTCTAATTTCTATTGAGAGTTCACCAGCATCTATTTTTTTCAACGAACTCTTCCTAAGTTCAAAGATCTATGAAAACAGACCTCAAGAAAACAGGATGTGATTTTTCTGAAAGAAAAATTCTTGTGAGCCCATGGAAGGGCGTGTCTGTTTGAATAGATCTTTGAAGGTTGGAAGTGTTGGAGAAAAACTGGATCTCTAAAGAAACTAGAAAAAGATCTCGACCCAGGTGATCCCATCGCCGCCTGAATTGGGAGTGCCGGCCTTCCAGTTTTTCACATAATTGCTTCGAGACAAATAACTGCGAATGGCCTTCTTCAAAGTGTCGGTGCCATGGCCATGGATCACCTTCACACGATCCTCTTTGTTCAACACAGACTGATCCAAAAAAGCCTCAAGCCGTGACAAAGCATCCTCCGTGGACTTTCCACGCAAATCAATCTCGGCGTCTTTTTCCAAAAAGGTCGACGTGTCACTGCGGTGTTTTAACACTTCACGGGTGGGATTGTTGGCCTGATGGGGCGCCTTTAAACTTTCCCAATGCACCATCAACCGCATGGATTGAGAAAGAATGGGAACTTCACCTTTTGAGTTTGGTGCCCCCTGAACCACTCCATCCCGCCCAATGGTGGGAACAAACACACGAGTTCCTGGCGGATAGGCGCGACCGAAATCTTCTGGAGTGCGCACTTGATGGCCTTCCGACCGTGAAACCTTCGAAGCTTTGATGATTTCAGGAAGTTCCGATTTGACCTTTTCAAGCTCCTCGTGACGGCGAAACACATTGGCCACTTTCGATTGCTCGATGATTTCATCCACTCGCTTTTGTGCCTTCTTCAGAGAATGCTCTAAGCGCTCGGCCTTTTCTTTTTCGAACTTTTCCAGCATCGCATGATAGCGACTTTGATCCGCCTTGGCCTTTTTGACCTGATCTTTCAACTCGGTTTTGATGTGTTGAAGATCAGATTTCATCTTTTCGACCTCTTCAAGACCGGCATGATACTTTTTGGCATCCGGACTTAAAGCTTCCATGGCCAAATCCAAAACTTCGGAACGCACGCCAACCCGTTTTGCGGTTTGCAAAGCCAAAGACTTTCCTGGAATTCCCATCAAAAAGTGGAAGGTGGGTTTTCCCGCCTCATTGTCGTAGGCCAAACTGCCGTTGATCACTCCAGAATCTTCCTTCCATCCCACTTTCAAAGGACTCAAGTGAGAGGTGACCACTCCAAAAACATTTTGGTCCGAATACTTTTGCAAAAAGGCACGGGCCAATGCAGCTCCTTCTTCGGGGTCGGTGGAGCCACAAATTTCATCGATCAAAAGCAAGTTTTGATGGCCGGACAAATCTAAGGATTCGTTTAAAATTTTCAAATGAGCGGCAAAGGTGGACAAGTTTTCATCTACCGATTGGGAGTCCCCGACAGCCACTTGAATTTTTTTAAAAAACGGAATCTTTGACTGAGGTTCGGCACAAACAAAAAGCCCACAACGGGCCATTTGTGCCGCCAATCCCACCGATTTTAACAAGATGGTTTTTCCGCCCGCATTGGGACCGCTTAAAATCAAAATTCGCTTTTCCGGATTTAAGTGAACGGTATTTGAAATCACCTCCACATTGTTCAAAACCAAAATGGGGTGGCGAACCTCATGAAGCTCCAAATCTTCGGAAAACTCAATGGGATTGGCGGAAAGCTGAGCCGCCAATTGAGCCTTCGCCCAAATTTGATCGGACTCGAGCATCAATTCTTTAGAAGCGTTCATATCAGACAATTGGGTGCGCAAATAATCACTCAAATCACTTAAGAGTCTTTCGATTTCTGCTTCGATCTCCACTTCCACTTCGCGAAGGCGGTTGTTCATGGGGACAATTTCTTGAGGTTCCATAAAGACCGTTTGGCGACTATGGCTGGAAGCATGAATGATTCCTGAAAAATCATGTTGCTTGCCACTTTTTACCGGCAAAACCCAGCGGCCTTCGCGATTGGTCACATAGCGGTCTTGAAGGACGGGCTCCATTTCATGTTGGTGAACCAATCGGTCTAAGGTGTTTTGAACCTGTTTGACCAAATTCTTTTTCTCGGTGTGGAGCTTGTACAAAAGTTCACTGGCATCGGTGCGAATGGCACCATCCGAAGTCATAATCTGATCGATGGCAGAAAGAGGCTCCTCGGCCTCCATCAACTGTTGATTCAACTCCTGCATCCAATCGGACTCTTGCAGGGAAACAATTTCTTTTAAGGCCAAGCACTCAATCAGAAAGTGTCGGGTGTCTCGAAGTTCTGTGGTCTTTAAAACCGCTTCTTTCTCCAAGCGTGTGGCCCAGACAGAATACAAATCCAAAGACTCCATAAACGGGCGGCGTCCGGCGCGAAACACATTAAGAGCTTCAAAAGTTTTTTGATGAAGCTCTTTGATTTCATCCACGGAATTTAAGGGAGAAAGGGCTTTTAAAGAAGACCTTGAAAGTTCACAAGTTCCCAGCTGCGAGAGTCTTTCTTTGATCTCAATCCAATCTAATCCTGCGAGTCGGTTCTTCTTTTCCAGATCAGTGCCCATGCCCATAGAGCTACCAGAAGAATGGGAAATACCCAATACCCAAATCCAGAGAAAACAGTCAGCGGTGGGTTTTTCCGGTAGGGGACCGAGTAAACATGTTGCCATTCTTGATTCATGGGGGACTGGAGTTCCAATTGCCCCTTGGGAAGTTGAACGGTTGAAATGCCCGTGTTGGTGGAGCGAATCAGAGGAAGGCGAACTTCAATGGATCTGGCCAAGGTCATGGTCATGTGTTGATAGGGCTCCTGCCAAGTTCCAAACCAGGAGTCATTGGTCACATTGATTAAAATTTCAGCTCCTTTTTGAGCCAAGGATCGACTGAAGTTATCAAAGAGTCCTTCGTAGCAAATTTGCATTCCGGCTCGAACCTCTTTGACCTCTAAAACGGTAGGTCCATTGCCCCTTGCGAAGTCCGCCACCATGGGGAGCCAGGACTTAAGTTGGGGAAAGATGTGGGCTCCAGGGATAAACTCACCAAAAGCAAGCAAGTGAGTTTTGTGGTAGGGCAGTTGTTCGTAGCCATTTTTGGACAAAACAACGATGGAGTTGGTGATTTTGCCTTCAGGGTTTTTGCTGTAGGTGCCGGTGACTAACCAGGTAGGATCCTTTTCTTTTAAAAATCCGCGGACTTGGTTCCCATAAAAACCTTCTTGAAAAGTTTCTGGAGTGAGGAAGTCGGGAAAGGCTGTTTCCGGCCAAAGAATAAAATCCGGTTGTTCTTTGGAGGCTTCAAGGGACAGCCTAAAATAGCGGTCCAAGATCGACTGACGAAATCGAAAGCCTTTTTCGGCCATTTGCTTTTCAAGGTTTCCAATGTTGGCTTGAATGATGCCCACCGAAACTTGCTTTTCAGGATTCCATTGAGGTTTGTGAGCCCATCCCCAAAGATTTAAAACAGCAAAAGCCGCCAAAGAAATTCCAAGGCCGGTGTAGGCCTTCCAGTTGGAGTGGCGAACCAAGGTGTAGAGAAAAATCCCTTGAAAGATCCAAGTGAGAGAGCTCAAACCAAAAAATCCTATCAGATCCGCCAACTGATAGGCGGGGAAGCCTGCCCATAGCCAGGGATATCCCAAATGCCAATCGAAAATCATTGGGAACAGCCGCTCCAGTAAGGCCAAGCTGGTGATCAAACCTAAAACTCGAACCGCGGGATTTTTTGACTTTCCAAACAACAGAAACCAAATCCACCCAGCCAAAGGGATCTGCAAATTTGCGAAACTAAAAAAAGCCAATGCTCCAAGAAGCGCCAGTGACCAATGAAGATTGCCAAATTCCCGAATGGTGTAGAAGACCCAATTAAAACCAATGGCGGTGAATACAAATTGGCAAATCCATCCACTGATTAAAATTTTCTTTAAGGAATTTGTGCGCAACCAAAAAAACAAAAGTGGGATAAAACTAAAAAACATCGCCCAAGGGAGAAACGGAATATAGCTTGTACCCATCATGATTCCTGATATGATCGAGGAAGCATACAAGGATTTAGTATGCGATGGATCTGTCGATGAAAGTTTATGAAACATCGACACTGAGACTATCATGATCAAGGAGAGATGCCACGTGGAAGTCGATTTTCAGGATCGCGAACGTCTAGGGGAGAGCCAAACGGTTCATTGCCCCACATGCAATAAAAGTTATTTGATCTACCTTCAGGATCTTCATGACGAGTCCAACCGCTTTGTCTGCAAAGCCTGCACACAGGAGTTTTGGCTGCGTCGGTCCGACTTTCTAAGCACAGCCCTTGGGGAAATTCCGGCCAACACCTCGGATCAGTATTTGGGGAATTTGCCCAAAGAAAAGTGCCCCAAGTGTGGGGAGGGCGTGGATTCTTTGGACAAGGCCTGTGAGGCTTGTGGAGTGATCGGGACCAAGTATTTGGCTTTGAAAGAGCCCAGTCCCTATTTAAAGGTAAATCCTGAGCTTAAAAATCTTTGGCAACGGGTCTTAAACCACTTGGAAGATGATCAAATTCACAACGAGTTTATCTCTCAATGTTTAAAGGAAAAGCAGCTGCGCTATGCGGCCCAGCAGTACAAGCAATTGAAAGAGGCCATTGGACCCGACGAGCGAGTCATGGAAGCCATCGACAAGATTCAAAACTTGGCGGAGCTTTATATGACAGAGGGGCGCACGCAACCCGTGCGAAGAGCAACAGGTGCTAAGTCCTCCTCAACCAGTAGAATCTATCGGTCTTTTTTGCGATGGGAAGCGGGGCTTGTGGGAGCCGGTGCTCTGTGCATTGTTTCGGGGCTGGCATCTCCCATGGCCCGCAATCTGATTGGCTTGGGAGTGGTCTTTTTGGCCTTGCCCCTGTTGATCAATCTGTTTTTCCGCGAAAGAAATTAGTTTCTTTTGGCCACGTCACTAGTGTGAACAAGAGCTCGCAACTGCTTTCCGAAAGAGGAAATGGATGCGGGCTTTTTACCACCAATGTCTTGAGCCCCAATGGTGAAGCTTAAGTTTTGAGTGTTGTCCACTTTAGAGCCGGCCAAGTTCAAATCCATGTCTTGAAGAGCCAACGCCTTATAGGTGTTCAATCTTCTCATGTACATAGTCTTTCCGATCAAGTTGGTGTCGGTGTCTCCCGTTTGAGTCAAATACTTGATGATGCGATCCGCTTTTCGCATTTCGCTGTTGTTGGCCATAATCAAAGCGGCAACTCCAGAAACGAAAGCTGTCGCTTGAGAAGTTCCGGTCATCATTCCGTACTCCCCATTGGGAAGAGTGGAAAGGATGTTGTTTCCTGGGGCTGCGATGTGAACCGTTGAAACTCCCCAGTTGCTGGAAGGAAGAACTTCTCTTTCTTTATCAATGGCCGTTACAGAAACAATGTTCGAAAGACCATAATCCGCAGGATAGTACTTCTTCACATCCGAGTTGGAGCGCTCGTTTCCTGCAGCAGCAACCACAAGGATTCCTTTTTTCATGGCCATTTCAATGGCTTGTTTTTCTGCAGGTGAAGGAGAAAGTCCTCCTCCAGAGTAGTTGATGATGTGAGCGTTCATTTTTACAGCATACTCAATGGCTTTTACAGTGTTTGAAAGGTTGTCTGAACTTCGCGAAGAAGGATCGTAGTATTTCAAAATCATCAGGCTGACTTTCGGAGCCACTCCACTGATTCCAACGCCATTTCCACCCTCAGCACCGATGATTCCCGCAATGTGAGTTCCATGTCCGTGGGTGTCTTTCAAGTCGTTGGTGTTGTTGACAAAGTTCCATCCGTGAACGTCGTCCACGAATCCGTTGCCATCGTCATCAACTCCATTGGAAGCTTTGTCTTTTCCATTTTTATCCAGGCCGGTTTCTCCGGGGTTCACCCAAAGGTTGTTGGTCAAATCGGGATGGTTCACGTCCACGCCGGTATCAATTACGGCAACGCGAATGTCCTTTGAGCCCTTGGAAACGCGCCAAGCTTTTTGAGCATCGGTCATGTTCAAGCCCCAAGCTTGAGAAAGTGCAGGGTCTTTCAAGATGACTTCCAATTCTTTGTCCGAATTGGTTTTGCTCGGAACAGCTTTTCCCACTTTGGTCGATCGTGATTGGCTGGGGAAGTCGGTTTGGTGCATCTCTTGGGACACCCCATAAACTCCTCCAACAGCAAGTACAGATGCGGCGGCAAGTAGGCTTAAGTTCAATTTGTTCATCCTGATCCCTCCAAGGCTTCTTAAGGGATACTTAGAGCAAAACGGATGCCTAACTTAAGCTATTGAAATCACGTAAAAAATTCCAATTTGAGACGGAAAAAGTGTCTAAATTTTAGTGGGCTGTCGAGGAATCATTAGACGCCAGCAGGGTTTCGGGGAAAAGAGCCTCATCCTGAGAAGAAAGCAGGAGGTGGTAGAACGAGAAATTTCGAATGATCAAGCGCACATAGGCCTTGGTTTCTTCATAGGGAATTTCCTCGATAAACTCCGTGGGAATTGGCCGTGAGCGGTGTTCCTTCCAACCTCGAATGGCAGCGTCTGAGGCGTTGTAAGAGGCCACGGAAGAAATAAACTCCCCTTTGAATCGTTTGCGCTGTTGAGCAATCAAACGTGCTCCCAGCGGAATGTTGATTTTGGGATCAAAAAGATCCGTGTAATGCTTCACCGAAATTCCAATGTCTTTTCCAATTTGCCGCGCCACTTTTGGAAGAAGTTGCATCAGTCCAAAAGCATCGGCCGGAGAGCGCGCTTCTTCGTTGAAGGCCGACTCTTGGCGAATGATAGAGTAAATCAATTCGGGTTCGATGCCATTGGATTTGGCCGCCGCCTGAATTTCATTTTCATAAGGCGTTGGAAACAGCAGCTCTGGATGAATTTCAAGCAAGCGGTCGCGGGTTTCTGGGGACAGGTCATAAAGCTTTTGGAAAAGTCCCAAATACTCGCCGGCCTTTGCATAGCTTTGAAGAAGCACCAACCAAACCTCATCATCCTGGTCGGGTTGCTTTGCATAGGTTTCAGTCACTTCTGCCATGTAGTTCTTTAAACTTTCCTTTTCCTTCATTTGTGTCATCCAGTCCACCCAGTCTGGTTGGAAGACTTTGCGAAGCTTTCTGCGAAAGAAATAAGAATGAGAGTTTTGATTTTGCGGTTGAGGTTTTACAAGAGGCAAATTTAACTCTCTTCGTGCCAGCAGGCCGTAGTATCCCAAGGGGTCAATTTCGACCAGGCGTTCGAATTGCTTTTTCGCTGGATCTGCTTTCTCTAATTTTTGAAGGCTCACCGATTTCCAATAAAGTGCACGGGCCTTTGAAAACTCTTCAGCAGATTCGGACTCTTCAAACCAAGTCAAAACATCAATGGCCTCTTCGTAGTTCTTCGCCTTATAAAGATTCCAAGCCAAAAACCAACGGGCTTGTCCTTCCAGCTCCGAACTGTCCTGCACCTCTTTGATGGAAAGGCGCAGCCACTTTAAGGACTCGTCCAAATTCTTTTTTTCTTCTTCGATGCGACCTAAGAGCCAATAATGAGTGGCGTAGGAAAAGGATTTGGTTTTTTCTTTAATTCTGCGGTGAAGAATTTTTTCGGCCTCACTGCGTTTTCCAAGGGTCCAAAGAGCGCGGACCAAAGTGATTTCGTTGTTCTTTTTCTTTCGAACCAAAAGGTTCTTGAGCTTTCGAAATTTCTTCTTTGAAATTCGGCGGTCTAAAAACTTGTCGTAAAGTTTTAATTTTTTGATGTGCTCTTCTTTGTGGTGGAGGAGTTTCTCTATGCGGATCAACTCTTCAAAGGCGGCCATCTGTTGGTGCACACTGGACTTGTTGGAATTTAATACTTTCAAATTGATTTTTTGCGCTTCCGGAAACTCTCGAGCCTGGCGAAAATCCTTCGCCACCTTCAGACTGTCTTTAAGGTCGTAATTTTTTTGCAAGCGGGGGGCGAGCAGAAACAATCGGTCTTGAATTTTTTGAATCTCGTCTTTTTCAAATTTATTTTTTTGAGCCAAGTCTAAAGCCCGTTGAACCAGCTGAACTTTTTCCTCGCGGCGCAAATTGTACAGGGATTTTTCAAGCAGCAAGGGAACCAAAATTTTTGGATCTTTGTTTTTTTCAGCCAATTCCAATTGAACCTGAGTCCATTCCTCTTTCATCCAGGGTTCAGGTTCTTCCGTGAGGAGCAATTCGCCACAGTGTTTTGAACCTCGAAGGGCGGCAAAACTCCTGAGCTCAAAATCTTTTTGCAAAAGTTTTTTAAAGCCTTCGCAAGTTTCAGCACTGGGAGATTCTTGATTGAGTCTTCGGTACTCGCCAATCCACTCTTTGACCGAAGACGCACTTGTGGACGGTGAAAGTGTTTGGCACCCCAAAAAAAAGCTCAAAAATAAAAATGAAAAACCAAGGAGCCTACGCATAGGCTCCCATTGTAACCTTAGATTCTTGCAGATTCCAGTGCTCGAATGCGTTCTGCAAGTGGAGGGTGAGTGGCAAAGAGTGCCGCAAAAGATTTGGCTGGACGTCCGGAAATTTTTAAAGCGGCCAAGCTTTCATGGTCGCGGTCCACGTGTCCGTAAACAGAGCCCAATGCTTTTAAAGAGGCGAGCATTTTGTCTTTTCCAGCCAAACGAGCCCCGCCGGCATCTGCGCGGTACTCTCGAGCGCGGGAAAAGAAGTTCACCACAATAGATCCTAAAAGACTCAAGACAATTTGAAGGACAATGTACAGCCCAAATTGAACGGAAGGGCGTGCGCGTTCGTCCACATTGGAGCTTACGGCCACAGCAATCAGTCGGGCCACAATCAGGACCAAGGTGTTGATCACCCCTTGAATCAAAGTCATGGTGACCATGTCTCCGTTGGCAATATGAGCCACTTCGTGACCCAAAACACCTTCAACTTCATCCCGGTTCATGCGATCGAGCAAACCGGAACTTACAGCCACAAGGGATCGTGACTTCGTGGGTCCTGTCGCAAAGGCATTCACTTCGGGGCTTTGGTAAATTCCAACCTCTGGCATTTTGGGCAATTGGGCTTTTCGAGCCAATTCATGAACCAAAGTCAAAAGTTCTCTTTCTGCACCAGAAGCATTCTGAGGATCGATGACCTTTACACCCATCATGGTTTTGGCCATAATTCGGGAAAGCCCCAAAGAAATAAAAGCACCGCCCATGCCTAAGAAGGCATAAAAGGCGAAGATGGCCTGTTGGCCAGAAAGTTGAAGTCCTAAGGCATTCATCACCAAACTAAAGGTGATAGACACCGTAAGCAGGACAAGGATGTTGACGATAACGAACAGAAAAATTCTTTTGGCAATCGCCATGGTTTTAACCTCCAATAAAGCAGGGGTGTTAAGTGTTTTCAATTTTGGGTGCCCCAGGCATTCTGTCAAGGAAGATCGACATTAAATGTTTTTAATAAGCCCGTCTGAAAGGAATGAATTGGTATGAGTTTGCGCGGTTGGTTTTTAATCGGTTCGTTGGTTGCATTTATTTGGGCGGGGGCGGTTTCTTGGGTGCAGCCGGCCTACTTCACCGTGTTCTTTGTTTTGGTTCCACTTTTTGTTTTGGGCGTGGTGGACATGACTCAAAAAACCCATTCGGTTCGGCGCAACTTCCCGGTGATTGGAAATCTTCGCTACTTTTTCGAATTCATTCGACCGGAACTTCAGCAGTACTTTGTGGAATCTGATTTGGATGGTCGCCCCATTCCCAGAGAGCTTCGATCCCTGATTTATCAACGGGCCAAAGGGCAGGACGAGTCCGTTCCTTTTGGAACTCAAAAAGATGTTTACGCCGAATCCTATGATTGGGTGAACCATTCGGTGTTCACTTCGAAACTTCCTGAAGAGGAGTTGAGGTACTTGATCGGTGGAGACCAATGTAAAAAACCCTATTCCGCAAGCCGTTTGAACATTTCGGCCATGAGCTACGGATCTCTCAGTCCTAATGCCATCATGGCATTGAATAGGGGAGCACAAAAAGGGGGATTTTATCACAACACCGGAGAGGGGGGGATTTCTCCTTATCACCGACAGGGTGGAGATTTGGTGTGGCAAATTGGCACTGCCTATTTTGGCTGTCGCACTCTTGATGGGGAATTTGACAAAGAATTGTTTCGGAAAAAGTCTCAATTCCCAGAGATTAAAATGATTGAAATTAAGCTTTCCCAAGGTGCAAAGCCGGGGAAAGGCGGCCTGCTACCTGCCGCAAAAGTATCCGAGGAGGTTGCGGAAATTCGCAACGTCAGGCCTCATGAGACAATCATTTCTCCAGCTTCACACAGTGCCTTTGATTCTCCAGATGGATTGATTCATTTTGTTCAGCACTTGCGGGATTTGAGTGGCGGAAAGCCGGTGGGTTTTAAACTTTGCGTGGGCAAGCGGCCCGAATTTTTAGAAATTTGTCGAGCCATGATTCGAAATAATATTTACCCAGACTTTATCACCGTGGATGGCTCTGAAGGGGGAACCGGGGCTGCACCTTTGGAGTTTACCAATCACATTGGGACGCCCTTAAATGAAGGACTTCACTTTGTGGTAGAAACCTTGAGGGGCTTTAACATTCGGGATCGCATTCGAGTGATTGCCTCAGGCCGTGTGTTTGATGCCTTCCAACTTTTGACGAAGCTTGTGATCGGAGCAGACGGGGTAAACAGTGCCCGAGGAATGATGATGGCCTTGGGTTGCATTCAAGCGCTTCGCTGTCACACCAATCACTGCCCTGTGGGTGTGGCCACAACGGACAAACGTTTTTACAAAGGGCTTCACATTCCATCAAAAGCCGACCGTGTGGCCGGTTTCCATGAGCGCACCTTACATGCCTTAAAGGCCATCATTGAGGCCATGGGAGTGAAGAGCATTGCCAATCTTTCCAAAAGAAACTTCTATCGCAGAACGGATTCTGAAAACCAAGATACATTTGAACAGATTTTTCCCTCTGTAGAGGCGGGAATTCTTTTAAAGTCCGATGACAAACTCTCTCCGTACTGGAGAGAGTTCTTTTACGATGACGATTCTGCGGCTTCGGATTTTCCTGGGAGCGCATTGGTTTGAGTGCGGCCTTTCAGGCTTCGTTTTGAGGAAAGTTCACTTTGAGAGAAAAATTCAAAGTGAATTTTTCCTTTGTGAAGAGTGACCTTTACCAACCCTCCTTGAGTGAGCTTTCCGAAAAGAATTTCATCCACCATGGGCTTTTTCAAATGCTCGTCTACCAGGCGGGCAAAAGGCCGTGCTCCGTAGGCAGGATCGTAGCCTTGATCAAACAGCCAGTCGTAAACTTCGGGGTGAACTTCCATATGGATGTTTCGCTTTAAGAGCTGTGCTTCCAACTCCATGACAAACTTTTGCACCACACGAAGAAGCAAATCTTTTCCAAGGTTTTTGAATTTCACCACGGCATCCAAACGGTTCAAAAACTCCGGTTTGAAATTCTTTTTGATGGCATCCAAAGACAACTGAGACCCTGTGGTTTTGTTGATTCCTAGCCCACCTTTGCTGGCTTCAAAGGCGCCCGCATTGGAAGTCATAATTAAAATCACATTTCGAAAATCCACCAAACGTCCATTGGAGTCTGTCAGGCGACCGGCATCCATCACTTGCAAGAGCACGTTCATAATGTCCGGGTGAGCCTTTTCCACTTCATCCAAAAGCAGAACCGAATGGGGCTTTTTAAAAATTTCTTCTGTGAGTAAGCCCCCTTCTTCAAAACCAACGTATCCGGGAGGCGCCCCGACCAAACGAGCCACGGCATGTTTTTCCATGTACTCACTCATGTCGAAGCGAAGAAAGTGAATGTTCATGTAGTGCGCCAATTGCTTGGCCAATTCGGTTTTTCCCACACCGGTGGGACCGGCAAAAAGGAAATTCCCAATGGGCTTGTTTTCTCGTCCAAGACCACTTCGAGAGATTTTAATTGCGGCAACCACTTTTTCAACAGCATCGTCCTGTCCAAAAAGGACGGACTTGATATTTTTCTCCAAGTCTTTCAAAGACTGAGAGGCTGTTGCTGTGGAAGAGCCTTCTGAAACGGGAACCTGGGCCATATGTGAAACGGTTTGCTCCACATGCTCGGGAAGAACTTTTAGAACTTTCTCTGAATCCGCATCTTTGTGATAGGTGCGAAGCCGTGCCGCGGTTTCGTCGATCACATCAATGGCTTTGTCCGGAAAAAATCGATCCGCTAAATAACGGGCGGAAAGATCTACGGCACTTTGCAAGGCCTCGGAGGTGAATTCCACCTGATGGTGTTTTTCAAATCCTTTTTTGATGCCCTGAAGGATCTGTAAAGTTTCTTCTTGAGTGGGTTCGTTCACTTCCAATTTTTGGAACCTGCGAGCAAGGGCCCGGTCTTTTTCGAAGTGGGCTCTGTACTCTTTGAAAGTGGTGGAGCCCACGCATCTTAAAGTTCCATCCGCCAGAGCGGGCTTTAAAAGATTGGATGCGTCCATGGATCCGCCGGAAGTTCCACCGGCACCAACAAGGGTGTGGATCTCATCGATAAAAAGAATCACATTTTCTTTTTCTTTGATTTCATCCATGACTTTTTTGAGGCGCTCTTCAAAATCTCCGCGGTACTTGGTGCCGGCGAGCAATGCGCCCATGTCCAAAGAGTAGACCACTTTGTCCAAAAGAGATTTGGGAACCTCTTCGTCGACAATTTTCTGAGCAAGCCCCATGGCAAGAGCCGTCTTTCCCACCCCGGGCTCACCAATCAAAAGAGGATTGCTTTTTGTTTTGCGACTGAGAATTTGGCAGATTCTTTCAATGATGGCTTCGCGGCCAATCAAAGGGTCGTATTTTTCGGCCACCTTATTGAGGTTGGTGGCGTAAAGTCCTAGGGCTGATTTGTCTGGAGCTTCCTCTTCGGTTCCATTTTCTGAAAACTTTGTGGTTTCGGGAAGTCGTCCTTTGCCGTGGGAAACATATTCGATGATGTCAAACTGGGTGACGCCATTTTTCTCGAGGAAAAATTTGGCGTAACTCTCACTTTCGGCAAAAAAAGCAATGATCAGGTTGGAGCTTTGGACCACTCGCTTGCCCGCACTCTGAACTTGAATGGCCGCTCGTTGAAGCAAACGGTGAAAGGCCATGGTCAGCTCGGGTCTCCAGCTGGGATCTTCATCTAAAAAGTCTTGAGTGACTTTTGGGAAGTGTTCCTCCAAAAAGTCGGTGAGATCTTTTTCGAGTTGTTGAAGGTCAACGCCGCAGTTGGTGAGGATTTCTTGAGAGGAAGGATCCTTTTGAACCAGGCCCAGTAAGATGTGTTCCAGGCTGACATATTCGTGACGATTCTTCATCGCCTCTTCCACGGTTTCGGTTAGAATCCTTTCTAATCGAGGTTCAAGCATGTCAGCTCCCTTCGGTTTCGGTCTCTTTCTCCATTATACACTTCAGTGGGTGTTCGTTGCGTCTAGAAAATTCGTTCACAATAAAAACTTTGGTTTCAGCCACTTCGAAGGGGAAGACGCCAGCCACTCCTGCGCCTTTATTATGGACTTCCAGCATGATTTTCTCCGCTTCCACCTGAGATTTTGAAAAGAAACGTTTGAGAACGAGGACCACAAAGTCCATGGGCGTAAAGTCATCGTTCAAAAGAAGGACTTTATAGAGGGGAGGTCTTTTCGTTTTTGCTTTCGGCTTCACCAAAGTCGAGGTTTTCTCATCGGTCTCCATTGGGTCACTCCTGGACTTTCGTCTTTTTTTGAGATTTTTCTGAAATCATATTTCTTTTCTCCCCTCAATGAGAACCCCATGGGCTTGAAATGTAAAGTTGTGGCAAAATTTTCTTTCACGTCTTTCGGAACATGAGCTAACCTGTGAGAGAGTAAGTGGGTTTCATAGAGAGAGCCGTTCTTTGCAGGAATCTCTCTCAAGAGAATTTAACTCACGACAACAGTTTATCTCTTACTCAGATTAACGAGAAGGGTGTTTTGACAATGGATCTATTTAAAATTGATCAAGGAGCAGATAGAGTGGCAAGCATCAAAGCAAACGGAAAGAGCAATCAGAAGGGATTTTCATTGATTGAACTCATGGTTGTTGTAGGCATCATTGGAATTTTGGCGGCCATTGCAGTTCCTAACTTTCAGAAATTTCAGGCCAAATCCCGTCAGAGTGAGGCGAAGGCAAATTTGGGCGGACTGTATACGGCGCAGAAGGCCTTCTATGCTGAGTGGAATCGGTTTTTCACAGATTTTCGTCACATTGGATTTGCTCCGGAAGGTGTGCTGCGCTATCACGTCGGCTTTTCGGCCGCTGGAGGTGCGATTCCCGCAAACTCCGGCTACACGGGACCAAACTGTTTAAACCCAGCGGCGGCTTGTCCTGCTCAGATGTTCAATTCGGCCATTTATTGCCCCATTACAGCCGGTTTGGCTTCCACCTGTACGATTTCGCCCTTCGCAGTGGCATTGTCTGCGGGGACGGTTCCTGCAAATGGTCAGTCCTTTATTGCACAGGCTTCCGGAAACGTGGATGCGGATGCCACGGTTGATCGTTGGACCATTGACCAGGGAAAGAACCTGATCAACACCAGTCCGGACCTCGTGGATTGAGGGCAGTTCCTCAAAAGGTTTCATGAAGATCTTGAAAGTGGGGGCCTTTTGGTCCCTTTCTTTTTTTGTGTTTGCAGTTCTTGTGGGAGCCTCCCACGGATTGGCTTTCTTGCGTGAGAGGCAGATAGAGAGCCCTCACCCAGAGGCTTCACGGTTTTTTGCGCCTCCGAAAGGTCTCAAATATTTGACCTTTGGTTTTCAGGAAGTGGTGGCCGATGGTTTGTGGCTGCGTTTCATTCAGGATCTGGACCGTTGCCAAAACTTTCAACCCGTTGAAGATCCCAAGCAGTGTCACAAAGGTTGGGGCTACACGATGCTTTTGACCATTCATGAATTGGCGCCTAGATTTCGCATTCCCATGGCAGTGGGGCCCATGTCCTTGTCGGTTCTGCAAAATGACTATGAGGGGGCCGGCGAGCTGTTCGTGGTGGCGGCCAACTCCTTTCCGAACGATTGGCCCATTCTCTACCGGGCGGCCTATCATTTTTTGTATGAGGGGAAGGATCCCGCAAAGGCGGCTGAGTACCTGTCACAGGCATCAAAGGCGGGAGGCCCTTGGTGGTTGGAGTCCCTGGCCGCTCGCATGTACGAGAAAGACGGGCAGCTGGAGCTGGCTCTGAGGACACTCACCGAGTATCGCAAAGGCCTTGAAGATCCCGAATATGCTCAAAAAGTGGACGAGCGAATAAAATCATTGAAAGAGGCCCTCTCACCTTGACCGAAGCAGGGATCCGCCCATATTCAAGGGCATGCCACGTGATTACTATGAAGTCTTAGGGGTTGAGAAATCAGCCGACGCCACCACCATCAAAAAAGCCTATCGCAAATTGGCGCTGAAGTTCCATCCGGATCAAAATCCCGGGGATAAAGAGGCCGAAGAAAAATTTAAAGAGGCGGCCGAGGCCTACGAAATTTTGGGCAATGAAAGCAAAAGAGCCCAGTACGACCAGTATGGGCATGCAGCCTTTCGTGGCGGCATGGGCGGCGGCCCAGGAGCCGGCGGCTTCCACGACATCTCGGATATTTTTGAGCAGTTTGGGGACATTTTCGGAGACTTCTTCGGCGGCGGAGGGGCTGGCGGTGGTCGTGGGCGATCACGATCCACAGGGCCTCGGCGCGGTTCCGATTTGCGCTATGTTTTGCAAATCGATTTGGAAGATGTGGTGGAAGGGGCAAAAAAGCCGATTGAGTTTGAATGTGAAGACAATTGTGAAGTGTGCAATGGCTCCGGTGCAAAGGCCGGTACGGGTCGAAAAACCTGTGGCACTTGCGGCGGTCGTGGGCAAGTGGTTCGCCAGCAGGGCTTTTTCTCTATGGCCACTCCTTGTCCCACCTGTCATGGTGCCGGTGAGATCATCGAAGACCCTTGCGATGCCTGTCATGGGCAAGGGCGGGTTCAGAAAAAGCGCAAGCTATTGGTGAATGTTCCTGCTGGGGTGGACACGGGCACTCAACTTCGCCTTTCAGAAGAGGGCGAGGGTGGGTATCGCGGAGGGCCTCCCGGTGATCTTTTTGTGGAGATGCGGGTGAAGCCTCACCGCCAGTTCGAACGGAACGGAGACACTCTGTTCAGCCAAATCGAAGTGCCTTATTTGAAGGCAATTTTAGGTGGGCCCTTGGAAATCAAGACGATCCGTGGAAAAAAGCAGATCGAGATTCCTCCAGGCACTCAGCCCTACAATGAAATTCGCATCCCCAAAGAGGGGCTTCCCTCATTGAGAGGCACACGCATAGGAGATTTGATCTTGCGTGCAAAGGTGGTTTTTCCTAAAAAGCTCAAAAAAGAAGAGGAAAAGCTTTTGCGACAGATTGCCAAAAACAACGGAGAAGAGGTTTCAGAAGGAAAATCCGGCCTATTTGGCTTTTAAATCCCTTCTGGACCTTGACGAGAGCGCTTGGGTTCTCAAATTAGAAGAGTGTTTTGTATATAAATTTTTGATTTTGAAATTGTTATTGAAAGGGGCTGAATATGTCTAAAATAATTGGAATCGATTTAGGAACCACCAACTCTGTGGTTGCAGTGATGGAAGGTGGAGAGCCTAAAGTTCTTGTGAACGAAGAAGGGGCGCGAACCACTCCTTCGGTTGTCGCCTACAACAAAGACGGCGAAAAGTTGGTGGGCCAAGTGGCGAAACGCCAAGCGGTCACCAACCCAGAAAACACGATTTTTTCTGCAAAGCGATTCATCGGTCGTCGCTACGACGAAGTGAAAGATGAGTTGGAATACATTCCTTACAAAGTGGTTTCAAAAGGACCCAATGACTGTGCTTTTGAAGTTCGCGGAAAACAAATTTCTCCGGAAGAAATTTCAGCGGGAATTTTGGGAAAATTGAAAAAAGTGGCCGAAGATTATTTGGGCACCGAAGTCAAAGAAGCTGTGATCACAGTTCCAGCTTACTTTAACGATGCTCAACGCCAAGCCACTAAAGATGCCGGCAAAATTGCGGGCCTTGATGTGAAGCGAATCATCAACGAGCCCACGGCAGCGGCTTTGGCTTACGGCTTGGATAAGAAAACCGATCAGAAAATTGCCATCTACGATTTTGGTGGAGGAACGTTTGACATCTCCATTCTTGAAGTGGGTGACAATGTGGTCGAAGTGAAAGCCACCAATGGAGACACTCACTTGGGTGGTGACAACTTTGACTCTGCAATTTTGACTTGGATGATTGAAGAGTTCAAAAAAGACCAAGGCATTGATTTGAAGGGCGATAAAATGGCGCTTCAACGATTGAAAGAAGCTGCGGAAAAAGCAAAGATTGAATTGAGTTCTTCTCAAGAAACCGAAATCAATCTTCCCTTTATCACTGCGGATCAATCTGGTCCTAAACATTTGGCTTTGAAATTGACTCGATCCAAATTCAACCAGTTGACCGAAGAACTTGTGAAGCGCTCTATGGAGCCTTGTAAGAAGGCTTTGGAAGACGCAGGCATGAAAGCTTCGGAAGTGGACGAAGTGGTTTTGGTGGGTGGATCCACTCGAATCCCAGCCATCCAAGCGGCGGTGAAAGAGTTCTTCGGAAAAGAGCCCAACCGCTCTGTGAACCCGGATGAAGTTGTGGCCATTGGTGCTGCGGTTCAAGGGGGAGTTCTTGCGGGTGATGTGAAAGACGTTCTTTTGTTGGATGTGACTCCATTGTCTCTTGGAATTGAAACCCTTGGCGGTGTGATGACCAAGTTGATCGAAAGAAACACCACGATTCCTACCAAGAAATCTCAAGTGTTCTCGACCGCAGCGGACAATCAATCGTCTGTGGATGTGCATGTGCTTCAAGGGGAGCGTGAACTGGCAACCGGAAACAAATCCCTTGGCCGATTCGAGTTGGTTGGAATTCCACCAGCACCTCGAGGAGTTCCTCAAATTGAAGTGACCTTTGACATTGATGCCAACGGGATCTTGAACGTAACTGCGAAGGACACCGGTTCAGGAAAAGAACAGGCCATCAAGATCACTGCGAAAAGCGGACTGAACGAGGACGAAATTGATCGCATGGTGAAAGAAGCGGAACTTCATGCCGAAGAGGACAAGAAGAAGAAAGAAGCCATCACTCAGCGAAACAACTTGGACAGCTTGGTTTATCAAACCGAAAAATTGGTTTCTGAAAACAAAGATAAGTTTTCTGAAGACGATTTGAAACCTTTGAACGAAGCCATTGCCGCCTCTAAAAAGGTTTTGGAAAACCAAGAAGCGTCGAGCGATGATTTGAAAAAGTCATTGGATGAGTTGACTCAAGCCAGTCACGCCTTTAGCTCGAAGCTGTATGAACAGCAAAAAGCTTCTGGTGAGGCGTCTGCAGAAGCCGGATCCACCGGTGGAGCTGAGGCCAAGTCTGGCGACGATGATGTGATCGATGCCGACTACAAAGATGTCGACTAAGATGCGCTAGAATTTGATCTTTAGAAATAAAAAAGGAAGGCTCGTAAGCCTTCCTTTTTTTTATGTGTAAATTTTGTGTCGCGGATTTATTCAAACGAGAGGTGAAAGCCTTCGTTGTCAAAATCCAAAACGGCGGCAATGGAAATGTAATTGGTGGAATTGTCCAAGTTGATTCCAAATTCAGGCATCAACCGAAGGCCCTTCCAGCTGTTGATCATGATTTCCATACCTGCAGCCACTTGAAAGGCCACGTCGTTGCGGTCATTTCCACTGGTTCGGTGTTTGATCCCCACAGGAAGGGATCCGTAAGGCAGCAAATATCCAAATCCCGTGCTGAGCTTTTTGCTGACGATGGGTTCGAATCGCGCGGTAAAGGTGCTCAGTCCCGCATCGGCAGCGTAGTTCAAGCCGCTGTTCAAACCTACAGCCGGTTGTCCTTCCACATCGGGAAAAGGAATGAATTTGAAGTAAGCGCCAAGGAACATGTCTGTGGTTCCCACTCCCGCTTCGGCGCGAAAGGCGCTGCCTTCGTCGATGGGCAATTCCAAATGAGCCGCCACATCCACTCCACTGGGATCGCTTAAAAACTGAAGTTCTGGAGTCAAAGTGTATTCGCCCACAGGCTTGATTTCTCCAGTGGTCATCACCGTTTCATAAGCAGAGGCTGTTGTTCCAATGATTCCAAAAACAAATGCTGCAAGAATCCACGATTTCATAAAAACCCCTTTTCAGTGGAAGTGGTCAAAACCACTCAAGGTTAGCCAAAGTGAAACTCTTTGACAATGGATGAAGCCCTGTTGGACAAAGGAAATGACATGTCATCACCCATCTCCGTTGTTTTAATCACGAAAAATGAAGCTCAAAATCTTGAGACCTGTTTGAAGTCCGTTTCTTTTGCGGAGGACATTGTGGTTTTGGATTCTGGAAGCAGTGATGGGACTCGAGAGTTGGCCCAACAATTGGGCGCCCGTGTTTTTTTAGAAAGCTGGAGAGGCTTTGGTCCCATGAAAAGACGGGCTGTTGAATTGGCCCGGCATGATTGGGTTTTGAGTTTGGACGGCGATGAAGCCTTGGATCCCAAAGCACAAAAATTTGTTCAAGAGTTGTTTCAAAAAGGGGAACCTCAGGTTTCGGCCTACAAGTTTTCACGGATCAGTTTTCATTTGGGCCGCTGGATTCGACATGGAGGTTGGACTCCCGATTATCAGCTGCGTTTGTTTGACCGTCGAAAGGCCAACTGGAACCAAAGTCAGATTCATGAAAAGGTGGAGGTCTCTTCTGGAGAGGTGAGTGTGGCCCGCGGAAAGATTCAGCACTGGGTCTTTCGGGATCTGAGCCATCAGATCGAAACCAACAACCGTTACTCCAGCCTGGGCGCACAGGCGCTTTACGATAAGGGTGTGAAATTTTCCTTCAGTCGCCTGATTTTTAAGCCCATTTCCAAATTTTTTGAGACCTATCTGGCCAAAAAAGGCTTTTTGGATGGTCTTCCCGGATTCATTATTTCGGTGGGTGCCGCCTATTCGGTCTTTTTGAAGTTTTCCAAGCTCTGGGAGCTTCAGAAGGGCCTCAAGGCGAAAGATCAGGGTTGATCTGAGCGCCAAATCAGCGTATCAATTTGGGTTCTTGTCTCGCATGTGGCGGTCGTAGCTCAGTTGGTAGAGCATCGGATTGTGATTCCGAGTGTCGCGGGTTCAAGCCCCGTCGATCGCCCCAATTAAAAAGTTTCAAATACCAACTGAAACACAAGTATTTGTAATCATTAACCAGTCTCAGATTAAACTCATTTCTTCTGACAAATTTGTGAAACACAAAGCAACACAACGAAACACAGTGACTTTGTGGAATTTACTGATGACTCACCTATGACTTTTCGGTCGGCTCGATCATCGCACTCAATCCTGATTGTCCCTTATTGGGGACAGCTTTGGGGCTTAAATCCTGGGGTTGTCGCTCTTTTGGGGGACCGCTGTCCCTGAATAGGGAAACCTGTCAAAGAACTTCATTTTATGGATCAGAATGGAGTTTCGATGAAATTAGGAGCCACACTAAATCTTTTAGCCAAAAAGAGAAAGCTCACGCTTTCAGAGCTGGCAAGACGCTCTGGAGTGCCGAAGCAAACCCTTCACAATTGGGTGACCGGTCGGAAATCCGTGAACCCCGATCAGCTTAAGAAGGTCGCCACCGTTTTAGAGGTTTCTGTTCACTACCTCACTTATGGGGAGCCAGATCCTTATGAATCACCTTCGGAGCTGATTTTAAAGGAACTTTTTAGCGGAGATGTCCGCATCACTTTACACCGAATCGAAAGACATAAAAAGTAGGAGACCCCATGCCTTTCAGACTAACCATTTTAAAATTTATTGCCCTTGGAACAATCCCATTTTTTCTAAGCTGTGGTGTACTTGGGAAAAAGCAAAATACATCCATGGTACATCAGTTCTCAAAACAGTTGGCTTCTCTGGTTGAGGATAGAGACTTTGAAGGTGCAAGGGCTTTACTTGAAGCCCACAGAGAGGACAAGTGGTGCAAACGAGTGAATCAAGAGGGCTTTTGCTATAGGACCGCTGAACCTGACACTTTTCAAAAGTTCACCGCAGCCGTTGGTCGCTATGAGAAGTGTTTTGCTGCCTATGATCGCTCGGCTGATCCAGGTCACACCAAGGAGAGCGCACAGAAGTTATCAGTCCAAATGAGGACCAATTGCTTTGATGGAAAAGGATTTTATATCTCCGGCAGAGATGAAATCTCTAAGAATCTGGAAAATTTCGAGTCAAAGATTGTTTCATTCCCACTGGAGGAAAACCTTGAGAGCGGCGCTGCGAATCCAAAGGCCATCGCAATGAATCAGTGCCGTGCTGCTCAAGTCTGGAAGTACGAGATAGTGAGCGAGCCATCAAAGAATATGGTGAACACAGGAGCCAATGCGGGGAGATCCCGCTCCTATGGAAAGAAGGGCTTTAAAGGAGATTTCAAAGAAAAGACAAAGTGTGAGGAGTCTCGACTTCAAGACAAAATGGCGAAGGAGAGCTGGCTTCCCGAATGTCGGCTGTTTTCATCTAGGTCTGTCACCCTTCCGACCTTTCAGCTCGCCTTCATGGGGGAGGTCGAATACAAGGGCGTCTCGAAGGGGACGATTTACTTTGGCAAGAAGTCTTCCTGTGAGTCAGCAAGAGTGAATGGACTAGAAAATCTTAAGATAGGAAAAGTCGGTGGCGATCAAACTCGTCGGTTCATTGGTGATTGTGAGGAGAAAAATCTCACCATTTGTTCGGAAGGGGGCGAAAAGGTGTTTGGCGATTTTGAGTTTGTTCCTTGATAGAATGTAGCGAGGCCGAGTAACATTAAATGTCACTTTGGTTCTCATAGTCTGTAACCATTTCACCTATCTCCATGTCAATTTCAGTTTTCCCCGGAATATGCTATAAATCGAGACAGGCTTATTGGAGGTCTCTAGTGATAAATTTATATCTGGCTTCTTTTTTATTCTTATTCGCTCACAACAGTTCCGCACGCATCTCCCCATTACCCAATGACTACATGCCATTGATCATGACCTGTATTGATCTGACTTCAGGTGAGCCTGTCGTTGAGGTCTATGAAAGGGGTGATGGCTCAAAAGCTTGGATAGGATTTATAATGGATGACGGTAGTCCAGGTCTTCTAAGTGTAGTTAGAACTGATGATGGTTTTAGAACCAAAAAAGGTGAATTTAATAACCTTAGCCTTTCAAGAAAAGATGAAGCCACCTATCAGTTTTCTCTTTATGCTGCTAATTTAGATGGCTCAGATGGTGAGCCAGTGATAGCTCCTATTGATGTAACCTGTTCTGCGGCATCAAACTAAGATAACATTCTACGGGAAATGTTGGACTACTTAGCTGCCTTATTCCGATGTGGATTTAATA
>DKGG01000052.1:0-35967 GCA_002453155.1 Bdellovibrionaceae bacterium UBA6776
TGGATTTTAGAACTTGAAAAAAGAGCGCACCCATCGCGAGTCTGCAAGAATGCAGGGCGCGTTTGCTTGATGAGATCTTTGAATTTGAGAAATAGGTAACATTTGTCGGATGAGTTCAAGAAAGAACGTCGCCGAATCTGCGAAACTTTGAATCGGAAAGCCACCCATGCGCACTCAAAATACCGGGAAAACCAAAAAACACACCCACCCAAGGTCCAGCTGATGCTCCCCTATTGTTATGCACCCTAAATTCAAGTAATCTTTAACAGATATGGCAACTCCCTCATTTGAGCTCCTCATCAAAAAAGGCACCAGCGTATCGGACGATCAGCTGAGAACGGCCCTCAATCAAATTCACATTGATGGCCGCACCCTATCCAACTTGCTGTCCAAGTCCAACTTCAACACCCCCGAAGACGCCTTGGCGGAGTTTTGCAAATATCTTTCCGTAGACTTCATCAAAGACATTCCGGTCAATGACATCGTGGTCGATTTGGTCCGAGACATTCCCATCAACTACGCCAAGTCCCACGAAATATTGCCCTTTAAAGAAGAGTCCGACCGTTTGATCGTGCTGACTTCCAACCCCATGAACCAAAAAGCCCTCAATGACTTGCGGGTCCGGTTTGGAAAGAAAGTCACTCCCCTGGTCACCACCTCCGTGCGTGTTCAAGACGCCATCAACCGCGTCTATGAAAAAGCCACTTCTGCCTTGGACGGATTGGAAGACATTGAAGGAGAAGAATACGACTTGGACGATCCCGTCATCGATCTTTTGGAGTCCGGAGACGACGACGCCCCCGTGATCAAACTGGTCAACACCCTCCTCTTTCGAGCGGTCAAAGAAAAAGCTTCAGACATTCACGTGGAACCCTATGAAAGAGACATGGTCGTTCGCTTTCGTGTGGATGGGATTCTTTATGACATTTACAAACCTCCCAAAAAACTTCAAAACGCCATCACTTCCAGAATCAAAGTGATGGGCAACCTGAACATCGCTGAAAAACGTCTTCCGCAAGATGGTCGCATTCCCTTAAAACTTGCTGGAAAAGACATCGATGTTCGTCTGAGTTCCGTTCCCACCGCTTTTGGAGAACGCCTGGTGATGCGTCTTCAGGACAGATCCAATGTGATCTTAGAGTTGGAACAGTTGGGATTCTCAAACGACAGTCTTAAAAAATTGGATGACCTGCTCTCTAAAACCTATGGAATTGTGTTGGTCACCGGTCCGACGGGATCTGGTAAATCAACCACCCTTTATGCGTCCTTGAGTAAAATCAATGCTCCCGACATCAATATCATCACGGTGGAAGATCCCGTGGAGCAACGAATTCACGGCATCGGACAGATTCAAGTGAACTCGAAGATCGGCCTCACCTTTGCCGCCGGATTAAGATCCATCCTTCGTCAAGATCCCGATGTCATTATGATTGGTGAGATTCGTGACCTTGAAACCGCAGAAATTGCCATCAACTCTTCGTTGACCGGTCACTTGGTGCTTTCCACCATTCACACCAACGATTCTGCCGGGGTTTTTCCACGTTTGATTGATATGGGGTGTGAACCGTTCTTGATCGCCACTTCTCTTTTGGGAGTGATTGCACAACGACTTGTCCGCGTGCTTTGCCCCCATTGCAAAGAACCCCATGAGCCCACCGACTTGGAACTGCGCTCTTTGGAATTGACCCGAGATGAAGTGCGAAATGCCAAAATTTACCGCGCAGTGGGCTGCGATGAGTGCAATCAAAAAGGCTACATCGGACGAACCATCATTCAAGAGTTGATGATGGTGGACGAAGACATTCGCTCTCTCATCATGCAGCGAAAAGATGGAGCCACGATTAAAAAACTCGCCATTGAAAATGGGATGATTACCTTTCGCCAACATGGAGTTCAAAAAGTTCTTTCCGGAATCACAACCATTGAAGAACTTCTAACCAGCACACAACTGGATGCCTGATGCCCGTCTTTGAATACAAAGGTCTGAACAAACAGGGACGAAACACCAAAGGTGTTGTGGACGCAGACAGCTTGCGAGCGGCGAAAACCAAACTTAAGCGAGACGGCGTATTTGTCACCGACATCAAAGACAAAACAAAAAGCGCCAAAAAAGCCAAAGGCACCGGTGCCGTTCAAACCGGACGGGTCAGCATTGATGACCTTTCCATGATGACCCGGCAGTTGGCCACTTTGATCAAAGCCAACATTCCTCTTGTGGACTCCTTGGCCGCTGTTTCAGAGCAGGTGGAAAACGAAACCTTGGCCACCATCATGGCGGAAATGAGAAACTTTGTGAATGAAGGGGGCGCCTTCTACAAGGGCCTTCTCAAATACCCTAAAATTTTCGACACCATTTATGTGTCCATGGTGGAAGCCGGTGAAATGTCTGGATCTTTGGATGTGATTCTGATCCGTTTGGCTGAATTTAAAGAATCCCAATCGGACATGAACGCTCGAGTGAAATCGGCGCTTTTTTACCCTGTAATGATGCTGGTTGTGACCATTTTAGTTCTTGGCATTCTCTTTGTCTTTGTGATTCCAAAAATCACTGAGGTCTTTGAGTCCACTCCCGAATTGAAAATGCCTTGGTACTCTGAAATCGTCATCGCAATCAGCGGATTTATGGTCAACTACTGGATGGTGATTCTTGGATCCATGGTGGGAATCACGCTTTTGTTTTTAAACTGGAAACGCACACCTGCTGGCCGCGCTCAATGGGATCAGATTTTTCTTCAACTTCCTGTGGTTGGAAAATTAGGACGGATCATCGCTGTTTCTCGCTTTACACGCACCCTCTCCACACTTTTAAATGGTGGTGTTCCCATGTTGACCGCAATGTCCATTGTGCGCAACGTGGTGGACAACGAGACCATTGCCAAAGCCATCGACGTGGCTCGCGAAAACATCTCCGAAGGGGAATCCATTGCGGGGCCTTTAAAAAAATCAGGGCAGTTCCCTCCCATTGTCATTCACATGATCAACATTGGGGAAAAGACTGGTGAGCTTGAGAACATGCTCACTCAAGTGAGTGACGCTTACGACTTTCAGGTGAAAAATGCCGTAGATGGACTCACCTCTTTACTTGCACCTGTTATGATCATCGTTATGGGATGCGTTATTGGAATCATCGTTTTTGCGGTGATGGTCCCTATGTTCGAACTTTCCAGCCTTGGGGGCTAGCGCCTCCTCCTAAAATGATCTGCTGAATTCCCCATCATCAGTGGCTCACGGTCACAATCACCTTGCCTTTTCGACACTATGGTCAGGTTAACAATCTTTCATTTCCGTTTTCATCTTGAGGTCGTTATAATCGGAGCCTTAGGAAATATTGTCGGACCGGCGAATAAAAAGGAGACGAGAAATTATGCTTAAAAAGTGGATGAAAATTACAGGCACCAATAACGAACGCGGTATGACCCTTTTGGAAATTATGGTCGTCTTGATCATTTTAGGTGGTCTTGCAACGGTTCTTATCGGGCAAGTGATGGGTCGTCTCGGCTCTGCCAAAATCAAACAGGCGAAAATTCTTATTGGCGAGTATCAAAAAAACCTGGACATGTATTACACCGACTGCGGTCAATACCCTTCCACTGAAGAAGGTTTGAAAGCCCTTGTTGAAGCCCCAGCTTCTTGCTCCAATTGGGGCCCCACTCCCTATGTGAAAAAAGTGAACAAAGATCCTTGGCAAAATGATTTGGTTTACGAAAGCAACGGAACAACGTTTGTGCTCAAGAGCTTAGGAAAAGATCGCAGAGAAGGTGGATCCGGCGAGTCCCAAGACATCTCTTCTGAAGATTTGTAAATCAGTTTGAGGACCATTGAGGCATTTATTAGAAAAATATAAATTTCAAAAGGTCCAAAACCAAGGTTTCACCTTGATTGAGATTATGATTGTCCTCTCAATCATTGGTTTTGGACTGACCATGGCCATCAGCCGGTTCACAAACCGCTCCGGCGAACTGCGCGCTGTCCTTCGAAAAACCACTGTACTCTCCCGCGAAATTCACACCCGCGCCAAGTTGGGTGGAGTCACTTACCGCATGGTTTTAGACTTGGGCGATGGCGGCCCCAAAGCCACTCAATCCATTTACGTAGAAAAAGGAATCGACGCATCTGTTATCCGCGAAAAAGACGAAGACGCGGAAAAGAATCTTCCGGAAGAAGAAAAAGCCTCTGACGGATTTCATAAAGACTCTGATCTTCTTAAAAACCCCATTCCCATTCCAAGAGATGTGTACATTTCCGAAGTGGAAATCAACCGCGTGGAAAAACCCATCTCTCAAGGGAAGGCCTACATCCACTATATGCCCCAAGGTTTGGTGGAAGAAGCCGCCATTCATATTGTACGCCCCGAGAGCAATCAAAAGTGGACCATTTCCATTCACCCTCTGACAGGACGAGCCGAAGTGCTGACCCCTTCAATGAGATTGGAGGAGATGCAAGACCAATGATAAAGAACACGGGCTTTACTCTTCTTGAAGTGATGATTGCCTTGGCCATTTTGGCCGGCGGGCTTTTGATTTTGAACAACTCATGGACCACCAACTCTTTGCGCCTGCAAAAAGCCAACATCTACAACAACGCGGCCACCTTGCTTCAAAAAAAAATGGTGGAAATGGAAGCCGAATATCACGACAAACCTTTGGAGGAAATTCCGGAAAGTGAATCTGGAGATTTTGGAAGTGAGTTCCCCACCTACCGATGGGAAATGAAAAGTCAAGAACTGGAATTCCCCGATCTGTCTGCAATGATGATTGGAGATGGTCAAGGAAACGAGACCACTCTGACCATGATTCGGCAAATGACCGAGTTGATTTCAAAGTCCGTCAAAGAATTAAAAGTAACCATCTTTGTGAAATCTCACAAAAAAGAAGTTAAGTTTTCTGCGACCACCTACTTTGTCTCTTACAAGGCCCAATTGGGCTTGAGTGGTGGAGGTGGAAATTGAAACAGCGTCAAAGCGGCATGACCCTTGTTGAAGTGATGATCTCCTTGGCCATTTTGTCTTTCATGGCCATTTACACCGGCAATGCCATTCGCAATGCCCTGTCGAGCAAAACTCGCATTCAAAAGAACATTGATCGTCAGTCCACTTTGCGGGATGCCCTCAAAGTGATGGAAAGAGACATCAACTTGGCCTTTCAATTTCGAGATCCCAACGTCACTCTTTACAACAAAGCGGTGGACGAGCGGGAAAATCGGCTGAAAGAAAAAAAGAAAAAGGACGACAAATCTGCACCCAAGGCAAAAGCCGGGAACGGGAACTTTGGCTCCACCAACAATTCCTTTTCAGAGGAAGGACCTGGTCCTGAAAAGTTGGAAAAACGTCCAGTGGAAATTCTCACGCAATTTGTTGGTGAAAAAGACAAGATCTCCTTCTCGAGCTTGAGCAATGTGCGCATGCGTGCAGACGACAAGGTCAGCTCCGTGGCTGAAATTGGATACTTTTTAAAAAACTGCAGGCGGCGAACCTCTCAAGAAAAATCATCCGCCTGCTTGTGGAGACGAGTGGACAATGTTTTGGGAAAAGACATCACCAAAGGAGGCTCGGAAACGGTCCTTCTAGAAAACGTGGAAGAATTTTCTCTAAGATATTTAGGCCCCGGAAAAGAAGATGAGTGGGTGGACACTTGGGCCAGCAACGAAAAAGGGGATGACCTGACCAAAGGAAAATTTCCCTACGCCGTAGAGATCACCTTAGAAATCGCCGATCCCAAAGCGGCGCGCACTTCCAACGGAAAAAAACGCACCTTGCGAATGACTCAAGTTGCCGAAATTCGAAATCCTGGAAACATCGACGCTCCCAAAGAAGGCGACCCCAACACTCAAAACCCTGAAGGTGAAAATGCGCCTTCGGACAATGCGAATGGTGGAGGAGATTTTACACAATGAATCGTCCAGGTTTAAAAAATCAGCGCGGTGTTGCCCTTTTGATGGCTTTGATGGCTTTGACTCTGTTGATTTGGATCTCTGTGGAGTTGAGCTACGACACCAGCGTAGATTATGTAGTGGCCGCCAACGAAGTGAATGAGGTCAAAGCCTACTACGCTGCAAAAGCCGGTGTGGAATTGAGCCTTTTAAGAATCCACCTCTACAAAATGGCCATGGAGAGCTTGGGCGCCCAACTGGGACCTCAAGCAAAAATGCTCGACCTGATTTGGAGCTTCCCTATGATGTGGCCGCCAACGATTCCTGAAGATTCAAAGGCCACCGAAGTGGACCGCAGCATGATCAATGCGGCTGTGGGAGAATCTCTGATGGATGCCCAATACGCCACGTCCATTTTTGCGGAAGGGGGACGCATTGACATCAATGACTTGGGCTCACAGGTCAAAGTCTTAGCCCAGGGAACCAAAGAGCAATTGCTCAAGGTCTTCCGGTCCGAATTGGAGCACAATGAAGACTTCAACAAGAAATATTCCGGTTACAATTTTGAAGAACTCCTCAATAACATTGCCGACTATGTGGATTTCGATACGGAAAGTCGAAATGGAGGCGATGAGCGCAGCCAGTACAAAGATTTGAAACTTTCAGACGATGTGGAAGTTTATCCTCCCAACCGCTCTTTCATCACTTTGGATGAATTGAACATGGTGGCCGGAATGAACGATGATTTTTATAAAATTTTAAAGCCTCGAATCACTGTTTACGGGGTCAAAGGTTTTAACGTCAATCATGCCACCAAAGAAATGTACATGGCTTTAGACCCCACCATGACCGAAGAAGCCGTGGAGGCCGTCGTCAAACGCATCAATGATCCCAACGAAGGCGGTCCTTTTCCAAGCAAAGGTTGCAAGGAAAGTTTTCTGCAGTTTATTTCGGGCTTTGGAGTGGACGTTCGAGCCCTTGAAGAGTCGGCTCTCCCCTTTATCTGTGATGCCGAGGTAAACTTTAGAATTGTCAGTGATGGAGTGGCCATTCGCAGTCGAAAATCCATCACCGCCATCACCTATGACACTGTGAACTTGGTTGGAAAGTACACCGACATGCTTCAAAAGCAGGTCAAAGATTCAGAGGAAACTCCCACGGCTGGTGCCGGGTCCCCCTCGGGCACCGATCAAGGTCGAGGAGACGCCAACGATAGCGACAAAAATCAAATCAAAGCTTCAAAAGATCGTCCTTCAGTAGTCTACTGGTTAGAGAACTGATAGGATTTTATGGATGATTACTCTTGGTATTGATATTGGAAAATCCAGTGTTAAGGTCGCGGAAATCGAAAGCCTTCCGAAAGGTTACGCGTTCAAACGTTTTTTAGAATTCCCTCTTTCCAATGACCCCACCAAAGATAAAAAAATTGAAATCATCGACCACTTAAGAAATCTAGTTGCACAATACCATTCCACACCTGTGCAACTGGTGTTTGCCATTGACCAGGACCAAATCACTCAGCGTTTTATGACCTTCCCTTTTCGGGAGCGCCATAAGATTTTAAAAATCATTCCTTTTGAGCTGGAAGATGATGTCCCCATGACTTTTGCGGACTCCATCTTTGATGCCAAAGTCATTCGCTACAACAAAAAAACGGCAGAAGTCCTGGCTCTTGCAACTTTGAAAGAGAATGTTCAAGACCGGTTGGATTTGATTCGAGATGGAGGCTGTTCGGCAAGTGTCATTTCAGGGCAAGCTTTGGCTCTGTCGAATCTGCTTGAAAAATGGTACCTCCCACCTCCAGAGCAAGGATCCGAAGACACTCCCGACTTGAGTGATCAAGATTCTGAAGAGGTCACTCACATTTTAAAAGAACGCTCTGGAGAAATCCTTTTGGATTTGGGCCACAGTGGATCTCGAGCTTTGTTCTATGACGAGGGCCGCTTGGTTGCCATTCGAAATTTAGACTGGGGCGGACAAAACGTGGCTCAAGCCCTGGCCAGCAAATACAGTTTGAATCCCGTCCAAGCTCGAAAAGAAATGGAAAAAAAGTCTTTCATTCTTCTAGACAAAGAAAAGGCACAAAAAGACCAGATTTTATTTTCGGACACCATCGAAGAAGCCATGAACCCTTTGGTCAACCAATTGCGATTGGCTTTGTTTGAAGTGCAAAGCCAATTTCATCTCAACTGGGTACGGGCCCATGTTCTTGGAGGTCCGGCCCAAATCAAAGGTTTGACTCCTTTTCTGACTCGAAAATTGGAAATCCCCTTCAATCTCTTTCATCATTTTCAATTGATCTCTCATTTGCAATTTGAAGCCGACCCTCGCACAGAAATGATCTCTGGAACCGCTTTGGGTCTTGCTCTTGAAGGATTGAGAAAGCCTCGCAACCCCGCTATCAATTTCCTCAAAGGGGAATTTGCGGTAAAAAGCCAATCTCTCGAGCAGTTCTGGGACAAGTGGGCTTACTCTCTTCAACTTTTGGGCGTGGCCTTTGTGGCCTTCTTCGTTTACGCAAGTCTTCGCGTCAGCTATGTGGACGAAGCCGTCTTTCAAGCGGATTCTGTCTTGAAAGACCAAGCCAAAAATATTGCGAACAAAAGAGGTGCGGAAGCTTCTCCCTCTCGCCTTCGTCGGTTTTTGTCTCAACACAAAAAAGAAGTGAGAGCCTTGGAGCAAGCCCGAAAGCTCATTCATTTGGAAACTCCATTGGATGTGATCAACCGCCTAAGTCAGGAACTTCCCACCAATGTGGGCTTGGAAGTGAAGGATCTTTTTATCGATGAGGATTTTGTTGAGCTTCATGGGGACGTCAACAGCCCCGCGGCTGTCAACCAAGTGCAATTGGCATTGAAGTCTTTGAGCTCCGACAACAAAGTCACCAATGTGCGCGCCAAGGTGGCGCCTTCCCCTGGCCGATCTGGATTTTCATACCGAATTCGAATTCAAAGAATGGGAGAAATTTGATTGGATATCAGCTCACTTAAAGATCAGCTTTCAGATCAATTTAAAGAACTTAAGGATCGCATCCAAGAGAGCTCTCTGTATGTGGAGTTGAAAGAGCGCTTTGATCTTTTGCCGGGTCGGGTTCAAAAGTTGATCGTGATTGGATCCACTCTTCTTGTGGGCTTTTTCTTGTTCTCGATCCCTTACGGAAATCTAAGTGACAGTTGGTTTTACGAAGAACAGTTTGAAGAGAGTCGAGACATGATTCGAGAGCTTCTTAGAGCTTCAAATACCCTTAAAGAAACCTCTCCCCTTCCAACCATGAGCAACGCCGGACAGTTGGAATCTCAAATTCGTCGTGTTCTTGAGGACATGAATTTGGGTCCCGAACAAGTGGGCAATGTTCAAATTGTTCCCAATCCTTCCACACGACTGGCTCCAAAAACTGTGGATCAAGCCGCTGTGTCCGTCCAATTAAAAACTTTGAACTTGAGACAACTCACTGAATTCTCCCACCGCTTGCAAAGTTTAGGTCCCGGCGTGAAGCCCGTTGGAATGCAAATCTCTCGCTCTCGCGGAGAAACACACTTTTTTGATGTGATTGTTAAAGTCTTTCAATTTTCATTGAATGTGGGAGGAGAGAAGTAATGACTCCCCTTCTTCGAAAGCTGTTATTGATTGATCTGTTCAAATATCATAAACTCAAAATGGCTTCGGCTGTTTTGTTTTTTCTTTTGATCTTCGCTTGGATTTTTCCCTTTTCGGATCTTTCGGATTTCGTCACTAATTTTGTCTCCACCCAAACCCGAGGCCAAGTTTTCGTACAGTTTAACAGATTGGATTTTGGATTTCTTCCTACGGTGTCCATCGAAGGAGAAGACATCTTGTTGGATGTGGCCGCCACTCCAACTCTTCAAATTGACCGCTTGCAAATTTGGCCCTCTTTAACCTCCCTCTTGGCACTGAGAAACAATCCCAATCAAATCCCCAATCTTTCCGTACAAGCCACAGGAATTTTTGACGGAGACATCTTTGCGGCTGTGAAAAACGCCAAGGCAAAGCAAGAAGATCTTCAACTGAAGACGGTGGAGATCAATGCAGAGAACGTCAATTTGGGCAAAGTTTCTCCTCTGGCCTCTCTCCCTCTGACAATTCAAGGAAGGGCCAACCTTAAAGGAGAAGTGGTTGTAAACCCAGAAATGCAAGTTCAACCGGAAGGCGACCTTCAGTTGGATGGCAAGCAAGTTAAAATTCCGCCGGGCAATCTTCCCACACAAATGGGCCCCATTTTTCTTCCCGGGTTTTCATGGAAACAGGTTCAATTGAAAACCCGTCTGTCCAATGGCGTGATCTATGTGGAGCAAGCCACCCTGGGAACCTCCACAGACCCTATTTTTCTGCAGGTAAAGGGGCAACTTCGCCTTCCCATTCAAACTCGAGGCGCTCAGCTTCAAAGCTATGACTTGAAAATGGATTTGCAGATCAATTCGAAGACGGCCGAAGAGCTGAAAAGCTTCTTGCTGTTTTTGGAGCGCTTCAAAAGCCCCTCCGCTCCAGGAACCCACCGCTACATGTTTCGCGCCGCTTCAAATAACCCCATGGCAGGAGGCCCAAACCTTCAGCCTTTGTCTAATTTTTAAGCGGTTTTTCAGAGAGTTCCATCTGCCCTAGACATTTGCTAAAACCTCATCCTATAAAGAGTGTTAACGATTCGGATGCTGACGAAGGGGGCGATATGTCTGGAGTAAATAAGGTTATTTTAGTGGGGCGTTTGGGAACAGATCCTGAGGTCAAAACAGTTTCTGGTGGGAACACCGTCGCAAGACTTTCATTGGCTACAAGTGAAAATTGGACCGACCGAGATGGTCAACGCCAAGAGCGCACCGAATGGCACCGTGTGGTTGTTTGGGGAAAGCTTGCTGAACTTTGTGGAAAGTATTTGGCCAAAGGTCGCCAAGTGTACTTGGAAGGACGACTTCAAACCCGTTCTTGGGAAGACCAACAGGGTCAAAAGAAATACACCACGGAAGTGATTGCTTCCACTGTTCAATTTTTGGGTGGCGCTTCTGCAAATGCGGGAATGGACCAATCTTCTTCTGGTGGATACGAGTCTCAAGACTTTGGACCAGAACCTTCTTTCGACAGCGCTTCTGACGAAATTCCTTTCTAAGGGATTTTTTATCTTTCAAAAATTCATTGAATTTTCGTGATGGGATCCGGGCGGCTTTTGTCCAGGATCCCCTTACATTCCATTTACTTCCACCACTTGCCCAATAGAAAATACGAAGTAGGAATGTAAGGAGCCCTCTATGAAAAAACTCACCTCGTCCCTTCTCTTGAGCGGACTGCTCGCTCTCTCAATTTCTGCCCCGGCGGCACAGGTCGCAAAGGTCAAAGGCAAATCCATTTTGATTGATACAGAAGGCGAAGACCTTCGAGAAGGCGATGTGCTTTTTGTGATTGATATCAGTGGCCAGAAAAAAGCCATCGTAAAAATCACGAAGGTTCGAGGCACAAAGGCCATTGCTCGCGTCGGCAAAGGAGCTCCTCAGGTGGGAATGAGTTTGGAGAGACGGGGACAAAACCCGAGTCCAGCTCCTCAGCAGCAGGCAGCAGCCCCCGCCCCAAGACAGCAACGCTCCTCACTTTTTACGCCCACAGGCCCCATGGAGCGCCGCTGGGGCGGACTTTTGGGAATTGGATTCGACACCTTGAATGCGGATGAAAAAGACGCCAATGGGGTGAAGACGGGAACCACCGTGTCCACCACAGGAATGTCTTTTAGCCTGTTGGGACTTTATGATCACAAGCTTTTTAATAACATTTGGTTTCGCGGACTTTTCGGAGCGGAACAGTTCAAAACTTCAGGCTCTGCCAGTTCCGGAAGCCGCAGTGTGGACATCACCTATTTGAGTGCGGGAGCCATTGGACGCTATGTTTTTGCAAACAGCCAATTTCAACCTTGGGTGGGCGGCGGATTTGTCTTGCTGTTTCCTTTGAGCAAATCTTCCAACCTTTTGGATTCCGCCAGCATCACAAACACCTATTCGATGTTGTTTACCGGCGGTATGGACTGGAAAATTTCAGAGCGCATGTATGTGCCATTGAGTCTTGAGTACGGACTGCTTCCCAAATCAGATTCGGTGGAAGCCAACTGGATTCAAGTGCGCGGCGGACTTGCCATACCGTTCTAGGCATCAAGCCCGAGTCCCTCTTGGGCCTGAATCCTTGAATTTCTTTAATATGCAAATTTGAATTTTTCTATGATCAAAGAATTATAGAAGAGGACCTCCAGTAAATGTGAAGTGATTTGTCCGCAGGACAAATACTAGAAGAGCCCATGGATGGGCGTGTCCGATTCTGTAAATCTATGATCATAGAAAAAAACAAATTCGCAAAGTTCAAATGAAATCTTCAAGGTCGAGACGCAAGGATAACTATGCGTGTAGCACCACTCACATTTTCATGGACGCGGCATGAGCTCGAAGGCGTATGAGCAATACGTCGAAGAGCGAAATAACAAAGTCCATGGAAAAGTGAGAGGTGCTAGGTGCGGGTGATGCGGGTGACGCCCAGAATGCCCTTCAACTTACTCAACGCCGCAATCACCTCTGACAAATGCTTCGTATCCTTGATGGTCACATCAAACAAACACACTGCTTTTAGATCTTTGGTGGTTCGCGCTTGAGCGTTCAAAATGTTCACTCCTTGACTGGAGAAAACTTCAGACATGTCTTTTAAGAGACCGGGAACATCTTTACTGAGGACACGCAAACGCACGGTGCGGCTGGTGTCTTGATCTTTCTTTTGGTTCCACTCCACATCGATGCGGCGATCTTGATCCAACTCAAAAGCCTTTGCGCAGTCAGCCCGGTGAATCACAAGTCCCCGTCCGCGCGTGATGTAACCTAAAATCGGATCTCCTGGAATGGGATTGCAGCACTTTCCAAAACGCACCAAAACATCATCCAGTCCATCCACACGAATCAAAGATCCCGAACGTTTGGTGCGTGAAACGGCGGACTTAAAAGCCTTGGCCAAAAAGTTGGCGGGCTCTTCTTCTTGATTCTCCTCTGTCTTCAAATCAACTTTCAAAAAGTTCAGAATGTCTGTGGGTGTGATCGCGCCATAGCCCACTTTGACCAAAAGGTCGTCCACACTGTTGCAGCCATGATCTTTGGAAAAATCCAAAAGCTCTGGCTTTTCACTTTGCTTTTGCCAAGAGAGCCCGGCCTTTCGAAAAGATTTTTCCGCAATTTCCCGACCCAGTTCCCCAGCACGGCGCCTTTGCTCGGTTTTAATAAAAGAGCGGATTTTTGTTTTCGCTCGAGGAGTGACACAGTACTTGAGCCAGTCTTTGTTGGGCGTTTGATTTTTTGATGTGATCACTTCAACCGTGTCCCCGTTTTGAAGCTCATGCTTCAAAGAGACAATGCGCCCATTCACTCGAGCTGCGGTGATCTTATGGCCCACATCGGTGTGGATGCTAAAGGCAAAATCAATGGGCGTCGAATGCTCAGGAAGCTCCTTCACATCCCCCTTGGGAGTGAAGACATAAATTTCGGATTCGAACAAATCCCCTTTGACGTTTTCCAAAAACTCATCAGAGCTTGAAGTCTGCTGGTGAAGGCTGACCAATTCTCGAAGCCAATTGAATTTTTCCAAAGTGGACTCATCTGCCAAAGAGTGATCTCCACCCTCTTTGTACTGCCAGTGCGCCGCAATCCCCTTTTCTGCAATCAAATGCATTTCATGGGTGCGGATTTGAATTTCAATGCGCTCGGCCTGAGGTCCAATCACCGTGGTGTGAAGACTTTGATAATTGTTGTTTTTAGGCATGGCGATAAAGTCTTTGAATCGACCGGGAATGGGACGAAACAAGGAGTGAACAATTCCCAAAACTTCATAACATTCCGAAACACTGTTCACGCAAATTCGAAAGGCCAAGACGTCATAAATTTGTTCGTACTCAATGCCCTGGTTTCGCATCTTTCGATAAATGGACCAAAAGTGCTTGGGGCGACCTTGAATTTCAAACTTCACTTGAGAGCGCTTTTGCAACTCTTGAGTCAGTAAGCGCTTTACATCTTCAATGTATTTTTCTCGTTCTTTTTTCTTTTTCGAAACCTTCTGAACCAAGGAGTAGTAAGACTCCGGGAACCCGTAGCGAAAACTCAGATCTTCCAACTCGGTCTTTACGGTATTGATCCCTAAACGAGACGCCAAAGGCGCATAAATGTCTAAAGTCTCTTGAGCAATTCGCATTTGTTTTTCGGGGGACATGTGATTCAAGGTGCGCATGTTGTGAAGACGGTCGGCCAGTTTGACCAAAACCACGCGCACATCTTTCCCCATGGCCACAATCATTTTGCGAATGTTTTCACCCTGCTTTTCGTGGGTGTTTCGAAATTTCATCAAAGAAATTTTGGTCACTCCATCCACCAAGCGAGCGGTGGTTTCTCCAAAATTCTTTTTGATATCTGCAAGAGTAACGTCGGTGTCCTCCACAGTGTCATGAAGCAGACCTGTGGCAATGGTTTCCAAATCCAATTTCAATTCGGCAAGAATTCCAGCAACGCCCAGAGGATGAGAAATGTAAGGTTCACCCGAACGACGAATTTGTCCTTCGTGGGCTTTTTCTGAAAAGGTGTAGGCTTTTTTTAAGAATTCAAAGTCCGCATTGGGATAGTAGGTGCGGACGGACTCAATCAGATCGTCAATGGTTTGAATTTCAGCTGGGCTTTTCACAGCCAAAGAGTCACTCATCATTAGATCCTATCGGAAAAACCGACCAAGAACCATAGAGTGACTCACAGGTTTTTTTAAGACTCGCGACCTTGAAGATCTCTCTCCACTTGCTGCTCAAAAGATAAGCCCTCAGGGTTGCTGGTGTCGAAAGTGGTCTTTCCTGCAGCCACTTCTCGAAGTGCATTGACCACGAATTTGTTGTTCTTTCCAGGAGCCACGCAGGCGTCACCCTTCAACATTTGCTTGGCTCTTTTTGCCACAAGCAAAACCAATGAAAAACGATTATGTACATGTTCCAAACAATCTTCGACCGTCACACGAGCCATGGCTCTCTCCTTATATGCACTTAAGTCCTACTTTAAGACCAAGGACCTACACTATTGATTTTGCGAGGCTTTTTCAACAATTTTTCGAAACTCTTTGTAAGCCGCCTCAAACTCATCATTGATGATCACATGATCAAAGTGATCGGCCAGGGCCATTTCTCTCTGAGCATTTTCTAAGCGCAGCTCCAGGTCACCGGCCGGACCTCTCTTGATGAGTCTCTGACGCAGCTCGTCTACCGAAGGCGGCATCAAAAAGACCGAAATGGCCTGAGGATAAAGACGCTTCACGCTTTGGGCCCCTTGAACATCAATGTCCATGATCACAGTCTGCCCTCGGCCCCATGCTTCACGGATTTGATCCTTGGGCGTTCCATAGTAGTTCCCGTGCACCAACGCCCATTCCACAAAGAAGTCCCCTTCTTTGAGCTGTTCGAATTTCTCCTGAGAGACGAAGTGGTAGTGAACTCCATCCTTTTCTCCAGGCCTCATGGCCCGAGAGGTGTAGGTGACCACATCATACAAATTGAGCTCAGACTCACTCAGTGCCCGATCCAAAAAGCTCGATTTTCCAACGGCACTGGGGCCTATAAGAACAATCATGGGGTGTTTCATTCTATATTCTGCACCTGTTCCCGAAAAGACTCGATGGCGGACTTGCCTTCAACCACCAAAGAAGTGATTTGAGAAGAGCCACTCTTCGAACCCACTGTGTTCATTTCTCGCAAAAATTCCTGAGCAAAAAAATCCATTTTGCGCCCGCTGGGACCCCCCACCTGACAAAGAGCCTTCACGGACTTAATGTGCTCTCCCAATCGGCTCAATTCTTCTTCCACATTGATTTTTTCTAAAGTGTCTGAAGTCTTCACCTCCAAAAGGGCGCGCCCTTCTGCGGTCACTTCATGCTGGACGACGTCCTTTAACTCTTTGCTCAGCTTTTTCTCGAGCTTCTTTTGCTCTTGAGAGATCTTCTTGCAGAGTTTTTCCAACTGAGAAAGGTGCCCCAGGATCAATTTCTTCAAAGCCAGGCCTTCTTTTTTACGATGGCTGACACATTGATCAAAGGCTTTGGTGGCTCCCGAGAGAAAGGCCTTTTCCTGCCCCGTCAATTTGGAAGTTTTTGCGGTGACCGTCACTCCAGGCAAAGCCAACAGAGTTTTTACATCCAAGTCTCCGTCCAATTTCAATTTGGACTTCATTTCTTTGACTTGCTTCACCCAAGCCTTGGCCACGACTTCATCATAGCCCACATTGATCTTTGATAAATTTTCACTGCTTGAGAATTGCAAAGAAATATCAACGGTTCCACGCAAGAAACTTTTCTTTGCCAAGGATTTTAAATCGGGTTCTAGGATTTGAAGCTCTTTGGGCAAGTGGGTGCGAACCTCAAGGTAGCGTCCATTCACCGTGCGCACCGTCACCTGGGATGAGATGCCTTGAACTTGAAAATTTGAGGAGCCAAACCCTGTCATGCTTTTCATGATTGCCCCTCATCCTTAAGCTTTCTAGCTTTCAGGTCAAGACCACATTCTTCCAACACCCAATTAAAGGCCTGATCTTTTTGATCCATGGAAAACCATTTGAGATCTTTGTCCCGTTGAAACCAAGTCTTCTGTCGTTTGGCCAGGTAAAGCGTGGATTTCACAATGGCGTCCACCACAGAGTCTCGCGAAAGATCTCCTTGAAGAACCTCAACCCATTCTTTATAACCCACACTTTGAAGAGGCCACCACGACTCAAGGCCCTCCTTCAAAAGGCTTTCCACTTCTTTTTCAAAACCAAGAGCGTTCATCTTTTCCACCCGCGCACGAACCACAGGCTCCAGCTGTTCTCGAGTGGCCCAAAAGCCCACCTTGATCAAAGGACCTGGCCACTCACGAACACTTTTGAGTTTTTGATCTTCGCTCATTTTTCGTCCATAGGTTCGGAAGTAACCCAAAGACCTCAAAAGACGGTAATGATCTTGGGGGTGAATTTTTGCAGCAGCCTCCGGATCACACTCTGAAAGTTCTTTGTGCAATTGGTCTGCACCCCGAGTTTTTAAATCTTCTTCCAGTTGTGCGCGAACACCTGGATCTTCGGGCTTCGAGTCCCCCATGCCTTTTTCCAGGGCACTGAAGTAAAATCCAGACCCTCCCACAACCAGGACCGGCCGCAAAACCAGCTCCTTTTGAAGAAGTTCCCAAGCGGTTTGCTCATATTGAGAAGCCGTCCAAGTTTCTCCTTTGGGAATCACTTGAAACAAATGATGAGGAACCTTTTCTTTTTCGTCCTTAGAGGGAGCGGCCGAGCCAATTTGCAAGCCTTCATACAGCTGAATGCTGTCGGCGTTTAGAATTGAAGCGCCCATGATAGACGCTAAATCCATGGCCAATTGGGATTTTCCGGTGGCGGTGGGACCTTGAATAAAAATACAGGGATGACTCACAGAGTGCGCCCAAACTCACGGTCAATTTGTGCAAAACTCTTTTTCACATACACAGGTCGACCATGGGGACAAAAGCTCGAAAATGGAAACTCATCCATTTGTTCCAAAAGCGAAACCATCTCTTCCTTCGAAAGAGCCTGCCCGGCTCGAACCACACTGTGACAACTCATGGAGGCAAAAATATCTGCAATGGCTCTCTCTACCGCAAAGCTTCCCGATTCCCGAGAGAGTTGTTCCGCAAAGAGTTCTAAAGCTCGAACCACGCCGGATTCCTTGATCACTTCGGGAATGGATGTGACGGCCAATGTCTGAGGGCCAGCCTGCTCCACGCAAACTCCCATCTTTTCCAAATCCTCTTTTGCAGCCAAAAGATTCTCCACGTCTTCTTGGGGAAAATCCAAACTCAAGGGAAGTAAAAAACTTTGTTGAGGAATCTTTCCCTCTTTAAAGTTCTTCATAAGACGTTCGAACACCACCCGTTCATGGGCGGCATGCTGATCCACCATATAAAATTCATCATCGGTTTGCGCCAAAATATAAGTTTGAGCCATTTGCCCCAAAACCTGCAAATCGGACCAACGAAAACGCACCGTTTGCGAAGGGGAGGTCTCTTCCTCAACAGGAATTTCCAAATCTCGAGCGCGCTGAAGGTCTTCCAATTGGACGCGACTTCCACTGTCTTTCAATTTGAATTCTTTGTTCTGAAGCCGAGTTCTTTTGAGTTCTCGATCCAAAAATGTCATCTGAGAATGAGCGTCAGGAACTTGCACTTCTTCCTGAGAGAATTCCAATTCCAACTTCTCTACTCGCTGTTGTCGTTGAACCTCCAGCCAGGGCGTTTTTTGCAAGGCCTCTCTGAGGACATGAACCACAGCACGAAAAACCTTTGAAGAGTCTGCAAACCGAACCTGAGACTTGGTCGGATGAACGTTTACATCCACCTGGTCCGCAGGCAAATTTAAAAACAAAACGCAGTGGGGATATTCTCCGTGCATCAATAGATTTCGATAGGCCTCCATCACGGCCGCTCCCATGGCACGGTCCTGAACAAAACGTCCTTGAACAAAAAGCCAAAGACCACGGTTTTGCCTTAAAGTTTTGTTGGGTGCTCCGTAGTAGGCTCGAACATCGATATGATTTTCCGAACCTGAAGCTTCATAAAGATCCTCCACCCCTAAAATCTCTTGCGCGCGGATGCGAGGATCCTGATTCTGAGGCCAAAAAAACTGAAGCTCACCTTCCTTCGAAAGCTTGAACGAAACATCCGGTCGAGAAAGGCCAAAAGATTTTACGACCTGCTTGATTTGATTCCATTCCGAAGCATTGGATTTCAAAAATTTTAGCCGTGCGGGAACGTTTTCAAAAAGTTTAGACACAGACACTTCAGATCCCACGGAAGAGGAGACTTCCAAAGGTTCTGAGACATTTCCAAATTGAGATTCGATGCGATAGCCGATGGGAGATTCCGGAACACGGCTTTTTAAAGTCAACTCACTGACCGAAGCTGCACTGGAAAGAGCCTCTCCTCGAAAGCCAAAAGAACTTAAACGAAAGAGATCTTCCACCTGGCGGATTTTGCTGGTGGCATGCCTTTTTAACGCCACCTCCAGCTGTCCTTCTGGAATTCCGCCCCCATTGTCTTTGACCACAAGTCCACGGCCACCCTCGGAAACTTCCACCTCAACTTCTGTAGCACCGGCGTCCAAAGAGTTCTCGACCAGCTCTTTCACCAGTTGTGCCGGTCGCTCCAGAACTTCCCCTGCCGCAATTTTATCGATCACTGCAGAGTCTAAGACTTCAATCATTAAGGGTACTCCACCAAGTAGGACAGCCAATAACTTCGATTCTGAAATTTTCCAAAATGATATTTGTAATCCAAGCGGATCAAATCTTTGCCAAACAATTTGTGTCCGTATCCCAACCCCAACTCTCCACCGAATCGAAATTCACTGGTGTCGGTAAACTGGTCATTGATTTGAACTTTGTAGCGAGAATAGGTCACTTCCAGACCCAAAGAGTAATAAACAATCTGCTTAGGATCTTCCCAAAATGGAAGCTGCAGGCCCAAATCAGAAAAGATCAAAAATCCACTGGGTTTGTTTTGTGCAAATTCCGTGTAGTAACTGGGGGAATCCAAAGACACCGCCAAGTTAAAGTCCAAAGGGGGTCCATCAAACAAAGTTCCCGGTCCCGTGCTTCGAAATCCAAAAAAAGTCAGATCCGAAAGGTAGGTGCTTCCTTGGTACTGAATGTTGTAGTTTCTGCGCCCCACAACACCGCCCAAATGACGACGAAAATACAAGGGCTCCTCGGCGCCAAATCCGTCGGACCCTAAGTCCTCTGGAATGCTATGCTCAATGGTGTTTGGCTTTTCCTCTTTGGGTGGTAGCGCCAAGGGTGCAGTTTCTTTTTCTTTGAGCAATGGACTGATGGGTTTGCGGCTTGAGGCATCCACCAGATCCGTGTCGGCAATAAAGCCCTTCACTCCCCCTTTGGCTTTCACCGCAAAGAAGAGCCCCAAGCCCCCGCGTCCAGAAAATGTTTTTACACTGGCAATCACTGGCTCTTGCACGCTCAAGTAAGTGATCACTTCGGAATCAAAATCCGGTTTGGCATAAACCGCAGCACCATCAATGGAAACCACCGCTCTACGCGCTTTGATTTTTGCTTCCGCATTTGGACTGCAGAAGACAAAAGATGAAAACAGTGTCAGACAGGCAATCAGGATCGGCATTTTTATGCCCTCCAAAGTCGAAACTTCCAGACGGAAAGTAAGGCTTCAATCATAATTCGAGAGGACATTTTAGATTGCCCCACCCGACGGTCTTCAAAAAGAATAGGAACTTCCTTTAAGCGAAAGCCTTTTTTCAAGGCGCGATACTTCAGCTCAATTTGAAAACTGTAACCCTCAGAGACTAAGCTCTCAAAATCGATGGCGCGCAAGACTTCCGCCTTCCACGCATTGAATCCTCCGGTCCAATCTCGGATGGGAAATCCCAAAATTCTTCGCGAATAAAAACTGCCCCCACGGGAAATGATTTTACGGCTCAAACCCCAATTGAGAGTTCCACCCCCACTCACCCAGCGAGATCCCAAACACACATCATAATTTTGAATCTCTTCCAACATGCGATTGAGATCCTCAAAGCGATGGGAAAAATCCGCATCCATCTGAACAATCACGTCATAGTTTTTTTCAAGTGCCCAACGAAAGCCCGCAATGTAAGCGCGCCCCAATCCCTCTTTCGCCGTTCGAAGAAGCAAGTGAACACGAGAATCTTTTTGAGAACGCTCCTCCACCAATTGGAAGGTGCCGTCTGGAGAAGAATCATCCACAACCAACAGATCTGCCTCTGGCACTTCTGCCAAGAACCGATCCATAAAATTCGTTATATTTTCACGCTCATTGTAGGTGGGAACAACAACCAAGGTTTTCATCTGTGAAGGACGCTATCATATTTGCGAGTGCAGTCAAAGCGAAGGCGTTGAAGAGCTGGATGTGGGGTTTAATTTTGAAGCTTCTCGAGGCACCAATCCGCCCTGTTGACGCCCCTTGACATACTCGATTTTTCGAAGCACCCGCTCTCGCTCCAACTGACTTCGATAGACTTCAAGAAGGGGGCTTTTGGAAAGGATAAAATTAGGACTCTTAATTTTATCCTCGTAAAACTGACGAACCTTCTCTCGAGCTCGGTTGGGAGAAACATTGTAAAGTACAGGATCAAACCCACAATAGCGGCACACCATATGGTGGCGCCAACGAAGAAAAATAAAAACCTCTCCACTTCCGATGGCAAAGGTAAACAGAACAAAACTTCTAGGGTCGAACATTTCCCAAATGGCTCCACCCACCACCAAACTCAAAACAATTGCGGCAAAAACATCTAGAACGGTCAGATGCTTTTTGGAAGGATACTTTCTTTCTGCGCGACAGAATGCGCAGAAACCGTGCTCCTTAGCTGGACGAAAGATGAGTGAAGATAAGCCCATTCTTTTATTTTAGCGAAAATTCCTACAAGTGAAAGACGAGTTTTTGATATCCTAGACGAGAACCTGATCCACAAAGGAGTTTAGGATGAACTCGAAGTTCCAGGGCCTCAAGACTTTCCTCGCCGCCACATTGGTTTTTTTTGCAGCCTCTCCGGCTTTTGCCGAGGAAGATTCCGAATCCTTTACCCATTGGGATGAGATTGTTCGCGGCCTTCGCTCCAATGCTCAAGAAATTCCGGCAGCCCCTTCGGAAGAGGGCTACAACATGGATGACATTCAAATCCAAGCCGGTGTGGGCGCTTCCTTTTCTTATATCAATTTGGTGGGTGACCCCAACTACGCCGCTTCTGGTCTCTTAAAAGGTGTGTCTCTCCAATTCGGAATCGATTTGTTTCATCCCGAAATTCAAGCAGAAGGAACCTTTCGAAACTTCACCTCTGAATCTTTGTCCAAGACCACAAAAGCTCAAGCTCGTGATTTTGAATTGCGATTGGTTCACTCCAAAAGACTTTCCCATGGAACTCGATTTCGAGTGGGCACAGGCTTAATGGCGCGCTACTTGGACGTTTCTTCCAGAGATTCGTCTGGACAAAGCATTCACAAACAAGACTCTTCACCTTCCGCACTTTTTTTATTGGGAGTGGGAAGACAGTTCGGTCGCAGCCTCTTCTTAGGGCCAGATCTCAGTTACAGAACTTCGCTTTCCAGAGAGTCCTTGGATCAAAACTCTGTGGATGTTCACTTCAAAGTGAATGCGGTATTTTAGGCCTTGCCCGAGAGTTGACTGAGTGTTCCAATAGGCCATGACCTTCTCAACTATGACTTTGCAACATTTCAAAGAGGTCTTTTTACAGGCTCTTTTTGCACTGCCACGCTTTTTGAAAAACCCCATTCAAGGAATGAGAGATCTCCCCGATTGGGATTGGCCCATCCTCATTGCCCTTCAAGCTTCTTTGGGATTGGTCACAGGGTTGCTGGGAGCTGTTCTAACTCGCAGTCTGGTTCACATGGTTACTTCTGTGTTTATTGCACCCATTTCAGCGCTGCTTGTGAATGCCATTTTATCTGGTTTTTTTTACTACACCTTTTTGATTCTCTTTAAACGGCAGATTTCTTTTCGCTTTATTGTCACTCACATGCTCTTTGCATCCATTCCCGTTTTGGTTTTAAACATTGCCGCGTCTATCATTCCTTTGGTGGGTCACATTGGGATGCTGGCCAGTGCGGTATTGCTTTATGTGGGCTTTCGAGAAAACCTTCATTTGAATGAATTGAAACTTCGGATTTTGATGGGATCGTTAGTCACCATTTATGTGGGCGTTTTTGTGTTTCAAATGGTTCGCTTCCATCACCCCGACAAAGAAATGAAAATTCGAGCCACACCAGAGTCCTTAGACATCTTGGAACAAGAGCTCCGCGGACTTGAATCCGCGGACTGATCTCCCTTATAGATTTGAAATGGAGTTCTAAACGCCGGTGGAGCCGAATCCGCCTTCACCGCGAACCGTCTCGCCCAAGGCATCCACTTTGACAAATTGCGCTTGAACCACGGGGCACAAAACCAATTGAGCAATGCGCTCGCCTTTTTCAATGGTGACGGCTTCCGTTCCCAAATTGATCAAAATGATTTTCACTTCTCCTCGGTAATCGGCATCGATGGTTCCGGGAGAATTTACCAGGCTCAATCCTTTTTTGATGGCCAAACCCGAACGTGGACGGGCTTGAATCTCATAACCTTTTGGAATTTCGAAACTCAATCCCGTGGGGATCAAAGATCTGTGCCCAGGTTCCAAAACCACAGGCTCGGGCAATTGTGCTCGGACATCAAACCCCGAGGCCAATTCAGATTCATAAGCAGGAAAGTCTCCTTGGAAATTCTCAAGGGCTTTTACTTTTAAAGCCACTGCTGAGGATCTGTTTCCAGCCTCTTTTTGCTGCATGAAAGATTGCAGAGAGTTCTCCAAATTCTTAACCACCCCTCGCACTTGATTTTCAATCTGCGAGCGGTCTCCCAGCTTTTGCTCCACCAAGGCTTCGGCTTGTTTTGCGAACAATTTCAAAGTTTCTTTCAACTGAGTGGCATCCATTTTCTAACCTCCGAAAAATATCAATTGGCCAAATCTTTTGCTGAAGATTCTGGAAGATCTCCCATCATCAGTAAAGACAGTTTTTGGTTTCTGACATACTTCTGAATGTAAGCATCCACAGAAACCGCATTCACTTGGGAAATCTCATCAATGATCATTTCCACCGGGCGATACTCTCCAAAGACATGCTCATTCACTCCAATGGAGTTCATGCGATTTTCCATGTCATCGGCACCCAGCAAAATCTGACCCTTCAGCTGACGCTTGAAGCTTTCCACTTCCTCTTCGGAAGGAGGCTTTGAACCAATTTCTTTCAATTCATTTTGAATCAACTGAGCCACTTCCATATGGGTGGCCTCCGACGCTCCTGCATAGATCAAAAGCAAACCGTGCTCCACCATGGTTTGAAGATAAGAGTAGATGGAGTAAACCAAACCGCCCTTTTCCCGAACCTTTTGGTACAGACGTGAGGTCACGCCTCCACCAATGATGTTGTTAAAAATAAAAGCATCAAAGCGCTCTTTGTCCACAAAAGGGGCTGAGGGCAAGCCATACAACAAATGCACCTGTTCGGAATTTCGAGGCTCAAAATGAGTGAATGTCTCTATGGTGGGACGTCCTTGACGGTTCATGGGTTCACCCTTTGGGAGAGATCCCAGAGCCTTCTGAGCCACCTCAACGATTTCATCGTGGTCCACGGATCCTGCGGCCGCCAAAACAATGCGAGAGCCACAGTAGTTCTTTTTGTAATAGTCAAAAAGTGCATCACGATCGATGCCCATCAAACTAGTTTTTGTCCCCGTGATCCAACGACTTAAAGGATGCCCCGCAAAGGCCTTTTCAAAATAGCGATCCAAAATAAACTCTTCCAAGTCGTCCTTGGACATATCGATCTCTTGCAAGATCACCTGCCGTTCGCGCTCGAACTCTTCTGGATCAAAAAGAGCGTTGGTCACCAGATCACAAAGAATGTCCACGGAAAGGGGAAGATCTTCCTTCAAAGAGTGAGCATGAAAACAGGTCAACTCACGAGTGGTGTAGGCATTTAGATCTCCGCCCACCAGCTCCAAGCTCTCGGCAATTTCAAAGGCCGAGCGCTTCTCTGTACCTTTAAAAACCAAGTGCTCCACAAAGTGTGTGGCGCCCACTAAGTTTTCAGGCTCATCACGAGTCCCCAAATCAACAAAAAGGCCCACAGATGTGGACCTAAAACCGGGGTGTGCCTCGGTGACCACCCGAACTCCATTGTCCAAGGTGGTCTTTTTAAAGCTGGGTTCGTAATTATAAACCCGACCTAATTTATCCATGAATTTTAGTTGGCCTCAGGGCGATCAAGCAAAGCTTTGCGAGAAAGCTTGATTCGTCCTGCGCGGTCCACATCCAACACCTTCACATCCACGTCATCACCTTCGTGAAGAACATCGGACACGCTGCGGATGCGATCATGAGCAATCTCTGAAATGTGAAGCAAGCCGCTGGTGTTCGGAAGAATCTCAACAAAAGCTCCAAAGTCTGTGATCTTCATCACTTTCCCTTTGTAGGTTCTGCCCACTTCCGCTTCTGCACAAATGCCCTCAATGATCTGAATGGCTTTGTCTGCTGCTGCTGGGTCCGCACTTGCAATGTGAATGGTTCCATCGTCTTCGATGTCAATTTTCACACCGGTTTCTTCGATGATCCCTTTGATCACTTTACCGCCAGCACCAATCACTTCTCTCACCTTTTCAGGTTTGATTTTGATGGACTGGATGCGTGGAGCGAACTGAGAAATTTCTCCGCGAGGAACTGAAATCACAGATTCCATTTTTCCAAGGATGTAGTTTCGACCGTCATGGGCCTGCTTCAAGGCCTGCTCCATAATGTCAAAACTGATGGAATCAATTTTAATATCCATTTGAAGAGAAGTGATCCCTTCGCGAGTTCCAGCAACTTTGAAATCCATGTCACCCAAGTGATCTTCATCACCCAAAATGTCAGAAAGAACGGCGTAGTCATCGCCTTCTTTGATCAATCCCATGGCAATCCCCGCAACGTTCCCTTTGATAGGAACACCCGCATCCAGAAGGGCCAAAGTTCCAGAACAAACCGTTCCCATAGAGCTGGATCCATTGGATTCCAAAACCTCGGAAACAATTCGAATGGTGTAAGGGAACTTTTCAAAATCAGGCAAGATCGCTTTCACAGCTCTTTCTGCCAAAAATCCGTGCCCGATTTCACGACGGCTTCCGCCACCCAATCGACCGGTTTCACCCACAGAAAATGGAGGGAAGTTGTAATGAAGCATGAACTTTTTCTTGGTCAATCCCGCCAAGTCATCAATCATCTGCTCATCATCACCGGTACCCAAAGTTACTGTGCCTAGAACCTGAGTTTCACCGCGAGTGAAAAGACCGGATCCGTGTGCTCTTGGAAGAAGCGCCACTTCACAGTCGATTTGACGGATGTCCGTGGTCGAACGGCCATCAATACGGACTTTGTCTTTAAGAACCAATTCCCGGCTGAGTTTGTATTTCAAATCTTCAACCACGCTGCCAATTTCTTTCAAGCGTTGTGACTTTAAGCCTTCATCTTCGATAGAGCCCAAAAGATTTTCTTCCGCTTGCAACTGAGCCGTGCGGTAAGCTTCGTAGCGGGCCATTTTGTCCCGGTTGCGAAGAGCTTCGCTGATTTTTGGCTGTAGAAAATCGATGGCCAACTTTTCAAACTCGGCATCAATCTTCGCAGGAGTAAATTCACGCTTGGTTTTCGCACCTGCTTTTTGAACCAATTCTTGTTGAAGGTCCAACAAAGGCATCATGGATTCGTGAGCAAACTTCAAAGCTTCAAGAACTTGAGCTTCAGTAAGGAATTGACATTCCCCTTCCACCATCAAGATTCCATTGCGAGTTCCCGCAACCATAATGTCCATGTCTGCTTTTTCAAGATCTGCAGCGGAAGGGTTTGCAACCAACTGTCCGTTGACTCTGGCCACCTGCACCGCTGCGGTGGGGCCATTGAAAGGAATGTCACTCAATTGAAGAGCGGCAGATGCCCCAAGGCTCGCCAACACTTCAATGGGAAAGCTTCCATCGTAGCTCAATGTGGTTGCAACCACTTGAGTGTCATGACGGTAACCTTCGGGGAAACAAGGGCGAATGGGACGATCGATCAAACGCGCCGTCAATGTCGCGTTTGTTGTGGGACGTCCTTCGCGTTTAAAGTAACCACCGGGGATTTTTCCGGTGGCATAAAATTTTTCTTGATACTCTACCGTGAGTGGGAAGAAGTCCAATTGTGAGGGCCTCTTGGAGGAAACCACGGTGACGAGCACCATGTTGTTCCCAGAGGATACAACCACGGATCCATCTGCCTGTTTGGCCATTCTTCCGGTTTCAATGGTAAGGCTTCGCCCTCCCAGGTTGGTCGAGACTGTTTGCTTCATGCGGCCTGCCTTTGATTTATTTTTTGTTTCTTTTCTTTATTTAATTTTTTCTCAAAAATATTACTTACGAATTCCAAGTTCACCAATCAAAGTTTGGTAGCGACCCAAGTCGTTCTTTTTCAAGTAATCCAAAAGTTTACGACGACGGTTTACCAAACGGATCAAACCTCTTTGAGAGTGCTTGTCGTTTTTGTTTTTCTTGAAATGCTCGGTCAGTTCGGTGATTCGAGTGGTCATGATAGAGACCTGAACTTCAGGGGACCCAGTGTCCAACTCTGAGCGTTTGAATTTTTTAACCAATTCTTCTTTGATTTCTTTTCCTAATGCCATTGTATATACCTCCTAAAAACCCTTAGAGCGTCTGGCTGTCGCTTCTTCGAGCTCCAACGAAGTTAATGACTGAATGCATCGGGGTCAAGCTTGAAAACCCGAAGAATTTTAATCCCTTGTCCAGGGCGAATCATCAGAAGCGCTCTCAGCTGACCTTCACTGTTGCAGACGCGAACGCCCTGCTCCTGGCCACTGCGAAGGACTTCTTTTTGCTCCGGAATCAATCGGGCTTGAAGATCAAAGGGAACCTGACCGTTTTCCATGAGCTTTTCCTCTTTGGAATTCACCCGGACGGTCTTCCAATCTCTCACCAGCTCTGAAAAGCCAAAGAATGCCGGCTCAAATCGCCCCTCTTCCAAATCCTTCAGATCGCAGGCTTGAGAAATCTCAAAACGCCCGACCCGCAGGCGACGAAGCCCTGTCAAGTGAGCCCCCACACCCAGCGCTTTGCCCATTTGATCGGCCCAGGTTCGAATAAATCCGCCCTTTTCACAAGACAGCTTCACTTGGACATGGGGTTTTTCGTACTCACGCAAGGACACGTCGAAAAAACTCATTTTTTTTAGAGGAAGATCCGGAACCGCTTCCCCCCGGTAAGCCTTTTTGTAAAGCTCTTCCCCGCCCACTTTTTTGGCCGAGAAAAAGGGGATGGGCCAATCAAAATCCCCGTTCAGCTGAGAAACTTGCTCCTCTACCCGTTCTCTAGAGACTTCCACGGCTTTGCTTTCGACCACATCTCCATCGCTGTCCAAAGTGGTGGTGGTTTCGCCCAGTTTAATGTCTGCAAGATAGGTCTTGTCGGCCACTTGAAGCCATTGAGCCAACTTGGTGGCCTCTCCAAGCACGACCCCAAGAAGGCCGGAGGCCAAGGGATCTAAGGTTCCAATGTGTCCCACAGATTTTTGATTCAGAATCCTTCGCACTTTTTGAACCACGTCATGACTGGTCATGCCTGAGGGCTTGTCGATCAAAAGCAAACCGTGCTTCATGATTTACGGCCTTTTTTAAGATTCATCAGCATTTCGTCTACGGGATCCAATTGATCCACCCGTCCAAAAAGAAACTTCAACACGGGACAAAATTTTGTTTTCAGATTCTTTGCCACATGGTTCTGAAAATCTTTGCGATATTCTGAAAGCGCAGCTTCGGTTTCGGCACAGGTCTCCTTGTCCCCAACCAGACGAAAATAAACCCGTCCGTGTTTTAAATCGGGTGAGACTTCTGTGGCCGTCACAGAGACAAATGCCGGAAGAACTTCCGGCATTTGGTATTGCAAAAACTCAGAAACGAGTTGGTACAGTTCACGCTCGATGCGTGCAACACGATGAGACTCTGTCATTAAAGCTCTCTTTGAACTTCCTCTTTGACAAAGGCTTCGATCACATCGCCCACCTTGATGTCATTGAAATTTTCAATTCCGATCCCACATTCAAAACCTGTGGCCACTTCTTTGACGTCATCTTTGAAACGTTTCAAGCTGGAAACCTTACCTTCGTAAATGACCTTGCCATCACGAACCAAGCGCAACATGTCGTTTCGGTTGATCTTGCCATCCGTCACAAAACATCCCGCAATCATGCCGATCTTTGGAACACTGAAGGTTTCACGCACTTCGGCAGAACCTTGAGCTTTTTCCACAACATCCGGAGTGAGAAGTCCTGAAAGCGCCTTTTTCAAGTCATCCATCAATTCATAAATGATGGAGTAAGTCTTAATTTCCACACCTTTTTCTTTGGCCATGCGAGTGGCCCCAGAATCCGGGCGAACGTTAAAACCGATGATCAACCCATTGGCCGTTGATGCCAACAAAACGTCACTCTCTGTGACTCCACCCACCGCAGAGTGAATGACCTTCACTTTCACTTCTTCATTTCCAATTTTAGGCAGCATCTCTTTGATGGCTTCCATACTTCCAGCCACATCTGTTTTTAGAACCAAAGAGAGCTCTTTCACATCGCCAGACTTTACTTTTGAGAACAGTTGCTCCAAAGACATTTTGGCGTGCGGCGTTTCGGCCTGTTCAATTTTAGATCTTCTAAAATTGGCCAACTCTTCTGCAGCTTTTTCATCCTTCACCACATCAAAAAGATCTCCCGCCATAGGAGGTGTGGGAAGTCCCAAGACTTCTGCAGGATACCCGGGAAGCACTTCTTTAATTTGCTCGCCTTTGTCATCGGACATGGATCGAATGCGACCCACAACCACTCCTGCTGCCAAAGTGTCTCCCACTTTTAAGGTTCCATCTTGAACCAAAAGTGTCGCCACACTTCCTCGGCCCTTCTCCATACGACTTTCAATCACAACCCCTTTTGCAGAGCGCCCTGGGTTGGCTTTCAAGTCTTGAACTTCAGCCACCAAATTGATTTGCTCCAAAAGGTTTTCCACGCCGTCGCCATTGATGGCCGAAACTGGACAGTAAATGGTTGTTCCACCGTACTCTTCAGGAACCAATTCCAATTCCATCAATTGGTTTTTCACCCGATCGGGATTGGCTCCGGCCTTGTCCATCTTGTTGATGGCCACAATGATAGGAACTCCCGCCGCCTTGGCGTGATTGATGGCCTCTTCGGTCTGAGGCATCATTCCATCGTCCGCCGCCACAACAATAATTGCGATATCAGTCACTTGAGCTCCACGGGCTCTCATCGCTGTAAAAGCTTCGTGACCGGGAGTATCGATAAATGTAATGGCTTCACCAGAGTCGAATCGAACCGAGTAAGCTCCAATGTGCTGAGTGATTCCACCGGCCTCACCGGCAGCCACCTTCGCACTACGAATGGCATCCAACAACGAGGTTTTTCCGTGATCCACGTGACCCATAACGGTCACAACGGGAGGACGTTTAATGGGCTCCGCATCCAATTTTCCAAAGATTGCATCTTTCAAGATATCATCTTCGGTCTTTTGAACGTTTTGAGCCTCCCATCCAAATTCAGGCACAATCAAAGCAATGGTGTCGAAATCCAAAGTGCTGTTCATGCTGGCGGCAACACCTTCTTGCATCAACTTTTTCATCAATTGAGGCGCTTTCACCCCAACTGCCATGGCCAAATCATTCAAACTCATTTGTCCTGGAACCTTCACAACACGCTTGTGCGCTGCTGGGGTGGTCAGTTGAGTCTTTTTGGATTCCCCACGTACCGCAGGTTTCTTTTTCTTCGGTTGAAAAATCACCTCGCGCTTGCGGAATTCTGTGGCCGTAAATGAAACCTCTTCTCCTTCTTTGGGAGTTGTCGACGGTTTCTTTTTGTCTCGTTCCTTCTTTTTTTCAAAACGATCCGCTTCCTCTTGAACCTGAGGAATGGAAGGTTCTGATGTAAAAAACCCTGTTCGAATGTTTCGCGTGCTTGTTCGGGCGACTCGAGGAGAACCTCCCCCTTGATCCCGAGACCCACTGGAATCCCCAGAGATTTTTGCCACTCGGCCCAAATCCATGCGTCCCACAATGTTTTTTGGCTTTCTTTCGGGGCGCGCCTCTTCACGAGGAGCTGATGCTTCGGCTTCTCGCTCTTCCGAAGCTGCAACAGGTGCATCGGGAGCCAAGGTTTGGGTGGGCTCTTGAGCTTCCATTTCCGCAGCAGGCGAAACGATGTCTGCCGCTTCTTCTTGAACACGCTCCATGGCCTCTTGTGCTTTTGCTTCCACCTCACCGGCTTTCCGGCGAATCACAGCCCCCGCTTTTTTGCGAGTGGTTTTCTTCGTGGTCGAAGAGGATGTTGTCGAAGAGGCTTTCTTAGTCACCGCCTTCTTAGCCACCGTCTTTTTTGTGGCGGTCTTCTTTTTCGCAACCTTCTTAGAAGCTGCTTTTTTTGAAGTGGCTTTTTTCTTGGTTGCAGGAGCCTTGGTCTCTTCATCCAGACGATTTTTGATCTCTTCCATCATATCGTCGTCAAGAGTGGCCATATGGCTCTTCACCGGAAGTTGCCACTCCCGGATCTTATCCATCAAGGCGATGGTCTCTATGCCAATCTCCTTTGCAAATTCAAATACTTTCTGGGTGCTCACTCATTCTCCTTCTGGGCGTTGAGTTGGGCCAATTCTTCTCTGAGCCGCTCTTCCGCTTGGGATTTTGCATCTTGTGAAGCTTGAACTTCTTTGGCTGCGCCACCCTCACTGGATCCTCGTGTGCCCGCAACAGTGGGAATCTCTTTCCCCTCAGCTTTGTAGGATTCAAGAAGAGCTTTAGCATCATCAATCAATTTTTGAGCTTTTGCCGGATCATCATATCCAGGAATCATCATCACAGACTCTGCAGCCGCTTCGGCCAAGGCTTGGAACGATGAAAATCCGGACTGATAAATGTTCTGAGCCATGGTTTCGCTCATTCCAGGAATCAACATCAAATTGAAAATCGCTTCAGCATTCTGTTGAGCCTGAGCAGAATCAGACATGATGTCCAACTTCCATCCAGAGAGCTTTGCCGCCAGTCGAACGTTTTGACCTTTTCGGCCAATGGCCAAACTCAATTGAGAATCAGGAACAACCACTTCCATTTCGCGGTTGGCTTCGTCCAAGTAAACCTTTGAAATTTCAGCTGGAGCCAAAGCATTACATACGAAACGCGCAGGATCTTCATCGTAGTGAATGATATCGATTTTTTCTCCGCGAAGCTCTTGAACGATGTTTTGCACACGGCTTCCCTTCATTCCTACGCAAGCTCCCACAGGATCCACGGCAGGGTCTTTACTGCGCACGGCGATCTTTGCTCTTTGACCAGGCTCACGTGCTGCTCCAAGAACTTCCACAATGCCATCGTAAATTTCAGGAACTTCCACTTCAAAAAGTTTAATCAGATAGCGGCTGTCCGCTCGAGACATGATGATTTGAGGACCTCGAGTGGTCTGTCTCACATCTGCGATGTAACCTTGCAAACGGTCTCCGGGTTTGTAAGCTTCACCAGGAATTTGCTCGCGAGGAGGAATGTAAGCCTCGGTTCGGCCCAAATCCACAACGATCGCGCCTCTTTCCACTCGACGGGCAATCCCAGAAGCGATCTCGCCTTTGCGCTGTTCAAATTCCGAAAAGATAATGTCTCTTTCCGCATCTCTCACCTTTTGAGTGATGATTTGCTTTGCCGTTTGAGCCGCAATACGGCCCAAGTCACTGGAGTCCAATTTCATCCCAATGGAGTCATGAAGTTGCGCTTCAGGATCCAATTCTAAAGCCTCAGAAAGTTTGATCTCAACTTCTTCATCCACAAATTCATCGTCATTGACGACCTCTTTAAATTCATAAAGATCCACTTCGCCCGCATCTTCATTGTATTGGGCTTCAATCTCACGGTAAGTTCCGTATTTTTTGCGAGCGGCAACCAGCATGCCCTGAACAACAGCATCAATCACCAACTGACGATCAATCCCTTTGTCTTTTCCAACCTGCTCAATGATACGACCCAGTTCAGAGAACATATTTTCAGCCATGATTGCTTTACCTCTTCTTCTTTTTAGCAGGGCTTTTCTTTGCAGCGCCCTTTTGTCCTTTAGTGTCTTTAAATAAAGTCTTCGCTTTTAAAATCTTATCCATAGGTATTTCGAAACTTTTGGAGCCCTCTTCCACCAGAAGAGCGTTTTCACTCACTTGTTTCAAATCCCCTTTGACCGTTTTGTTTTTGTCTTCTTCAGCTTCAAACTTCACCTGAACATAGCGGCCGATGGCCTTTTCGAAATGCCATTTTTCAGTGAGCTTTCTTTCCAGTCCGGGGGTGGAAACTTCCAAGTCGTAGCGTCCACCGGGAATGAGATCTTCCACATCCAAGGCCAAGTTCAAAGCGCGCGAAACATTCACACAGTCATCCAGGCTGGCTCCGTCAGGGTCTTTATCAATGTACACCCGCAAGGTTCGCGAACCCCCATCGACAAATTCCAAGTCATATAATTGACAGGATTCCCGTAAGGCGATTTCCCCTGCGAGGGCTTTGATTTTTTCCACCAGACCTGAGGCCACCCAAACTCCAAACAAAAGATCAAAAAAAAGAGGGCATTCTCTGCCCTCTTCACTCTTTCAGAGGTCTAACAAAATCAGGGGGTTAAATCAAGGCTTTCTTCGCTCAAAAAGTGCCCAGGTGGAACAAGACTGCGTCTCCCCCATCCCGGTAATAACGGGGACGGCGGCCCACCTCTTCAAAGCCCAGATTCTTATAGAGGTGCTGGGCAGGGGTGTTTTCGGCGTGGACCTCCAACCAAATTCTTTCGGAGGGGCTTCGGCGCTCGATCAAATAAGTCAGAAGATAGCGCATATCCCCCTTCTTTTGGCGGCTGGGATGAGTGGCCAGGGCTGTAATCTCCCGGTGCTCATCAAAGTGGCGGTAAAGAACAAAGGACGTTAGCCCCTTGGGCCCCATAAGTCCAATTCCCTGGCCATGCTTCAACTCTTGCTTCAAGAGTTCCTTGTTCCAAGTGCCGCCCACAGGGCATCCTGCACTTCCATAAGCCTCCTGAAGGACGTCCCAAATCTGTTGGCCATGACTCTTGGTTAGGACCGTTATTTCACCGTAATCGTCAAATGTCTGCATATCTCAATGTCAAATTTCCGAAAGTAAGTTTCTTGCCTTGTATTTTGAGCGAAGGACGTCATACCAATCTTTGAGGCGCTGCTCAACCTGGGATCTGCGCAAATAGATTTTTATATTCTCTTGAAACTGTCCGAAGGGCAAATTTCCAAATTTCAGACGGTTTTCGTCGAAATACTTCCGTGCTTCCGAATCAGAAATAGGAATGACCGAAGACTGGGCCCGGAATTGAATAAATTTATTGGCCTGCACCTTTCGAAAAAACACCTCTTCCCATTCTTCTTTGGTCGGAGCCAACTTCTTCCAGGCCGCCGACTGAAACACGGCTGGAGAAAGGCGATTCCGAGCCTTTTCTTTTTCCTCAGGGAGCAAGCGCATGGAAGAAAAATGGGCCGCTTCGGTAGAGACCAAATGTTCCACCAATGTTTTCTCCACCTGTCCAAAAAACTTTTTAGAGTCTTCAGAGAAAGTTTCGAACTGCTTCTCCCCTTGCAAGGAAATTTCAAGCAGGTGCTGCATATGCACCTCACGACTGGTGAAAATGTGATCCTTCGATCGGGCCACCGTCATGGACACCAATTCCCCATGGACCGAGGAAAGGGGCGCAAGACTGAAAAAAATGAAAATCAGGGAAAAGGTGGAAGAACTTCGAAACATGGAATCATATTGCCACAGAACCAGCGCACTGGCCTTAAAAAAAGAAAGGGCCAGACCTCATTGGGGTGAAGGTCTGACCCTTTGACACACGATCGATGAACAGAGACTCACACAACTCGAACTTAGAACAAGAACTTCGCATTCACTGTAACTTGAGATCGATCAAGCTCCTCAAGAGGAGTACCGTACTGAGGCTGTGCCCACTTTTGAGCAAACACAGGCTCGCTGTTGTTTACAAAGACGTTCTTTGCATACTTGTACTCAGCTCCAAGAAGAAAACTTTTGCTCACTTGAACATCCAATCCCACCATGATGTTTCCATCCACAGCGTGAGTGTTGGCTTCGCCAGTGTACTGGTTGTAACCGTCGTTGTAGTACATGCGGCTTCCAGAGGCACTGATCACTCGGTCTTGGTAGTTTCTGTAGATGTAAGAAGCTCCCAATCCAAGGTAAGGTCTGAGCATACCTGTTAAGAAACGATATTTTGTATTTAAACCGAAATCGTACTGATTCACTTCGCTGTAGATGTCGGTTTTCCAAAAAGTGTCTACAAAGTGGCTGGAGTAAAGGAATGAACCTTCCACGGCAAAGTGAGAGTTCAATTCTGTTCCAAGAACCACTCCGGCGGCGTATTTGGATTCTACGTTGCCTGCGTCGTAAGACATTCCACCCAAAGCCACTCCCATATAGGCACGGCCTTCATCCTTTTGGTAAGAATCATGGATCGCAACCGTGTTCTGTTGAACAGGATAGTGAGCCGGAGCAACCACAACAGGAGTGGGCTCAACTTCCTTAACAACTTTTTTAACGATCACTTGTTTTTCGATGACACTGTCGTCTTGACCATAATCATCATCGTCCACTTCTTTGATCACTTTTTTCTTAATGACTTTTTTGCTGTCCAAAGCTTCAAATCGGTCTCCAAAAAGCACATCTGCGCGACGTCTTTCGTCTTCCAATCGAGAAGCCTCAAGCTTTTCAACAATGCGTTGCTCGGTTGAGATTTCTGCACTTTTACGGGCACTTCTCATAGAGTCCGCTTGCGACAAAGCTTCGTTGGTTGCGGCCACATCTGTTGCAGCAACACTTTCCACTTCAACCTCAGTGTCCACGTCCGCTTTGCTGTCGTTTTGGTTGTCGTTGGAATTTGTATTTAGAATGATGATTCCGCCCTGAGAGCTGTCATCTTTCTTTTTGTTGATGGTTTTGGTTTCCACTTGAGAATCCTGAATGATGGCGTCTTGAAAGTCGCCTTCCACTTCAGTTTCCGCGTAACCTTTGAATGATGTGATTGCTAAAGTAAGGCCGGCAATCACTGCAGCCATTTGAGTAAACTTCATGTTCGTCTCCTTTAGTGAGTTGACTCTTGTGTGTCGTGTTTGTTCATGGTTCTTAATAGCAACCGCTGTGCCGATCTTTGGCAGAGGCGTTGAAGACTTTTCAAAGGACTCCAAGATGCTGTTTTTATTAGCATTTTTCCTTGGCCGCTTTGAGGGGCTATCTTTTAGGAGGGAGACCGGGAGACTGCTGAAGTGTTCATCAACCTCACAATCCTGAAAAGATTTTCTTGTTTTTTTCGGGAATTAAAGTTTTACTCGGTGACTCTTTTGAACGGTGTGCCCTTGTGGCGGAATTGGTAGACGCGCTGGATTCAAAAT
>DKGG01000052.1:36291-36470 GCA_002453155.1 Bdellovibrionaceae bacterium UBA6776
TGGTAGACGCGCTGGATTCAAAATACAATGAGTCCAAAGCTTAAAGGAGTTTTTTAGAAGGTGGGAAAATTAGACATTTCAAGTAATTAGGATTCTAATTGAACTTGGTGAAAATGTCTGGAAATTAGGAACGCAACAAATACGCAACACGCCTCGGTGGTGGAATTGGTAGACGCGCC
>DKGG01000052.1:36805-92590 GCA_002453155.1 Bdellovibrionaceae bacterium UBA6776
TGGTAGACGCGCCGGACTCAAAATCCGGTACCAGCAATGGTGTGGGAGTTCGATTCTCCCCCGAGGCACCAACTAAAATCAGTAACTTAGCTCAATTTGTTTTTCAAAAGGTCTTTCTGAAATCAGTGGATGCAACAAATACGCAACAAGATCATTACAATTAAACGGTGGGCTCACTTTACTAAATTTCCACCTCGTCTACTTCAAATGGGTCCTCATTCACTTTCGGTTAGCGCCTCTTTCCCATATCTCAAAAAGAATTTCTCTCCTACGAATATAAATGCCAATCCAACCAATGAAGACCAAATAACCAACTGGTCTTCTCGAAACTTGACCACCAAAAAAGCAGTGAGGACTAATAAGTCGAGCGCAATTGCTGAAAGTAAAATGAGAGAATTTGCTTTGACCTCTTTTCTTAAATATCTAAAAACTCCCCAATGCACTGCTATATCCATAATGATATAGAAAATCGCACCCAAAGATGCGATTCGACTAAGATCAAATAGAACGGTTAAAACCATTGCTATGACAATTGTATAAACAAGCGTGTGCTTTTGAATATCTCCTGGCATACCGAAATGTTTATGGGGCACCAGCTTCATGTCGGTTAGCATCGCAAGCATCCTAGACACAGCAAAAACACTGGCAATAACACCAGAGGCCGTCGCCGCTATCGCAAAAGCCACTGTAATCCACAACCCCCACTGACCGTAGGCAGGTCTTGCGGCTTCTGCAAGAACGTAATCCTTAGCTTTTATAATCTCCCCAATTGAGAGGTTTCCAGCCACAGCAAAACAAACTAACAGATAAATGACGACACAAATTATCAGAGAAATAACTATGGCTCGGCTGACATTCTTATGGGGCTTTTTGATTTCACCACCACTATTTGTGATCGTTGTGAAACCCTTATAGGCAAGTATCCCTAGCGCTGTCGCTCCCAAGAATCCCATCAAATTAGTATCTTCGGGAGCAACAGAGACACTTTCAAAGGTAAAGCCAGAAACCCAAAGGCCACCGAGTGCGAGCAAGGCCAGCCCACCAATTTTGATAAATGCCATGATATATGAAAAAGTCTGAATAAACTTATTACCTAAAATGTTTATTAAAAAAGCAAAAGCTAATAAACTCACTCCTAATAAGGGAACTAGCCAGTCTTTTCCAGATCCATCAAAAGCTTGAAGAGTATAGGTTCCAAAAGTTCTCGCCACTAAGCTTTCATTGATCACCATAGAAAAATACATCAACAAAGCACAAGCACCTGTCATCGTTGATTTGCCGTAAGCTTTTTTTAGATACATTGCAATTCCACCAGCAGATGGATAGGCATTGGACATTTTTATATAAGAGTAAGAACTAAAACTAGCTATTATGGCGGCGGTCAAAAAAGCAAATGGAAACCACTCTTTTGCAAGCTCAGCAATCTGCCCAGTTAAGGCAAAAATGCCAGCACCAATCATAACTCCAGTGCCCATCGCAACAGCACCACCTAAAGTTAAACTGCTCTCTTTATAATCGCTCACTACAAATCCTTACTTAAAAAATAAAAAATCTTTCTTTCTGAAAGAGGAAAAGAATAACACAAAACCAGTTAAAGTCACACTGACTGCTAAGAACGCTGCGATCACAAGCCACCAGTGGTTAAAATTTTCTCTCTCAGAATAATCCATAATATGTAACATCCATAAAAAGTCGTAAACTCGCCAGATATTGCCTCTAACTGCCTTTAAATTTCCATCACTTGGAGAGACATAAAAGCTAGTCTGGTCGTTATCTTCAAAATCTATACGCCATACCGGATATGTTGAGCGATACTCACTAACTGGTTGATCTAAAAGAGTCGACTTTAGAATCTTTGCATCTCCCGCATATCGAGACCTTACAATCTCTTCTGCTAATTTTTGACTCAAAGGAGATAGTAATTCGCCAGTTTTAGCATCAATCAGTTTAGACTCGCCACTCATGGCTTTGACCTCATATACGGGTCTCTCAAGGAGCATCTTGATTTTTATTTCACCGATATTTTCTTGATTCAACCCTGAAGCCTCGACAGCTTTCAAGATTTGAACATATTTTTCAGAAACAACTAAAGGTCGATCCTCAGACTTTTTTAATAAGTGTTCACTTCTAACGGTCTCTATAGGAACAAAGCTCATAAATAGGCCACTAGCTGTCCACAAGAAAACCTGAACACCTATAACCAAGGCTAACCACTTATGCCACTTTCTCATTCGCACTGAAAACTTCACTTTTCCTCATCTCCCAAAAGAATTTTTCCTCTCTCAACCCATTCTTCGATGGCTTTCTTTTCTGTATTCGTGAGTTGAGAGGACCAGTGCATAATTTTATAACGAAACGGCGGCATTTCATCTTTCCTAACTACTTCCTGTATTGCCTCAAGGTCTTCAAGAGGGGTTCCATGTCCTTTAAAGGGGAAGCCACCTCGCAAATCCAAATGCTCCTTGGCCTCCCGCATATCCTCATCCATTATATTTTTAGCGACAGGAAGCGCATGATACCAGGGGAGCTTTTTAGGTTCTCCGTGGCAGTCCATACATTTTTTTTCAAATATTGAAGCAATATTTTCTCTATAGGATTGATCTATTTCATTAAGAACATCTTGTTTAACAGGCTTTTCTTGTTCCTCTTTTTTCCCATGACTCTCTCCCTGATGAGCTGAAAGCTCACCAGCTAGAAAAATCACTATTAAAAAGATCAACTTTTCCATTTCTGAGACCTTCCTAATCTAAGAGCATTTCCAATCACTGACACTGAACTTAAGCTCATAGCCGCAGCGGCAACCATCGGACTTAAAAGCACCCCCAGGAAGGGATAAAGCACTCCCGCTGCTACGGGCACCCCAAGTCCATTATAAACGAAAGCAAAAAATAGGTTTTGCTTAATATTTTTAATTGTCATTTGACTTACTTCTCTAGCTCTTGCAATTCCACGGAGATCACCTTTGACAAGAGTCACACCAGCACTTTCCATTGCCACATCAGTGCCAGTTCCCATTGCTATTCCAACATGGGCTTGAGCAAGAGCAGGCGCATCGTTAATACCGTCTCCCGCCATTGCGACAATATAACCCTCACCTTGCAGTCTCTTAATCACATCAGCTTTCTGATTGGGAAGCACATCAGCAATAACTTCATCAAGGCCAATTTGAGAAGCTACGGCCTCCGCCGTTTTCTTGTTATCTCCCGTGAGCATTATCACTTTGATTCCTTCACTTTGAAGTTTTATAATTGCCTCTTTTGAAGTTTCCTTAATAGGGTCAGCAACGCCTATAATTCCCAGCACCTGATTCTCAAAACCTACAAACATTGCGGTTTGCCCTAAAGCTCTCAGTTCATCAGCTTTTTTAAGAATTTTCTGATCAAACTCTAAGCCGCTAAACAGGGCCTTATTTCCTAAAAGAATCTTCTTCCCGTTAATTTCTGCTTGCACACCCTTACCCGTAACCGAGTTAAAATTCTTAGTCTCCTTTAACGTGACACCTCTATCTTTCGCACCACTAAGAATTGCCGCAGCGAGAGGGTGCTCACTACCTGACTCCAGGCTTGCGGCCATTTCTAACACTTCATTTTCATTCAAATCTGAAAAACTTATAACCGATACAAGCTTTGGTTTTCCTTCGGTAATAGTTCCTGTTTTATCTACGACCAAAGCGTTTACTTTTTCCATCTGCTCAATGCTCTCTGCATTTTTAAACAGAACTCCAAGACCAGCAGCTTTTCCAGTCGCCACCATAATCGACATTGGAGTCGCCAAACCAAGAGCACAAGGACAGGCAATAATTAAAACAGCAACCGCATTAATCACCCCATAAACAAGACTCGGCGCTGGACCAAAAAAGTACCAAATAAAAAAAGTGATGATAGAAATCAAAATGACAGCCGGAACAAAATAAGATGAAACTTGATCTGCTAATTTTTGAATGGGTGCACGACTTCTTTGGGCCTCACCTACCATTTTAACAATTTGCGACAGCAAAGTGTCTTTACCTACTTTTTCCGCTTTTACGATGAGCGAACCTGTTCCATTAATTGTTGCACCAACAACTGAGTCACCATTGGTTTTCTCAACAGGAATAGGCTCTCCAGTAATCATTGACTCATCAACTGAGGACTTCCCTTCTAATACAATTCCGTCCACAGGAATTTTCTCTCCAGGACGAACTCGAAGCTTATCGCCTAAATGGATGTGTTCGACCGGAATATCTTCCTCTTCGCCGTTGTCTTTGATTTTACGGGCGTGTTTGGGTGCTAGACCAAGCAAAGCTCTAATAGCAGCCCCCGTTTGACTTCTTGCCCTAAGCTCTAAGACTTGGCCTAAAAGAACCAGAGCCACAATAACAGCTGCCGCCTCAAAATAAAGTCCCACTTCTCCTGATGAATCTTTAAACGAGTCAGGAAAAAGATGTGGGAAAAATACAGCCACCATACTATAGGAGTATGCCACTCCCACACCGACTCCAATTAAGGTGAACATATTTAGATTTCTATTTTTTAAGGACTGCCAAAATCTTTCAAAAAAAGGAAGGCCTGCCCACAGCACGACAGGTGAAGCCAACAGCACTTCAAGATAGCTTAGTAATCGTCCTGATAAAAATTCATCAAAAAAATGTCTGCCACCCATTGTAATAACCAATAGCGGAAGGCACAGAACCACGCTGGCCCAAAAGCGTTTGGTCATATCATTAAGTTCTGTCTTGTCTTCTTCCATATCCAGCGAAATTTCCGTTGGTTCCAAAGCCATTCCACAGATTGGACAAGTGCCTGGTCCCATTTGCTTCACTTCCGGGTGCATAGGACAGGTGTACTCTACATTTGAGTGATCCATGGCTGGCTGAGGGTTAGGGTTGAGGTATTTTTCTGGATCAATCTTAAATTTTTCATTACATTTGGGATTACAGAAATAATACTCTTTTTCTTTATAAGTAAGGCTTCCACCTTTGGCATTTTGTGGATCAACATCCATTCCACAAACAGGGTCCTTCACTTTTTGAGAAGTGTTATGCTTATGATCTATATGACAACAACTGGTATGCTGATCCATTTTTCTTTCTCCTGATTATAATACCTTTACGATTCCGGCTTTCATGTCCATTCCACAAAGAAGTTTAATTTCTCCCGATTTATCCAAATGACCGACTTGAAATCGAACCTCTTTATTTAGTGGCAGCTTTGTTTCACCTTTTCCATTCACATTTTTAAGCTCAGTCATACAGGTCTTATCTGTTGTGCGAGTGACTAAAAGAACAAGATCCTCGCCTTTATGACCTTCTATTTGAGAAGGCGTAAATCCATCTTCGCTAATGGTGACTTTGACCGTCTTTTCTTTTGCGGACTTCTTATGTGCAGCATGTTTTCCTTCATGAGCAAAGGAAGCTCCCGCCGCCAATAATGATGCGATAATTACAAATAGTTTTTTCATAGGTTTCTCCTTGTTAGTTGTATGATTGCTTTAGTTTTCTTTCTTTCCACATATAAAAAATAACTGGATAAATAAGTAGCTCTAGAAGAAATGAAGTAAATAATCCGCCAATCATAGGAGCTGCGATTCTCTTCATGACATCACTGCCAGCACCTACCGACCACATAATCGGAATAAGACCCATAAAAAGTGCCGCAACGGTCATAAGCTTTGGCCTTACACGATGAACTGCACCTTCAATCACAGCTTCTTCAAGATCACTTTTTGTCCGTAATCTTCCAGATTGCACTCGATCCTTGTAGGCGAGATCCAAATACATAAGCATAAATACGCCTGTTTCAGCATCTAAGCCTAAAAGTGCGATCATTCCCACCCAAGCCGCAATCGACATATTGTAGCCTAAAAATACAAGTAGCCAGACAGCACCAATGAGTGAGAACGGAACTGCTAAAAGAATGATTCCTGTCTTAACCCAAGAGCCGGTGTTGAAATAAAGCAGATATAAAATCAAAACTAGAGTCAGTGGGATGATATATGTGAGTCTTTCTTTGACTCTTTCCATATTCTTGAACTGACCACTCCACTCAACTATATAACCTTCAGGAACTTTTACATTTTGATCAATTTTCTCTTTTGCTCTTTCGACGTAAGAGCCAATATCAGTTTTTTCCGGGTCTATATCCACATACACATAGCCAACAAGAGAGGCATTCTCATCTCTAATCATCCCAGGACCATTTTTGACAACAATATCAGCCACGGCACTTAATGGCACCTGAGCGCCTGTACGAGATGACGTAATCAAAGTTCTCTCAATACTTGGAATATCTTGCCTAAAGCTTGGAGCAAAGCGAACCTGAATGGGGTATCTTTCTCTAGAGGCCAAGATCTGAGAAACATTAGCTCCACCAATGGCTGCCATTGCCTGATCTTGAACCTCTTTAACCGTTAAACCATAATTTTTTAGCTTATTGCGATCAATATCTAAATCTAAGAAATAACCACTGGCAATTCTTTCGGCCACAACAGACCGAGTGCCATCTAAAGCTTTAATTTCAGCTTCAATTTTTTGCCCAATGTCTTGAATCGTCTCCAAATTGGGGCCAAATATTTTAAGTCCAATCGCACTACGAATTCCCGTGGATAGCATATCAATTCTATTTTTAATCGGCATAGTCCAAATATTAGGCATGCCAATGAAAGAGAGTTTTTGATTCATCTCTTCGATCAATTGCTCTTCGCTGATAGTCTCAGGCCATATTTTTTGAAATGGAAAAGTTAAATAGCTTGGAAGAACGGAATACCACCTGTCATTTTTTCGCCACTCAGATTTTGGTTTTAGGACAATGGTAGTTTCAATCATGCTTAGAGGGGCTGTATCTGTCGGAGTTTCCGCTCTTCCTGCTTTGCCGAAAACCGTGTCCACTTCTGGAAAGGTCTTTAAAATGCGATCTTGCACAATGAGAAGTTTTTGAGCCTCAGAGACAGAAAGCCCAGGTAGTGCTGTGGGCATATAAAGAAGACTTCCCTCATGAAGAGTCGGCATAAATTCAGAGCCTAGAAGTTTAAACCCAGGAAAAATTGAAAGAGTTCCAACAAGGGCAATTGCAAGTGTTGTCTTTTTATGACGTAGCGTCCACTTCACCGCAGGCGTGTAGAGTTTAAAAAGTCGTTTACTAATAGGATGTCTTTCTTCCTTATAGTAAGTTCCTATTAAAAACTTATTTCCCAGTGTATTAAGTAATGGGTACTTCGTATTAAAAGGCTCAATACGCGCAAACAACATCCGCATTGCTGGATCAAATGTAACAGCAAGAAATGAAGCTATAGCCATTGTGAATGTTTTAGAAAGCGCCAATGGCCTAAAAAGCCTTCCTTCTTGATCAATAAGAGTAAATACGGGAATAAAGGCCACCGCGATCACCAGAAGGGAAAAGAACACAGATGGACCCACTTCTTTTAGAGCATCCAGTCGGACTTGAAAGAAGTCGCCTTTTCTTCCACCCTCATCCCAGGCTTGAATTTTTTTATAGGCATTTTCCACCTCCACAATGGCTCCATCGACCAGTACGCCAATAGAAATTGCAATTCCTGCTAACGACATGATGTTTGAGCTTTGCCCAATAATGTAAAGCGGAATAAAAGCCAGAAGAACGGAAACTGGGATTGTAACGATAGGAACAATGGCGGACGGAACATGCCACAAAAATAATAAAATAATCAGACTTACGATAATTAACTCTTCAATAAGAGTTCCCTTTAAGGTATCGATGGCTCTTTCAATAAGATCGGAGCGATCATAAACGCTTTTTACACTCACTTCTTCAGGCAAATACTTCTTAATCTCTTTTATTTTATTTTTGACGTCTTCGATCACTTTTGGAGCGTCTTCGCCTTGCCTCATAACAATGATGCCACCAACCACATCACCTTGACCGTTAAAATCAGTAATACCTCTTCTCATTTCTGCGCCAATACTCACACTAGCCACTTGTTTAACAAGTATTGGAGATCGGGCATTAGAGCCATAAGAGATAACCGCATTTTCGATCTGTTCAGTGGACTCAACCAGAGCGCGACTTCTAATCATGGCCTCAGCACCAGAAAACTCAATGGTCCTGCCGCCTGATTCTTGATTGGCGTCTTGTACCGCATCCATGACTTGTTTGATGGAAAGATTATAAAGCTGTAGTTTTGTAGGATCGACTTTAACTTGAAACTGTTTTACATAACCGCCAATAGAGGCGACTTCTGCAACTCCTGGAACGGATTGAAGTTGAAATTTTAGTGTCCAATCTTGAATAGATCTTAAATCCGCAGTGGTTAATTTTCCTGATTCATCTTTTAAAATATACTGATAAACCCAACCCACACTTGTGGCATCAGGACCGATTTCTGTTTTCACTCCATCTGGTAGTTGAGACTGAATGCGATTTAAACTTTCTAAAACGCGACTTCTCGCCCAGTAGAGATCAACCCCATCCTCAAAAATGACATATACATAGGAATAACCATAATCTGAAACTCCACGAACCGACTTGACCTTCGGCGCTCCGAGCATCGAAGACACTATTGGATAGGTCACTTGATTCTCTAAAATATCTGGAGATCTATCCCATCTTGAATAAATAATGACTTGGGTATCTGAAAGGTCTGGGATGGCATCAAGAGGAATATTCTTTAAACTAAACACACCAATGACCACCAAAAGTGCCGTAATTGAGATCACTAAAAAGCGATTATGTGCCGAAAAATCAATGACGCTTTTGATCATTTAAGCCTCTAATTTTTGATTCGGAATCAATAAGAAAATTTGGACCGGAACTAATTTTATCACCTTCTTCCAAACCTTTGAGAACCACATACTCTTCAGAAACTTTTGGCCCAAGAACAACTTTCTTTGGATGAAGGGTTTGATCTTGATAGATATAAACAATACTTCCACTTCCAGTGAAGAGCACCGACTTTTCAGGAATAACAATTTGAGATCCAAGTTTAATCTCGATATTTCCATTAAAGCTAGATTCAATGAGTGAATTTGCCAGGTTCCCTTGAAGCGTCCCTACAACTCGGACAGTGCGACTGGTTGGGTCAGCTAAATTATCAACAGAAACAATCTCACCTTTCACTTCTTCTTCTGGATAAGCCTCGATATGTCCGGTAAATTTCGCTCCACCCTTAATAAATCTTAAATCTCTTTCAAAAACTTGTAAGGCCACTGAGTTTCTGGAAAGCATTCTTCCTGAAACTGCTATTGAGTACACCATTTCCTTTTTAGAGACCTCAATGGGTTTAATGCCAACAAGATCTGCCTGATAGGGGGAAATATTAAGGTCAATATCAGCCTTCCTAACATCAGCTTTTGACTGTTCCACTTTTACCAACTTCATGTGACAAATAGGACAACTTCCAGGTTTGTTTTGACGTATTTCTGGGTGCATAGGACAAGTGTAAACTTCTTCTTCAGAGTGCTGATGTGGCTCAGAATTTTTTGCCGTATTAGAATTCGTACAACCAGACAAAATTGTTAGCCCTGAGATGAGAGTGATTAAAGTTATAAGAAGGTATTTTCTATTCATGGGAGTCGTCCTCTATGCTTTTATATCTCGCAAGACCCGCTATGGCCTGCTCGTATTTTGACTTTAAAGAAAGGATTTGAAGCTGCACATTTGGAATAGACAAATAGGTGTCCAAATGTTCTTGAAGGCTACTTAAATCTCTAGGTGCAATATTCTGAAACAATCGCTTTCTCTTTAAAGACCGAGGCAAGATATTTTCTGTCAGAACACCAATTTGGTTTTTTAAGCTATCTATGGCTTTTTCTAAATTTGCCTTGTCAGCCTGGATAGATCTTTTTGTTTTTTGAAGTTCAATTTCTGCGGATACCCTTTGAGCGGAGGCTTGGTTGGAAGACGACTTTGGCTGCCAAAAATAGACAAAAGGAAGAGAAACTCCTACCATAATTTGATTGTTTTCAGGAAACATTGCCGTTTGCTCCATGTGACTGTAAGTCACATTTAGATCAGGAAGCCATTCTGATTTCCCTGCACTTTCCAAAGACTCATAACGCTTTACTTGTTTTTTTGCTGACCGAACCTGAGGAACATTTTCAAGAGAGCTAATTTTAGGAGCTTGAGACAAACCTGGGTCTTTGGCTTTAAACGTAAACGTCTGCGGGTCCTTATCTAAAAACTGAGCCGCCATTGTCATGCGCTCTTTTTGAACCTGCGAGAGCATTTCTAAATCATTCTTGACTTGATCAAGCTCCGATTCTGCTTTCAATAGATGAACTTTCGCGAAGGTATCAGATCTTGAGACAGATCTAGCTATCGCCAAATGTTTTTTTAAGAGACTGGCTTTTTCCTGTAAAATCCGCTCTTGCTCTTGAGATTCCCATACAAAAAAATAAATGTAATGAGCCACTGCCTTAATTTCTTGGGCCTTTGCCTCTAGACTGCTTTTTTCCGCATCCACAGCATACTGTCTCGCCTTGTAGTCCGAGCTGATCTTGGTTGGAAATGGAATTGACTGACTGACTTGCCAGCCCCTAGCGGTGCCTCCACCTTTCATCTCCATTTGACTGACTCCGACTTGAAGCGAAGGAACTCTAATCCCAGAGGCTTCGGCCTTGACTTGGTTCAAATCAGATTCTTCAAGACGTAGATCTAAATTGCTCTTGAGGGCCTGTGACTGAAATTCCTGAGGTGTTAATAGCTCTTCGGCTAAACACAGGCTAGACCCTCCAAAAGCAATTAAAACAGCCATAATTTTATAAAGATGATGTTCCATACCCTTAGTACGAGAAAACTTAAGACTTGTGACAAAACTGCAAAATCTCGTGTCTTTTTATGAGAAATGGCCTATTTTTTAAGCTGTTGTCACAAATTGATTAAATTCTCGTACTAGAAAATAGGCGCTTAAAGTTTAAGGACCAAATGAGTAGTGAAAGTCGTCAAATAGATAGAAAAGACCTAACTGATGAGGAGCTTATGGAGCTATATCAATCGAGTGACTATTTAGCATTTGAAATGCTCTATCAAAGGCATTCTGGTCGCATCTACAAGTATCTCACAGGAAAAGTAGGCTCTGAGATAGGTCAGGAGCTTTTACAAGACACTTTTGCTCGCATCCATAAATCGCGCGATAAATACAACATTCAGTTTCCATTTCTGCCCTGGGTTTTTACTATCGTTCGTAATCTATTAAGAGATTATTATAAAAAAGCAGAAACTCAAACTGTACAAAACTCTGTAGGACTTGAAGCTCTTTCTCTGGAAGCGAGTTCAGAGCTAACAAGCGTTGGGAGCCTTAGTCAGTTAGAAGTTTCCTTAGAAAGTCTTCCAGATCATCAGAGGCGCGCTCTAAGACTGCGTTATCTCGACGATTGGACTTTTGAGAAAATTGCAGAAGAGATTGAAACCAGTCCTCAAAATGTTCGCCAGCTTATTAGTCGAGGTTTAAAGAAGATTAGAGCCTCTTTAAATTCTCAAGATGGAGAGAGTCATGAAAAATAATATGAATGAAAAAGAATGGCTTAATGACTTTAATGAATTTATGGAGTGTGAAAGTGTTCAGCCTCCTGAAGCTTTGTCACAAAAGATTCTTTTAAGTACCAAGAAGCTGATTAATCCCTCGCCTTGGCTCGTTTTTGCCAAATTACTTGGGGTTCACTCTATTTTTGGCACTCTTTCTTTGGCAATCTGTAATCAGTTTGGCCTGAACCCATTTAATACTCATTTATCCTTATCAGAGTATTTTATGACTTTTGGACATTCCGTCTGTATGACCTTATGTGGAGTGATTTTTGTAGGCTTTAGCTTATTAGCCGCCTGGATGATTCTCTCTAGAGACGAGTTTTACGTTATCAAGAAAAACTATTTGATTCAGATTTTCTCATTAAGCTTTCTTTCCTTAGCAACATTTGTCGCCTTAGGCGCTCATGTCAGCCTTAGTATCTCTATTTTATGGACCCTGGGTGCAATTGTCGGCGGAGCACTACCTACTTGGATGCTTGCGCACAAGCGACTGCATTTTGCCTAGATCTCAAATTACTTTGAAGTCGCGCATCATGCCCATCGAACCATGTTCTAAGTTATGGCAATGAAAGGGAAAGTACCCAGTATAATCATCGAATCTTTTGATCACCCGGACGGTTTCACCTCCTGCGAGCAGAATTGTATCCTTCCATCCGCTATCCATAAATCCAATATCTTTTGAACTTCGAGAGAGCACTTGAAATTGGGAACCATGAACATGTATCGGATGAGGCATTCCCATTTTATTTTCAAACTCCCAAATCTCCATTGTGTTTAACTTCACAGTTTCTTTTTCTCGAACCGCTTTCATTTCATAGGTCAGACCATCTATTGTCCATCCTGTAGCGGGAGTCATTTCTAGAGTAAACTTCTTAGGTGAATCAAAATTAATGGCCTCACTGGGATCTAACTTTTGAATGACTGAAAATTGAGAAGGTAAGGTTTTTTCAGTGTAGCCATCTCCGATGACTTCAAATGGAATCAGTGTAAATGGATCACCTTGTCCCACTTGAAAGGGAATACTTTGTAACTCCACCATTTTACTCGGCGAAAAACTTCTAAAGTCTCTATAGAGATCCACTCGTTCACCAGGAGCCAGGTATAGATACTCTCTTTGTTCTGGAGCAGCCAGCAAACCACCATCATTACCTATAATAATTAATGGCTCTCCATCGCTCCACGCGAGCTTGTACAACCGAGCATTCGAGCCATTGAGCAGACGAATACGATAGGCATCTTTACTTAAATTTTGCTTAATTGGACGCTGACCATTGATAAAGAGAACATTTCCCATCATACCCATCATTAAGTCATGCCCTCCGCCCTGTAGATAAGAGAGAGAGTTGTCTTCTTGAAATAATCGATCTTGAATACAAAAGTTTAAGTCAAATTGACCATCAGGCAAACCATACTGAGACTCATGACCACCTTCAACGATGAGCATCCCTGCAAGCCCATGATAAATCTGGTAAGCTGTTCTTCCATGTGGATGAGGATGATACCAATAAGTTCCTGGGCGTTGATTAACCGTAAATTCATAGACATAACTTTCATTGGCATTTATCGCATAGCTCGGATGAGAGTCATATTTTTCTTCTAGATGCAGGCCATGCCAGTGAATAATGGATTTTTCATCTAAATGATTTTGAAAAATAATTTTTACTTTTTGTCCTTGCTGAAAACGCAAAGTCGGCCCCATGAATCCTTGCTGAAAATTTGTAACCACTCTTGAGTCACCACGAATCAATTCAGCCTCATAACAAAGCATGGGAGTACTATCACCGGATAACAAAGGCACATTTTTTTTTGTTGCTTTTAATAAGATCTCTACATCGGCTGGATCTGATGATTGAGCTAAAGCTTTGCTAAAAGGAAAGAGGCTAGGAAAGGTGTATAGCCCCATAGCTCCCGCAAATGAACTCTTCAAAAAACCACGTCTGTTAAAAGTTGCCACACTACCTCCCCAAGCATTCCAAAACACATGAATTACTCAAAGAGGCTAAGTCTTCCAAGCATAATCACAGGTGCGCGCCGCAGCAGTATTTGTTAATAGGTATATCCTAAGCCAAGGCCCCACTCATCATAGGTTTCGTTGTAGCTTGCGACAAAGGACAGGTGCTTAGTCTGACGATATTCAAGCTCCGTGTAAAAACGGCGTATGGAGCTGTATTCAAAATTAAATTGAAGCTTATCCGTAAGTTGTATTTCGTTTTCAAACTCAACCTCAAATTCATCATCATCGAGTAGAGGCTGGTATTTCACATCCACTTCAATATTCAGCGGAAGAATCCAAGTAAATCCTACCGTTGGAGTGGTATCAAAATCCCCCTTCTCTTCCTCAGTTTTAGCACCAACATATAAACTTAAAAAGCGAGTCAAAGTTCTCGCCGCGTGAATTTCTCCTTCTAGATCCTTGTCGTAATTCCCGACGACATCATATTCAAACATATAGTAAGAACTAAAAAGTTTACCCTCTAATCTTGAGTAATTAGTTTGTGCTAACAGTTTGGAACTTAAGAAAAAGTCTGAAGTCATAGTAAATTCTTCTGAGTTTTCTCGATCTTTTTCAAAACTCTCAGGACCAGGATTATCCTCATAACGAACTATTCTCGTCATCCCATCCATCATGTGGTAAAGAATATGGCAGTGAAAGAACCAGTCTTTTTCCTCATTGGCTGCAAACTCTATAACGGTTGTACTTAAAGGAGCTACATTGACGGTATGTTTAAGCACAGACCATTCACCCTGGTTTGTCATGACTCTAAAAAAGTGGCCATGAAGGTGCATCGGATGGTTCATCATTGTAGTGTTTTTCATCACGAACCGAACTCTTTCACCTTTTCTAATTTTTATGTAAGTATCAGGCCGCAAAGGACGACCATTGATCGTCCACACATAATTTTCCATATTCCCGTTTAAAGTGAAATTAATATTTCTTAGTTTTTGATCTTGGTTTGTATCAATAGGCTCCTTTGCTTTTAAAAGGCCATAAGTGAGTTCATTATAAATTGGCTCTGGATTCTTCTGAACAAGATTATTTTTCTGACTTTGTGGTGCCATATTCATAATGCGAAAACTCTGCTCAGGTTTCATCATTTCTGGGTGCTTCATCTTCATATCCGCCATCATCGGCATTAATGTCTTGTGGTCAGGTAGCGAATAAGTATCTTTTAGATCGTATTTAATGTCTTTTGGTATGTCTTGGAATTCATTCTTGTATACCATTGCGAACTCTTTCCAAAATCCCATTTTTGGCATCCCCATCATCTCACCCATTGTCACACCAATAGGCTGCTCCCAAGGCATAGGAGGTGCCGTAACCTTTTCAGTACCCTGGCTGCCAAGCCAAACTGATGAATAGCCTGAGTTATCAAAAGACGTTGCCCTTAACTCTAACTGCTTACTCTCATCTAGCTCAACAATAACATCATAGGTTTCAGCCACGCTTATCGGAAGAATTTTAACTCTAACTGGCTCAACAGGAAGACCGTCTGCCGCAACTACAGTCATATCCTTTCCTGCGTACGTCACTTTAAATATGCTAGTTGCTGAGCCATTAATTAGTCTCAGCTTTGCTTTCTTTGGCTGATTTTTCGCGTTGAATAGCTGAATTGAAGGTTGTCCGTTCGCAGTGAAAAAGTCATATGCTACGTCAGCGTAATCCATTCCTCCCATACGCTGAAAGCTATTGCGCCACTTGGTTAGTGCTGAACCTGTTTGAAAGGCTTTGAGCCATGACTGAACAGTCCCCTTAAAAAGGTCGTAATACTCCCCATCTCTTTTAAGGTTTCTGTGTACAACTTCACCCGACTCATGTGTAAGATCAGCAAATAAAATAGTCTTCTCGGGAATGGTCTCTTGATAATCTTTGGGGAGCATTTTGATAGGTCCATATAGACCATCTTCCTCTTGAAACATCACATGAGAGTGATACCAATAAGTACCAGTTTGTTTTACCGGAAAACGATATAGTTTTGAAGAATGTGGTTCAATTGGAGGAGAGTTTACATAAGGCACTCCATCTTGATCATTTGGAAGTAGAATGCCATGCCAGTGAATTAAGGTTTTCTCATCAGTATTATTTATGACATTAATTTCTGCTATATCGCCATACCGAAAGACAAGCTCCGGACCAGGAATTGATCCATTCAACCGTAACTTATTATTAAAGTTTTTTTTGCCAACCTGAATTGATCCTTTGGTGATCTCTAAATTATACCGGACAACCTCCGCATGGGTTGTAAAGGAAAAAAGCAATATTCCTATAATTAACAAAAGAGCCTTATCGAAAACTTTCAAAGTAAGAATCACTTTCTTACCTGCGCGAACTACTGAATTTACGAACTAAGAAAAAGACAAACCATATTGTAATTGCAAGGAAGCCAAGAAAAAGTAAGCCCGAAAAAAGCATCCCCCATCCCATTGAGCCGCACATAACGCAGCTCCCCTGCATTTGTCCGAATGCAAAAATAGGGAAAAGAAGTATTACTAGGAAATAAGCTGCTAACATTTTTTTCAAATCATGCTTCATACGTACTATTTAACCTAAAATCTTTAAAATAGACTTAAGATTAATTATAAGAAATGATTAAAGATCTACACATTTCTATGCAATCTTAGCACGACTTAGAATTCCAAAGGCAGATCTCAAGAATAATACAGTAATACCCAATCCAACGAAGAGATCCGGCAAAGGGGATCGTAATTGATAGACCAAAAATGCCGCAATTAACACGGAGACATTGGAAATAATATCATTCCTAGAACAAATCCATACCGACTCAAAATTAATATCATCATTCTTATGACGAGTAAGCAGTGCTAAACAAATTAAATTCGCTATCAAGGCAAAAATTCCGATAATCGTCATAAGTTCGGCTTCGGGTAACACCTGAAAAAGAAAGCGATAAATTGCGCGGAATAACACAACTAGCCCAAGGCCAATCATAAGGTAAGCTTTAAATTTCGAGGCCGCAATTTTAGCTGAAAAGCTTCGCTTTACTACATACAAACTGGAACCGTATGCAAGAGCATCCGCAAGCATATCCAAGGAATCTCCCACAAGTGCCGTAGAATCTGAGATCCAGCCGAGTATAAACTCTACTAAAAACATCGCCAAGTTGATAAACAAGACAATCCACAAGACCTTTGCTTGTCTGGTAGCCAAAGACTTAAGATCTTGCTCTTTGTTTGCACAACAACTATCTGCCAATTTTTTACACTTTCAGTTACTAGAAACTCTTATGTACCACTAGTTATTTAACAAGTCCGCTATTTACAAGAACGTCGCGTCATCTTGTTGCGTTTAAGACCGCAACAAGATTTTAAGCCCTGTTACCGCAACAAATACGCAACAAACGCTTGGTTGATTGAACGTATTTTCAAGGATTTAGTAACGACAGGTCTACGTTCAAAAATCTCATGTTTTCAACCACTTATAGAAGGGCCTGATCTTTCATAGTTTAACAATTACAACACTTTACATTAACCAGCCTTCGGCAAACTCGATCCATTTTGGCTCTGGACGCACTAGACTCAAAATCCGGTACCAGCAATGGTGTGGGAGTTCGACTCTCCCCCGAGGCACCAACGATTTCAATGAGTTAGCTGATTTTGTTTGTTTTTCTCTGGTTTCTTTGAGCTCTAAGACCGTAACAAATACGCAACAAAAAGTTTTATCAGAAATTGGGAAATAGACTCTTCGTCCGCCTCTTAATTTTACGTAGGTGCGATTTTGCCAGACACGATAGACGAGATTTCCCGTGCGTCTACCCTATTTCACTTCGACAACAGAAGTGAGTAATTCCTTTAAGCGTCGTAGTGTAATATTTTTTTCAGAGCCAAACTATGATCGACCGATTTCTCTAAACAGTTATACAATCCTGTTAGCAATTCTACGCTGAAGCGAAGCCAATATATCATGACTAAATTCTGTAAGCTCTAACGATCTGAATAAATGAGACTCGATTCTTTCATGCTCTATCATCGCAGTTTTTAGTGCGGCTATTAAGACTTTAAATGATACTGCTCTTTTTTCCCTCAGCGCATATCTTGCTTCCTCTAAAAGCTCTATTAAATTTCGATGTTCACTCCGCATTACAGTAGCCTCTTCAATTGCTACCTTATCTAAAAGACCTTCTTCTTCAATTTTAATATGCTCCCTTACCGCCCGCGCCGCCTTATCAAAAAGATCCCATGCATAATCGTGATCCTCAAATTTGAGACAACAAATACCCTCAACAAGCCTCCTAAAGGACTCATCAATAAGGATCTGGTCTAACTTGAGAGTATCTAAAACTTCTTTTTTCTTCATAACCTCTCCAAAAACCTCTTTGTATGACAAACTAAATTATCCAAATACGAAATTTGTTGGGTCCTCTCTAAGAGATAAGGATTCATTAAAACCATTCTAATCAATACAAGTTTATCGTCGTCCTCATCTATGTTCCATGAATCAAATAATCGAGATAAAACGTTTTTATAATTCTTCGTTGTAAGTGTAGTTTTGGAACAAGAAACATCAGGACTTTCTCTAAAAAATTTGTAGAGTGACTCTGTGGCTGTGTTTATATTATTTAGAGAGCTTCGATTTCCTACCACGCAAAAGCAAACAATATTAGTATCAATAGGTTTATAAATCCTAATTTCTGGAATATTCTCTAATCGTCTACACAGCTCTCTAGCTGCGCATAATCCATACTCTAAAATTTGTCCAAAACCATTTTCATTATACCCAACCACTTGACCATTAATCCAGGTCGCCGCAGCACCCGTAGCCGCACGTGATCCCTCAAGAGTGGTTGACCAAGTCGGATACTTAGCTTGCTGATTTAGCTCTAAATAGGGAGCTTCGAAGGAGGAAACTGAATAGCAATTTGAGTCTTTTGTTAAAATCGCACCACAGGCATAAGGTATATAACCCAATTTATGAGGATCTAAAGTTACTGATTCAACTCTATTTAAACTTTGCAGTGCCAAACGGCCCTTGGCTCCAAGAATTGAGTTATGCTTTTTTAATAGACAAGAATAAAATCCTCCATAAGCTGCATCAACATGGTGCCAAATATGTACATCTTCCTTTTTAAGCTCGTCCAAATAGTCTTGGACCTCATTTACAGGATCAAGCCCACCAAGCTCCGTAGTGCCCGCAATCGAAACAACCATTAAAATTGGACGATCATCCAAACGTGCTTTAGAAATGTTTATCTTAAGATCTTCAATAGAGAGCTTTCCATCTGAATCTAGCTCAATAGGCCAAAAGGCATCTTCCCCCAAACCAAAAATAGAAGCCCCTTTTTGCCAAGAATAGTGTTTGCTTTGAGGCACAAGAATAACAGGTCCTTTGAACGATAAACCCAGTTGACTCTTTAGACGATGAGCATACTCCCATGGCCCTTGAATAACGAAACTCCACTGCTTTGAGAGGGCTTCATCAATATTTAGATTATTAAGGTTGTACGAATAAATATTCCAACCACAGTGAGCCAACTCAAATACTCCTCTTTCAAAATGCTCACTGAAATTTTGATTGAGATAAAGTCCCTGAGATAACCAGTGGTCAAGTCGATACCGCGCGCGCCACAAAGCTTCAAAATTGGCCATAGTACCTCCTGATGTAAAATGACCTCTTCCATGCTCGGGACTCATTCCAATCATCTCAAGCAGCATATTGATTGCTTGAGTCTCTAATGTCTTTCCAACTCGTGCGACTTCAATCGAGGCATTATTTGGATTATGTATGAGGGTAGCTATATGAGCCATAATTCCAGGAAGCAGCAGCTCTGAGGTCATATGGCCCGTATATCTTGGGCTATAGGTTGGAGTTTCACTTTGCAGCAACTCGAGAAGTTTATTTAAGCCGTCTGACATAGATTGTTGTTTACCTATGTAGTTCGAAGAGGTTGCCGCACTGGCTGATATAACTCTGCCATCAGTTGAATAAAGACTCGAACGCCACTTTGTCCAATGCTCCAAAATACTGATCCACGAACGCGAAAGCCATTCCTTATTTTCAGAGCTTGGTCCGAGAAAATATGGTTGAAATGAGTATTGCTGATCAATATTTTTCATATGAAACTATTTTACCTGGTTATGATCTAACCTAATTCTAAATCCTTTCTTTTCATTCACCTTCCATTTTCGATAGGGGTAACCTCATCAAGAGATGTATCCCCCAAAGCGTCCAAGAACATATTTAAAGCTCCTTTGAGTCGTCCCTTCAATGGGCATAGATTCATGAAGTAACATTTACAGTTTGCGTCGTTAAAACACTCAGCAATGTTAAAACTTTCTTCCGTTTGCAAGATAATAGATTTTAGAGTCAACTTTCCGGCATCTCTATTTATTTGCAGTCCACCATTGCGACCTCTTGATGTTTCGATATGTCCCAATTTAGCCAATTGGTTTGATACTTTAATCAGACTATTTCTTGGAACTGCCAAAACCTCCGATAATTCGTTTAACGTTACAAGCCGCTTAGTCTGATTTAGATACATCAGAACTCTGAGTGAATAGTCCGTGTGATCGGTTAATCTCAATTTAATTCTCCTAGCATGAGGGCTTAGCTTGTGGTCCTGGTTTAAAAATTTTAACGAAAAAACTGATGCACCAACAAATCACCGCCAAAACCCAAAATGAAGCAGCAAGATGCAAATAGCTTTTTTTCCATAAGCCATCTGAAAATCCATATAAGACACGACTCAACACTCCAAGACTCAAAAAACCGACCACATACCAAAGCGCTTTTGATTTCATTTCTAAGTCAGTAGAATATGAACCATGTGCAAGGGTCACTCTTGTAGCAACTGCAAATGTAATTAGACCAAAACAACCGATAAAAAGCATGTGGAGCCATGTTATATAAAGCAATGGCTGAAGCCAGCACATCAAAAATGTAACTGGTATAGTTGCTGCAACTATTCTTACCCCATATTTGAGCGCCGAGGGTCTATCTGACGATCGAAAAACTCTCCAAATGAAGAGCAAGTATATTAAGGTCAAAATAAATAGACCCAAGTAACCATTCGTATGACCAGAGCCACTAAAAAATAGAGCTCCGCATACGAATATTCCAAGAGTGTGAAAGATAAGGTGTTGAACTTTAGATGCATTTTCAAACTCCGATGGAAGTCCTGATAGAAATGAGAAAAACCTAGTGCCTATACCCAACACCAGAAGCAAGATCGTTCCCACGTGATAAAGATGAGTTCCCATATAACTATTACCTTGAAAATGATAAATCCCACCAAGTATCGCCAAGGTCATAGCCAAACCCACATGGGAAAAAAAGACGGGAATCGGCTTTACACTTTTAAGAATTCTTCGACCTCCATAAAATAGTAGAAAAACAACTACTGCGATATTTGTTCCGTAGAACCATCTTCCATCAAGCGCCCATGTTTGGATAATTTGAAAAATGATTAAACCGACAGCGGTGGCGAACTCGTAAATATTCACTCCAGATGTACCAGTCATTCTGGGAATAGCCGTCATTAGAAATCCGACGATAAAGCTCCAAATAAATCCTCCTACGATAAGTCGGGAGTGAATAAAGATAGCGGGAGCACTAAACCAATTTAAATCTTGAACAAACCAAACACCAACAGCCAAAATAGAGCAGAATATTCCAATAGGAAAAAACACCTGATAAGGAGCAAGATTTTTCATTGTTAAACCTCCGGGACACTCAGTAATCGCAATGAGTTAAATAAAAGCGCCAAAAAACTAATGATCATCGCAACTACAGCGCCAAGTGGAGAAAACTTTTCCATTGCTGCCAGACTAAGGGCAATCGCATTGTAAAGTAATGCCGCCGCCGCGTTTTGCTTAAGAACTGTGCGATATGACCCTGCATAATCCAACACTCTAAGAATTAAGTTTAAATTTGGAACTTTGATTTCAATATCTACAGGACCATATCCTAAGATGCGGTGACCTAGACGAATACTGACATCAGCTTTCGCAAAGGCCAAGGTGTCATTAAGACCATCTCCCACAAAAATGCTTTTAGGCTTTATTTTATATGCTTTATCTTCTGGACTCAAGTTCCCAAAGTAAGAAACATTTTCGAAAGTACTTTCGAAGCGCTCTTGTCCCGCAAATGATGGGTCTCCTGATAGCACACCAATTCTATAGCCTGAGAAGTTCTTCACTAAAGACTTAATAAACTTCAATGAACTTTCATCGTAACTTTTTTTGCTTATAATTTGGCCGACAAGTCGATTGTTGAAAGCCACATAGGAAGTGCTAATTGTCGCATCTGGAATTTCAATCCCTTCTGATGCCAAAAATAGCTTGCTTCCAATAGTAAATAGCTTGTTATCTTTCGTCCACGCAAAAGATCCTTTGCCGGGAATTTCATCAATTTTTTTAATTAAGCCACTACCTCTTTGTTTTTGATCTTTCAATAACCCGCGCAAAATAGGGTGCTGACTCTTTTGTGATAATTCTGATAGGTAGCTATCAATATTTTCACTGTCTTCGATCGGGAAATAAATAGATTCAACTGCTTCGAGCGTTCCCGTTTTATCAAAATAAATGTTTTTAATATGAGCCAGATCTAAAAGAGCATCACTACGATATATAATTACTCCTACTTTTAATAAAGCCAAGTGTGCCATTTGCTTGGATAAAGGGATAATACTAGCAAACAGACAAGGGCAGAATATGAGAATTCCCACAAAGAAGGCTTCCACAATCGTCTTGATAGTTGAGCCGTTATGCCAGGCTATCAGTGCTAAAACGCCTGCACCCAAAAAGGCAATTACAGTCAATGAACTCTCTATCTTAGAAAATAATTTCGAATAATATGAGCTTTGCTTCTTTGCAATCAGAGCACTTTCAGCCCACTCATCTATTTTTCTATTGCCCTGAGAATTAGTTACACAAATTTCCAAATCGGTAGCGGCTATTGCACCCGCAAATACATGATCTCCCCTACATAGAGAAATTGCGGTCGACTCTCCGCTAAGTAAATGATTATTAACAATGCACTTTGGAGACTCTATAACGCCATCAAATGGAATGGTTTCTCCAGAAAAAACTCGCACACTCTGACCTCTTTTTATTTGATGTGCTTCTGCTGGTTTCCATTCTTGGTCTTTCCAGACCCTCACTTTATTTTGAGCAGGATGGAGCTGAAATAAAATCGAAGCTGTCATTTTATTGATGATTGAATTCTCAATTTTTTTTGTTAATAGCAATAGAGCAATAATCATTGATCCGGAATCAGCATATGAGATTGCTTCTCCGGTAGATAAATAAATAATGGATACTGTCATAGCAGAAAGACCGCCAAAGAAAATAAAAAGATCTAGAGTTAAGAGGCGACCATAAATTAAAGCACGAAGTCCTGATACTGCGTATGGATAAATCCCCAACAAAATTGCAGGTAGACCAAACATAGATGAACCTAGCGCGATAAGATAGACTTCCCTAGAAGATAGTCGTCCTCCGGAATATCCAGCAAATGCAATCATCGAAGCCCACATCGCCAAAAACCACACAATACTTACAAGTAACCACGGCATTTTATTCTCTGAGTCCTTTTCAAGCTCTTTTTGAAAACCTCCGAGCCACCCCTCCACTTGCTTCTTTACTCCGAATCCAATTTGTCGAATTTTACTTTGAATGGTTTCGTCGATATTCCGAGATTGAGACTGTTCAATAACTTCTACCGAAAGAAGTTTGCTTGCATAATTGATATCAGCGGATTTAACACCTTCCACTTTAGAAACCGCCTCACGCACACTTTTCGCGCATGTGGCACACCACATTCCAGAGACAAAGTATATGAGCTGATTTTGAGCTTTATGGGTCATTTTATTCCAATTGACATCTTTTTTTAAATGTTGCATTTTAAATACAACATTACAATAAAATAGTTCGTGGGGATGCGCCAGGACTAAGATCTGGTAGGTGAAAAATATGGATGCAAAGCTGGTGTTCTTGATACTGACTTTCTCAATTTCAATTTTGGGGATGGTCGCTTTTGTAGTCGCCCTTATTCAAAAACAAGTTTTAGTGCCTCCATCTGCCGCAAGATCCATATTTTCTGACGGTAAATCTGGACACAAGGAGTTGGACCAACCAGGAAAACAGAGCGAGATTTGGAAAGCATTGGATCAATCCGCCAAGGCTCCGATTTTATTTTTTCTTGTCTCCTCAGTGATTTGGCTTGTTTTAGGATCAATTTTCGGGCTGTTGGTTTCCTTTAAGTTTCATAGTCCTGACTTCTTGGGAACTCAGGCCCTGCTCACTTTTGGAAAACTTCGCCCACTACATTTAAACATCATTGCCTATGGCTGGCTTAGCTTTGCAGCTTTGGGCATTGCCCTTTGGCTTGTTCCGAGGCTAACCCGCGTGCCTCTACAAAACACCAAAGTTCTGTATGCCGCCGGAGTTTTGTGGAACATTGGGGTGATCCTAGGTTGTATCGGAATTTTATTTGGATACACCGACGGACTTGAATGGCTTGAGTTTTGGTGGCCTATAGATATTCTTTTGGCAATTGCTGGAGCTATGGTTGCTATCCCTCTTTTCCACACGATTTATCTAAGTAAAGAAAAACATCTCTATGTCACCATGTGGTATACGATAGCCGCTTTAATTTGGTTCCCCGTGCTCTTTGTTATAGCCAACTCTCACTTTCTTCATACGGGAGTTCAGCAGGCTATTGCAAACTGGTGGTTTGCTCACAATGTTCTTGGCCTTTGGGTGACTCCGTTGGGCCTTGGAATCATATATTATCTTCTCCCTAAAATCATTGGGCATCCAATTGCCTCTTATCAACTTTCTTTATTTGGGTTTTGGGGATTAGCGCTTTTTTATTCTCAAGTAGGGATGCACCATCTTCTCGGTGGACCAATTCCAACATGGATTGCCAACTTGTCAATCGTTATGAGCGCTGGCATGGCAATCCCCGTTATTACGGTTGCAATCAATCATCACGTTTCAGCCTATCGACATTTTCACGTTTTAAAAGATTCCGTAGTTTTAAGATTTATCGTGTTTGGGGCGATGTCTTATACAGTGAGTTCCCTTCAAGGGTCTTTACACTCCTTAAGAACTTTTAATTACATAACACATTTTACTCATTGGACTGTTTCTCACGCTCACCTAGGACTTTACGGTTTTACAACGATGGTTTTATTCGGAGGTATTTACTTCGCAATGCCTCGACTCGTAGGAAGAAATTGGAAATACCCAGGCTTAATCAATGCCCACTTCTGGATCGCTGCCAGTGGAATCATTCTTTACGCCGTCGCTCTAGGTATTGGTGGATGGCTTCAGGGAATGGAGTTAAGAAACCCTCAAGGAAGCTTTGAAGCATCGATGACAATAACTTTACCATATCTTGTTATGAGGAGTGTCGGTGGCACACTTATGCTCATCTCTCATTTCCTACTTTTATATAATATTTTGTCTCTTCTGTATTCTAAAGATAAGGAGGCTTTAGCATGAATAAAGCCTATATTTTTATTCTTGGCGGTACTAGCACAATAACACTATCTATCTTTCTTTTTGTACTCGCGCCTCGTGTGCAAATTATAGATGTGAATGAAAAAGGGATCAGCGCTCAAGAGCCTTATTCGGAAATAGAACTTAAAGGCAGACAAACCTACATGGAAAATGGCTGTATCTATTGTCATTCTCAACAGGTCAGAGATCCTTCAGTTGGAGCAGATAAGTATTTTGGCTGGGGACGTCCAAGTAAACCCTCTGACTATATCCATGATGAACCACATCTTTTGGGAACTATGAGAACAGGACCTGATTTATCAAATATCGGGTCAAGGCAACCCAGTAAAGATTGGCATCATCTTCATTTTTATAATCCTCGTATTCTGGTGAAGTGGAGTATCATGCCGCGATTCTCATTCCTCTATGAGGAAATTTCATCTAATGAAAGTCCCGCAGAAAATGCCATTCGTGTTCCCGGCGAGGAAAGCCAATGGATTATTCCTAGCCAAGAGGCCGAGGCTCTTGTTGCTTACATGTTAAGTTTAAGAAGAGATCGTGATCCTGAAGCCGTTCAAAAGGAGTCTAAACAATGAGTTCGTTTAAAGAAGATCGCATTGAAAATGAGAAAAATGAGCCTAGCGAGGCCTCTTCACTTAAATATATTAACGTTCCCTTGGTGTTGATCGCTTTGTTGTTAGGTTTTGGTATCACCTATTTAGCTTTAAAAACTGACAAAGTAACTATGGAGGTGGGCGATAGTCGAACAGAACCATCAGTAGATATTAGAAAAGAAGACAGTCCAACGGATATAAATAAAGATAGTGGTAAAATTGACATTTCAAAGCTGATGGAAAAGGGAAAACAAGTCTACACCACAACTTGTCAAGCTTGCCACCAAGCGACTGGTGCAGGCATTGAGAGCGCATTTCCTCCTTTAACAGGATCGGAGTGGGCCACTGGAAGTCGGCATCGCTTGGCGGCGATAGTGCTTCATGGGATTCAAGGCGAAATTACCGTTAATAATAAAAAATATAATAGCGTAATGCCGCCATTTAAAGATCAACTTTCTGATGAAGATATCGCTTCTGTGACTACCTATATTAGAAACTCTTTCGGCAATACCGCAGAACCAGTCACTCCAGAGATCGTCGCAAAGGTTCGTGAAGATACAAAAGACAAGACCGGGTCTTGGGCCGGAGAGCAGGAACTCAATAGTAAAAGTTGGGATTGAGTATGAGTAAGGATCAAGAAATTAATGAGACGAGTGCCGTTCAAGTTAATGGAATTGTATTTTCGCATAAGGATATCTCAAAAGTTGTTGATGCTTTTTACAGAAAGGTGGAGCACGATCCTATTTTAAAAGTGCCATTTCGATCTGTACACGATTGGCCCGAACATATAAAACGATTGACTCACTTTTGGTGGATTCGATTTGGCGGCAAGCCTTATATGTTCTCTCATTATAATCCTGTTACTAAACATTATTTCGCAGGCTTTAATCAAGAATTTCTTAGTCATTGGTTAAATCTGTTTCATCAAACACTTAATGAAAAATTGAGTCCGCAACAAGCCATGATCTGGAAAACTATTTCAGAGCAGATGGGGCAAGGACTCTCAATTAGAAATGAACACTTTAAAAAGGAGTATGAAAATAAGCGCTTCAAATCAAATCGTTGATATTGCAAAAAAATCTAAAATTAAAATTCATGAGCCCTTTGCAGATTTTCTGCATTCTTCTGATGAAGAAGCCAATTTCGAGATTTCCCTATTAGATTGCTACCACCTCGCAGGTCATGCCTGTCACTCGATGACAGGGGCATTTTTAGTCACTCAAGCTGCTGTTGAAAAACTTTTTCCAGAATCTAAAACTTGCGAAAGAGGTGACGTTATAGTCGAATTTGGATCTGAGATTGATAAAAAGGCGACTGGCCCCCGCTCGAATGTGATTAGCTACATAACTGGAGCATGGGGAGAGACCGGATTTCCTGGTCTTAAAGGTCAATTCTCACGAAAAAACTTGATCTCCTACGGTCACAATGACTTAAAAGAAAATGAAGTTAGATTCCGACGTATTTCCAATGGAAAAGAAGTTATTGTCGAATATAATCCAAGCATCGCAACAAAAGAGCTGAGTTGCCAACTTTCCTTTCCTGAAAGCTGGAGAGAGGAAATTTTTGCCATATTAAAAAACAAAGACAGGGTCGTAGAAGTCACTGAGAAGATTGAAATGAGTACTTGCGGCACTGGCTCCAACCCAAATGGCTGCAGTTAAAAACCAACTTCTTCGCATTATAATCTTTTCTTTAGGGGTTATCTTTATCGGCTGAGGGATTATCGGCGCATTTTTACCCATCCTTCCCACAACACCATTTATTTTACTAGCAGCATGGTGCTTTATTAAAAGCTCTTCCAAATCCTATAATTGGCTGCAAAACCACCACTGGCTTGGTCCCCCATTAAAACGCTGGGAAAAACGAGGTGCGATTTCTAAGTTGTCAAAATTCGTGGCAATTTCTATGATTACCCTTTCCCTGGCACTCATATGGTCTAAAGAAATTCCCACTTTGATTCAGCTTCTGGCGACATTTTGTCTGGTGGGGGCAACCACGTTCATTTTAACCAGACCTCACTCTTAAATCACAACTGGCCCTTATCGCTTAGGAGGCCCTCCTAACCTTGATCAAATGACATATTTAAATCGACTCTTCATTAAGGACGCTATAAAATGGATCATTATGCTAAAAGACTCTCATTTTTACATCGATCTTGGAACTGCGAATACCCTTATTCACTCAAAGTACAAAAGCTTCACCATCAACGAGCCTACGATGATTGTTTCCAAGAAACTGAACCGTAATCAATCGGAGTATCTGGCCATGGGGATAGCCGCAAAGGGCATGCAGGGAAAAACCCCTTTAACTTCTTTGGTCCTAAAACCTCTATCAGAAGGCGTCATCTCAGACTTTAATTCTGCTTCAAATTTGCTGCGTTTTTTTCGAAAAAGGATAAAAGAGGAGTCCACATGGTTGAACCCACGTATTTTAATCTCGCTCCCCTGTTTGGTTAATCATCATGAGAAGAATGCCGTGAAAGAAATTGCCAGAGATATTGGCGCACGGAATGTTCAACTGGTCGATGAGCCAATGTTGGCGGCTTTAGGATCAGGTATTAACGTTTTAGAATCAAAGGGCCATATGGTTGTTGATATAGGTGGAGGCACATCCGAAGCTGCCATCATATCTTTAGGTGGGATCGTTGTTGCCAATGCAATTAGAATTGGGGGCGACAGTCTTGATGAAGCTATCATTAGTCATCTCAAGAACAAATATTTATTTCACGTCGGTGAACAAACCGTTGAAAAAATAAAAATTAATGTAGCTTGTGCCGCAGCCGGCTCGTTTGATTTCAATAAACTCATTGAGATTGGCGGCATTGACATGACTCAAGGTCTTCCTCGCAAAATAAAAGTGAGTTCCGAAATGATCGCTCCTCCGGTAGAATCTTTTGTGAAAGAGATTATCAAGATAATTAAGAAAACTTTCGAAGATTGCCCACCCGAGCTGGCTGGTGATATTGCCGAAAACGGAATTGTTTTGGCTGGTGGAGGCTCACTCCTCCAAGGTCTTCCAGAACGAATTATAGAAGAAACCGGAGTGCTAGCAAAGCGTTGCTGCAACCCTCTTTTGTCTGTCACTCACGGTGGAATTAAGCTACTCCATCACAATACCCTCCTAGAGAGACTCCAAACCGGCTAGGGAAAAGCTTACTTCAACTCTAGACTGTTGACCTTGACAGGAGAGTTTGATTTCCTTCCTTTAAAATTTTACTAGGACGAGATGCGCCGTACTCGATAAAGACAAGACGACGCTTATAAAAGGAGATTCGTTATTTCATCGTGGCTTATATTATTTTTTGCTGGAATATTAGAGATATTTTGGGCTGTGGGCCTAAAATACACCGAAGGATTTACCCGCATCATTCCGAGTGCTTTGACACTAATAGCTCTTGCAGGAAGCATGTATTTACTTTCAAAAGCTGCGCAGACTCTTCCCATTGGAACTGCATATGCAATATGGGTGGGAATCGGCGCTGTAGGCGCTTCTATTTTTGGAATTCTTCTCTTCAAAGAACCGCTTACAGCTCCGCGAATGCTGTTTATGGCTTTATTGATAATCTCAATCGTAGGGTTAAAATTTACTGCATCTCAATGACCTCAATGAGTCATCCAGTTTACAAAGCCAATCATAAAGCTTTATCAATATGTTCATGAAATTCAAAGTGCCTTTTTGAAGCCATGCTCGTCATTAATCACCGAAATGACCTTAATTCTTTTCACCCTACCACTTGCCAAAGGCCAGTCGATAATTTGTCCAACCCTCAATCCAATCAATGCGGCGCCGATTGGAGCAAGAATTGATATTTTGTTCTCGTCAATATCGGCATCGTTTGGGTATACAAGAGTTGCCACAAACTCCTTTCCAGTGTTCACATCCAAGAACTTAATTCTTGAATTCATTGAAACTATTTCAGGTGAAAGTTCTGATCTCGGCACGACATTGGCACGATCCAGTTCTTCCTCCAATAGATCCGCCACTTCAGCTTTCGCATACTGCAAAATTGCACAAATTTTCTCGTAATCATCATTAGTTATTGTAAGCCCGTGCTCCATAACCATAAAAATCTCCTAGGTTTTAATTAGATTTAAAAAGATAGATTTGGTGAGGGCGGCTAAAGGATTTAGGTCCTAGCCGCCAAAAGAAATGAATTTGAGTTCATTGCTCATGAATGGAGAACAATTTAAATTAGAAATAGAGAAGCCCAAATTCATAAGCTCAGTATATATTCCCTCCGTTTTTAAATCAACTCAATTAGACGAAGCAGATTGAAATCGCTTTACGAATACCCGCAAGCAAAACAGAAATATATGGCACAAAACCTTCACATTATAATTGGTCCAAGTAACTGGATGAAAACGGTTCGATCTAAAACAATCATCAGCAATCTTGTTGCGTTTTTGAACGCAACAGGATTTTCACAGCTTTTACCGCAACACATACGCAACAAACGCTTGGTTCGCCCAACGTATTTTCAAGGATTTAGTAACTACAGGTCTACGTTTAAAAATCTCATGTTTTCAAGCACTTATAGAAGGGCTTAGCCTTTCATAATTTAACAATTACAACACTTTACATTAACCAGCCTTCGGCAAACTCGATCAATTTTAGCTCTGGACGCACTAGATTCAAAATCCAGTTCCTTCACGGGAGTGGGAGTTCGATTCTTCCCGAGGGCACCAGCTTTAAAAGCTTACGCTAAACCCAATTAGGCTCTAAAATTCTTTGATCAGATTGAGGGTGGGAACGCCGTCAAACTGCGAGGGGAAGAAGTGCCACTGAGCGGTTTCGGTCGAAGGCTTGTCATCCTTTGAATTTGCGGGCTTTAATTTTTTACCCATCCCTACAGCCTGCTTTCCGATGACATATCCCATAGCGATCGCCAAAGGATAATCACTGGCCCAATGAACCGCATTGTTCATCATTTGCCATCCCAGCAAAGTCACCCAGGTCGTCGCCAAGGGAACTGTAATGTAGGAATACTCCGGGTAGTTCTCGTTGATCACTGTAAAGGTCAATGTGGCGGTCATCACGTGGCCACTGGGAAAGGCATCATACATAGACGTGTGATCTTGATAAGCCTTCACGCTGGGAAAGGGTCTCCAGCGGCCTCGAGCCTCGGTGCGCTCCGAAGGGCTTTCCCTTCCGGTGGTTCTTTTGATCGCTTGGTTAAACATGGTCGAAACGAACATACCGTGAACAATTTGAAGACCGGTGTTGTAGGCGCGGTTGTACTCCTGCCCCTTGGCTAAACCGGTAAAAAAGAATCCACCCGCAATGGAAAAATGGGTCCACCCATCTCCCAAAAAATATAAAGTGGATCCCAAGTCCGAAGGCAATCGAAGCAAAGGAATGTCTTCGTACTCCAAAACCGTCTTGGTGTTTTCACTGTTTCCAATTCCCCAGTCTCGCCCTTTTTTTTGCGCATCTTCAAACAGATCCGCATCGTAGTGGTAAAGAAGAGCTGTACTGCCAATGATAATGGACCAGGGCAGAATGGACTCTTTGGAGAAACTGACTTTTAACGTCTTCCAAGAGGTGGATGGAATTTCAGTGATGGTTTGAAGAGGGTCCAATCTTTCCGGAGGTGCTTCCTCTTGAGCGAAAGATAAGGACGACACCAAACAAAGGCTTAGAATCATAAGAAAAAAAGTCTTCAATTTTTTACTCCTCATTTTTTTTGGAACCGACAGCGAATCAAATAAACTGAATCATTCTCGAGGATTGCGCAAGATTCAAATCCTCATCCTGTGCGGCGGCGAAGCTCAAAAAATCCTGATTTTTTGCAGAAATGGGAATCCTCAGTGCCCTCTCCTTAAAAATTGAAGCATTTCGCACCCAATCCCCTTGAAAATGCCCCCTGTGAGGACTAAATCCTTTCCAAGGGAGGGGTTTTTGAAGATTTTTAACTTTTTGACTCTGTGCTTATTATTAGCCGTGGGATCGACAACACTCGCTCAAAATGTTCCCGGAAAACACTTTGACCGCGTCATCTTCGTCGTTTTCGAAAACACCAATTACGACAAAGCCCTCAAACAAGACTTTTTCAAAAGACTGGCCCAAGAAGGTGTCCACTTCACAAATTTTTCTGGCGAGTCCCACCCCTCCCAAGCGAACTACATCGCTATGACTTCTGGAGATTCCAGCGGAGTTTGGGGAGACTCGATGGTTGACTTGGATCGAGAAAATATTGTGGACCGTTTGGAAGCGGCTTCCATCAGCTGGCGCGTCTATGCAGAAGATTTTCCAGAAAACTGCTACTTGGGAAAAACCTACGGAAAATACGTCCGAAAGCACAATCCCTTCATCAGTTACACCAACATTCAAAACGACTTGGCCCGTTGCTCGCACATCGTGAGTGCTTCAAAATTTTACGAGGACTTCAAAAACGAAAACTTGCCTCAGTATGTCTTCTACATCCCCAACATGAAAAATGATGATCATGACTCCGGAGTGGCCTTTGCGGACCGTTGGTACAAAAAGAATTTTTCACCGGTTGTCGATCACTTGGACAAAATGCCCCGCACCCTTTTGATCACCACCTTCGATGAAAGCCACAGCTACTCACACAATGACATCTACACCTCAATTGTGGGCGCTCCCGTTCGCCCCCAAGAAGTGAACCTGAATGTGAACCATTGCAGTCTTTTAAAAATGGTGGAAGACAATTGGAACTTGCCTCTTTTAGGCCCGTGCGACACCGCGGCCGCTTCCATTCCCGACATTTGGAACCCTCGATTCCAAATCTAAGAATGTAAAAAAATCTTCAAACTTTCTCCAAGGAAGCTGCATGCTTTCTTTTCTTCGTCGAGTCAATCTGTGGGCACTCAATGAAGGGAGTAACTATGCATGACATTGTTGAAAATCAGGGCAGTTACCTTGGAATCCGACTTGCTGGCACCATTGATCAAGAAGAGTACAAAAATCTGATGAATCGACTCCGCACCAAACTCAAGACTTTTGATCACATCGATCTTCTGGTGGACTTCACAGATTGCGACAGAATCACCTTAGGAGCTTTGTGGGAGGATTTAAAATTTGACCTGCAAAACTTCCGCGCAGTTCGAAACTTTGCCATCGTGGGCAATTCCGACAAACTCAAAATGTTGGACCCTCTCTCAGAGCCCTTTGTTTCCGGCGAAGCGAAGTTTTTTAAGAAAGAAGACGAAGACAAAGCAAGAAAATGGGTGCACTAAATCTGCGCACCCCTTTCTAGAAGGGGATAAAACCCCGTCTTTGAGGGGATCTCTTTGATCTGCTTGTGCCCGTGGTTCTGAGCGCATAATTTAAAATCTTATGCGAATTGCTGTGACTGGAATTTCAGGATTTATCGGATCTCATTTGGCCCAAGCCCTCTTGGAGCAAACCAACCATGAAGTGGTGGGACTTTCCCGATCTGGATACCAATCTCAAAATCCCAGGCTGCAAGTGAAAACCTGTGATCTCTACTCTCTTCTTGAAATTGAGGAGGCCCTTAAAAACTGTGACGTGGCCATCTATCTGGTTCACTCCATGTCACCGTCGTCGCGCCTGGCACAAGGAAACTTTCAAGATTTTGATTTTATCCTTGCCGACAATTTTGCAAAGGCCGCCCTAGCCTGTGGCGTTCAAAAAATCATTTATGTGAGTGGGATCATTCCCGAAAACGATCCTTTGTCCGATCACCTCAAAAGTCGCTTGGAGGTGGAGGAAACCTTTCGCAAATCAAAAATTCCACTTCTTACTTTGAGGTGTGGATTGGTGGTTGGTCCCAATGGATCTTCTTTTCGCATTCTGGATCGATTGGTTTCTCGACTTCCTCTGATGGTCCTTCCCTCGTGGACTCAAAATGAACTTCAAATCACTGCACTTGAAGATCTAACGAAAATTTTGATCCTATCAGTTGCAGAAAACGCTCCATTTGGCTCTTTTGATGTGGGCTCTCCAGAAAAATTAACCTATGAAACCCTCATTGAAAAAGTCGCTCGCTTGAAGGGGCTTCCTTTTCGCTCTGTTCATTTTCCGTGGATTCCCCTTGCCCTTTCAAAACTTTGGATTTCTGTGGTGACCGAAACCTCTCGCCAATTGGTCTATCCACTTGTGGAAAGTCTCAGGCACTCGATGGTGGTTCAAAAACCATTGCCCAAGACACTTGTGATTCCCTTTGCTTCCGTGGATGAAGCCCTTCGAAAAAGTCTTACTAAAGGCATGATCTCTTTACCCATGACAAGACTTCCAAAGGAGTCCGAAAAATCAAAGGTTCAGTCGGTTCAAAGACTCCCCTCCCCGAGGGGATGGAATATGGAAAAGATTGCCAATGAATACATGAGATGGCTGCCCCTGTTTATGAAGCCTTTCATTCAGGTCCAAAAAGAGGATTTTCAAATTACAATGAAACTTCGCGGACTTCCAAAAGCACTTTTGATTTTAAAATTGTCTGAAGAAAGAACTTTTGAAACGCGAAGATTGTTTTACATCGTGGGAGGTCTTCTGGCTCGAAATTCAAAGAAAGCACGATTAGAATTTCGAGAAAGCCCTGACCATACTTTTTTTATTGCGGCCATTCATGACTTTGAACCCCGACTTCCTTGGTACATTTACAAATTCACTCAAGCTCCCCTTCACGCCTGGGTGATGAGACAATTTGGAAAACATCTGAGAGGAATTGAATTTGAAAGAAACTAAAGATGCCGTCTTTTTAATTCTGGGAAATCAATTGTTTCCTGAAATGCATTTGAAGCCCTACAAAGCTTGTGATTTTTTTATGGCCGAAGATTATGATCTTTGCACCTACTCGAAACACCACAAACTAAAAATTGCGCTTTTTTTGGTTTCGATGCGCAAATATGCCCACCAATTGAAGTCCTCTGGTTTTCGAGTGAATTATCAAAAATTAGGTAAGGACAACCTCAACTTGAGTTTTGAGGAAAAGTTAAAAACTTTCATGGGCAAAAGAAAAAAACTGCTTTCCTTTGAAATTGAAGACAAGTTTTTTGAGGAACGGATCCTGAAGTTTTGCAATTCCGAGGGAATTTCTTGGGAAGTGATTTCCTCGCCTATGTTTATGTGCTCACGGGAAGAATTTTCTGCCTACCTTTCTGAAGTCAGAAAGCCCTTTATGAAAACCTTTTATGAACATCAAAGGGTCGCACACAATGTCATGATGGAAGGCAATGTGCCCTTGGGTGGAAAATGGAGCTTCGACCAGGAAAATCGGAAAAAGCTTCCAAAGTCCATGGCAGCTCCTGAGTTTCAAATTCATAAGCCTGCAAAAGATCCCGACTTGGCATCCGTTCAAAAACTGATCGAGGAACATTTTGGCGACCATCCCGGAGATGGGGAGAACTTTTGACTCCCCATGGATCGTCAAGGGTATTTGGATCTTTTGGATCAATTTTTAGAAAAAGGATTGTCAAATTTTGGAGACTATCAAGATGCCATCTCGGACCGCTCGGCATTTTTGTTTCACTCCAGCCTTTCACCCGGAATGAACTTGGGATTGATCACACCCGATGAGGTTTTGAAGAAATGCATCTCTTACTACCATCAACATTTGGGACCGGAATCATTGAACTCTCTTGAGGGCTTTGTTCGTCAGATCTTAGGTTGGCGTGAATTTGTCCGCGGCATCTATCAAAGTTTTAGCGAAATTCAAGAAGAAGAAAACTTCTTTGACCATCGTCGACGCTTATCTGCGCACTGGTACAAAGGAACCACTGGGGTTCTTCCGTTGGATGACGCTATAAAGAAGGCTGTAAAGTATGGATACAACCACCACATCGAACGCTTGATGGTGATCAGCAATATGATGCTGCTGTGTGAAATTGATCCCCGAGAGGTTCATCGCTGGTTTATGGAAATGTATGTGGATAGCTCGGATTGGGTGATGGGTCCCAATGTTTACGGCATGGGACAATTTAGCGATGGTGGGATTTTTGCGACAAAACCCTATTTTTGTGGGTCCAATTACATTTTAAAAATGAGTTCTTATAAGAAAGGCGAACCTTGGTGCGAAATCATGGATGGTCTTTACTGGCGATTCATTGAACGAAATAAAAGTTTTATGAGTAAGAATCCCCGTTTAAATATGATGGTAAAGACTTTAGAAAAGATGGATGGGGCGAGGAAATCGCGAATTTTTAAAGCTGCCGAAGAATTTATTGAAAAGGTCACAAAAGGACGGAATTGATGATGAACATTGCAAAGTTAAAAACAATTTTATTGGGAGCTTGCTTGTTTATGGGCGCATCCAGTTTTGCTGAACTCAAGACAGTGGATTCCGTGGATTTGCAACGCTACCAAGGGGTGTGGCACCAACTGGCCACCATTCCAGCGAGCTTTCAAAAAGAGTGTGTGCGCAACACTCAGGCCGAATACAAGCTGCTGGAAGACGGACTGATCCAAGTTCTAAACAGTTGTGAAACATCCGATGGCCAACGAAAAGTTGCCGAGGGGCGTGCTCGCATCAACCCAGAGTTTCAGACTTCTGGAAAATTGGAAGTGACCTTTGTGAAATTGGTCAAATGGATCTGGTCTTTTGCCGGAGATTACTGGGTGACTTATTTGGATCCCAATTACGAAGTGGTTTTGGTGGGTGCTCCGGATTTTAAGTACGGCTGGATTTTGTCTCGATCGGAAAGCTTGTCCCTTGAGACCTATCGAGATTTGGAAGAGCGTTTGCGCCACCAAGGCTATGACACTTGCAACTTTATGATGTCTAACACTCCGGCTCAACCTGATGTGGGTGACACGAGCCTTTGCGATTTTGTGAAAAGATAGTCTGCGCCAGAGGCGGAGTCCGCTCTCCGCCTCACAAGCCTTCAAACAAAAATTTGAAGGCCAGGGCGAAAAGAACAAAAGACCCTAAAAAACTAAACAGGGCTCCCCACCGCTTCGGCGCCCTGCGAGCAATGGACATTCCTACCAATGTAGATACAAATGCCCATGCCCCAATACTTACCAGATAGGCTGGCAAAGGCTTGCCGGAGGCTCCCAAGCTGACCCCCACCGCAAAGGCATCTAAACTTGTGGCAAAGGACACCGCCAACACCTTCGCAAAGGAATGAAACTTCAAAGGCTTCCCAGAGCCCTCCCCTTCAGACCCCTCACCCAAACCCTGAAAAGCTTCATAAGCCATATGGAGGGCCACAATGCTTAACAACCCAAAGGAAACCCAGTGATCAAACTCATCGAACCTCAGGACGATCTGCTCCCCCGCCATCGCTCCTAAAAACGCCACCAAAGCCTCTGCACCACCCGAAGAAAAAGCAAACTTTAAGGTGTCTTGAGGTCGATGAGGACGTAGACCCAAGGCCAAGGCCGCTGAAAAAGAGTCTGCACTGAGAACCAGCCCAAGAAGAAGGGCCTCGACGAGAAAATCCATAATTGAGACGTCTTACCGAAGATGATTGAAAAAGCCAATGGATTCAAAAATCTCTCAGAAAAATAAGTGTCTTTGACTCAAAAAAAAACTCACAAGCCAAGACCTGTGAGTTCCTTTTCAAAACACATGTGGAGATTCCAGTCAGAAGGCAAATAACCTATTCGCCCGCCGCACGCTTTTTGTGATTACTGACTTCCAAGAGTTGAATCATGCGCTCGCACTTATCAACTTTCATTTTGGAGTCTTTGTCCAATCCACCCAACTCTTTCAAAATCATCCTCTTTCGATGACCCACTTCCAAAGCTCTTTCTACAACAGAGCGAACCTCTTCTTCGTTGAACGGCTTACGGACAAAATCAAATGCTCCCAACCTCAAAGCCTTCAGCATATTTTCCTCATCCCCAAAGGCCGTAATAAAGACAAAGGGAATGTGATGACCATCAGACTTCGCACGAGCAAAAAATTCCAACCCATCCACCAGAGGCATCTTAATATCACTCAGAACCAGGCTAAAAGAGTCGGATGCCAATTGATCCAATCCCTCCTGCCCATTTGAGGCCCCTACGACATGGCTGTGATTGTCGCTCAAAATTGAGACAATGATTTCTCTTAAATCTGGCTCATCTTCGACAACTAAAATCCTTCTTAAATCGTCCATATTCTTTACGTCCTCCACTTTTAATTGATCGGATGACGTTAGAGAAAACTCCACAGCAAATTTGAAATCTTGATTCCTTTAAGAAAAAAATAAGACAGATTTAAGAGTTTCCCAAACCTCTGGCACGCTCATTGATTTTAAACTTTCTCCTCTCATTTCGGGACAGGGAGGAAGATGAACAAATCCAGAAGAAATTGATCTTTTTTGAGAATGCATTTGCAATTCGTACATCAACCGATTGCAAACATAAGTTCCTGCAGAGTTGGAAATCTCCACAGACAATTTCTTCTCTCGAGAAATATCCATGATATTTGTCAAAGAAAGAGAAGTGAAGATTCCATCGGGACCGTCTTTGATGATTTTCTGACCCTTGGGTTGAAAGCCCTCGTTGTCTGGAATTCTTGCTTCCATCCAATTGATCCCGATGCGTTCAAAGGAAACTTGAATTCGATTTTTCGCCACACCCATTGCCAACACCAGATCCGGCTGATGCAACTCAATGGCTTCTTTGAGGGTCGGAAAAGCCCTCTCAAAACTCACTGGAAGAATCACTCCCTCCAGTTCCCAGTCCCCCACTTTCTGAGGCAAAACTTGAGTCACAAGCTCCTTCGAGGGGTTGATGGCATCACCATCAAAGGGCTCAAATCCGGAAATGAGGGCTTTCATAGGCTCCTTAAAGTGAATTTATTTCAGACTGCTGTGGCTGCGAATTTGAAGAATGGTAACACGGTGATTGATTTTAAGTCACCTCACCCCATCTCGCAAAGCCATACGGCCTTCTTGCTTCAATTGATGTGGTCTCACCTTTGCAATCCTGCGTTAAAGAGGTTATACATCTTTAAACTTTGACCAGAAAGGCAAGGCCATTGAAAGCACTCTACCCTCGACTTCTTGGAGCAGTCCTTTTTTTGTTTGGTACCCAAGCACAAGCATTGGAATTGAGTCTTTCCGTGAGCAGCAAAAACTTTGTGGTTGAAACCAATACTTTTTCTTTTTCCAACAACAAATACATGGAGGTTCGCGAAGGCAACCTCACTGTTGTTTTGAATTGTGGAAATCAAACTCTAAGCATCAGTGGTGCAAAATTTTATTTTGAAAACATGGATTCCGAAACTTGCAACCGCTTGATTGTCGGAATGAGTGAATTGGTTCAAAACAGTCTGCTCTCGCAGATTATTATTAAAACGGGCGTTGACACCAACGGCGCCCCCTACGTCGACATCCAATCCAACTGATTGCCAACTTCCGCTAGCGCGGACGAAAATCTTCGTGAGTTCAACATCCGTTTTTGCAAGGCGTAAGCTTCGCTTAAAAATTTCAAACCGTAAATCTCACAAAATGATTTAGCTATAAGAATCGAGCTCCGCTAGCGCAGCCGAAAACCTTCGTGAGTTCAACATCCGTTTTTGCAAGGCGTAAGCTTCGCTTAAAAATTTCAAACCGTGAATCTCACAAAATGATTTATCTATAAGAATCAAGCTCCGCAGCGAAGGCGAAAACCTTCGTGAGTTCAACATCCGTTTTTGCAAGGCGTAAGCTTCGCTTAAAAATTTCAAACCGTAAAAGCCCATGAATTTTAGTGTTCTTTGAAAAGCAAGTTCCGCAACGCAGTGAGGACTGTTCGAAGATTTTCAAAGGATACTAAAATTCATGGGCTTTCACGGTTGCCAAATTTTCAGCTGACCATTTGGTCTTCAAAAGCAGCCAACGACGCCTTCGCACCCTCGCCCAGCGCAACCACGATTTGCTTGTAGGGAACGGTGGTCACATCGCCGGCAGCGTAAATTCCCTTCACGTTGGTGCGACATTTGTTATCCACGACAATTTCTCCGTACCTGTTGGTTTCTACCAAGTTGTTCAAAAACGAAGAATTCGGGACAAGCCCGATTTGCACAAAGACTCCATCCAAAGAAATCTTGTGAAGCTCTTTGGTTTCACGGTCTTCATATTCCAAAGCGGTCACTTTGGAATCATCACCAAGAACTTGATTTGTTCGCGCATTTTTCAGCACTTTCACATTGGGCAGAGAAAGCATCTTTTCCACCAAAACTTTATCCGCCTTCAACTCGGCCGCAAACTCAATCAAGGTGACGGACTTTACAATTCCCGCCAAATCAATGGCGGCTTCCACTCCAGAGTTTCCCCCTCCCACAACCGCAATTTCTTTGCCCTTGTAATAGGGCCCATCGCAGTGAGGACAGAATGCAACTCCTCGTCCCAGGTACTCTTTTTCTCCAGGCACACCCAACTCTCGCCACTTGGCTCCGGTGGCCACAATCAAAGCTTTTGTTTGGAGTATTTCCTGAGAACCCAAATGCAAGGTTTTTACGGGACCATTCTCGACAGATTGAACCCGTCGATGCTCAAAAACTTGGATGTCATAGGCGGCCACATGCTTATACAAATCCGCTGAAAGTTGAGGCCCTTCGGTGTAGGGAACCGAAATCAAGTTTTCAATACCCTTGGTGTCCTGAAGTTGTCCACCCAACCGGTCCGCAATGATCGCAACTTTCAAACCCTTTCTGGAAGAGTAGATCGCTGCCGAAGCTCCCGCCGGACCACCGCCGACAATGGCCACATCAAAAGTTCCAAGATCAATTTCTTCAAGATCGCCTTGATCTTCCACACCAAATTCCGCTTCCAATTTGTCCAAAAGTTCGCCCAAAGAAGATTTCCCCGAACTGACCAAGTGATCTCCATGAATCACACTGGGAACACCTTGAATTTTCAAACGCTCGATCTCTTCAGGTACAAAACCTCCATCTTTCATCTCATGTTTGAAATTTGGATGAATCAACGTCATTAAATTTAAATTCTGAACCACATCGGGACAGTTTTCACAGGTCAACGAAATATAGGTGGTCAATTCAATAGGGCCTTTTAATCTTCGGATGCGGCTTTGGATGGCGGCATCTGGAAATTTTCCCGCTCCATCCGAATTCAGAATGGCAAGAACCAAAGAGCTAAATTCATGTCCCCCAGGAATCCCTGAAAAGGAAATTCCAGTGTCTTTTTTCCCTGCCCTCAAAGAGAAGTGTGGAATTGTAGAGGTTTCACCAGATGCAGACAAATCAATGTGGTCCGATGTGGAGCTTAAATCTTCAAGCATTCCCAACAATTCGGCTTGCTTTTCATGGTCGGAGTGATCAAAGACCAACTCCACATCATTTTTCAGTTTCGAAAAAACCGATTTCAACTGTGAAATTAAAGCTGCATCTAACATAAATCTCCCTTCGTTCAAAAAATGGATCAAAAAAAAGCCGCCCTGTCGGCGGCTTTTTTAGGAAGAACCCTTAGATCTTACCGACAAGATCCAAACCGGGCTTCAACGTTTCACCACCAGGTTGCCATTTTGCAGGACAAACTTCGTTGGGGTGTTTTGCAATAAATTGAGCGGCCTGAGTTTTTCTCAAAAGCTCATCTGCATTTCGGCCAATTCCATTGTCATGCATTTCTGCAATTTTGATTTGACCTTCTGGATCCACAAGAAAAGTTCCTCGGTATGCCAAGCCCGCCTCTTCAATGTAAACACCAAAAGCACGAGACAAGTGACCGGTGGGGTCTGCAAGCATTGGGAACTTGATTTTTTTGATGGTTTCAGAAGTGTCGTGCCAAGCTTTGTGAGTGAAGTGGGTGTCTGTACTGACTCCGTAAACTTCCACGCCCATTTTTTGGAATTCACTGTACTTGTCCGCCATGTCTCCAAGCTCTGTGGGACATACAAAAGTGAAATCTGCAGGGTAGAAAAAGAAAATGGACCATTTCCCGTTCAAGTCTTTTGAGCTGATTTCCTTGAAATCGTTGTTGTGGAAGGCTTGGACTTTAAACTCAGGCAACTTGCTGTTGATGATCGTATTCATAAAATCTCCTTTAAACTATTTTTTTATCCAGGTCTGTTCACCCAGATTTTTCTATTTATCTCTTAGATACAGGTTTACCCAATCTTTTAAATTGAATCTAATTCTTTTTTCTTATGGTCCGATAGGTAATAACTATTAGGTTTTAAAATGTAATTATAATAGGCTATTAACAGCATTTCGGCCCCAAACAACCCGTTCAAGGCGCTCAGACGTCTCAAAAGAGGATGAAATATGCCCACAATCACCCAACTCCAATACATCCTTGCCGTACAAAAAAATCGCCATTTTGGCCGCGCGGCGGAAGAGTGCCATGTCAGCCAACCTTCCCTTTCTGCTCAAATTCAGAAAGCGGAGGAAGAATTGGGCGTTATTCTTTTTGACCGTTCCAAAAAACCCATTTTAACCACAGAAAAAGGTAAGAAAATCATCGAGCAAGCCAAGCTCATTTTAAGAGAGCACAGCAAACTTTATGATTTGGGAACAGAGGAACATTTGGTGGCCGGAAATTTTCATTTGGGCGTGATTCCCACGCTTTCCTCCTATGTGGTTCCTCTCTTTATCGAAAGCTTCTCAAAAAAGTACCCTAAGGTCAGTTTGCGCATCAGCGAAATGAAAACCCAAGATATTGTTCGAGCCCTTCATGAAGACCAATTGGATGCGGGATTGCTTGTCACCCCATTGCATGATTCCACCATCACCGAAAGAAAATTGTTCTTGGAGCCCTTTTATGTTTTTGCCTCCGACGATCATGAATTGATCCGCAAAAAGGCCGTAAAGGATACAGAATTGGACGCAAATTCTGTTTGGCTTTTGGAAGAGGGGCATTGCTTTAGAGATCAGGTGATTCGTGTGTGTTCGCTTCGAAATAAAAGTCAGGTCCTTCAAAATGTGAGCTTTGAAAGTGGAAGCTTAGAAACCCTCATTCATATTGTTCGAAGAGGTTCGGGGTACACCTTACTTCCTCATCTTGCAACTTTAGAACTGCCTGAAAAGGAGAAGAAAAAGAATCTTAAAAAGTTTCAAAAACCAGTTCCAACCCGAGAAGTCAGTTTGGTTTACTCTCGAAGCTTTTTAAAGCAGGCCGTGATGGATGCTTTGGAAGAAGAGATCACTTCTCACCTCCCAAAGGAGCTTAAAAACATCAAATCCTCTCAGATAGAGGTGGTTGAGATTTAGATGTTGTGATCAGAGCATTTTTAAAATGAACATCTCGTTGAGGAAACGGAATTTCTACACCCTCTTCACGAAATCTTCGGTCAATTTCAGTGCGAATGTCACTGGCTGTAATGTCCTTGCCCCAAATGTCGGTCCCCCAAAAGCGCAAATCAAAATCTAAAGAGGAGTCTCCAAAATCTTGGAACAAAACCATGGGCTTGGGATCTTGCAAAACTTTTGGATGAGCTTCCACCACTTCTTTCAATATTCGAATGACCTTCTGAACATCCGAGCCATAGGCCACACCCACACTCACATGCTGGCGAATTTTTTCGCCCGTGTAACTGTCGTTAACCACTTCCTCGGAAACAAACTTTGAGTTGGGAACGATGATGGTGATGTCATCGCGAGTTTGAATCAAAGTGGCTCGCACGCGAATGTCGATGATTTTTCCTTCCGAGTGCCCCACCTGAACAATGTCTCCCACCTTCACCGGACGCTCGATCAAGAGAATGATCCCTGAAATAAAATTTTGAGTGATGTTTTGAAGACCAAACCCCACACCGACCATTAAGACCGCCCCAAGAGCCGCCAGGGAATTGAACGAGATTCCTAAGTTGTCCAAAGAGAACATGATTCCCAAGGCAATCAGACCATAGCGGACAAACTTCTCAATGGAGTCCCGGACACCGGAGTCCACTCCGCGACGATGGAGGGAGTTGTTCACGAAACGCCCTATCATTTGCGCCAACCGGATAGAGATCAAGATAACAAATATTGAAACCAAAACACTGATCACAGAGATCTTTGCATCACTCAGTTGAAAAATAGGTTCACTTAAGAATCTAAAGATCTGCTCCACCTGCTGCATCAGCAGGTTCCAAGAATTGTCCACGTGCTCCCCCATTTTCCACCCCTCAAAAGATTTAAGGATAAAATTGCTGGGCCCTGGGAGCAACCACAGAGTCAAAAAAGCCTGGTCCTCAGAAATTTTGCGGCGCATTGAATATCCGCGCCTTGCCGCCCTAGGAGATTGGTAATAGATGTCGTCTCAAACAATCCCCGACCTGGGGACAAGGGAGGAACCATGAGAAAGCTTTTATTGGTGGGCTTAATGATCTTTGCCCCAAATCTTTTTGCAACTGTTAATCTCGAAGATGTGGATGCGGCCCTTCGAAGTGAAGAAGGTCTAAAGGTTGAAATTCACGGCGCGGATCATGACTCGAATCTGTATGTGATCGCTGTTCGTGGGGATAACTTTTTTGACGCCATCCAAATTCCTTTTGTTGCGGATTACAACAGCATCAATTACCGGGAAGTTAAAAAAATCATCGCTGGTCTCCATCGCCACGATTTTGTTCGAATCCGCGGACAAATCAATGGAAAGATCAATACGCCTCAGGCTCACATCTTGGTGAAGTCTATCGAAGTCCTTTCCGATTATGATGGCGGATTTGGTGAGCATCCTCCTTATGAACACAACACTCAGCTGCCACGGGACCTGCAAAACAAATCCCAAGCGATTTTTAAAGTTCACGCGGTGGTTCCCAGCGGTCCACTGATGATCTTGGAGTACGGTGATGTGAATGTTCCCGTGATTGTTCCTGTGGAACTCACTTCTCAAATCGCCGGACTTTACCGCGGTGACAAAGTGGAAATGCAGTACGAATTGGCGCGCTCTCCAAAAAGCCCCTCTCACTTGGTGATGAAAAGCCTTCGAGTTTTAGACGCCTTGGTGGAACAGCACGGAACTCCCATTCACCACTGCGGAGAATTGGTGATGTTTCCCAAAAGTCCTCAAGTAAAGTTCAACGTTTTTGCGATCAAAAAAGATATTGGAGACAATCTGTTCCGCACCTACACTTTGATCAATTTTGACGATGTGGATTTGTTCTTGGCCTTCCGAGCAAAAGCTCAAAAAGCCTGGGATGCTCAAGTGAGCACCGCCGTTCGTGGCCGAAATTACTACATCAATGACAAAATTGAGGCCTGCGCCACTGGCAAGGTCAATATGATTGACCCCACGCAAGCCAACCCTCAAATCGTCATTGAAAGATTGGAAGATCTAAACTTTCGCGCCTTGCCCTGAAAAGAAGCGAGATACGAAGTAAATTCCAATTCCTGTTAAAATTCCCGGCGCGATCTCATAGATCGCGCTGGAATACCCCAAAGCTCTCCAGATCAGAACCATTCCGATGGATCCCAAAATCATTGCAAACAAAGTCTTCTCGTAAATTTTAAATCCAAAAGCATATATCACCAATATCGGCGCAAACGCAGCCCCAAGAATGGACCAAGACATTAAAACCAACTGAAAAACATTCTGACTTCCAAAAAGTGCAATGACCAGGGCCACAACCGCCACCGAAACCGTTCCAATTTTTGTAACGATATTGCTGGGCTTTGAAGAAAAAATGTCTCTGGTCAAAGCGGCGGAGCAACTTAAAATTTGAGAATCCGCTGTCGACATGGTTGCCGCAAAGATTCCCGCAAGCATCATTCCCACCAAAAGATCTGGAAGCAGTTCTTGGGAAAGACGAGGAAGCGCCAGTTCAGGATCAAATCCTCCCACATCTCCAAGAATCAATCTTGAGCACAGTCCAACGCCAATCGCAGCAATGTAAAAAGCGATGTACCAAAAGTAATAATAAGAACGAAATCGCGTCAGACTTTTAGGATCATCCAAAGTCATCATGCGAATCATGATGTGTGGCTGGCCCACAATTCCAAAGCCAGCAAAGAGCCATCCAAAAACAAACAGCGCCGGCCCCGCAATGGGCCCCGCGGAAAGTCCCGTGGGAAAGACGTTCATATACGTGTCAGACACTTGATAAAGCTGATCGATAAAAGAACTGACCCCGCCCATCTCCGCCAAAGCATAGACAAACAAAGTGGACATGGCGCCAATCATTACAAAAGATTGAGCAGCATCTGTCCAAATGGATGCTCGAATCCCACCGGCAAAACAGTAGGCCACAACCATAACGGTTCCAAGAATCACACCTGCAGAATCATCCCATCCAAAAAGCACATTGAGAGCTTTCCCCCCGGCCTTCAATTGAGCGGCGGCGTAGGCACCTAAGAAAAGAATCGTAATCAAACCGATCAGAATCCGAACTCTTTTGTTGGGCTCGCCCCACCAATTTGCGACAAGTCCTCCAAAACTCAAAGAGCCACGCTTCTCGGAAACTTCGCGAAATTTTTTATGCACAATAAAGGACATGATTAAATCGCCCGTCACCCATCCAATCATCAACCAAATTGAGGAAAGACCTTGCACAAAAGTAAAGCCAATTTGGCCAATAAACATATATCCACTGTTGTTCGTAGAGACGGCGGAAAGTGCGGCAAGCCAGGGCTTCACACTTCGACCGGCGACCAAATAGTCTTTATTCGTAGATTTGCTCTTCAAAGCGGAAAGAAGACCTATAGCAACAAACAAGATAAGAAAAAAAGCAAAACTCAGAATGATCAAAAGGATCTCCTCTTTAAAAAATCGGTTTTTAATTTAAATGGATGGGTGAACCCTAACATATTTGATCGCAGCATCAAGGTATCAAGGCCTCTTGACTCCTCAACTGGACTCTCTGACACTGAGAACCTAATTACGAGGAGGACAACTTCATCTATGAAAACTTTTCTTTCATCAATTCTAGTTGGTTTGTTTATTTCTAGCTCAGCATGGGCTGTGGGTCGCAGCAATGTGGGTGTTGATTTGGGAATGAATCACGGCGGACTCACTTTGGGCGCAGATTACGAATACTTGCTGAAAAGATCTTACGGCTTTGGCGGATACGCTCGCTTCTTTCAAAAAGAAGACGGAACTTTCAATCCTCGCAATGGGCTCTTTATTGTGGGCGCAAATGCGCGCCTTCATCAACGGGCGGATGAATTTGAATTTTCTGTCGCTCCTGGAATGGCCATCATCAATGTGGATGGACCGACCAAAGACACCACTTCCATGGGCCCCAGCTTCGCAATGGCTGTGACTTATGAAATTGCGCCCCAGGTTGCCTTGGGCCTTGAAAACACTCAGTACTGGATTTGGTTTGATTCCGATTTCCGAGGCAGTGTCGCAGACGACACCAGCCTCAGAATCACGTTTAACTTCTAAACCTTCTGAAGGTTTCGCGTCCAATCGGTAATGCGTTGGAGGGCAGATTGTGGAGCCTGATCAAAGGCCACACCGTATGCTTTGTTTGCTTCGGACCACACCACACGTCCTCCAACTTCAATCTTTTCAGATCCATCCGGAGATTCAATCAACATGGTGACCATACCGCCGTCTTCCAGAAGAGCTGCGGTGTTCACCTGAGCTCCACCCAGAGAAATACTGCTGACAGATCCCACCAGCTCGCGGTCTCCCACACTGATGCGCACTTCACTGTCAATTTTGTACCGCTCATGGCGACGTCGAGATTGAGGATAAAGGACTCCACGGATCGCATAAGCCACCAAAGGCAAGAGCAACAATCCGATAGCCACTAAGATTTGTGAAATGGGAACTCCTGTGGAGCCCGAAAGTTTTGCAACCGTGCCACATCCACCCATGGCAGCATTTTCAGACGCCACACTTCGCGATGCAGATTGATAGCTCACTGTGTACGCGGGTTGCGACGAATCCACCGCGGCGCCCCCTGCGGAAGAAACCGCATTGGCCGTATTGAGTTTACCACTGGTATAAACCTTCCCACTCAATTGCGAGTAGGTTTGAATTTGATCCAAAACAATCGATTTCAATTGATAGCCCAGCATGTTTGGCGAGGCCACTTTCATTTGAGCAATGGTTCCCGCTACAAAAGGTGTCGCCATACTGGTTCCGGAAGAGGTTCCAAAACTGTTTGTAGGAATGGTGCTTAAAATGTAAGTTCCCGGACTTCCCAAATCCACAGACGTAGCTCCATAGTTGGAAAAGCTCGCCAAGTAATTTGAACTTCCTGTTGCTGCAACGGAAATCACATTGGGAACGTCATAACTCGCAGGATAAAGTGGAACCGAATCGTTGTTGTTCGCCGAGTTTCCTGCAGCGGCAACAAAGGAAGCTCCTTTTGAATAGGTGTACGCAACGGCATCATGAAGAGCGGCTGAGTAACCGGTTCCTCCCCAAGAGTTGTTTAATACTACGGCACCATTGTTGACCGCATAGTAGATGGCACTGATCGCATCTGAAGTGGTTCCGATTCCACTGCCATCCAAAAACTTCAAAGGCATGATGCGGATTTTTGCCGTGGTTCGCGGTGTGGTGAAAATGTTTTGATCCACACTCAAGATGATTCCCGTCACGTGAGTTCCGTGCCCGTCATCATCATATATTGTTCCCGAGTTGGTCACAAAGTTCCAACCGTTCACATCATCAATGTATCCGTTGCCATCATCATCAATTCCATTGCCGGCGATTTCACCGGAATTCACCCAAAGAGCACTGGTGTCGGTAATGACGGTGTGGTCTATTTGCAAGCCCGTGTCGATGACTGCGACCACTGGAGGATTTGCGGCCAAAGCCCCCACTCCACCGCCTGACAAACTTTGCCAGGCGTAGTCCAATCCAATGTTTGAATCTGTTGCTAATATTTTTTCTTGAGAGCTGGCGGCATACTCTTCGATTTCCGCCATGCTAAAGCGTTCCTGAATTCCGGTGTCATCGGATTTATGAAGATAATAGTTCGGCTCCACAAATTCCACATCCGGATCTTGAGAAAGGTCGTGGATGGCCTGACTCACGCTAGTTCCTTTTCCCAAGGCAAAGTGATGCATGTTCATTTTGCCGTAGGACTCTTTTAAGGTCATTTGTTTGTCAGTTTGGGCTTTGCCGAGAAAGGCATAAGAGGACATCGCGCCCTTGTTTTTGAGCTTAACGATCACTTCACCAGGTTTGTAGTCTTGAGCCCAAGCTCCGCAACCCAGTGTCGCCAAAATCACATACATTCCGACACGACCAATGAAAGCCATTGAAAGTCCCCTTTAGAGGACTTATCGGACGTAAGGCTAGGGGGTTAAGGACTCCCCCTCCGAATCTCAATTTAATACACTCAGGTCAAAATAAAGGTGAGCTTAACGCTGAACCAATCTCATGTTGCGTTCAATCTTAAGGCCGTCACGCACTTCCAAGACCCATTTTTGAAAAGCTTCACCCGCCAATTGGTCTCCGGTTCGCTCTGCGTTTTGACTGGCTTCTTTTGGTGCAGCAACAGACTTCCACTGCTTCAAATCAAAGAGGTGATAATTGCCACCCCATTCACTCAACTCCGGAATCAAACCGGTCTGACCGCGGCGAGAGGCCAACAGTTTCATGGCCTCTTCGGAATCTTCCAAACCTGGAACTTGGTCCGCACCGAGAGAAACGTCTTTGGCTTTCTTCCACTGCACTCCAAGAAGCTTCAAATCTCCGTCTACCGCCTTTGCATTGCCTTCTTTCACATGGATCTTCAGTGCGGCCAAGACTTCATCTACTTTCTTTCTTGCAAGATACTCTTGAGCCACTTTTTCCTTCACCTCTTCAAAAGCCGGTTCACTGGCATCTTGTCTCTCATCCACAAGAATAAAATGATATCCAAACTGAGTTTTTACGGGCTCTCCCACCAAACCAATGGGTTGGGAAAACGCAGCCTTTTCAAAATCCGGATCCATACGTCCCCGACCAAAAAAACCCAACTCGCCGCCTTGGTCTTTAGATCCTGGATCTTCGCTGAATTTTTTGGCCATTTCCGCAAAATTGTTTGGATTGAGATCTTTTTGAATCTCTTTAACCTTATCTTCAGAACGCACCAAAATATGACGGGCCTTGACCTTTTCCTCTGTCTTGAACTCGAACTTGCGTTGTTCGAAATCGGCGCGAAGAGCTGCGTCTTCTTTACTCAAAACCTCTTGAACCTGCGCCTTTGAAATAGAAACTTTTTCTCTCAGATCCTGAGGAGAAAAACTTGCATAATCAAATCCCAATTGAACTTGCGAGAGGGACTTCATTCCATCTTCAATTTCTTTAGACACCTCATGACTCAATGAAAAAAGGGCTCTCAATTTTTGAGTCAAAAGCTCTTTGCGAATCTCTCTTTCGAATTGAGCGGCGGACTGGCCGGTTCCCGTCAAATAGTTCTCATAGCTTTGTCTTCGAAAGCGTCCATCTTGTTGAAAGGCTTCAATGGAGGTGATCGTACGACGGACTTCCTCATCTGAAACCGTCATCCCCAACTTATTGGCCTTTTGAAAAATCCCTTCGGCCATAATGAGGTCTTCCAACGTTCGGCGGCGAAGTTCCGCTTGAAACATTTCTCGTTGAGCGGGTGGGAATTGATCCAAATTTAAACCCGAACTGCGCTCCACCATATCCAAACGGCGGCGAAAATTTCCGACAGAAATGGACTGACCATTTACAACCGCAGCGTTCCCACCCATTTCAGATCCCATGCGGTCGGGAGTGATTCCAAAAAGAGCGAATACCAAAATAATGGCACCAAAAATCACATAGGCCACAATGGTTTTCACTTTCAATCCACTGTCGGTGTTTTTGGGCTTTGATTTCAAGGACTTTCGAAACTTCTCAAACATAGGGCCTCCGATGGAAAACAGGCCTTTGAGCTTCTAAATTTTTCTCTTTAAATTCAAGAGATTATTTTCAGTTACCCCTTTTCACTGAGAAAGCGTCAGAGTACAGTTAATGCATGAATTTTTTCACCTTTGATATTCGCAAAGTTTTTGCCGGCATTCTGCTGGTAATCCTTCCCCTTCTCGCCATCAACATGCAACGAAATTCAGAGGAAGAACTGTGGTTTACTCGCCCGTTCACTTGGGCCGCGGGCGCTATCCAAAACGGCTTTCACAGTTTTAGCTCAGGAGTTCGCGGAACGACCGCGATGTATTTGGACCTGATTGATGTCAAGGTGCGAAATCGAGAGCTGGAGGAAGATTTGGCCCGCTTGAAGGCTGAGTTGGGCTCTGTCACAGAATTAAAATTAGAAAACCAGCGACTCAATAAGCTTTTAGGATTCAAACAGGCGTCCACTCACAACCTGATTGCTGCTAAAATTGTAGGCAGAGATCTTTTGCCCGATCACCACACTTTGACCATTGATCGAGGAACGGACCAAGGCGTTAAGAAAAATATGGCCGTCATAACAACGGGTGGCGTCGTGGGATACATCTTTCGCGCAGAGCCCCAAAGCTCTCAGATTCTGTTGCTCACAGATCGTTACGCCGCCATTGATGCCATCGTTCAGCGATCCCGTGCGCGGGGTGTTCTCGAAGGATTTACTCGAGACATGGCTCGACTGAGTCACCTGAAGCGGGCCGATGATGTGGTGGAAGGAGATTTGGTCGTAACTTCAGGACTTTTTCGCATCTTCCCAAAAGGGTTTCCCTTGGGAACCGTCACGAAGGTGGAACGCAGCCAATATGGACTCAGTCAAAAAGTTGAAGTGGAGCCAGCGGTGGATTTGACCAACCTCGAAGAGGTCTTTGTCATCACCGAGACTCACAATCTGCCAGAGCCTGAAGAAAAAGCCTCTGAAGAAACCTCGGACAAAGCGGTTCAATGAGAATTCCCTGGCGCATTCTTTACCATTTGATTGTTCTTCCGGTGATCTTAATTTTGCTCACGGGAATTCAAACGTCTTTTTGGCTACAACTTCTGGGGCCCTTTCCAACTCCACAACTTTGGATTGTAGTCTTGACTTATCTCATCACTCACCGACCTTTTTGGATTTCTTTGGGAATGGGCTATCTTTTCTCAGTGATTCTAACTGGATTTACGGCCTGGCCTTTTGAGTACATTTTGACCAGTGCAATGGTTTTGGTCGGAGTTTCTCAGCTTCTCAAGGACCGGATTTACAGTTCAGGTCCAAACTACTTTATTGCGCTTTGTGGGTGGAATGTATTTCTCTTTCACGTTTGCTATACTTTTTTAGGAATGCTGAAGGAAGACATCCCTTTTGCACGCGTGAGCCTTTTTGACTTTATTCTCTCGCCTCTTCTCTCTGTGCTTTTGGCCTTTCCCGTGTTTTCGGGGCTTCGCATGTTGGATAGAATTTTTAAAGAAGACGCAGATTTGCAAACAGGAAATAGCATTACATGAGTATGGATTGGCTAAAAAATGATGAGGAGGAAGCTCGCGAGTATTGGGGGCGTTACAAATACGTCTACGCTCTCGTGGGCATATTCTTTTGCATTTTGGTCGCTCGGCTGTGGCAACTTCAAATCATTGAAGGAGCTGAGCTCCGCGCCTTCTCCGAAAAAAACCGTGTGAAAGAAACCAAACTTCCTGCTCCACGGGGTTTGTTTTTAGATCGTGAAAACCGGGTGTTGGTGGACAATTTGCCGGGCTTTGATGTGACCCTGACCCCACAATATGTAACTCACCTCGAAGAAACAGCCGAGGCTATTAGCCCCATCATTGAAATTCCGGCCAAAGAAATTGTTGATACTGTTAAAAAAAGCCGCTACCGCGATGGACCCTTTCGACCGGTTCGGATCAAAGACAACCTTACCAAAGATGAAGTTTACCAGTTAAAAGTGATCCGGTGGGACCATCCTGGACTCAATGTCAATGAAGTGATTGTTCGGTCTTATCCTCTCGCAGATGATGGCGCTCAGTTGTTCGGTTATGTCGGAGAGATTTCACGAAGCCAACTTCCCCGTCTCAATGAAAAGTTTGAAGGCAAAGTTCAATTTGAACAGGGAGATATTATTGGTAAGAGTGGCCTTGAAGAGGTTTGGGATTTGACCATTCGCGGAAAGGATGGCGTCTCTTATGTGGAAGTGGACGCTCGGGGCCGAGAAGCTCCCAGTGAAAATCCCATTTATTTTGGATTTAAGCCCAAACCTTACGAGGCGGGAAACAATTTGGTTTTAACCTTGGATAAGGACATTCAAGAAGCTGCTTATGCAGCAATGAATCGCAATGACGAAATTGGGCCACGCATTGGTGGTGTTGTTGCCATGAAATCCAACGGGGAAATTTTAGCTTGGGTGAATTCTCCCAGCTACAATCCCAATTTGTTTTCTACTGGGATTTCTACGAAACTTTGGTCAGAACTTTTAAATCATCCTTTCAAACCCATGAGGAACAAAGTGATACAGGATCACTATTCCCCCGGATCCACGTTTAAACCTTTTGTCGCGGTGGCGGCTCTTCAAGAAAAAATCATCAATCCCACCACGTTGATTCATGCTCCAGCACAAATCATTTATGGACGCCGCCCCTATCACGACCACAGTCGTCACGGATATGGCTACATCCCTGTGACGGAAGCTCTTGAACGGTCTTCAAACGTCTTTTTTTACAAAATGGGAATTGCACTTGGAATTGATCGCATTGCCTCTTATGCAAAATATTTGGGTTTGGGTGGAAAAACTGGAGTGGAAGTTCCCCATGAAGTTTCCGGATTGATTCCCACAGAAGAATGGAAAGAAAAGGCCTACGGAGAACCCTGGCAACCGGGCGAAAACTTGTCGAATGCCATTGGTCAGGGTTTCGTCCTTTCCACTGCTTTACAAATGGCAGTGGGATTCAATGCCATCGGCTTGGAAGGCCCGGTGGTGAAACCTTTTATTGTTCAGAAGATCATCGATACGGACAACAATGTCTTAAAACAGTTTGAACCTGAAGTTGTTCGCGACACTTCGAAACCCAATGCTGAGGGTCTTGTGATTGATAAGAAAAATTTTGAAGTGGTGAAAGAAGGACTTCGTCGCGTCGTCAATGGAAAGCATGGAACCGCTCGATGGTCGGCTCAACTTCGAGAGATTCCCTCCATTCAAGCGGCGGGAAAAACTGGAACAACTCAAGTGCGCTCTTGGTCTGCGGATGAAGTTTACAAAAAGTGCAATCTCAGACCATTGAACCTGCGCCACCATGGTTGGTTTGTAGGGTTTGCTCCCTATGACAAGCCTGAAATTACAGTGGCTGTTCTGTCTCAACACTCTTGCTCGGGCTCGAGAGGGGCAGCCCCCATTGCCAAGGACATCATGCTCGCCTATTTTAGAAAATATCATCCCGAGTTGATGAAAGATGCGCCATCAAGACATGTTTCCGAAAGTCCGCCCAGCGATGATGAGGTTGCAGAATAATGAGTTTGGATTTGAAATCAAATTTGCAGGTCGAGGAGCGAAATTTTCTTTCGCGTTTGGATTTAAATTTTGCCTTTGCCATTTTTGCTCTGAACCTGATTGGCCTGATCAATTTGTACAGTGCCACCCACGGGATCTTTCACCGAGACAAGTCCAATCTTTTCTGGATGCAGATTGCCTGGCTGGTTGTGGGCTGGTTAATTTATCTGGGCATCACATTGGTGGATTACCGCAGCCTTGTGAAAAAGGCCTATTGGATCTATGGACTCAACATGGTGGCTCTGGTTGCCGTTGGTTTTGTGGGAACGGTTTCTTATGGGGCTCGCCGCTGGTTGGATTTAGGATTCTTCAAATACCAACCCTCAGAGTCTATGAAAGTCTTTTTGATTTTGGTGATGGCCAAGATATTGGCCAAAATGAAACCCAACAGTGCAATGGGCATCAAAGAGCTGGCCTGGCCCGCATTGATTGTTTTGATCCCCTGGGCTTTAACTGTAAAGCAACCGGATTTGGGAACAGCAACTCTGATGCTTGCAACTTCTGGTTCGATGATTTTGTTTGTTGGAATTAAGCGAGGAATTTTAATTTTCGCCGCACTTGTAGGAATTATTGCAGCTCCGTTGATTTGGAACTTTGGTTTAAAAGAGTATCAGCGAAATCGAGTTTTGACGTTTTTGTCGCCAGGTCGAGATCCTCGTGGCACCGGCTACAACAGCATTCAATCTAAAATCGCCGTGGGAAGTGGCCGTATTGTGGGCAAAGGTTTTCGCAAAGGGACTCAGTCTCAACTGGAATTTTTGCCTGAGCGACACACGGACTTCATTTACAGTGTATTGAGCGAGGAGCATGGGTTTATTGGAAGCTTTATCACTCTAGGTTTGTTTTTTGTGGTGTACCTGATGTCCATTAAGATTGCCATACATGCAAGGGACAGGACCGGCTCGCTCATTGTCATTGGGGTTGGAGGGTATTTGTTCTGGCACATGTTTGTAAATATCGGAATGGTAATTGGTTTGCTTCCCATTGTGGGTGCGCCGCTGCCTTTGATCTCCTATGGGGGATCCAGTTTGCTGACAACCATGTTGGCCTTAGGATTGATCTCTTCAGTTTCTTACCGGAAGTATCTGTTTTAGAGGGGCGAAGGCTGGGTCCTGAGGTTGAGTTTAGGGCGAGTGGCCTGGGCGGCCATCGAGACTTTGGTTCAAAACAAATATAGCGATTGTTTTCGTTGAAGCCTTGTCTTTGCCCTTTAGGTAAATTCAGTCGGCAAAGGATGAAAGCAACCTTTTATCAGCGGAATCCTGTCGTGCTGTCGAGACCTTAATCTAAAAAAGTTAGACCACCCACTCGAATTCAGCATTTCTTAAATTCTCTTTTTGTGCCTCATTGCAAATTCGTATTGGGGCATCTTTCACAAAGACTCCAACTTAATATTTTACTTCCCGAAGTCTGTTTCGAGACCGGGGTTTATAGTCCCAGATTCCACACACCTCCATTTCATTCTGAAAAATATAGCTGCTGACATTTTCGATTTCGCGTCCCCAGCTCAAGACTTTTGTGAAAGGGCGAAACTTCCACAATCCCCGACCAAGTTTTCGTGCCAAGAGACCTGTGAAAGCACGGATAAATTTGAGGTACGAAGAACGGTCACAAATTCGGATCAAAATGTGAATGTGGTTCCGTTGAACACTCCAAGAAAGGATTTGATGGTTAAATGTCTTTGACTGCTTCTTCAGAGTCTTTTGAATGAAATTTCGATTTCCAAAGAGAGTGTTTTTATTGGATTTCAAAACCAAATGAAGAGGCCTTTTGGAGCACAATGTTCTTTTTTGATGTCGGGTATTGAGGAGGGATCCCCCGGATTCGAGATTTGGCTTGGGAAGAAGGTGAAGTTGCTTCATAGATCAGGAGTTTAACATGGGTTTTAAAAATGCGGTTTTTCGCTCTTTTGCACATGCATGTGAACTTGCAAAAACCCTTGCTGGAGGGTGTTTTAAGGCCATGTGACTTCGCCAAATGATTGCAGATTGCGAAGACATCTCCGGACCTTCCGTTCAAGAAAGTACATGTCAAAAGAGGTTTTCGAAGGCGAAAATCCTGTCAATGAAAAAGTTGAATTCCAATTAACAGATTCCAATTA
>DKGG01000051.1 GCA_002453155.1 Bdellovibrionaceae bacterium UBA6776
CACGCAGGTGGAAAATTTGACAAAGGAACTTACAAAGTTTCTGGAGGTCTTCACGGAGTGGGGGCTTCTGTTGTGAATGCGCTTTCTTCTCGTTGTACGGCAACTGTTCGTCGCAACGGTTTTGTTTGGAAGCAAGTTTATGAATTTGGAAAGCCCATGAGCCCTGTTGAAAAATTGGGACCCACCGAAAAAACGGGAACCACAGTAAACTTCAAACCGGACCGTTTGATTTTCAAAGATGAATCCATCAAATACGATTTTAATATTTTGGCGAATCGATTTCGTGAGTTGGCCTTTTTGAATGCGGGTCTTCACATTGCTTTGACAGATGAGCGAACCGGAAAAAAACAAGACTTCCAGTTTACCGAAGGAATCATGGAGTTTGTGAAGTTCATGAACAACTCCAAAAAAGCTCTTCATCCAGAAATTGTTTACTTTCAGGGATCCAAAGAAGGCGTAGATGTTGAAGTGGCTATGCAGTGGAATGATTCCTACACGGAATCCATTTACACCTATTGCAACAACATCAACACCATTGAAGGTGGAACTCACCTTGTGGGTTTTCGTGGAGCACTCACTCGAACTGCCAACTCTTATGCCGCCAGTAAAAATTTGCTAAAAGATCTTTCTGGAAATTTGGACGGCGATGACATTCGAGAAGGTCTTGCCGCGGTAATCAGTGTGAAAGTTCCCGAACCACAGTTTGAAGGACAAACAAAGACCAAGTTGGGTAACAACGAGGTCAAAGGGATTGTGGAATCCTTGGTGAATGACAAACTGGCCGATTGGTTTGATCGCAACCCTGGAGTTTCAAAAAACATTATTGGAAAATGTGTGGAAGCTGCACGGGCAAGAATTGCTGCACGAAAGGCGCGGGATTTGGCCCGTCGAAAAACAGCATTGGATGGCGGATCCTTACCGGGAAAAATGGCGGACTGCCAAGAGCGTGATCCTTCGCTTTGTGAACTTTATCTGGTTGAGGGAGATTCTGCGGGAGGATCCGCAAAGCAAGCTCGAGATCGAAAGACCCAAGCCGTACTGCCTTTGCGTGGTAAAATTTTAAACGTTGAAAAAGCACGATTTGATAAAATGCTTTCCAACGAAGAAATTCGTATGATGATTTCTGCATTGGGAACGGGAATCGGAAAAGAAAACGTTAACGTTGAAAAAGCGAGGTACCACAAAATCATCATCATGACGGATGCGGATGTGGATGGATCTCACATTCGAACTTTGCTTTTGACTTTCTTTTACCGTCAATTGCCGGAAGTGCTCGAGAAAGGTTACATTTACATTGCTCAGCCTCCTCTTTACCGCGCAAAAAGAGGTCAGCAAGAAACTTATCTGAAAGACGAAAAAGCTTTGAGCCAGTTTTTGTTGGACCAAAGCATTTCCAAGATGTCGATTTCAAACATCAACGACGGAACCACTGAAGAAGAAATTAAAAAGTTCATTTTGAACATTGGAAAATATGAAAATCTACTTCAGGGAATTTCCACTCGATTGGACCGTGATGTTGTGACTCATGTTTTGTCACAAGAAAAATCACTCAAAGAAATTCTAAAAAGCGAAGATCTGATTCAAAAGACATTTGAGTCCTTTCAAGAGTGGGCAAAAGTTCACCCAGAGAAAGGAATCACTGAAACCAAACTTACAGTAGAAAAAGATGATGAGAACGACGCCTTCCAATTTGGAATTCGTTCCACCCGCTTTGGCTACAGTATGAATTCTCTTTTCAGTATGAAGTTGAATGATTCTTCTGAGTGGACAGACCTAATTTCTTATTGGAAGAGCTTTCAAAAAATTGTGACACTTCCCATTCAATTTGTGGAAGAAAACAAAGAAAACATTGAATTCAACAACTATGTGGATTTTTACAAACACGTAATGGATCTTGGGAAAAAAGGTCTCTACATCCAACGGTACAAAGGATTGGGAGAGATGAATCCAGAGCAACTTTGGGAAACCACATTGAATCCAGAAAACAGAAACCTTTTGCGAGTGACCATTGATGATGCCATGGCCGCGGATGAAACTTTCAGTGTGTTGATGGGTGAGCAAGTAGAGCCTCGTAGACAATTCATTCAGGACAACGCGCTTCTTGCAAAAGAGTTAGACGTTTAGACTTTAGAAAGAGTTAAAAAATGGATAATGAAACTTCAGAAATAGCAAACGTAGATATTAACAAGGAAATGCGCGAAGCCTACTTGCAGTACTCCATGAGTGTGATCGTGGGGCGTGCGCTTCCAAGTGTTATGGATGGATTGAAACCTGTTCATCGTCGCGTTCTTTATGCGATGAATGATTTGGGGAATGCTCATAACAAACCCTATAAAAAATCTGCGCGTATTGTGGGTGATGTGATTGGTAAATACCATCCTCACGGCGATATGGCTGTGTACGACACCATCGTTCGCATGGCCCAAGATTTTTCATTGAGATATCCTCTTGTGGACGGTCAAGGAAACTTTGGCTCCATTGATGGTGATGCTCCAGCGGCATCTCGTTACACGGAAATTCGAATGACCAAATTGGCTGAAGAGCTTTTGGAAGACATCGATAAAGAAACAGTTCCTTTCGGTTGGAACTACGATGACTCCCTCTTGATTCCAAACGTTTTGCCAGCGAAGTTTCCGAATCTTCTTGTGAACGGAAGCTCCGGAATTGCGGTTGGAATGGCGACGAACATTCCTCCTCACAACATGAGTGAAGTGATTGATGGCTGTGTGGAGTTGATTAAGAATCCGGAATTAACCATTGATGAACTGATCAAAATTATTCCAGGTCCGGACTTTCCGACTGCAGGTATCATCAAAGGAACAAAGGGAATCATTTCTGCTTACAAAACCGGTCGTGGAATTATCACCATGAAAGCGGTTTCGGAAATTGTTCCTCGCAAAGATCGCGAAGATATCATCGTTACTGAAATTCCTTACCAAGTGAACAAGGCAAAGCTGATTGAAAGTGTTGCCAACTTGGTTAAAGAAAAGAAAGTGGAAGGCATCTCGGACATTCGTGATGAGTCTTCTCGTGAAGGCATGAGAATTGTCATTCAACTGAAACGCGGTGAAAACGCGCAGGTGGTCTTAAACCGGCTTCACAAGTTCACTCAATTGCAAATGAGCTATGGAATCATCATGTTGGCCTTGGATTCTAAAAACCAGCCAGTGACTTTTGATTTGAAATCCATGCTCGAAGCATTTATTGCCCATCGAAAAGATGTGGTTACAAGACGATGTATCTTCGATTTGAAAAAGGCCGAAGCCCGTGCGCACATCTTGGAAGGCCTAAAGAAAGCTTTGGATCAAATTGACGCGATTATCGCAACCATTCGAGCATCAAAAGAATCGGACATCGCAAAACAAGCTTTGATCGATAAGTTTTCGTTCTCCATTCGACAGGCCCAAGCCATTTTGGAAATGCGCCTTCAAAGATTAACAGGTCTTGAACGTGAAAAAATTGAAAATGAATTGAGTGAAATCTTAAAACACATCGAATGGCTTAAGAAAGTTCTCGCCAGTTCAGATGAAATTTTCAAAATCATCGTGGAAGAATTGGAAAACGTTAAAAAGCTTTACGGAGATGCTCGACGCACTCAAATCGAAGCCTCCGATGATGATGAGTTTATCGATGAGGATTTGATCGCGAAAGAAGATGTCGTGGTATCACTCACCTTCTCTGGCTACATCAAACGAATTCCTTTGGACGAGTATCGATTGCAAAAACGAGGCGGAAAAGGCCTAAAAGGTGCAGGATCTCGAGAAGAAGATTTCGTTTGGAAAGTATTTGCGGCGAACACTCATACAACCATTTTGAACTTTTCGGATCGAGGAAAGATTTACTGGCTGAAATCTTATCAACTTCCACAAGGGTCACGAACCTCGAAAGGGAAAGCCATCAACAATGTGATTCAGCTTTCCAATGGGGAAAATGTTCGCGCAGTTCTTCCTGTGGAGGAATTTTCTGAAAATTGCTTTGTGGTCTTGCTCACTGAAAAAGGGATTATCAAGAAAACGCCATTGTCTGCGTTTTCTCGACCGCGCCCAAGTGGTTTGATTGCGTTGACCATCGAGCTGGATGACAACCTTTCGGAAGCTCAAGTTTCAAATGGCTCCAACGACATTTTGATTGTGACCAAGCAAGGAATGTCGATTCGATTTGATGAATCTGACGTTCGCTCTATGGGACGCGGTGCTCGTGGAGTTAAGGGGATCACTTTGGGTAAGGATGATGCCGTTGTTGGAATGGCCACACTCGACAAAGATAGCGATGGCAACTTGTTGATTGTAACTTCCAATGGATATGGAAAACGAACACCTGTGTCAGAATACCGTCGACAGTCTCGCGGAGGAGTGGGGATCATCACTCAAAAAACTTCGGACAAATCTGGCGAAGTGGTTTCCGCGCGAATGGTTCTTGATAGCAACCATCTTCTATTGAGCACCAACAAAGGCCAATCCATTCGGATGAAGTGTTCTGACATTTCTGTCATAGGAAGAAACACTCAAGGTGTACGCCTGATGAATTTGAATGAAGGCGAGTTTATAACCAGTGTGGCGTTGATTGAAGACGATGATGTCGACGACACAGAGGGATTAGACTCCTAATGAGGAGGCTGCATTTTTGTGGCCTGATTCTTTTGTTCTCGATCTTGTCCTTGAGCAGCTGTGGGCTCTTTGAAAAAGAGCCCTTGATTGCCGCAAAAGATTTAAGCTCTCAAGGGCGCAAAAAAGACGCGGTTCAATTTTTACTCAAGAAAATGGAATCCAGTCCTACGGGAGCAGAGTCTTTGGCAATTGCTCAATATGGAGCTCAACTCGCTCATTTGGAACTTCGTGATTATCAATCGGCGGTCGTTTTTTATCAGTACATCGCCAACTATTCCACGGATCCTAAAGATCAATTGATGGCCTTAAAATATTTGGGAAGCATTTATTTTGATCACCTGAGAGATTTCGAGATGGCCATCCAAGTTTATGAGAATTTATTAAGAGCAGCTACAAACAACGAGGAAAAATCCAAGTACAGGCTGTTGTTGGCAAAGTCCCATTATAATTTGGCGCAAATCGATCAGGCTGAATCGGAGCTTTCCGCATACATGGATTTGAAACTTTCGGAATCAGAACGCTATGAGGGAAAGGTGTTCGAAACCAATCTTTTGGTTTCGAAGAAGCAACATGCCGAGGCCACTAAGATTTTAAAAGAACTTATAGAAAAATTTCCCGAGCGGGCAAAGTCGGATGGCTTGGAAATGAATTTGGTTGCCTGTTATGAAGATATGGAAGACTTTGACGAAGCCATTGATGCCATGACGAAAATGCGTGGGACCTATCCGGACCCAGAGTTTTTAGATATGCGAATCAATCGGTTGAAAGAACGCAAGAACAACATGCCCGGTGCCCGAGGCCTTCGAAAGTAGAAAAAATGAACGGATCCAACAATAAAGGAATGGTCTTTATGGGGATGGGCTTTGAGCTCGTGGTCCTTATTTTGGCCGGTTCCTATTTTGGAGATTTGATAGACAAGCACTTTGGTTGGAAAGGCTACGCCAGCCTCACCATGATATTGCTCTTTCTAGGGACTTGGTTTTATCACCTGCTCATTTTGCTCAAAAAGGTGAATGAAGATGATGAAGACAATTAAAGACTGGCTGGCCGTATTTATATTGATGGGCCTCATCCTTATGGCAAGCGGAGCTGCGTGGGTTTTGGCTGGTCCTCGAGAGGCTATGACGCTTTGCGCTGGAGGTGGGATTTCTTTACTCACCCTTGCGGGGGTCGTTTGGATGACCAAAAGGGTGATAGACAAAAAACCGATTGCCCTGACCGCTTCAAGCATTGTAATCAAGTACGCACTCCTTGGTGGAATTTTATATGTGTTAACCCAGCGTCTAGAACTGGACGTGCTTTGGCTTGGGTTGGGCGTTTCACTGATTTTGCCAAGTTTAATTATTTTTGGTTTTACCTCTGAGAAGGGTCTGTCCGAGGCCTATTCCGATGAGGTGGATGACGAAGACGAATAACGGGAGCATTTTTTTTCATGGCTCATTTTAATTGGCTTCAACTTTTGCCTTTTGTTGATCATCACTACATCCACGTTTGGACGGGGATTGCAGTGAGTTTGTTTTTAATTCTTTTTGCTTTTGTGGGACGTCTAGCCTTGGGTTCTGGTTCTCATGCGGTGATTCCTTCTGGCAAACTTTCCATCAAGGGTTTGGTTGAAGTTGTTTTGGAATTTATCGTTGGACTTTCAGATTTGGTGATTGGCGAAGATGGACGAAAATTTGTTCCCATGTTTGCGTCGATCTTTTTCTTTATTCTCATCAACAACTTGGTGGGATTGATTCCTGGGATGACTCCTTCAACAGACAACCTCAACACCACCATCGGTGTGGGCTTGTTTTCATTCTTGGTTTACAACTTCTATGGTCTTAAAGAAAACGGATTGAATTATTTGAAACATTTTATGGGACCGGTTCTTTGGTTGGCGCCGTTGATGGCTGCCATCGAAGTGGTTTCCCACTGTATTCGTCCCCTAACTTTAGGGTTAAGGTTGCAAGGAAACATTCTCGCGGATCACACGGTATTGGGTGTGTTCGTAGATATGTTTTCTGGAGCCTGGTTTATTCCTGTGCCTGCCATTTTCTATGGCATGGGAATCTTTGTGTCTGGGATGCAAGCTTTCGTGTTTACAATGTTGTCCATGATCTATATATCAATGGCCATCGCACACGATCACTAATTGAAACATCAATGAAGAGGAGATGATGAAATGAAAAAGACACTAATTGCGTTGAGCACTGGATTGTTTTCAGTTTCTGCAATGGCACAGGATATGATGGGTGGAGTTGGAGACAAAGGATACTATGCTCTTGGCGCAGCTCTTGTTTTGGGACTAGCCGCTTTGGGTGGAACAACAGGACAAGGTAAAGTTGGTGCCGCTGCGATGGAAGGTATTGCTCGCAATCCTCAATCTGCAAAAGCATTGAACACTCCAATGATTTTGACTTTGGCTCTTATTGAGTCACTTGTTGTACTTTCTTTCTTGATCGCGTTCTTTATCCAGAACAAGTTCTAGTCTTATATTGAGACAGACAAGAAATCTTCAGAGAAAGCCAGCTGATTGTCCAGTTGGCTTTTTTTGTCTCAAGAAACTTTAAGATATCCCTGAATTTAGGCCGATATAAGTTAAGATGTCGGACAACAATCACAACCAAGACAACCCATCGAACTCTGCCCAAGAGGTCAATATTGACGAGCTTGAAGTCTCTGTCTTGATGTTGGTGAAAACTCCAAAGGCCCACTCGAATGCGGCAACCTTTCTTTCGCGACGAGGTTGGCCCACTTCCATGCAAAACAATTTGCAAAAAGCCATTAAACAAATGGCGACGGAAAAACCAGATTTTGTTTTGGTCAGTTTGAACTTTCCACACCCTGCGATTTCTCGATTGGCTCCCTTGTTTAAGCAAACTTTTGGCGTCGAAGTTGTTATGTTTTGTGAATCTCAAGATGCTGCCAGTTTGGCCCGTTTGTCGAAAATGGGCGGCTATAAGATCATTGGTTCTCCGAGCGGTCCGAACCTTCAAAGAACTCTTCGAAAAGTTTTGCACGCAAAATTAAATCCCCAAGCGGAAGAGAACTCGGAAACCGAAAGCTTTGAATCTTCGGAAGACTCTACAGTTCGAATCAAAGGCCAGGGCGGAGATGGAAGCTTTGAATTCACACAAAGCAATACTTCTTTGGATTCATCAAACACAAACAGTGTTTCCAATGGTTCCTACACCATGGAAAGTGAAGACTTCTCTGCAAAAAAGAAAAGGCGCCTCAGAGATATCAATGGAATTGAGGGAGACGACTCAGGAAACCATAATGGCGCACACATTGCTGGAACCGATGGACAGGGGTCATCCTCAGGTGGACCGGATCTATCGGCTCTGTTAAGTGCCATGGCTGCCACAGAAGGAGATTCTTCCGAAGAAAATGAATCTGGTGTTGCCGGGGTCATATCTGGCAATGAAGGCTTTGGAGCCTCTGGAAATGCATCTGGAACGGCCGGATTGATTGGTGGGGAAGATGGTACGGGAGACGGAGCTGCTGGAGTCGCCGGAGCTGCGGGAGGAAGTCTTGGAACCAATGGATCCAAGACTAAGAAAGCCAAACCAGATTATGGAAGCGTCACAGCCCTTGGAAGAAATTCAGGACCTCAGGGCCAGCAGGCCATGGGGATGGATGGAAAGGGCAAAGGTCCGTCAAATAGCTATTCTGAGGGACAAGGGGCTGGCAATGGCTCAGGAATTCACTCTTCAGAAGGACCGAATGGTCCTAATGCCCATGGTGCCTCCGGGGAGAATTCCCAAGATTACGGTGCCAATGTGGATGACGGCCGCCCCTCACTCAAAGACGCCCTTGCTCTTGCTGACGAAAAGAAAGCAAAGAAAGAAGAAGACTTTGATCGAAAAAATGCAGCTAAAAAGACGTCTGCGGTTGTTGGTGAAGGACTTGAAGCCAATCACAAAGCTAAGGCCGAGCAAAGCTTGGGCACTCAAGAATCAGAAACTAAAGCGAATGAGGTGCCGGCTCTCGGGAAAGCGGTTCAATCAAAAAAAGTTTCGGTCGAAAAGCGCGAGAAGTTCACTCAACTTCAACAGGCGGTCATCGATTCTGTAAAGCAGATGTGCAACAAGTTTAGTGGTGAGTGGACTGGCGAAGAACCTACAACAGAGCTGCATGTTTTGCCCCTCCAACATGGCGATTTGCACGGATACTTGGTCATTAAGTTGGATGAGGAATCATCAGCCGCAAGGCAAACATTCAATGGACTCCTTGGCGAAATTCTTCAGGAAAACATCAACACCAAGGTTAAAGGAAAGGTGATGGATGGAATTGATTTGGGATTTCCAGCCGTCGACTTTAAAAATTGGATTGATGAGCGTGCGATTTTCTCAATTTCCAGTGAGTACTACGGCTCCAAATTTTGCATTGCTTACATGAACACCAGCAAGCCGCTTCCAAAACTTGAAGCCAGCTCCGAAAAGCAAATGATCAAAGTTTCTTTGGACGACATTTCTTCGGATCACCCAGTCAATTTTAAAGCTTTTATTCATATGGAGAAAAACGACAAATACTTCCTCTACCTAAAAAGTGGAAGACATCTTCTTCCCGAGCAAAAAGAAAGACTTGCCAACAGTGAAGTCGGAAACCTCTTTATCAAAGAAATTGATCGGGTAAATTTGGAAAAATTTATTGCCTACAGTCTTCTAAAAGAAAGCATGCTTGAGGCTTTGAAAATCGCTCCCAAAGTGGCCTCTTAAAGAAGAGGCTCAATCACTTCGTCAAATAGAGCTCTCATTCGGTTCAAACCCTCTTCGCTTTCAGATTCAAATCTTAAGACTAAGACCGGTTGAGTATTGGAGGCTCTTGCCAAAGCCCACCCGTCTTTAAAGCTCACGCGAATTCCATCGATCAAATTCACCGAATATTCATCTGAACTTTTGGAAAACTTGGCTTTCAACGCTTCGACCACTTCATGCTTTTTTTCCTCAGTGGTGTCGATGCGAATTTCAGGAGTGTTGAATGCCGGCGGAAAATCCTTAAGAAGTTCGGGGATTGTTTTTCCGGTCTGACCTAAGACTTCAATCAATCGAAGGCCGGCATAAATGGCATCATCATAACCAAAATTTCGATCGTTAAAGAAGATGTGACCACTCAATTCTCCACCAAAAGGAGCCTTTTCAGTTTTAATTTTCTCTTTGATCAATGAGTGTCCTGTCTTCCACATGATCGCCTCTCCACCCGCTTTATTGATAAAATCATACATGCGATCGGAACACTTTACATCGCCAACGATTTTTTTAACTGAGCTGGATTCAAGAACCGAAGGAGTCATCAGCGCAATAAACTCGTCTCCCCAAACCACCCGACCATTTTGATCCACAATACCAATGCGATCGGCATCACCATCAAAACCCAAGCCAACCAAAGCTCCTTCTTTTTGAACCGCTTCTTTGAGCCAAACCAGATTCTTTTCAATGGTGGGGTCTGGATGGTGATTGGGAAATCTTCCATCAGGCTCTTCGAAAAGTATGGTGGGCTTCAAGCCACAGGCTTCATACAGCCGACGAACAATAGAGCCCGCAGCACCATTCCCACAATCCAAAACTACAGGAATAGATTTTAAATTTTTAAACTCTTCTTTATGCTTTTCCACGTACGGAGTGAAAATATCAAAATGCTCACGAGAACCTTCACCACTGAGGAAATCTTCCGCTTCCATAATCTTGTATAGATCTTGGATGTTTTCTCCAAAAATGGTTCCGGCGCCCACTGAAATTTTAAAGCCGTTGTATTCGGGAGGATTGTGAGAGCCGGTAACCATGATTCCGCCAGCAAGATCTTTCAAATAAAAAGTTGAAAAGTAGCTGATGGGTGAGGTGATTAATCCCAACTCTAAAACTTGGAAGCCACTGGCCACATAACCCTTGGCAATGGCATCTGCGATGTCTGGAGAAGAAAGTCTTGCATCATATCCCACCGAAACTTTCTTAGAAGACTTCGGATCTTTTTGAACGATAAATTTTGCGTGGGCTCTTGCCAAATGGAAGGCAAAGTCCAAATCAAAATCTTTATTGTAAACACCACGAATATCATACTCTCTAAAAATGACTGAATTGAGTTTCACGGGAGTCTCCTTATAGCAATTGAATTGCTGTTAAAATGGCGTCTTTCATAGACCCAGGATTGGCCTTATTTTTTCCAAAGATTTCTACGGCGGTGCCATGGTCCACACTGGTTCTTACAAAGGGCAAGCCCAGAGTCAAATGAACTCCTTCTCCAAATCCGTGTAGAGTTTTGAAGGGGATCAATCCTTGGTCATGGTATTGGGCCAAATAGAGCGCTACACTTTTTCGTCTAGAGGCCTCAAACGCCGAGTCCGAAGGAATAGGGCCAAGCCAATTTAAGGATTTAAATTTGGAAGCGTTCATCCACTTTTCAAAACTCTGATCTTGGTTTCCGATGATCCCACCCTCACCGGAATGGGGATCCAAAGCCAGTATCGCAAGTTGGCCCTTCAACTTCAGGCGAGCCATTAAAACTTGGGCTTCGTTTAAAGCAGCGGACCACCGTTTTTTGTCTTTGCAGAAGGAGGGCACTTTTTCCAGCGAGATGTGATCGGTCAACAACATCACGTTCATTCGAGATCCCAAATAGGCCTGAAAAAGAAATTTGGATTTGCACAGAGTTTTCAACATTTCTGTGTGACCAATTTCCTTGTAGCCCGCTCGAAGAATTCCAGATTTAGAAAGAGGCCCCGTCACCAAAGCATTTTGATGGGGATTCTTCAAACAACCTTGTGCGGAATCTCGAACCCATTCTATCGGGGCACGACCGTCAAAAATCACATACAAATGTCTAAAATTTAAAGAGGCGGAGGTTGCTTCAATAAGTGAGTGGAATTCGAGAACTTCAAATGGAAAATCACGAACTTGCTTTCGAAGCTTTTGAAACGCTTTTTTATCTGCAAATAAAAAAAACTGGGTTCCTCGTTTGGGTCCAATGGACTTTAACGCTTTGAGAGCCACTTCAAGGCCAACACCATCAATGTCCCCTGAAGTGATCCAAATTTTTTTATGAGATTGAGCCTTCATTTAAGAGTTGATGCGAACAAAAGCTTCCGAACGTTTTTGATCCAACCAGGCTCTCAATTGTCTAGAAAATGCTTCTTGGTGGAGCTGATTGCGAATCTGTTCTTTGTTGGCTTCTAGCTCTGGATCGGAAACCAAAGTTTTCTTAACGACCTTAAAAATATGCACTCCCTGAGGCGTGACAACAGGTCTGGAATATTTGCCTTCGCCCAAGCCAGTGACTCCCTTTTTGATGGCCGGAGAAAGTTCTGTAGCTTTGAAACTTCCAAGAAGACCACCGTTTGTAAATCCAGGATCTTCACTGTATTGCTCTGCCATTTTTCCAAAGGCCTGTCCGCTCTGCAATTTTTTATAAACCGCTTGCGCCCTTTCCTTCGCTTCTTTCTCTCCGCCTTTTTGAGGAGTAAAAAAGATATGAGCCAATGTCAGTTCGAAGACTTGAGTGCTTCCGGGACCCTTTTTGGATAAATAATATGCGGCTACATCCTCGTCAGAAATTCGAATTCGAGAGTTCACTTCTTTGTCGATCAATGATTTTCGCTCCAATCCTTTTTTAATAAAGGATTGGTATTCCGCCATCGAAACACCTTGGCGAGCCAGGGCTTCTTTAAATTGACTTCGACTCAAACCATTTTGCTTAGCGACTTGGTTGATTTCTTTTTCCACCCGTTCAATGGTGACTTGAAACCCATTTTTCTTAACTTCACTGTCGATGGTTTTTTCATCAATCAGATACTGCAGAAGTTTTTTGTCTGACTTTAAAAGGTCATCTTTGTCATAAATCTGGAAAAGGAGGTCGTTGACCAAGCCTTTGTTTTTTAAAGCAGATTTTTCTTTTTGAATGTCCGATAGGGTGAGGGGTTCAGAGTTTACGATTGCAACAATGCGGTCGACCACTTCCGCAGAAGTTTGAAAGGCCAGAAGAGTTGCCAAAAGACAAAAGAACACTTTCACTCAATACTCCTTTGTTTCAATTCGCAGGCTCTCAATCAAATCGCTGTCTTTAAAAATTCGGGCCTTGCGAATCTGTTCATCGAGCCATTTGGTGTAGAGCTTTTGCTGCTCTTCCTGCATCAATTCCTGCTCGATTTGATCTTTTACCCGACTCAAAGGTTCGGATCTAGCGTACTTTTTACCAATCAGTTCAAAGATATGAAACCCAAATTCGCTTTTAATGACGGGACTTCGGCGGCCAATGGGCATTTTAAACGCCGAGGCAAATATGGGAGACTCCCCCTTCTCGATCCAGAAGACTTCGGGCTTGATCGACTCACCGCCCTTTTCATTGAGAATATTGGCGATTTTGGTGATGGTGCTCCCCTTTTTCAGCTCCTGCTCGATCAGTTTGGCGTCACGCTTCAGCGGAAGGAGAATGTGGCGCAACTGAACGGTTTCTTTCCTGGAAAACTGTTCTCGATGGGCATTGTAAAAGGACTTGATCTCATTTGCGGAGGGTTTTTCGATGTCTTTGGTCAACGCAGACACCACCAATTTTTGAACCATGGTTTGCTCCATCCGGCGCTTCCAGTCTTTAAAGGTCAAACCCTGTTCCGCCAATGAGGCTTTAAAACTCAAATCATCAGGGTATGATTTTTTGACCTTCCCAATTTCAGCTTCCAGATCCTCGGCCTTGACGAGCAATCCCTTTTTTCGGGCCCATTGAGCACTGAGAGATTGAACAATAAAATCTTTGGTAATTGCGTCTTTTGTTCCCTTTAAACTCTTGGGATCTTTTACGTGAATGGCATTTTCATTTCGAAGTCGAAACACCAATTCTTTCGAAAAATCTTCAGCGGTCCAACGGTCTCCGTTGACGTCGAGGACAATCTTATTGCCGAGATTCTTTTTAGAGGTGCAGCCTGCAACAAAAAGCGATGCACACAATAAGGTTGCAGGCAGAAGGAAAAGATTAATTGATTTTTTTAAGAACGGATTCATCAATGGAAACCGGATATTTCTTTTTTAATGCTTTAAAGTAACTGTCGAACACCTGATTTCTTTTTTGATCTATCACAGCCGCTCGCACCTGAGATTTATCCGCATCATTGTAAGACCTGCGATCTATCATTTTGATGATATGAAAACCATAGCGAGTTCGAAAGGGTTTAGAAACCTGACCTTCACGCAGTTTCAAGCTGGCCGCGTAGTATTCAGGAACCAAGGTCACGCGGCTTTGATAACCAATGTCCCCGCCCATTTCCTTGGAAGGAATGTCATCTGAATACAATTTTACAAGATCTTCAAAAGACTTCTTCTTGGAAGCCGCCAACTTATAAACTTCAGTGGCACGTTGATAGGCATCTTTAACGGCTCCCGAGGCCGCGTCTTCTTTTAAGCTGATCAAAATGTGTCGGGTGCGCACGGAAGGATTATTTCGATAATAAGCCTTCATCTCACTTTCCTTAACCCGGATATTTTGAATGCGATCTCCCACTTCTTTTTCCAGAAGAGCATTGTACAAAACTTGCTCCATGGCCTGGATCACTTCGGGACTTTTGTTCAAATTTTTTGAGTAAGCTTCCTTCACCCCCATTTCAAATTTGATCCAATCCTGGACAAATTGATCTTTGGAAGGAGGGTTTACAGAATTTTTACGAACAAATTCATAACGCTCTTTAAATTCCTTTGCGGAAATCTTCTTTCCCGCAACGGTGAAGACCGTTTGGCCAAAAACAAGAGATGGTAAAAAACCGAACGCAATAAAAATAAGAAAAGTTTTCATAGGTTTAGGCTAACCTGAATGGCTTAGGGACGCAAAAAATTTGAAGCTTGCTCACAGGCATTAGCAATGGCGTTACCTAAGGCTTTTGCATTGGCGGCATCTTTCACATTTTCAAGATTCAGGTCTAAAGGCTTGTGAAAGTAAATAACAATTTTAGCGAAAGGCTTGGGAAGACGTGCTTTGTTCCATGATTTTTGAAAGACAAAGTGAGGTTCGCTGGCAATTCCCACAGGAACAATGGTGGCCTTTGTTAATTTGGCCAACTCAAAGATGCCACTTTTCACTTCGAAGATAGGGCCTTTCGGTCCATCCACAGCCATCGAAGAGTTGCGCCCTTCTTTGCGGACCAATCGTATCAATCCTTTGAGTGCTCCCACCCCGCCTCGAGTGGAGGAGCCTTTGGAGGTTGCGCCTCCAAATTTTCGAATGACAAAATCAATGAGCTGTCCGTCCTTACTGGTTGAGGTCATGGTGGCTAAGTTGAGGACTTTGACCATTGGCAAAACCGCCAATTCATCTCTGTGCCAATGAGCAAAAATAAGAGAGTCGTTTTGGATTTGAGGGTCCTCCCAATGAAGATGAACCCTCCAGGTGCTTGACCACAGACGATACAACCACCAAACCAGAGTGGGGAGAAAGTAACGTCTAAAAATACCCACCTCCAAAATTAGTTGAGTGCTTTGCTCAACTCTTCTTTAAGAGGGCCGGCCAATTCAAAAATATCTCCGACAATGCCGTAAGAAGCTTTTTGGAAAATGGGAGCATCCGCATCTTTGTTGATGGCAACAATCACTTTGCTGCCGCTCATTCCAGCCATGTGTTGAATGGCTCCGGAAATTCCGCAAGCGATGTAAAGACTTGGGGAAACGGTTTTTCCGGTTTGTCCCACTTGCATTCCATGGGGAACCCATCCTGCATCCACAACGGCTCGGGAAGCGCCAACGGTTGCACCTAAGGTTCCGGCCAAATCTTCAAGAATTTCAAAGTTTTTGGCTTCGCCCATTCCGCGGCCACCAGAAATAATAACGTTTGCTTCGGTCAAATCCGGTTTGTTGGAAGCTCCTTGAACGGTTTTTTCCAAAGTGACGTTTCCAGAAGCTTGAGGAGCATCAATGGTTTTGACGTCCGCTTCGGAACCATCTGCATCCATCACAGGAAGTTGGTTGGATCTCATAAGAACGATGTTCAATCCACTTTCAAACTCCACTTCAGCGGTGCACTTTCCAGAATACAAAGGCTTCAGCGCGATCAACTTGCCACCGTCCATTTTAAGTCCGGTGCAATCACTGGCCACGCTGGAATCCATGCGTGCAGCCACTCGCGGGAAGGCGTCCTTTGCAAGGGCCGAGGCATTTGCCAAAACAATTTGAGCGCCACTGGCAGAAATCATTTCTTTCAAAAGACTCACATAAACTTCGGGATTGTAGCCTTCTGCTGAGGGCGTGGAGGCGAAAGCAACCTTTGCTCCAAAGGCCCCGGCTTGCTTTGCCAATCCTGCAGCATCAGCGCCAATTGCGCCGGCAGAAGTTTCCAAGCCATTTGTTTTGGCCCAAGTAAGGAGTTCCACAGATCCTTTTTTTAACGTTCCATCTTTTCCTTCAAGAAAAACAAAAACCTGACTCATATCTCCCCCTTAAAGAACCTTTGCTTCATTCATAAGCAAATCGACCAATTTGTGTGCTTGTTCCTGCGGTGATCCCTCGATCATTTTGACGGGAGGTTTTTCCGGAGGAAGTTCAAAGTTTTTAAATTTCATTTTAGGCATCAAATCATTCAAGCCCAAGTCCGCAGCGGTCAGTTCCTTCAGAGGCTTTTTCTTGGCCTTCATAATGCCTGGCAAACTGGCATATCTAGGTGTGTTCAGACCCTTGTTTGCGGAGATCACACAGGGAGTTTTCAATTGGAAGACTTCTTTTGCTCCGCCTTCAACGTCTCTTTCGACAACAACCTGTCCCTCGGTGAAATCCAACTTAGAGACCACTCCAGCGTGGGGAACCTCCAAAAATTCAGCAACCATTTGGCCTACGCTGGAACCATTGCCATCAATGGCCAATTTTCCGGTGAAGACCATGCGCACATCGCCCTCTTTTTTGATGGTTTCTGCCAAAAGCTTTGCTGCAAGATAGCAATCAATAGTTTCTGGGGCATCAATCACCACAGCTTCGTCCGCACCCATTGCCAATGCGGTTCGCAAGGAATCAACCACTCGAGATTTAGGGCCTGCAGAAAGAACAACCACTGTATCTGAGGTTGTTGTCTTCAATTTCAAGGCCTCTTCCACAGCAAACTCGTCATAAGGGTTCATCACCCATTTGATGGAGCCTTCTTCGATGCCGGATTTGTCACCTTTGATTTGAATTTTAGTTTCGGTGTCAGGAACTTGCTTGATGCAAACGAAAGTTTTCATGGTTTCTCCTCAATGCCTGATTCTTAGAAATTTAAAATACATCTTGTCCAAATCTACAATGGATAAAATTCGTAAAAATCCTAAAATTTGCGTGAAGCTTCCCCAAGCCTAGGGACCCCAAAAAGGATGGCCGGAGGAAAAGATGATTTCTTTGACCATTCAGACCTAGACGTGTTGAAGCTCGTCTGGACCTTTCGATCTTTGTGGGTTAATTAAATGAAAGTCAATCGATAACACGAAGGAAGAAACCTCATGAACTTTTGGAAGTCGACGATCGGTCAAAAACAACTGGTGGGGCTTGCAGGTCTTGCATTGGCAGGATTTGTACTCACTCACATGCTGGGAAACCTCCTTATATTGGTGGGTCCAAGGGCATACAACGAGTACAGTCACGCACTGGTTTCAAACCCATTGATCTATGCTGCAGAAGTGGGCCTTTTGGTTTTCTTTTTAGGCCATGTGATTGTTGCGATGACTTTGCAGAAACGAAATTGGAAATCTCGTGAAGTGAAGTACGCCGTCAGTGCCAGTGGTGACAAAGCCACCTCACCTGCAAAAAAGAGTTTGTGGGCACAAGGCATGATCATTTTGATTTTTGTCGTTCTGCATTTGATCACAATGAAATATGGCGAATACTACACCGTAAATTATGGACAGGGTGAAATTCGAGACCTTCACCGCTTGGTTGTAGATGTGTTTCATCAACCCGGCTATGTCATTTGGTATGTGATCTGTTTGGTTTTGTTGGGAATTCATCTTTCCCATGGAGTGGCTTCGTCTTTTCAAACCTTGGGATTCAACCACCCCAAGTACACTCCAAAAATTAAGTTGGGAAGTTGCCTTTTTGCGGCCGTCGTCACTGCCGGATTTGTTGTTCAACCTATATATGTATATTTTTTGATGTGAGGTGAGAAATGGCTAGCCATGAAAAATTAAAATCGAATGCTCCCTCAGGACCTATTGAAGACCGTTGGCAAAAACACCAGTTTGACATGAAGCTTGTGAACCCAGCCAACAAACGAAAGCACACGGTGATTGTGGTGGGTACAGGCTTAGCCGGTGCCAGTGCGGCCGCCAGCCTTGCGGAACTGGGATATCATGTAAAATCTTTTTGCATTTCTGATTCTCCACGACGGGCCCATTCCATTGCCGCTCAAGGGGGAATCAATGCCGCGAAAAACTATCAAAATGATGGAGACTCTGTTTATCGGTTGTTTTATGACACCGTAAAAGGGGGAGACTTCAGGTCTCGTGAATCCAACGTTTACCGATTGGCGCAAATTTCTCCGGCCATCATTGATCACTGTGTGGCATTGGGAGTTCCTTTTGCCAGAGAGTATGGCGGGATGCTCGACAACCGATCTTTTGGTGGAGCCCAAGTTTCAAGAACCTTCTATGCGCGCGGCCAAACCGGACAACAGCTTTTGTTGGGCGCTTACTCGGCCATGATGAGACAAGTGGACAAAAAGTCTGTGGAAATGTTCCCTCGTCGTGAAATGTTGGATTTAGTCACTGTGGATGGAAAGGCTCGCGGAATTACCGTTCGAAACCTGATCACGGGGGAAATTGAATCCCACGCTGCGGACGCTGTTTTGCTATGCACGGGTGGTTACGGAAACGTTTACTTTCTTTCTACGAATGCAATGAACTCCAACGCAACGGCTGCCTGGAGATGTCACAAGAAGGGGGCGTTCTTTGCGAACCCTTGCTTTACGCAGATTCATCCGACGTGCATTCCTCGGTCGGGCTCTTATCAGTCTAAGCTGACATTGATGTCTGAGAGTTTGAGAAACGATGGTCGTGTTTGGGTTCCTAAAAACAAAGGCGATCGACGTCCTCCAAATGAAATTCCAGAATCAGAAAGAGATTATTATTTAGAGCGCATCTATCCCAGTTTTGGAAACTTGGTGCCTCGAGATGTGGCTTCCAGACAGGCTAAATTTCGTGTGGATGAGCAACGTGGAGTGGGTCCCACCGGCGAAGCGGTCTACTTGGATTTTTCGGATGCGATCAAACGCCTTGGTGAAGACCAGGTTTCCGAAAAGTACGGAAACCTTTTTCAGATGTACGAAAAGATCACTGGAGAAAATCCATACAAAGTGCCCATGAGAATTTACCCAGCGGTTCACTACACCATGGGTGGATTGTGGGTGGATTACAATTTACAAAGTACCATTCCAGGTTTGCATGTGTTGGGTGAAGCCAACTTTTCGGACCATGGAGCCAACCGATTGGGTGCATCTGCTTTGATGCAAGGATTGGCGGATGGATACTTTATCATACCGTACACCCTTGGAAACTATTTGGGGTCCAACAAAATCGAAAAGATCACCGAAGATCATGAAGCTTTTAAGGCCAGCAGAGAAGAAGCCAAAAAGCGACTCGATCAATTCTTTAGCATCCAAGGGAAGAAAACCGTGGATGATTTCCACAAAGAGTTGGGTGCAATCATGTGGCACTACGTGGGAATGTCTCGCAATGCGGAGGGCTTAAAGAAGGCCATCGAAGAAATTGGAAAACTTCGCAAAGAATTTTGGGAAGATCTCAAAATTCCAGGAGAGGCCAATTACAAAAACTCTGAAATCGAAAAAGCGGGACGTGTTGCCGACTTCCTTGAATTGGGTGAGTTGATGGCTCGTGATGCTTTGGAGAGACAAGAGTCTTGTGGAGGTCATTTCCGCGAGGAGTATCAAACTCCAGAAAACGAAGCTTTGCGAAAGGATGAGGAGTTTTCTCATGTGGCCGCTTGGGAGTTTTCAGGAAAAGATCATGATCTGAAATGGTCGCGATTCGAAGAGCCTCTTGATTTTGAATATGTGAAGTTGACTCAAAGAAGTTACAAATAAGGATAACACCATGAACTTAAACCTTAAAATTTGGCGTCAGAAGAATTCCCAAGATAAGGGACAATTTATGGAGTTTCATGCAAAGGACATTTCTGAGGACATGTCTTTTCTTGAAATGATGGATGTTGTGAATGAACAGCTGATCAAAGATGGCAAAGAGCCGGTGGAATTTGATCATGATTGCCGCGAAGGAATTTGTGGAGCTTGCTCCATGGTGATCAACGGCAATCCCCATGGACCAGATAAGGCCACGACCACCTGTCAGCTTCATATGCGAAGATTCAAAGATGGAGACTCCATCGTCATTGAACCCTTTCGTGCGAAAGCTTTTCCTGTGATTCGGGATTTGGTTGTAGATCGTTCGGCTTTTGACCGCATCATTGAGGCGGGTGGATTTATTTCTGCAAGTACAGGCAATGCTCAAGATGCCAACTGTCTACCTATTGCAAAAGACCATGCCGATCGTGCATTCTCTGCCGCTACTTGTATTGGCTGCGGAGCTTGTGTGGCTGCATGTAAGAATGCTTCGGCTTCGTTGTTTGTTTCAGCGAAGATTGCCCATTTGGGATTGCTCCCTCAAGGGCAGGCGGAGCGTGAAAGACGTGCATTGAGAATGGTTGCAGCAATGGATGAATCTGGGTTTGGTGGTTGCACCAACACAGGTGCTTGCTCGGCAGCTTGTCCTAAAGAGATTGGACAGGAAAACATTGCCATGATGAACCGCGATTTTATGCGCTCATCCGCCAAAAACCGCGATTAGATTTTAATCTTCTTTCCACTGAGAATTTTGGAAGGAGAGTTTGAGCTCTCCTTTTGCCACCTTCCCATCCGCTCCATTCCAAGTATATTTTTGAAAGCTCAAATGGGTCTTCGAATCCCAGTGGGGATTTGAAACTCCAAAATCCGTATAAACTTGCTCAAAAGATTTTGTCCACTGAAGGCCTTTTTTCTGCCAGATTTGAATTCCATTGGGATTGTATCCCGCTTCCAAATCCATGGATGCCGTTGCAAACTGATGTTTCTCTGGACCAAAGACGGGAGGGGAAAATAAATGGTAAGTTGCTCCTGTATCCTGTTGAACCAATAGAAAGCCAGTTCCTTCATAATAGAGAACTTCAATCAAATAGAGCCCGTTCTCTTTATAATAATAGAGAAAAAAATATTGAACGACTTGGTCTGCATCTTCTGTCAGGTGTTCGGGATCTTTTGGAGAGGTGTCCACTTCATCCGTAAAGGAGCTGTTTCCCTTGACCAAAGTCTTGCCATCTTTCAGTGAGAGAATCAGATGGTCGTCTTCCCGTTGAACAACATCTTTAAACTGACGAATCTGCGCAGCTTCAATCCTCTGATTGCAATCCATCATATCCAAAGGTTCTTCGTCCCCTTTGCAGTATTTTTCTTCCAGTTGCTCACGGAGATGGAACTGGTTTTCCTCAGATTCGATCAAAGTCGAGGAGCGTTGCGTGCGAAAAAGGAAAACTCCAAGAGCTAGACTGAATCCAACCAACGCCAAAACAAAAAATAAAAGGGGCTTTTTCATAAAAACATCATTTCTTTTGTGCCCGGGAACTTCAATGCCTTCTGCCTCTGAAATCCGCTCCAGGACTCAATTTTTTTGGTCTCGCCGCGCGCGAACACTAGATATAGCGTAGGTCTAGGCAAATGACTCCCATAAATAGGAAGTTATGAACAACAAACCACAGAGTTATCCACATTTTGCCTAAATATTCGGTGTTTAACCCCACTTAGGTCCAGAAGAAATTCAGGAATGAACCGCAAAAGGTCCAGGAGTTGTCTACAGGTTGGGGCCATTTTGGAGCCACTTCATCCAAAGACTTCACTTCAATGAAAATGGCGATCTTCCGTTAAGCAAAAAAGCACCAAAGGGGGGATTTTTGTCTTCATTGAAATCGGCAAAACATATCCTTGAAGAGATGGGTTTTAAAAAGGACTCCAAAGAATCAACCAAATGGGCGTTCTTACGTCACTTGAAAAAAGATATTCAAAACCTAAGTCTAGGGGTGCCTGAATCTCACAACGAACCTGTTCAACTTGAGTTTGACTTCAGCGAAGAATATGGACAAAGGTCCGGCTCTTCCCCTCAAATTGCAAAAAAAGTTTCCAATCGTTAGTCCTGCCGGTACCATTTTGGAACTAGCTGAGCTGAACGTGCTTAAAGCGTCGGCTTTTTTCAAAACTATGGAGCTCAAGAAAGAGCGGAGGACTCATGTTTCAAGGAAGAACCATTCTTATGGTCGGTTTGTCCCTTTTTATGGCGGCAACCGTTCATGCGAAAACAGAGGTTACGGAATTCCCAGCAGTTCCTGGAGAATTCATTGTTAAACTAAAAAATCCCAAACTTCTTGAATCAAAGTCGACCTTGATGGCTTTCAATTCAACGAATGTTCGGATTGTAACTAAAGAATCAGGTGCTTTGGTTGTAAGACGACCCGTCGGTGAGAATCGCGCTTACTCTATGGAGATGCTCGCGAACAATCCTTTGGTGGAATACGTAGAACCTAACTACATCTATAGAATCGTGGGTTCAGCGACAGATCTTCCAAACGATCCTCAGTTGAACAAACTTTGGGGTTTGATCAACGAAGGTCAAAAGAGCAATGGCGATGGCGGAACCATCACAGGACTTCCTGGGTTCGACATCAATGCACGAAAAGCTTGGGCGCTTGAAACCGGATCTAAAGATGTTCGCATTGCTGTGATCGATACCGGTATCAACTACAATTTGGATGACATTAAAGACAACATTTGGACCAACGAAGTTGAGTTGAATGGTCAGCCCGGTGTGGATGATGATGGAAACGGTTGCATTGATGACATCCACGGATGTGACTTTGCAAACAATGATGGGGACCCCATGGACGGACATGGTCATGGTTCACACGTGACAGGAACCATTGCGGCTTCGGCAAACAATGGAAAAGACATTGTTGGTGTTGCTTGGCATGCCACTGTTGTAGGAATCAAATTCCTTACAGACAGCGGAAGTGGTTCTCTTGAAAACGCGATCAAAGCCATCGACTATGCCACTAAGCTTGGAGTTCACATGACTTCAAACTCTTGGGGCGGGGGCGGTCGCAGTGAGGCCCTTCTTGAAGCCATTCAAAGAGCAGAAGCTGCTGGAATTCTTTTTATCGCTGCTGCTGGAAACAGCTCGGTGAACATGGACACTCGTCCTCAGTACCCTGCAGGCTATGATGTTCCAAACATCATTTCTGTTGCAGCTGTTGATAATGCCGGTAACTTGGCAAGTTTTTCCAACTATGGACGTTCTGTGCACATTGCGGCTCCAGGCGTGAACATCTTGAGTACAACTCCAAGAGGACTTCAAAGCTGGTCTGGAACTTCAATGGCGTGCCCTCACGTTTCCGGTGTTGCAGCATTAGTTTACTCGCACTTTCCAAACATGAATTACTCAGAGGTTAAAGATCGCATCTTAGCCTCGGCCCGTCCGACTGCATCCATTCGCGGGAAAGTCGCGACTGGAATGTTGGATGCCTATTATGCATTGTCTGGTGAAACTCCTCCGGCAGATCCAAATGATCCAACTGGATGGGACCGCACAAATGTGACTTTCGAGTCTGCGCATCCTTATGCAGACAACTTCACACAAACTTTCGAAGTTTCTGTTGAAGGTGCTTCCAAAATGGCGATTCACTTCAGCCGTTTCGAAACCGAAGGAAACTATGATTTCCTTCATTTCTATGACAGAGATGGAAATAAAATCGGATCTATGTCAGGAACTCTTGGCGAGAACGTATTCTCACCAGTTCTATTCACAGATTATGTGAAAGTAGTTTTTCAAACCGATCGATCCAACACTGGTTTTGGATTTATCGCAGACTCCGTCGCTTACCAATAGGCAGATTGCAAATCTACAAAATAAAAAAGGCAGCTTCGGCTGCCTTTTTTATTGCGTCATATCTAAGCGAAAAAAGTCTAACCCTTTCTTTGATTGTGGTTGGCGCAAAGGACTTGAAGATTGCTTCTTCTTTGATCGCCTCCTCGTCGAACGGGAACGATGTGATCGATCTGAAGAAAATGATTGGAATCACATCCTGGATGTTGGCATTTGTAACCAGCTGCCTCTAGCACATCATTTCGTAGGAACTTGGAAATTTGTCGCGGATTCTTTGACTTCGATTTTTTGAACGCTGCAATCTCATTGGCTTTTGAAGGCTTAATCCGAATACTTTCGTAGGATTTGAGCTCTTTTTCAATGAGATGTACTAAGAGACTCTCGATGTTGTACTTGTGTGACTTCAATGCCTTTAGTTTTTCAAGTTTTTGATTTTGTTCGTGGGTAAGTTCCAATCTTAAAAGGACCTTGTCGACGTACTCGGTTTTTTGAACTTTTAGGGGTTTCATTGGTTCAAAAAACATGCATTTAACTTCTTTGGAAGATTTGTTCTCCAAGGATTTTAAAACCTTTCTTTTTTCTTCCAAGGGCTTGGTTCGCAGATGTTTGAAAGCTTTGGTGACCGCTGTGAGGGAAAGGGTTCCTTGGTCTATTTTTTGTTTGATCTCGGGAACTTCTTTCGCAAGACGTACACAAGCTTGTCTTTGGTAAGCGGTGGCCTCAGAGTATCCGAGCCCTCGAACCAGATAGTCGAAAAGAGAAGGATGTCCCATTTCCAAATATTGACGGCTGTCTTCCATCTCTTGCAGCTTGTTGAGAATTTCTGAAGTGATTCTTCTTTCTTTTTGGCGGAGTTCAAGAAGTTCAAAATGAATTTTCATGTTTCCTCTTTCAGTTGAAAGAATACTATCATGAGTTTTCATTTCCCAATTTTAGCTCTGAGCCCTCTCTCTAAGAAATATTACTTTTAGATTCAAGTCCGTTGGTGCAAATAAAAAAAGAACTTCTCTTCAACGATATAGCGCGTTTTAAAAATGGGCCCAGGAGTGATTTGGTCTTTCCATTTCACTTAAAATTATTTTGATAAAACAACGTCAAATATAATTTTTTTAACGCGACTTTTCTTAGTTGTTGCGAAGCCTCGCGTCTAAAAATATAAAACTCGAGATTTTGCAAAACGTGGAAAGCAAAAAACTCAGTTTCCGCCGGACCGGAGAGTTTTCTTTCGAGGAAGCATATAGAACTGATCCATTTTCAAATTGACCAGATCGGGCATATCCAGCTGACTGCAGTGGGAACCGTAGGGAACCAGCAAATAGGAACTGTTCTTGATTTGATAATGCAGATCTTTTTGGTGTTTCAAAGGCGTCACGGAATCATTCGCTCCAGCAATCACCAAAGTGGGAACCTGAATTCGCTCTAAAACAGGTCGGCCATCATAATTGAGCATGGATTCAAACATGCAAATGAAAGCATTCAAGTCCAAAGAAGAAACCCCTTTGGCGTAAATCTCAATGTCTTTCAGCGCAGTAAGCTTCAAGTTGAAACCGCCAGCGAGCGCACTCAAATGAATGGCCAAAGGATTTTGGATGGCCATCTTCCAAAGTTGGGTCAGTGTTTCTGGAAGCAATCCATATCCACTTTTAAACAGATGGAAAAAACTCAATGCCAAGTCATTTCCAAACATTCCCACCAAGGGGTTTTGAACAAAGCCATTGATGAAAACCAAATCTTCAAACAGTTCTGGAAACATGTCGTAAGTGCGAATCAAAAGTTGAACCCCAAAACTGTGTCCACAAAAATGAGCCTTTTCGATTTGAAGTTCATGGCAAAGAGCCTGAATGTCTTGAGCCATAGAATCCAAATCTAAGTGATTTTGATTTTCAGGAATCTCCGACAGGTGGTGAGCGCGGTAATCGTAAACAATCACCTTATATTTCTTCGAAAAATGTTTGATCTGTGGATGCCAATGGTTGATCAAACAACCAATGCCATAATTCAAAATCAGCGGCTCACCTTCTCCGTGAATCTCATAATAGATACGCGTGCCATCGAAGCTTTTAAAGTACCCAGTTTGTTTTTCAGTAAAACTCATTCCGTAAAATCCACTTCGATTTCAGTGCCATAAATTTGAATGCGATCCCCTACCTTTAATACTTCGGTTGAAAGGGGTTTTCCATTGAGAAGGACTTCGGATCCTACTGGACGTATGCTCAGTCCATCAGGCGCAGAAAAAATTTCAAAACTGATGTCTGAGGCCTGCTCTTCAAAAATGGGCAAATCCGGCGACAGTCGGCCCACTTTCCGAGGACCATAACCAAGAATCCAACGGGTTTCTGTTTGAGGACCTCTCAAAAAGTCCAGCACCAAGGCCGGGCGAAAGGGGGTTAACTCTTTAGTTTCATTGCTAAAATTGAAAAGATTCTGGCGCAGAAAAGAGGCCAAATACTCATTCCAGCGTTTTCCAGATTTCTTTGGAGTCAATGAGGAGGGGGTGGCTTCTTGGGACTCGGTCACTTCAAAAACGGTGGTTCCAATTTCAAATTGAGTGCCGGGAATCAAATTCAACTGTTTGACCTGTTTTCCATGACTCCAAACTCCATTTTTAGAGTCCAAGTCTGTCAGAATAAAGCCCGAAAGCTCACCAGATTCGATCTTTGCGTGCTTTGAAGAGGCCTTTTCGTCCTTGAGGCGCAGTTTGCCCATGCCCCGGCGTCCGATGATCAATCCATCCTGGATAAGGACGGAACTCCCTTGAGAAGGGCCAGTTTTTAAGAGAAGATACAGGGCCATTTCAACAGTTTAAACCTTGTCTCAATCATACAGCCATGTTAGATGCATAGCGTTTGAGGAATAACCTTGCTCCATGAAAAAAGGGGCTTTAACCGAAAGGAGATCCGAATGGATCAATCTCAGAGTCTGAGAAAATACGAAGCAGTCATTATCATGCACCCCGATACCAGCGAAGAAGATCAAAAAGCTCTTTTTCAAAAGAACAAAGAGATCTTGAAAGGTTTTGAAGGGGAATTTAACCACATAGACACTTGGGGCCGCAGAAAATTGGCCAACCCCATCAACAAGTTGACTCGTGGAAACTACTTTCACGCCACTTTCGAAGCAAAAGGCGATGCCATCGCTGAGTTGGAAAGAACCATGCGAATCAACGATAAAGTTTTGCGCTTCCAACACACTCGTTTGGATGATCGTGTGAGCTTGGCGAAGTATCTTGAGTCTTTCAAAAATTCTTTGGCAGAAACTGCTCGTCGTGAAAAAGAGCGTGAAGCAAAAGTTCAAGCTCGAAAAGCAGCTTTCAAAGAGAAAAAAGCAGTTCGAGAGTAAGATTAGATCTCAATGAAAAATCGACGCTTGGGTTCTTTTTGGATGCTTTGGGCTTTGGTGCTCACAGCTCTCACCTACTTTTTAGGTGCCGCACCCTTGCGTGCTGTTCGTTTGCAAATGGGCCGAGGATTTTATTGGCTTTCCAGTTTCGCCTTAACAGGCTTGATTGTTGGTCTTCACTTTTCTGGGCTTATGAAAACGCCGTCTGATTTTTTATTATGGATTGCAGGATCCTTTTTCTCATTGGTCATTCTGATTGGATTGTTTGGTGAGTTTGAGGAGTCTGGCCACAGTTTTCAATGGAGTGCAGCTTTTGCACTTTTGGTATCAGCAGGTTTGTTTTTTGGGACATTGGGAATTGGCTTTTATTTGAAGGGACAAAATCTCTTTAAGTCGGCAGAAGTTTTTCTCAATGAATCATTGAAGCAAGCCCAGATCGAGATTCAAGTGACTCAACTGGTCTACCAAGTGCCCTCAGTGGTCCTTGTATTGTGGATGTTGGCTTTGTATGCATCGGTGATGTTGGAAGGAAGGATTCGAATCGCTCCTCACAAACCCAGTTTGTTTCGGGCGGAGCTTTTTCACTTTCGAGCACCCGGATGGATGGTTTGGTTGTTTATCGCCAGTTTGCTTCCGGCATTTGGTGGATACGGACCCACTTGGGTTCAAGCCATCTTTACAAATATCTTGAACATCAGCATTGCCGTCTTTTTCTTTCAAGGCTTGGGTGTGATTCATCAAGTTTTGATTTTTTTAAGAGTGGGATTGTTTTGGCAAGTTTTGTTGGTTTTGTTTCTCGTGGTTCAGCTTTTTATGTTTGTCAGTTGTTTGGGATTGGCCGACTACTGGCTCGATTTTCGTACGAAATTAATTAAATGGCGACAAAGTCGTCTTGAAACTTACAAGAGGAGAGAAAAATGAAAGTGATTTTACAAGAAGACGTAAAGAACGTCGGTAAAGTGGGTCAATTGATCAACGTGGCCTCAGGGTTTGCAAGAAATTATCTTTTCCCTAAAAAATTGGCGATGTTGGCCACCGAGAAAAAAGTAAACGAGTGGAACCACCTTCAAAGAGTTGCTGAAGCAAAAAAGAAGAAGGCTATAGGTCAACGCCAAGAGCTTGTAAATCAATTGAAAAGTGTCACTTTGAAGTTCGAAATGGAGTCTGCATCAGATTCTGAAAAGATCTTTGGATCTATCACGAACATGGACATCTCTGACCGTTTGGAAGCTGAAGGTTTTCAAGTGGATAAAAGAGACATCCACTTGGAAGAGCCCATTCGGGTTCTCGGACAACACAAAGCTTTGATCAAATTGGGTGAGGGCTTAGAAGCAGAAGTCACCATCGCAGTTGATAAAAAAGCCTAAATCTGTGAAAGCACCGGCGTCAGTGCCTCCTCGTTGGCGCCGGAATCTGAGGTGTGTTCTTTCGCCTCTAAAATGACGTCCTGTAAATAAGAGGCAAGAATTTCTCTCAGGTCATCGAGTCCAAGGCTCGATGCATTTTTTTCTGAGTGTTCAATCAAACGATGGAACTCATTTTCCAAACTTTTTGTTCGTATTCCTGAACAGTCCAAAAGTGTATCTATCAAGGTTTTGCCTTCCATGGCTTTTCCCCCCTCATGGTTTCGACAAACTCAGTTGACCAAGGGGTTAGTTAAAAAGAAAGGCTGGTTTGAAATTTCCCGACTTAAAGCAAGGGAAAGGCTAAGATCCCGCTCCAGGAGCGAAATTGAGCGGTTTTCCTCCGCCGGGTTTCTTCTGGGGACCGGATGATCCTGAAGGGTGTGGAGCGGACGGCATGGGCGCTTCAGGGCCTCGTACCAAGTTTTCGAAGATTCCATACTCGGCCAACCATCGAAGTTTCACAGTGCCCGTGGGCCCGTTTCTTTGCTTTCCTATGATGACTTCCGCAATCCCGCGAATGTCGGGATTGTCGCGGTCGTAATAGTCTTCACGAAAAAGCATTCCGATCACATCCGCATCCTGTTCAATAGATCCCGATTCCCGCAAATCCGAAAGCATCGGTCTGCGATCACTTCGTCCTTCCACGCCCCGGTTCAACTGAGCCAAAGCAATCACAGGAATTTGAAGTTCTTTAGCAATGGATTTTAAAAGTTTAGAGATCTCACTGACCTCTCGTTCACGACTCTCTACCTTTTGTTTTAAGCCCATCATCTGAAGGTAATCCACCATGATCATGTCCAAACCATACTTGGCTTTCATTCTTCGCGCTTTGGCTCGAATTTCAAAAGGACTGATCCCTGGAGTGTCATCTACAAACAGACCGGTTTCACTAAGGGCAGCTGCCGTATTGATCAAACGGGGCCAAGCCTGATCATCAATGGTACCAGTTCTTAAATCTCCCATACGAATCTTTGCAGCGTTCGCCAGCATACGAACCATCAAAGATTCCTTACCCATTTCCACCGAGAAGTAGGCCACTTTCTTTTTCTCTTTGAGGGCAGCATGGAGAGCCACGTTCAAACTGAAGGCGGTCTTACCCATGGAAGGACGAGCGGCAATGACAATCAATTCTCCCGGTTGGAAACCAGAAGTCATATCATCCAGCTCGGCAAAGCCCGTGGGAATTCCCGTCACGGTCAGTTGCTGTCCATAAAGGGACTCTAATTTTTCCAAACTGGTTTTCACCAAAGAGCTGGCATCCACCAGGCCCCCTTGGGAACTGGATTCAGTCAGATGAAAGATGTTGGACTCCACGGTGTCCATAAAGGCATCCATGCTTTCGAAATCTCCCTCGAAAGCTTTGGTAATAAAGCCCTGACTGGTTTGAATCACTCGGCGGAGCAAAGACTTTTCGTGAACAATCTTGGCGTAGGAAAGAATGTTTGCAGCAGATGGAGTTTGGTCAATCATCTCTGCCAAGGCGGCCGCGCCACCCACAGTTTCCAAATCCCCTTTCTCCATAAGGAGGTTTGAAACCGTCACCAAATCGGAAGGCATTTGCTTTCGGTGAAGGTCGCGGATCGCTGCATAGATTTTTCGATGGGCGGGCTTGTAAAAGTCTTCCTCATTCAGAAGGTCGGAAACCTCGTCCCAGGCTTCTTGCTCGAGAAGAAGCCCACCTAAAACAGATTTCTCAGCCTCTTGGTTTTGAGGAGGTAACTTGTGTTCTAATAATTTTGAATCCATGACTCCCCCAGAAAAGCAATGCGGGTCTCAGACCAAAGATGACTGATAATGTCGGCCCGCTGTTGAGAATCAAAGATGAAAACTAAGCCTGAACTCTTTGTCTAATACGAATTTTATAACTATCAATCTTTTTCTTCAATGTATTTCGATTGATACCAAGCATTCTTGCGGCACGGACTTGGTTCCCGCGGTGGCTTTCCAAAGCCAATTCAATCAAGGGTTTTTCAACCTGTTCCAAAATCAATTTGTGAAGGTCATCCAATTGAACTTGAGCTTCATCTTGTTGTTGAAAAAGAACTTCCAATTTGCTGCGCACAAGTTTTTCAAGACTGATGGTTTGAAGATTGGCAACAAGCAAGTGGTCGGAGTTTTGAAGCGTAGGTTCTGGCGTCATGGATGAAATTTCCTCCTCAATGTGAAAATCAATTCGTGGTTACATCAGTTATGGTTTTTAAACCCCACGGGCGTGGAAAGACCAAATATACTTATGCAGCTGCAATTGCAACCGTGCAGAGGATTTTTCAGAAAGAATTTTTTTTGCAAGCCATTTTTCATCGATTTTATTGAATGATGGGCTGTATAAAACAATTGATTTTTCATAAAGTTTGTTTTCTTTCGAAAAATTTTCGGCCCATTCAAAATCACCCTCTGAACAAATCACAAATTTAAATTCTGTTTTGGGTCCCGCCAAATCGATGTTTTTAAAATTAAATTTATTTGGCTCGCCACTGTCTGGTGTTTTCACATCAATGACTTTTAAAACCCGTTCGTCCACTTGGGTACAATCCAAGTCTCCACTGGTTTCAAGGGAAACCTGAAAACCTTCGTTGGAAAGAAGGGACAAAAACGGCAAAATATTTTTTTGAAGAAGGGGTTCACCACCGGTGACACAAACATAAGGTGCCCCATTTTTTTTGACCGTGGCCAAAATTTCCTGAAAGTCCATCATGCGACCTTCATTATAGGCATAGGTGGTATCACAATAGGTGCATCGCAAATGACATCCTGAAGTTCGAACAAAGGTGGTTGGGTATCCGGCCAACGAGGACTCCCCTTGGATGCTGTGAAAGATCTCATTGATTTTTAGAGTTTGTGGGTTGGCCTTTTCCATACGTTTGTCGGTTTGTAGCAGAGAAAATCCAGACTTTCAAAGAGCAGCCACCTCCACTAAAATTTTGTAAATGGGTAGAAATAGTCAAAGTCGATCGTGGGATGATATTTTAGGGTTGTTGTTTGCGGGAGTGGGCCTTTTGCTCCTTATTTCGTTATGGAGTTACCACCCATCGGACCCCTCTCTCAATTCCTTTGGATCTGACATCAAACCGCTCAATTTGTGTGGGTATTGGGGAGCCATCTTCTCGGACCTGCTCTTTCAGGGATTTGGTGGTGGTTCTTGGGTTTTGGTCTTTGTCTTGTTCTTTCAATCCTATATCTTTTTCACACGTCAGAACGAAGGGCTGGACCGGCAGCTTTGGCTTTTTGGAGCTTTGGGAACCTTGTTGTTCTCTTGTCTTTTTGCCCTTCACCTTGGAGACAAAACCTTTCACCAGGGGCACACCCAGGCCGGAGGTTTCCTTGGCAACATGATCGTGGCTTTTTTGCTTCCCGTTTTTAACCGGGTGGGATTGGCCATTGTGTTGTGGCTTTGCGCGGTTGCCTTCTTGTCCCTATTTTCCTCTCACAGGATGATTGAAGTTTTATCCTATGCTGGGGATTGGGCAAAATATATGGGAGCAGGGTTTAAGGAGTCCATTTCAAAAAGCGTTAGTTTTTTTAGGGAGCGCCTTCCCCGTCTTCCGGAATTTGCCACCGAGCCCAAAATTTTTCGACGTCCCAAAGAAGTGAAAGAGCCGGGTCCTCGCTTTTTTTCTTTGAGTTCTTCGGAAAAAGAGGAAGAGGACTTTTTAGAAGATGAAGAAGAATCTTACGACGACTCTTATGACGAAGATGAGATCGAAGAAGAAGATGAGGAGCCCACCTCCAAACTGAATCTTTCGGGATATCTGACAAAGAAGAAGAAGGAAACCTCTCGAAGACGACTTCGCCCCCAGATGCCGCGTAAAGTAGAGAACTGGGAGCTTCCGAAAATCAGTTTGCTCAATGATCCGCCCCAAGGAAGAACCCGTCTGGATGAAAAGGAATTGAAACTTAAGTCCAAACTGTTGGTCGAAAAGTTGGCGCAGTTCTCTGTGAAGGGAGAAGTTACGGGAATTAAACCGGGACCTGCAGTGACCATGTTTGAATTCAAACCCAATGCGGATGTGAAAATCAGTAAGATTACAGATCTTGCCGATGATCTTTCTTTGGCATTGAGTAGCGAATCTGTTCGTATCGTCGCTCCAATCCCGGGCCGAGATGTTGTGGGAATTGAAACTTCCAACTCCCAACGTGAAACCGTATTTTTGAAAAGCATTATTCAGGATGATTATTTTTGGGATGAAGAAGTGAAACTTCCCATCACTTTAGGAAGAAAAGCCGATGGGGAACCGCGCATCGTAGATTTGCGAAAGATGCCTCACTTGATGGTGGCGGGATCAACAGGATCCGGAAAATCTGTATTTGTGGTTTCATTGATCACGGGATTGCTTTTGCGCCATTCTCCAAAGACTTTAAGATTGGTTTTGGTGGATCCAAAGCAAGTGGATTTGGCCGCCTTTAATGACATTCCCCATTTGGTTATGCCTCCGATCATAGATTCGAAAAAGGCCGTGGGTGCTTTGAGGTGGGGCATTCGAGAAATGGAAAAACGTTACCGGTCCATGTCGAAATTTGGAGCCCGTGGTCTTGAAGCTTTCAACGACATTGTTTCGGAACTTTCTAAAGAACAGATCGACGAACATGCAGCCTTCCATACGGAACTTGAAGGCCCTTACCATCCGAAATCTTATTACTACGAGCCGCTTCCCTACATCGTTATTGTTGTGGAAGAATTCGGGGATTTGATGGCCGTAGACAAAGTCAATGTGGAGCAAGCGGTGGTGCGTTTGGCTCAAATGGCTCGGGCCTGTGGAATTCACTTGGTGCTTGCCATGCAGAGTCCGCGAAAAGACGTGGTTACTGGATTGATCAAAACCAACATTCCTGGACGGGCAAGCTTTAAAGTAGCAAGTAAAATGGATTCACGAATCATCTTGGATGAAAGTGGTGCCGAGCGTTTGTTGGCTCGAGGAGACATGCTCTTTTTGGCACCAGGGGTTTCAAAACCAGAACGGCACCACGGACCTTATCTCCCCGAAGAAGAAATTCAAGCGGTGGTTGAAAAGTGGAAAGAGCAAGGGGAGCCCGTATATGATCAAGCGGCCATGAAAGCCGTGGAAGGTGGCGGCACGACGGCTCCGGGTGAACCCAGCTTTGATCAAGACGATGAGATCAAAGATGATCGCTACGATGAAATTTTAGAGTACGTGGCCACCCAAAAAGAAGTCAGTGCATCATTGATTCAGAGACGCTTTCGTTTGGGCTATCCGCGCGCGGCCCGCATGATTGAACTTTTTGAATCTGAAGGAGTGGTGGGACCGGCCAATGGCTCAAAACCAAGACAGGTTTTAATTCGCGAACTTCCTCGCTAATTGAATTTAGGGATGCTAGGATCCGCTATATGAGATTCTGGCTTTCTTTACTCTTCATTTTTATATCCTTTCAAGGAGTGGCAAAAACCGCGGAATCTCTCACATACAAAGAGGCATTAAAAGAATCTGCGCGAGCCATTGTTCGAAAAGAACGCTCAAAAGCTTTAAAAATTTTGGCAACGGCACTCGAAGATTTTAAAGGCAAAGCTCGTCAGCGAGCTCAGTTGGTGACGGCCATCGAAAGAGCGGGAGCTCTTTTTATTTCAGACCGCGGACAGAGTGTCTTTGAGTCGGGAAGAAATCTTTATTTGGTGAGTCCTGCGGAAGCACTGCCCAAATTGAATCAGGCCTTGGAAATTGAAGGTGAAAACACCTTGGTCCTTTGGGCCCTCACAAGAACATATTTGAAGTTGGGGCAATGTGAAAAGGCCAGGGAAACCTTTGACCGATTAAACACATGGGCGCAGAAGGGATATAAGGCGGCCCCTTTGCTTTTTTCTTATTGTGAAGGAACAGGATACGACCAACTTTCCATGGAAACCTTGCCTCCTCAGGACAAGCTTTTGGCAATGGGACTTTATCAATTTGAAAAGGAAGAGTATTTAAAGGCAGAAAGCAGCTTTTTGGAACTTCAGAAAAAAGATCCAAATTTTATTGAGAGCTACTATTGGATTTGGAGATCCAATCCAAAAAACTCAGAAGCGGCTTTAAAATATAAAAAACAATGTGAGTTGGACCCATTAAAACTTGCAAAGGCCTATCCGGATTTTCCACAGCTTTGTAAGTTCAGCACTCAAGTGATCATTAAAGAGGAAACAGATGGATATTGACCGAAGAATTTTAGTTTTAGTCACCGCGCTCATTCTGGGAGGTTGCGGAGTGAAGGGCGTTCCGGTTCCTCCAGACCAAAGTCCTAGTATTGGTCGTGGACAGCCCACATTTAAGGATGCGGTAAAAGAGGTGCAGCCTACGCCCATTCCTAAATCCAAAGCGGAAAAAGAAGAGGATTCAGACAATGAGTAAAATTTTTCAAGGCACCTACACCGCATTGGCTACGCCTTTTGTGGAAGGAAAGATCGATTGGAAGTCCTTTGAGAAGTTGGTTCAAAATCAGGTTGATGGGGGCATTGATGGATTTGTCGTCAATGGAACCACTGGAGAAAGTCCCACTCTTCAAAAGGATGAGGTCGTTCACCTGCTGCAAAAAGTAAAAGCTCTTGCGCCCACTCAAAAGATCATTCTGGGGACAGGTTCGAATAGCACTCAAACAAGCATAGAAAATGTCGAAAGAGCCAACGATCTTGAAGTTGATGGCGTTTTGGTGGTTGTTCCCTATTACAACAAGCCCCCACAACGAGGACTTGTTGCGCACTTTGAATCCATTGCGGAAAAAAGCCGAACCCCTGTGGTCATGTACAATGTTCCTGGAAGAACCATTCAATCTCTCAGTGCAGAAAGCATTGGGGAACTCTCAAAGCATCCGAACATTTCGGGTCTGAAAGAGTCTACGGGAGATCTTGAATTCCTTAAGAAAATTTTGAATGTGGTTCCCAAGGACTTTTGTTTGCTTTCCGGAGACGACGGAACGGCCGTTGATTTTTGTTTAAATGGAGGAGATGGCGTCATTGGCGTCGTGACCCACTTGATTCCAAATCAATTTAGTTCTTGGATTCGAAGGGCCCGGGAAAAAGATCCACAGGCTTCTGTGGAATTGAAAGGTTGGATGGATTTGATTGATGGCATTTATGTGGAGGCCAATCCTATTCCGGTGAAGGCCGCACTTCAAAAGATGGGAATCTTTCAATCGGCAGAACTTCGTCTTCCTTTGGTGGAGTTGGATCAAAAATTTCAGAAGGGTCTACAAGAATGCTTGGAAAATCACCAGCTGATTTAAAATTGGGTGTTTATGGTTCCACGGGAAGAATGGGCAAGCAGGTTCTGGAAGTGTCCCAACAGTGGAGTCCCAGTTTTAAATCCATAGAACCCATCCGCAGGTTTTCTGAATTTCAAGGGCAAGCGGATGTCATCGTGGATTTTTCTTTGCCTCAAGCTCAAGGGGATTTGATTTCTTATTGTGAACGTTCCAAATGTGCTTTGGTCAGTGGGACCACGGGATTGTCGAATTCTCATATGGATGATTTTAAGGCTTTGGCCGAAAAAGTTTCTGTTTTATGGGCTCCCAATATGAGTATGGGAGTCATGGTTTTGAATCGAATGTTGAGAGAATTTAAAAATCTGGCCCAATGGGAATTTGAACTTTCGGAAACTCATCATGTTCATAAGAAGGACAAACCCAGCGGAACGGCTTTGGCGATTCAAAAAAATTTAGAAGGTATTTTGGGACACTCGATTCCTCCAGTACAGGCCTTTCGTCAAGGGGAGGTCATTGGAGACCATAAGGTCAAAGCCCACTCTCCCTTTGAGGAGATTTCTATCGAACATCGGGCCACCGATCGGCGTGTTTTTGCCCAAGGAGCAATAAAAGCTGCCATTTGGCTGGTGGGCCAAGGTCCAGGGCTCTATACGCTGGAAGACTTGGCAATCACCGCTTGATTTTTGCTCTGCACCGTTTTAACCCTTTGAAGTCAATCCACTAAGGAGATCCCATGCAATTTTATATTGATTCTGCTGATATCGAAGAAATTAAAAAAGCCAACCAAAGAGGTTGGGTGGATGGTGTGACAACCAATCCCAGTTTGGTTGCAAAAACAGGCCGCAAGCACGAAGAGGTCATCAAGGACATTTGTGCGGAAGTTTCCGGTTTGGTTTCTGCGGAAGTTTTAAGCTTGGATGCAGAAGGCATGGTGAAAGAGGGTTACGAGCTGGCCAAGATTGCAGACAACGTGGTTGTGAAGATTCCAATGTCTGAAGAAGGACTTGTTGCAGTACGTCGACTTTCCAGCGAAGGCATCAAGACCAATGTGACCTTGGTGTTCAACCCCCTTCAAGCATTGCTTGTTGCAAAGGCAGGGGCCACCTTGGTTTCTCCATTTGTGGGTCGATTGGACGATATAGCTACTCATGGAACCGAAATGATTAGTCAAATGACTCAGATTTTCGACAATTACGCTTTGGATACTCAAGTTTTGGTCGCGAGTATTCGTCATCCCCTTCACATTTTAGAATCTGCACTTGTTGGAGCAGACATTGTCACCGTTCCTTACAAGGTTCTTCAGCAAATCGTGAAGCATCCTTTGACGGATCGAGGGATTGAGCAATTCTTGAAAGACGCTCAAAAAGCCTAATGAAATTTGCACTGTGGCCAACACTTCTGTTGGCCGCTCTACTTACATCCTGTTCCAGTTTATATAAGCCATTACGGGTAGATGAGGTCCAGTCTCCTCTTGCAGAGATTCGTCATGAAGCGATGAAGGCTCTTCCATTGGGCTTGCGACTTTCCAGTCCGAATGGTCGCGAATTAAATTCCCTCTATTATATTATCAAAAACGGTCAGTACGTGGATGCTGTAGACCAAAATCAACGTTGGACTGCGAAGATTGTCATCCTGGGCGAACGTCGTCCTTACGATGTCGAGATCTATGTTTTCAAAGAAGTTCGTGTGGATTCCTCTCATGGAATTGAATACCGCACGGTGGGGCAAGACCTTCGATTAGCCAAACGGGTAAAAGATGAGCTGCTTAAGAGACTCGCTCAACGTCGCGAAGATCTGAATATCATTGACGATTTTCGAGTGTTCTAATGTAGACTATTCACATGGCTAGGCTTCTTATTGCCGCTTTGATTATCTTATATCCCCTTTCATTTTTGAAAGTGGATCAAAGAGGATCAGCGATCAGCAAGATGGTAATTCAAATCGATCGCAGCACTCCTGCGTTCGCTGCACTTGAAGACATTCAAAGTGACTTTGCTGAATCGGAATCTTCACAGCCACAATTTCTAAATGAAGTGGAATTGGTTTCCGGAAAAGAATTTGTTCCTCAAATGGAAGAAGAGTTTATTGAAAGAAGAGTGATCACTCTTCAAGCAATGACCATTCGACGAGACATCACTGCGGTTCCAAAAATTCAAATTGCACAAAATGATCGCACTTCAAACATTGATTGGAAAGACAACGAAAACCTTCCCACCTTAAACGAACGAAAAAAACTTTTGGCCGAAGAACTTTCCTACAACGAATTGGATGTTCCCACTCCCCGCGAAGTTGCAAAAAAATTGGTGGAAGAAGAGTTGGAAAATACAGTTGAAGGAGAAAGACATTTAACCACCAAAGCCGGTGGCGTGATCGTGGTGAAAAAACCTTCGGAAGCGTCGCCCTCTCCTTATGTGAAAGATTACCAATCGGATGAAGTTGTACCTCCCGCCCAAACCCCCGTTGCAGATTCTGAATATGCGCCCTCAACAGGCATTGATGAAGCTCAAGGCTCCAAAAAAATGGTCAAAGGTTTTGTTCAAATCAATGGGGTTGAAATGGGGCCTTCCACCCGCTGGAAGATTTATCGCGAGTATGGTGGCAAACGTTTTGAACGTGGAGCCATCGACATTGGTGCCTCGGAATTTCGAATTGAAGTGGAAAACAAAAAGGGCTTTGTGGTTGCCGAACTGGAAGATCACTTTGGAAAAACTTATGGGCGAGGCCGAGTTTCTATTGAGTCTGACCGGTTGGACACATTAAACATTCAGCCGGTGGTATCGACCGCGAGCATTTCGGCAAATCCTCCAGGAGTTTCTGGGGACATGGCGGTGGCTTTCAATCAGCCCGCTTTGGCGGCAACCTACAAAATGTTTGGAAGCGACATTCATCAATTGGCTTCCGGCGAACAGCTGGATGTGTCCACTTATAATGAGGATTCCAGAATTTTTGTTGAAGCAGAAAGTGCCGGACATTTTGCAACAGTGGCCTTGGGCCGCTTGGACCAATTGAAAAGCATTCCTTTGTACACGGTCAGCGCAATGAAGGCCTTCTATCACATCGTGAAAGAATTTTTTCGCCAGGTGGATGTTCAGAATTTCGGAATTCTTTGGGGCCAGGTTTTTAAAGATGGTAAACCCCTCAAAGGCGCACAGGTGGAATTGGCATCTGGAGAAGGACGATTGGTTTATTTTAACGAAATTGGAATTCCCCGTGGGAACCTAAATTCAACCACAGATTTGGGTCAGTTTGCTGCAGTGAATGTTCCCGAAGGAATTCAATCGGTACGTGTGCGGTTTGAAAACCAAGTTTACCCAGCCCAGATCATTCCCAGTTATGCAGGAAAAATCAGTGAATTGAATTTGGAAGTTCCCAGCGATTATTTTGATCACAAAATGGCAACCTACTCCCTACTAGATCCCCAACAGGAAGTTTCGGCAGCGGGGCGTTTGCTTGGACTTGATCAAACCTTTGAGTTGGAAGGTTTAACTTCAATTTCTTTACCCACGTTGAATTCTGGAGTTTTGGTTGAGTTTGACGGTGGACCTGATTTTGAACTGCTCCGGACGCATTTGCCAAAGCTTGTGGGGTCGTCTGAAATCCGCATGCCTTTGGTCCCAATGGAGTGGGTTGAGAACTTGGTTCGCAGTTCAGGAAATTATCTGGATCGCCGTTTGGGTTGGGCTATTGGATTTGTGGATGGATTTTCAGAGGTTCGGATTCTTGGGGCTCCAGACAGTTTCCACAAGGTGATTTACTTTGATCAAAATTTCAATTTGGTATCTCAAGGGAATCAAGTTCCAGCTTCTGGCGGATTTTTAGCTTTTAATCTTCCTCAGGGTTTTCAAAGCATCGAAGTGCGCAACGTGAATTCTTCAGAGAGCTATGTGGAAAGTTTTATTTCAGAGCCGCACTTTCTTCATCTGATTGGCAGCCAAAGATTTATCGAACCGCTTCGGCAAGAAAACCTTTAGTCCTGGTGGCAAAGTTCGGTTTGATTTCACGGCCTCTGCAAGGTCCAGGTTAAACTTCAGAAATTCTTCTTTAGAGATGCCATAGAGTTTCAAGAGTGTTGTGGGTTTTCTGCGAGTTTTCAATTGGGTGACGACAAAGTTCTTTTTGGGCAAGCGTTGAATGTCATCAAAAAGAATTTCATGGTAGCTCTCGGCGTGGAGGGCCGCCAAAAAACAGGCATAAAAGTTTGAAGAGGCAAATTTAAAATCTCCTTGATGGTAACGATCAATGATATCTGCCAAATCTTCGGATCGAGCGGCGCGAATGGCTTTCTTGATGTTTCCAATTCCATGGTTGTAGGAAGTGATAGTCAGCGGCCAGGACTTTAATGCTCTTTGATAATTTCGAAGCAAACGACCGGCAGCGGTTGTGGCTTTGATGGGATTGTTTCGTTCATCGATAAATTGGTTCACAGTGAGGTAGGCTTTCCCGGTTCGAGGCATAATCTGCCAAATTCCACTGGCACCCACACGACTCCTTGCCTTGGTGTTAAAGCTAGATTCTACAAAAGGCATGCGAGTGAGCTCTTTAGGAAGCCCAAGGCGTTCAAATTCTTCTTCCATGTGTGGAAGGTAATGACTGCTTTGCTCAAGACCCGAGTGAAAGAAGTCCTTCTGTCCCAATTGGGCCCGAACAGAGTGCAGGGCCAATCGGAATTTTCTTTTTAAGGACTTTCCGGGAGCATTTTCCTGAACCAATTTAAAAAGCCTTTTGTGCTCGGGGGATCGAAATCGCTTGGGATTTCGCGAAAGGTCTTTAAGGACCTGACGGATCTGTGCCTTTCTGCGGTTTACAAATTTTTGCGCCCTTTGCTTTCTCAACCAAAGTGGGCCTTTGCCGGTTTCGATTTGAGGCCCCGTATCGATCACTTCAAAAACAATCCATGGATATCGTGCATGGTGAATCACATAATGATTGGCCGAGTAAGCGGTATAAATATCAAACCAGAATGAAACCCGCTTCTTAAGACGGTCGGGGATATGAAATTCAGGGCTTATTCTTTGGGCGAAATCCGCCAAAATTAGACTGCGTTTGGCGTCCCAAGCCAAAGATTTGCTGGATCCTAAAGAGATCTCTTGGCCTCCATAATTGAAGGGAAGCGGGGCTGCGCCCGCAAAAAAGGACAAAAATGAGAGCCAGATGGCTATATAGCGCCGCACAGACATCACTTGAAAGTAAAGCAAAATTGATGCCTTGCCCCAGGCCTAAAATATAAGGATTTCAGCTGTTTAAGCCCTGTGCTGCTGTCCAAACAGGCGACAGTTGCCGGTTTGCGTCTTAAATCCTTGTGGCTTTCTCGTTGATTTGAGGAGGTCCTTTTGTCAGTGTAGTGAGGAACCAGACACCCTTGGAGGAATTTATGAGTGAAGTTTTAGTCGTTACAAGTAAGGTAAAAAAATTCATTAAAGAAAATGGCGGATGCAACACATCTGGCGAAACCATCGATATGTTGAGCAAAGCAGTTGAGAAGCTTTGTCAAAAGGGCGTTGATTCTGCAAAAGCAGATGGCCGCAAAACCGTAATGGCTCGCGATATCGTAATCGATCACCTGTAATCAAAGAGATTGCAGTTCTTGCCAGGAAAGCACGGGTACTTCTAAAGCCCGTGCTTTTTCTAATTTGGAGCCCGCTTCTTCTCCAGCAACCAAATAATTGGTTTTCTTGCTGACAGAACCAGAAACCTTTCCCCCTCGAGATTCAATGTAGTCCTTTACCTCATCCCTTTTTACGGGCAATGTTCCTGTAATGACAAAAGTCATTCCTGAAAATTGGGTGCCTTGGCCGGATTTTGCTGCTTCAAACTTCACTCCCAATTCCACCAAGCTGCGCGCTTCATGGACAAACTCTTTGGAGTCGAGGGACTTCACAATGCTTGAAGAAACTTTAGGTCCAATGTCATCGATTTGAAGCAATTCTTCCTCTGTCGCCTTTAAAAAGCTTTCTAAATCGCCAAAATGTTGCGCCAAAGATTTTGCGGTCTGCTCTCCGACAAATCGGATTCCCAAAGCAAAAATAAAGCGATTCAACTGACTGTCTTTGCTCTTTTCAATGGATTCGATGATGTTTTGAGAGGACTTTTTTCCTTGCCGAGGCAGAGCTTCCAAATCCTCTTCTTTAAGACGATAGAGATCTGAAAAACTTTTGACCAAACCCGCTTCCGTCAGTTGTTCAACAATTTTGTCACCCAATTTATCGATGTTCATCGCTCTTCGAGAAACAAAATGTTTGAGAGATTCATTCAGTCGTGCCGGGCAAACGGGATTGATACATCTTAAGACCACTTCCCCTTCGGGCTGAACGGCGAGTTCTCCGCAGGAGGGGCAATGCGTGGGCATTTCAAATTTTTTAGAATCTTTGGGACGTTTCGAAAGAATCACAGAGACCACTTCGGGAATCACATCCCCCGCCCGCTGAATGATCACGTGGTCTTTTTCTCGCACATCTTTCCGTTCGATTTCTGAAGGATTGTGAAGGGTGGCATTGGAAATCGTTACACCTCCCACCAACACAGGTTCAAGGTGAGCCACCGGAGTGAGTGCGCCCGTTCGTCCCACTTGAACTGAAATTTTATTGATGACGGTCTCTCCCTGTTCTGGAGGAAATTTTGCAGCACTGGCCCATCGAGGACTTCTTGCAACTTCGCCCAGTTCTTCTTGAATGTTGTACTCATTCACTTTGATCACGACACCATCAATGTCGAAGGGCAATTGGGAGCGAAGGCGCAGAATCATTTTGTAGTATTCGATGGCTTCGTCGATGGATTTGCAATGGGCGCCTAAAGGTCCCACGCGAGAGCCGGGCGTAAAATCATTCCAAACTTTTTGGACCTTTTGAAAGTCATCGCAACCCACCTGTGGAATTCCAATTTCTTTTAAGGTGCTCATCCACTCCACCTGAGAGGAAATGGACAAGTTTTCCACAACGCCTGGGCTGTAACAAAACATTTTCAGAGGACGAGATGCCGCAATTTTTGGATCCAGTTGGCGAATGGAACCTGCAGCCGCATTTCGCGGGTTCGCAAAAGGAGTGTGCCCGGCTTCTTCTTGAGCCAAATTTAACTCTTTAAAATCCTCTTTGAGCATCAAAACTTCGCCACGAACTTCAAAGATACCCTTGTGCGATCCGGAATGATCCTTTGATTTTCGCAAAGTAAGCGGAAGAGAATTCAAAGTACGGATATTTTGAGTAACGTCTTCACCCACCGAGCCATCCCCTCGAGTGAGGGCCTGCTTTAAAATTCCATTTTCATAGACGACCTCAATCGCCAATCCATCCAATTTGGGTTCGCAAAAGTAAGTCCAATTGGGCTCGGGAACTTTTAAAAAGTTTAAAAGACGTTGGTGAAATTCTAAAATCTCCTCTTCGGAAAAGGTGTTTCCCAGGGAGAGCATGGGTCTGCGGTGTGGGACCTTTTCAAACTGGGAGAGGGGTTCAAATCCCACCCGTTGAGTGGGTGAATCTGGAGTTAAATACTCGGGATGGGCCTCTTCTAAGGCTTTAAGTTGATGAAAGAGTTTGTCGTATTCACTGTCTGGAATTTCAGGATTGTCCAAGACGTGATAGAGGTAATCATGATGACGGAGAGTTTCTTTCAGTTGTTCAATTTCAGATGCAATGTCTTTCAAGTTTCCCACCGGGCCCTTTCTCGAGAGAATCCTAAATGCTGAAAAGCTTTCATAAAATTGCTAATGCATTGTCCCAGTACCTTTGTCGACGGGCTTTGCCGTTGCCTCGGGGATTCATTGTTGATTACTTTACTTTATGATTTCAAAAGAACAAATTTTAAAAATTGCAAAGTTAGCCCGCCTCAATCTTACCCCTGAAGAAGAGGCTTCTTTTTCGCCTCAATTTTCAGCCATCTTGGATTATTTTGAGCAGATGTCGGAGGTCGACACCTCAGACGTATTGCCCATGATCACGCCTACGGAAATGGAATTTCATTGGAGAGAAGATCAAGCCAAAGATTGGAATATGGGTAAGGAAGTCATCGAACAAGCTCCAGAGAAATCTGGCAATCTTTTTAAAGTTCCTCCGGTTGTTGGATAGAGGTGATTTATGGAATTTAAAAATAAAAGTGTTTTTGAGTTGAAAGAACTTCTCGAGAAAAAAACCGTAACCTCTGTTGAAATGACAAAGTACTTTCTCGATCGCATTGAAAGTTTGGATCAAGATTTAAATGCTTACATTCAAGTGAGCGACAAAGCTTTGGATGAGGCCAAAAAGGCCGATGATAAAATTCAAGCGGGAGAAAAAGGAAGATTGTTGGGTGTTCCTGTCGGAATCAAAGATTTGCTTTGCACGCGAGGGATTCAAACCACAGCGGCCTCTAAAATGTTGGAAGGATTTGTCCCACCCTACTCGGCGACCGTGGTTGAAAAACTTCAATCTGAAGGAGCTGTTGTTTTAGGAAAGCTCAATTTGGATGAATTTGCCATGGGCTCCAGCAACGAAAATTCTTACTTTGGAGCCGTTAAAAATCCGTGGAACAAAGAATACGTTTCAGGTGGATCCAGCGGTGGATCTGCAGCTGCGGTTGCAGCGGGACTGGCTCCGGTGACAATTGGAACAGACACTGGCGGTTCTATTCGACAGCCCGCAAGTTTTTGCGGAGTGGTTGGGATGAAGCCCACCTATGGACGTGTTTCTCGTTATGGCATTGTGGCCTTTGCTTCCAGTTTGGATCAAGCGGGCCCCCTTTCACGAACGGTAAAAGACGCCGCGCTGATCAGCGAAGTGATTTCTGGATTTGATGAAAATGACTCCACAACCAGTGAACGTTCCGTTCCACAGTGGAGCGCTTCGATCAATGAAAGTTTAAAAGGAAAAAAAGTTGGTCTTGTAAAAGAATATTTTGAGTCCAAACTTCACGAAAGTGTTCAAGAACAAATGGACCGAGCCATTGAGTTTGTAAAAGAGGCCGGCGCGGAAGTGGTGGAAGTTTCTCTTTCATTAAGTCGATTGGCCATTCCGGTCTATTACATGGTTGCGACCAGTGAAGCTTCTTCAAACCTGGCGCGCTATGATGGCGTTCGTTATGGATATCGGTCTAACTTCGACGAGAAACCGGCCAGCAGTTTGGACGATTTCTATGAGCGCAATCGCGGAGAAGGTTTTGGATCGGAAGTGAAAAGACGGATCATGCTGGGAACCTATGCGCTCTCAAGCGGATATTATGATGCCTACTATAAAAAGGCAGGGCAAATTCGAAGACTGCTTGCAGAGCAGTTTCAAAAGGCATTTGAGAAGTGCGATGTTTTGATGGGTCCCGTCACTGCCACACCAGCGTTTAAATTGGGAGATCGAATTTCTGATCCACTTGAAATGTATTTGAATGACATCTTTACAACTTCAGCAAACTTGGTGGGAATTCCTGGAATGAGTGTTCCCATGGGATTTTCAAAAGAGGGACTTCCTGTTGGAGTGCAATTGATGTCGTCTTCTTTTTCTGAACAAGTGCTTTTTGATGTGGGCTCTGCTTTAGAGCAAAGGGCTGACATCTGGAAAGGATTGCCAAATGGCTACTAAAAATTGGGAATCTGTTATTGGTTTGGAAATTCATGCTCAGTTGGCAACAAAGAGCAAAATGTTTTCATCAGACTCCACGGCATTTGCAGCGGGAGACAATGAAAACGTCAGTCCCGTCAGCTTAGGATTGCCTGGAGCCTTGCCCGTTGTAAACAAACAGGCCGTTGAATTGTCCATTAAAATGGGTCTTGCGTTAAACTGCGAGATTCGCGAAGTTTCAAGATTTGCGCGCAAAAACTATTTTTATCCTGATTTGCCAAAAGGGTATCAAATTTCCCAATATGACGAGCCTTTGTGCGAAGAAGGGTTTGTTGAGTTTTACGTAGATGGGGAAAAGAAAAAGATTCGCATCGAAAGAGCTCACATGGAAGAGGATGCGGGAAAAAGCACTCACCATGGTGGACACTCTTTGATCAATCTAAATCGCGCTGGCGTTCCCTTGTTAGAGATTGTTTCGGGTCCGGATTTAAGAACTCCCCAAGAAGCTGCGGAATATGCTCGAACCGTTCGACAAATTTTGCGCTATTTGGATGTTTGTGATGGAAACCTTGAAGAAGGATCCATGAGATGCGATTGCAACGTGAGCATTCGTGAGGTGGGTGCTCCAAAATTTGGAACCAAAGTGGAATTGAAGAACATCAATTCGTTCCGCTTTGTGGAAAAAGCATTGGAGTATGAAATTCAAAGACAAATTGATTGTAAAGAATCGGGTGAAGAAATTTTTCAAGAGACGCGACTTTATGATTCGACCAAAAACAAAACTTTTTCTATGAGATCCAAAGAAGAAGCGCACGATTACAGATATTTTGTAGATCCGGATTTGTTGGCGGTTCGTGTGAATGAGGCCTGGGTTTCCAAAGTGCGAGAATCTTTGCCAGAGTTGCCCTTGGCTCGTGCGGAGCGGTTTCAATCAGAATATGAACTTCCTCAGTACGACGCTTTGATTTTAACTCAGGAAAAAGCCTTGGCGGACTACTTTGAACAGGCGGTCAAAAAGTCCTCCCAACCGAAGGCCACTTCGAACTGGGTGATGACAGAACTGCTTCGAATGCTCAATGAAGAGAAAAAAGAAATTTCTGACTCCCCGATTTCTTCGGACCACCTTGCAGAGTTGGTACTGATGATTGAGAAAAAAGAAATTTCCGGAAAAATGGCCAAACAGGTTTTTCAAGAAATGTGGAAAACCTCAAAGTCTCCAAAAGACTTGGTGAAAGCCTTGGGCTTGAGTCAAATTACGGATGAATCGGAAATAGAAAAGATTGTGGACAAGGTTTTGGCGGCCAATGAAAAAGCTGTGGAAGATTATCGATCCGGAAAGACCAAGCTGTATGGATTCTTTGTGGGTCAGGCCATGAAGGAGTCCAAAGGTCAGGCAAGCCCCGAAACTCTAAATAAAATCTTGAAAGCTCGTCTGGATTCTTAATGAGAATTGCGGGATTGGATTTTGGCTCAAATACTACGCTTTTGTTGATTGCGGATGTTGTGGATGGAAAAGTGGTGAATGTTTTGTGTGACGAGACACGAATCACAAAAATGGGCCAAGGGGTTCATAAATCCAAAAAATTTCATCCGGACTCTTTGGCTCGCGTGGAGCAAGCGCTTAAAGATTACGAAAAACTCATTCAAAAATTTCAGCCAGACAAAGTGTGTGGAGTGGCAACCAGTGCGGCACGAGATGTAGAAAACTCCCACGTTCTTTTTGAAATGGCAAAAAGTCATGGAGTTCCTATCGAAGTGATTTCAGGAACTCGAGAGGCGGAGCTCACCTTTCGAGGGGCCTTTGCGGATCGCGCACCAGAGGCAAATTCTTGTGTTATCGATGTGGGTGGAGGTTCTACTGAATTGATATTTAAAGATGGCGAAAAAATTGTTGGGCAAAGCATCGATGTAGGAAGTGTGCGTTTGATGGATTTGTATGGGGAATCTGATCCCATGGATCAAGAATCTTTTCAACAGATGCGAAACTACGTGCGCGAGCGACTGAATCCAGATTGGAAAAGTCAAAATTTCGAACATGGAGTCGCCGTTGCCGGCACTCCCACAATTCTTGCAGCCATGGAAATGGGATTGAAAGATTTCGATTGTGAAAAAGTGGATGGATTTCGCCTTGAGAAAAAGACTTTGCAAGATTGGATGTCAAAGCTTCAGAAGATGTCATTGAATGAACGTGAACAGATTGTAGGTTTGCCAAAGGGCCGTGCAGATGTGATCGTTGCAGGATGTGCCATCTTATTTGAGTTTCTAGATTTTATTGGACTCGAAAGTTTAGAGGTTTCTATTCGGGGGGTTCGTTTTGGCGTTGTTTTGGATCAAGCGCATTAGTGTCTTAACCTTTGTTTTGTTCCCAAGTTTAGTTTGGGGACGATCGTATAAGGATTTCTCTCAATCAAAGGCTCGGATCGGTGAAGGCAAAATCTTAACCTTATATTTAGCATATACGGATGAAGATCGATCTTTAGGTTTGATGCGTGCAAAGTCTTTGGGACAGGATGAGGGTGTCCTTTTTATATTTGAAGATGCCGAACCTTTAAATTTTTGGATGAAGAATACATTTCTTCCTTTAAGTATTGGTTTTTTCAATAAGGATGGAATTCTTAATGAAGTCTTAGATATGACTCCAGTAAAGTCGGTGCTTCAGATGGAAATTCCTCGATATCCCAGTAAAAATCCGGCCCGTTATGCATTGGAAATGAATCAAGGTTGGTTTGCTCGCAGTCACGTTCGTCCAGGATGTCCTCTTCATTTGATTGATATAAATAAGACGATAAAGTCCCTCTCCGACCTTTCTCCAGCTCTTAAAAAGTCTCTTTTGAAGCTAGGCGAGCATCGGAAATGCGCTCCTGTAGGCGCGTCCAAGGGAAACTAGACCTAAGACCAACGTCCGGCTTTCTTTTTTGTATTTTTCAAGGATCAGTGCCTGTGATGTAATTGAATGGAGAGAGAACTCTATACATTGAGGTGATCGCAACATGAAATTGAGTCAGCTGATAATTCTATTATTTTCCGTGATGTCACTATCGATTTTGCCTGCGTGTACAAGCAGTCAAACCGATGGAGACGAAGCTTCTGCTGAAGTGACCGATGAAAGTTTGGAGATGGCCGAAGCCGTAGATAATAATGATGATCTGGCTTTGGATCTGGACGGTGGAGATGACGCCTTCGCAGATTTCGATGCTCAAAGTTTGGATGCGGGACTTGGTGAAGGCGATTCCTCTACGGATATGGCTTTTTCTGACGACATAGCTTCTCCTGAGATTGGTGCGGATGATTTGTCAGAGGTCCCCTTGGCGGAATCGGCCCCCTCGGAACCTCCACTTGAAGATTTGGCTCCTGACTTCAGTGCACAGCCCGATCAGTTTGCCGACAACACAGAAACTCCTAGCGAAGATGGAATGGCGCTGGATGACACCACTCCAGAGTTTGGCGCTCCGGTTGAATCTGCTCAAATTGACTTGGGTGGAGACACCACTCCTGAGCCTAGCTTTGTGGAATCTGAGGAGAGCTTTGCCTCTACAGATGTAGATACAGGATCTGAAGAGTCGAGTTCATCATATATCCCTTTGAAGAAAATGATTTCCACTCCGTACAAACACAATGGAACTCCTGTGAATGCCTTGTACATGGCTCGAGATGGCGACACTTTGGAATCCATCAGTCAAAAAATATTTGGTGGAAACCGAGTGGATGAACTTTGTTCGATCAATGCTTACAATTGTTCTCGAGGAATCAAGGTTGGTGACAAGTACTATTACAATTCTCCTCAACGTCCCAACGATATGGATACCGTTAAAACCTTTTATGAAGACGCGGGAATTCCAGCACAAACTTACATGACCCAAGAAGGGGACAACATCCGTAATCTTGGAAAGACATTGCTTGGAAATCAAAGAAGCTGGATGGAGTTGTGGGCCACAAACATGAACGTGGAATCCAAAGGAGAATTGGCTGGTGGGATTGCCCTCCAATATTGGCCATCTACTTCGGCTCCTGTGATGCCAACGATGGCACAAGCCGAAGCTCCGGCACCGGCAGAACCAGCAGTTCCAGATATTCCTGAAACTCCTCAAATGCCAGAGGCAAATGAACCACCTTCTCCTCCTGCAATGGATGAGATGGCGGCGAACGACATTCCAGAAATGCCATCTATGGATGAAAATATTCCCCAAGATGATTTTGCACAAAGTGATTCATCACAAGCCGCGGGTATGGGAACTATTGAGCCACCGCCGCCGCCACCACCTCCTCCTGCGCCTCCGGTTCAAAACAACCGTCCGCCTGAGCCCGTTGATGTTGCAGCCAATGATTCCTTCGAAGATCCCAACCAAACGATGGCTTTGGGAGTGGGAGCGATCTTGCTGCTTGCGAGTGTGATTTTGTTCATCGCCATTCGCAAACGCCGCGCCCGTCGCCCGGTGGATTTTAACACCACCACTCAAACCCAAATCGAATAACGAAAAAGGTGCCAGGTACCAAAATCTGTAATCACCGCGTTAAAAGAAAAGCTGACCTCTGGGTCAGCTTTTCTTTTTTGTAAAATTAAAAGGTAAAGGCTTAAGCGACTTGCTTTAGAATGTTGTCTAAAACTTCTTTGCGACATTCCCGCTTGGTTTCGACAAAGTACATAAGGTCATCGACAATTTGAGTGTCTCGTTTGTTGAAAGGTTGGAACTCAATCCCGCAACCATCTTTGTTCTTCCAAATTACAGTGCCGGTCATCTTTCTTTGCCGTTCACTCACCTGAAAGGTAATGATCAGTTTGTCTTCAGGGGCAAGGTCATCAATGTTGGTTTCGAGAAAGGCACCTGTCAGGCTGATGTTCTTAAGAACACCTTTAGAATCTTGACGAGCGTAGCTTTTGCGAAAATCCACTTTTAAGACAAGAGGCAGGCGCTTGGCCGGTTTCTTTGCAGTTTCTTGCATAATAAATCCTCCGAGTATTGGATCGGAAGAACATGGAAAAAGTTAAGCATTTTAGGGGGTTATTTTAAAATTCGGCTAAAACTTCGACGTTTTTCGAAAGATGGAACCTGATGCGCAGCAAAAAAATCTCAGATTGGTTCAAACAGGACCCTTTTCGTTGGCTTTTTGACCAATTGGACGTAACCTACATAAGCTTTTCTCGGGCGAAGTCCCTCAAAAGGGCCATAGATGCCTTCCAGAAGAGCAGATCCAAACACATCTATTAATATAAAATCAAAGTATCAGAACAAGATCTCTATTAACGAAATCAAAGGACAAATAAAAAATGGACGAGAAAACTTCGCAAACGGATCCAGCCGAGAAGCCGGCCAAAAAAACGAGTGCTAAATCCGCTGCAAAAGCCGAAACCTCCGAAAAGGCTACCGCTTCCACAGAATCCACCGAGTCTTCCACAAAATCAGAAAAATCAGAAAGACCTGAAAGGTCAGAATCTCGATCTGAAGGTCGTTCCGAGAGTGGTGGAAAAAGGGAGCTTCGATCCGAGCGCCATTTTCGAGGCCGAAGTGGTGGTGGTCGAAACAACCAACGCAACAAAGGCCGAAATCGAAACAACAATTACAACAACCCCAATTCAGATCCCAACAGTGGATACCATGGATCGGATGATTCCGATGAAACTCCACAACAGGTCGTAGATCTTTCCGACATCAATCTAACGGATGAGGAGAAAAAGGATCTTAGCTCCAAGCATTTGAAGTCCAAAGACATTCGCGAACTCACTCAATTGGCTATGAAATTAAAAATTGAAAATGCTGCCGGTCTTAGACGTCAGGACATGGTGTTTGAAGTTCTTAAAAGAGCTGCTCAATTGGGAGACATCTTTGGAAATGGAGTTTTGGAAATCCTTCCTGACGGTTACGGTTTCTTAAGATCGCCAGATTACAACTACCTTCCGGGTCCAGATGATATTTATGTCAGTCCTTCGCAAATTCGTCGCTTTGGCCTTCGAACAGGAGACACCGTTAGCGGAACCGTTCGACCTCCAAAAGATGGCGAACGCTATTTTGCGCTTCTCAAAGTAGATACTTTGAACTTTGAGCCCCTTGAAAAGGCCAAAGACAAAATCCTTTTTGACAACCTAACACCTCTTTATCCTAACGAGCGTTTGAAGTTGGAATACACTCCAAACGAATACACCACTCGAGTGGTGGATTTGATGGCGCCTCTTGGAAAAGGACAGCGGGCATTGATTGTGGCTCCGCCGCGAACGGGGAAAACGGTTTTGATGCAAAACATTGCCAATGCCATTGCCCACAATCATCCTGAAGTGACTTTGATTGTGCTTCTGATTGATGAGCGCCCTGAAGAAGTGACAGACATGCTCCGTAACGTAAAAGGTGAAGTGGTCAGTTCAACGTTTGATGAGCCTCCCACTCGCCACGTTCAAGTTGCAGAGATGGTCATCGAAAAGGCCAAGAGATTGGTGGAGCACAAACACGATGTTGTGATCTTGCTCGATTCAATCACTCGTTTGGCAAGAGCTTACAACACCGTGGTTCCCCCATCTGGAAAGATTCTTTCTGGTGGTGTGGACTCCAACGCTCTCCACAAACCGAAACGATTCTTTGGAGCCGCTCGAAATATTGAAGAGGGTGGAAGCTTGACCATCATTGCAACGGCTTTGATCGATACCGGTTCTCGAATGGATGAAGTGATTTTCGAGGAGTTCAAAGGAACGGGCAATGCGGAAATTCATTTGGATCGCAAGCTGATGGAAAAACGTATCTTTCCATGTATGGACATCAATAAGTCCGGAACTCGAAAAGAAGACTTACTTGTGGACAAGGCGGATCTCAATCGGTTGTGGATTTTGAGAAAAGTTTTAGCTCCAATGAATGTGGTCGACAGCATGGAATTCTTGATTGGAAAACTTGAGTCAACAAAGACCAACACGGACTTTTTGACCTCAATGAGTGGATAGTATGTTCGAAAAACTGAATGAAGTGGAATCACGATATGAGCAAATCAACCAGGCTTTGATGGAGCCTGGTGTCGCTGATGATCAGACAAAATATCGCAAAATGATGAAAGAGCTTTCTGAGCTTGAGAAAGTGGTCTCGGTCTTTCGCCAATTTAAAAAGGTTCGAGATAATATTCAGGGGAACAAACAAATTCTCTCTGAAGAAAAAGACGAAGACATGCGTGCCATGGCCAAGGAAGAGCTGTCAGAGCTTGAGGATGAAAAATCCACCTTGGAAGATCAACTCAAAATTCTACTTCTTCCCAAAGATCCCAATGACGAAAAAGATGTGATTTTAGAAATTCGGGCAGGCGCTGGTGGAGATGAAGCCAGCCTTTTCGCTTCAGAACTTTTTCGAGCTTACACCCATTATGCATCCACACATGGTTGGTCCATGGAAATCATGTCTCTTTCCGAGGGAAATGCCGGTGGCTATAAAGAGGTGATCGCTGAAATTCACGGGGAAGGTGTTTACTCTCGACTGAAATTTGAGAGTGGCGTCCACCGAGTTCAGCGAGTCCCAAAAACCGAAGCCTCTGGGAGAATTCACACCTCAACGGTAACTGTTGCGGTGATTCCAGAAGCGGAAGAAAATGAAATTAAAATTGATCAGAATGATTTGAGAATTGATGTGATGAGAGCGAGCGGTGCCGGCGGTCAGTCGGTGAACCGAACGGAATCTGCTGTGCGCGTCACCCATATTCCATCTGGAATCGTGGTGTACTGTCAGGAGGGAAAATCTCAACACTCCAACCGAGATAAAGCCTTAAAGATTTTGTACTCTCGGTTGTTGGCTCTTGAAGAAGAAAAGGCTCGGAAAGAGGCTTCTGATGCGCGACTTTCACAAATCGGAACGGGCGATCGCTCCGAGCGCATTCGAACTTACAATTTTCCACAAACGCGAATCACAGATCATCGCATTGGATTGACGGTGCACTCTCTCAATGAAGTGATGGGCGGAGATATCAACCCATTGATTGATCCTTTGATCACTCACTTTCAAGCAGAAGCGCTAAAGAACCAGGCTGCCCGATGAGAACCTCTTTGTTTCAAGAGGAATTGATCGAATATTTCAAATCCATTGAAGTTGAAAATCCTCAATTGGAAGTCCGATGGATCTTAGAAAGCATCGGCTTAGAGCTATGGACGGAAGAAATTTCTGAAGACAAAAAAGAGTACTGTTGGAAAAGTGCAAAAAGACGATCCAACGGTGAGCCTTTGGCCTACATTCTGGGCTTAAAGGGTTTTTACAAAGATGAATTTGCGGTTCAGCCGGGAGTTTTGATTCCTCGTCCCGAAACAGAACTCTTGGTCACTCAATCTTTAGAGTGGCTGAAATCTAAAGAACTGTACGATCCTTTGATCTATGATTTTGGATGTGGAAGTGGCTGTGTGGGACTTTCTATTTTGAGAGATTGCGTAGGCGCTCGACTTGTAGGTTTTGATATTGAAGACATTCCTATTCGGACATCCAATTGGAACAGCGAAAAATTGAGGTTTTCTGATCGTTCTGAATTTAAAAAGATTCCTGTGGAAGACATCAATGATTTGGAAATCTTCCCTCCGGATCTGATCGTGGCTAATCCACCTTACATCGCGCCAGATGATAAAGACATTTGTCCTCATGTTAAAAGTTTTGAGCCTCAATTTGCGTTGTTTGCCGAAGACAATGGGCTCGGAAAAATCAAATCTTGGGCAAAAAAATCAAATCAACTTTTAAAACCCGGTGGATTTTTGACATTTGAGTTTGGAAGAGGCCAAGAGGACGCGGTGTTTGAAATTTTTAAAAGTCTCAACTTTCAAGAAATTACTTTTCATAAAGATTTGGCAGGAATCACACGAACGGTTTCTGCGATTAAGGAGAGTTAACTATGGAAAAAATGCTTGTTAAGGGTGGAATTCAACTGAATGGAGAAGTTCACGCCAGCGGTGCAAAAAACTCGGCTCTGCCACTTTTATTTTCTACTCTCTTAGCCCCAGGAAAACATGTTTTCAAAAACGTTCCCCATTTGATGGACATTCAATCCACAATGGTTCTTTTGAAACACTTGGGTTGTGAAATTTCATGGGAAGGATCCACGGTGCAAGTGGATGTTCCTGAACTCAAATCTTTTGAAGCTCCTTATGACTTGGTTCGAAAAATGCGCGCAAGCATTTTGTGTCTAGGACCATTGATGGCCAGATACGGGCAAGCAAAAGTGTCATTGCCAGGTGGATGTGCCATCGGAACGCGTCCCATTGATCTGCATTTGGAAGGCCTTAAAGAAATGGGTGCGCAAATTGATGTGGACTCTGGTTATGTTTTTGGAAAAGTGGATAAGCTCAAAGGTGCGAAACTGATTTTTGAGTCGCCGACAGTTACGGGAACCGAAAATCTGATGATGGCGGCGTGTTTGGCAGATGGAGTGACTTTGATTGAGAATGCGGCCAAGGAGCCTGAAATTTGGGACTTGGCCGAGTACCTCAATAAGATGGGCGCTAAAATTTCGGGCCATGGATCCAGCATCATTCGCATTGAAGGTGTGGATCGTCTTACTCCGGCGGAACATGTTGTGATTCCCGATCGCATTGAAGCTGGAACTTTGTTGTTGGCGGGTGCGATCACAGGTGGGGAAGTGACCGTCAGTTCTTGCCGACCGGACGACTTGGACGCCTTGATATCTAAGATGAAAGAATCCGGATTTAAATTGAGCATTGATGAAAGCAGCATCACCGTTCACAAAAACACCGGTTACACGGGGGTGGATGTGACGACGGCTCCTCATCCGGCGTTTCCAACAGACCTTCAAGCTCAGTTTATGGCCTTGATGACTCAGGCTGATGGAACCAGCGTAATTACAGAAACTATTTTTGAGAATCGATTTATGCACGTTCAAGAATTGGTGCGCTTGAATGCGGATATTACACCAAAAACCCGTGTGGCCATTGTGCGTGGAGCACCGGGCTCTTTAAAGGCAGCACCCGTCATGGCAACAGACTTAAGGGCCAGTGCCTGTTTGATTTTAGCAGGTCTTGCGGCTCAAGGTGAAACCGAAGTAAACCGCATTTATCATTTGGATCGTGGTTACGAAAAGATGGAAGAAAAGCTCTCAAAGCTTGGCGCTCAAATCTGCCGAAAAAATTAAAGCCCGACTCAGAAGAGCCGGGCCTTTGGGATCATGAGTGAAGGCTGGGGGGCCTTTACTAATTAATGACCGAGCAGTTGTAAACCAGACAATTCGACGGTTTCTGGGGAGTTGGACACGCCGATTGTGTAGGTTAAACTCGGATCAATTTTAATTTTTGAAATCTGAATCAATTCGAACAAAGACACCTTTTTAATAAAAGGAGTGACTTGGAAGTTGCAGTAAGTTTCTGCACTTGTGGAAACGGTGTCCAAGACCTTGATCAAAATCTCTGTTCCTTTGGGTCCAAGCTGTTCTGCAGTTACAACTTGGTTGTTACATGCAGTTGGGCTTTGGCCTAAAATATCGAAAGACATATTGCCTTTATCGTAGGCAACTTCGTGAATGTTAGATTCAACGCCAAAAACACTGGCTTTAGCGAATCCAGAAGCGAAAAGAGCAATTAAAATATAAGTAAAAATTAAGAACTTTCCCATACGTCCCCCTGTTTGGAGAAAATACACAGCAAGCATAATGCCAACTTCTTTCTGCTATAAATTTGAGTTGAGACCAGATGATTGTTCCACAATGGAACCGTCCTTTGGCCTTGTTGGAAAATTCACTTTTAATTTCTATAATTTACAGGTTGTGGTTCAATTTTGGGTCTGAATTCCAAAATGGAACCGTTTTGAGGAGATAAAAACTTGAGTGAGCAGATGAAGCGGTGGGTGGTTAAAGATGCCATGGGTCGAATATCCGGTCCATTCACCACAGAAAAGATTCTTCATCAAATCAAACGAAGTGAGCTCACTGGCGATGAGCATGTTTCGCTTTATCCCTCCGGGAAGTGGATTCAAATTTCCAAGGATCCTATTTTTTACGACAAGCTCTTGGAAGTTTTAAGTTCAGAGAATCAGGGAACGGAAGAAGAGCAGGAAACCAACAACGAAGACTTTGTCACCGTTCCGGATTTTGAAAGGCCCCAAAAACCTCCTGAAAATAAAGAAGAAAAATCAGAAAAAGGTCCCATCAAAAGCAAAGAAGAGCTTTACGAAAAGTTGGGATTGGTGGATGGCGCTCCGGATATTGAAGACTTGGGTGATGATGAGGAGGATGATTTTGAAATCCAGGACATCAAGAAAGACCGTTCTTCAAAAAAGAAAAAATCCAAATCGGGCCGATCTAAAAAACGTCGTTCTAAAAATGGTGATGATGAAAGCTCGTCGGATGTTTTGGAGTTGGTCAGCGTAAAAGGCGAAATTCTGAAGCAAGCCCTTAAAAAATCCCTAGGTGCCGTGATTGTTGCCATTCTTTTGGTGGTGGGCCTGGCCTATTTTCTGAGTGGCGAGGGGGGAAAAGAAGGACGCATCCGCCTCCTGGCTCCAGAAAATTTTAAAAAGGGAAAGCCGGGATCTGCCAAAAATACGGTGATCGAAGGCACTAAATACTTTTTGGAAGATACTTTTGAAGGTTATATCAAATCTCAAAATTATTATGTCCAAGCTTTGGAACAAGACAACAAGCAGGCGGAAGTCTACGCCTTGCTGTGCTTGACCCATTTGGAATTGTGGCCCTTTGCCTATCAAGACTCTGCGGACATGAAGGTGATTTCTACAGTGGTTCAAAATTCTTCGGCGTTGGATCCCGGTGGACAAAGTTCGGCGACCTGCCGAGTGGTGGATCTGATCACCCGCGGAAGGTATCAGGAGGCAAAAAATTTAACAGAGTCTATGTTGGAAACCCAGGTCAGCCAAACCAGTCCACCCATTGTGTTCTACTATCTCAAAGGATATTTGTTGGAAGGTTCCGGAGACTATGCGCCTGCCATTGGCTATTTTCAGTCAGCAGCCCAATTGTGGCCACAATGGATCAAGCCTTATTATCATGAAGCAATTGCTCTCACAAAGTCTGACCGTCATAACGAAGCTGCAAATGTTTTTCGCAAAATTTTAAAGGCCCGTTCGGGACATGCCAAATCCAAGTTGGAATTGGGAGTGTTGGAATACAAATATCTCAATCGGGCAGAATCGGGAAAAAGATTTTTGGAATCTGCTTTGAATGGAAGCGAAAGGCTTTCAAACGCTCAGCAGTCCAAAGGCTATCTGGGACTTGCGGAAATTGAGTTTGGTTTGGGTAACAATTCGAAAGCTTTAAGTTACGCCCAAAAAGCCTATTCTTTGAATTCACGCAATGCCATTGCCGAAAACTTGGTTTTACAACTGGGCGGTGCAGACCAGTTGAAGAAAACCAAAGTTGCGGGTCAACAGTTGATCTATGAAGGTGATCAATTCTTTAGAGAAGGGGATTACAACGCAGCCCAAGCTCATTATCGAGCCGCATTTGAGGAAAACAATAAAAATGCGGGAGCTGCCCTCAAAGCTGCTCGGTGTTTTTGGAAATTGAGTTTCAGTACAGAAGCCTTTGACTGGCTGAACAAAGCCATTCGGGCGGATTCCAAATTGATCGATGCTTACGTACTGATGGCGGATTATTACACTCAAAGGTACAATTTTATTGCCGCTTCAAAAATTCTTTCTCAGGCACAAAGAGTCAGTCCGAAAAGTCCTGATGTTTATCGCGGATTTGCATTGATTGAACTTCGAAGAGGAAACCCCGATGGGGCAATCACCTTTGGAAAGCAGAGCATTCATTTGTATGAAACCAATGTGGACACTCACATATTGATGAGTGAAGCCTACCTGGCCAAAGGGGACCACCGATTGGCCTACAATTATGCCGCCAAAGCTTTGGAAATAGACATCAACAATCGAAAGGCACAAACAGTCTATGCAAAGGCATTGGGAGGAATTCAAGGAACAGATGCTGCCATTGATTACCTCAATAAATTGGTGGCCAGTTATCCCTTGGTTGTGGAATACCGGCAAGCTTTGGCAGAAGTTTTGTTTGAAGATGAGAGATTCGACCAAAGCGAAACCGTTTTTCGACAGGTTTTAAAAATTGAAGACAAACCTAAAGACGCTTTGATTGGGTTGGCCAAGTTGCAAAAAGCCGAAGGCCGAGCCAAAGAAGCCTTGGAGTCTTTGTTGGAAGCCGCAGTGATGGATCCTGCCGATGCGGAACCCATTTTTGAAGCGGGCATGATTTATCTGGATGCAGGCAAGCCCAAACAGGCTTTGGTCCAATTCAACCGGGTGGAAAGAATCAATAAGCTTTACCCGCGTATTCACTACCAAATTGGCCGGGCTTATTTTCAAATGAAGGATTTAAATCAAGTGCTCCAAGAGACTCGCCTTGAAAAGGCCAACAATCCGAACTTGGCGGATGCCTATCTGTTGGCGGCAGAAGCCTATATGGGGTTAAAGCAATACAATCTTTGTGCTTCCGAGTACCAACAAGCCATCAAGCTTCGTCCTCAGTCGGCAACCATCTACGTGAAGATGGCCAAATGTTACCGCCGGGCAGGGAGCTTGGATGCGGCCATGGCCATGTTGACCAAAGCGGCTTCGGAAGAGTCGGGACTTGCGGACATTTATAAAGAGCAAGGTGCGATTTATGAAACCAAAGGTGAAGTGGATTTGGCCATTGAATCTTACAATCAATACTTTGTCTTAGACCCCAATGCCCCTGATCGAGCGCAGATTGAACAGAGGATTATGTCTTTACAGCGGCAATGACCTCCTTCAAACTGATTCTATGAGTGAAATGGGTTCTCATCTTCAGGAAAAAGTAAAATCTTCCACCCGGCGAATCCTCTTTTTTTTGGCGAAGCTGGTTTCTGGTGCCATCGTGGGCCTGACTCTGGCGCTGATTTTTCAGGAACTGATTGGCTTTGGGGTTATTTCTTTGGTTTTGATCATCGTGGTGGTGACACTGGCCCTATTAAGAATTATGAAACCATGGAACTGGGGTCGCTTGCTTGTCTTTGATCTGATTTGCTTTCTGGTGGCCCTGCTTTTGAAGATGTACATCTCTCTCGCACCAGGAGCCTAAGATGATTGATATAAAATCTTTGGAAAATGAAGAGTTCGCCTCTGCGTATAAGCAGTGTTTGAAAAACCGTGGAGCCGACGTGGAGTTGGTGGATCGAATTTTAGAACTCAATAAAAGCCGCAAGCAGGCCATTCAAGAGTTTGAAACCCGCAAAGCCGAACAAAACAAAGTCGGGCAAGAAATCGCAAAATTGAAAAAATCCGGTGAAGATGCCTCCCAATTGCTTTCCGAAATGCAGCAGTTGGCGCAAAAGACCAAAGATTTTGAAAATCAGGCTGCTGAGGTCCAAGAGAAGGTCAATCTCTTATTGAGCTCCATTCCCAACATGTGCCACCCCAGTGTTCCTGTTGGGAAAAGCGAAGAAGACAATGTGTTGGTTCGATCTGTGGGAAATCAAAGAGAGTTTTCCTTCAAACCGAAGGAACACATTGAGTTGGGTGAAAATTTAGGACTTTTGGATTTTGAACGGGCTGGAAAAGTTTCGGGTGCAAGGTTTTCGTTTTTAAGAGGATCTTTGGCTCGTCTTGAAAGAGCATTGGCTCAGTTTATGCTTGAAAGTCATGTGGAGCAGAACGGCTACCAAGAAATCATTCCGCCTTACATCGTGAACAGCTCAAGCCTGTTTGGAACTGGAAACTTTCCCAAATTTAAAGACGATGTGTTTCACTTGGAAGGAACGGATTACCACTTGATTCCCACCGCGGAAGTGCCATTGACGAATTTCTATGGGGGTGAAACTTTAAAAGAAGAAGACCTTCCTCAGAAGTTCGTGGCATTGTCGCCGTGCTTTCGATCTGAGGCCGGAAGTTATGGAAAAGACACCAAGGGTTTGATTCGTCAGCACCAGTTTCACAAAGTGGAGATGATGGTCTTTTCCCATCCCGATCAAAGTTATGAACTTCACGATCAATTGACCGGCCATGCGGAAAAAATTCTGCAAGATTTGGAGCTTCCTTATCGAGTGATGGCGCTTTGTACAGGAGACATCTCTTTTGGAGCAGCGAAATGTTATGACATTGAAGTGTGGTTGCCTGGGCAAAACGCTTATCGAGAAATCAGCTCATGTTCCAACTTTGAAGATTTTCAAGCGCGACGCGCGAACATTCGTTTTAAAGAAAATGCGCCGAAATCAAAACCCAGGTACGTCCATACATTGAATGGATCCGGTCTTGCGGTAGGACGCACTTTGATTGCCGTCATGGAAAACTACCAAAAAGAAGATGGGACGATCGAGATTCCGAAGGCCTTGCAAAAGTACATGGGCGGCCAGTCGCACTTGGCATAACGCACAACCACTGAGATCTTGAAGTAAGAGGCACTTCGAAAATCTTCGAACAGTCCTCGCGTTGCTGCGGAGCTTGATTTTCGAAGTGCCTCTTACTTC
>DKGG01000061.1 GCA_002453155.1 Bdellovibrionaceae bacterium UBA6776
TAAATAAAATCTATATCAATATGGAGATAACCTCTCAAAATCACTCCCTACCACTCGAAGTCGAAAAGAACCCGAAAGAAGGCGCAAAAACGTCACCCTGTGAGTATTTTGTTCACTGAAATCCAATAGATTGGCCCCAACCGTGGCGTAGGCTTTGCTTTCTTTGAAGAAGAGCAAATTTTCTTTGAAGGGATTTTGAAATGACAGTCTTTTGGAACAAACAAACCGTGGTGGCTCTATTGGCAAGCATCCTATTTGTAGGCATGTCTGTGGGATGTGGTCCCAAATCGGGTGGCTCCAATGACCGAGTCGTTCCAGCGGACACCCAGTCGGCGAACCCTCAAAATGGAAGTGGTGAAAAGCCCACCGCGGAGGGCACTCAAAAAGATGAAAACCCTGATGATGTAAAGGTCTTTGAAAAAAACCTGACCCGCGATGAAGCCGAGCGGGAAAGGCGCGAAAGATTAAAAGAATTCTCTTACGATCAACTTGAAAAAGAACGTGGATATGAACCTTCGACAATCAATGATTCCACTCCAAATTCGTCCGGAGAAAGATACGGTGAATTCGGTGCGGTCCTTTTTGACGATCCCATGTGGTATCCAGGACTTCCAGATTACCCAGCGGGGCACGCGTCCTCCATTTTGAAACCCATTTTTACTCAAGGGGAATCCGTGAGTAAGTATGCTTTCACAGATGGCAAATCGGATGACCTGATGGACCTTGCCATCAAAAAGTCTGATGAAACTTTTGAGTTGATCCGAACGAAACCTGAAAATTACTCAAAAGATGCGATTGTCGAAAGTCGCATCCTCGCAAAACGCATTCAAGACGTTTACTTGTCCATTGACACCTACGACTCGGCAAATATCTCTTTGTATGTAAAGTTGGCAGACGGCGATACCGACAAGCCCATTCGTTTGGAGTTTCATGGGAAGCTCGATGCTCAGCGGATGGCTTCTTTGAACCAAAGAAACATCAAAGGTGACAAAGACCTGACTTTTCAAGCGACCCTGTCGTGCATGGACTCCGAAGGTGGTTGCCAAAATGCCATCGTACACTTGCAACAGATCAATGGCGGCAAAATCTGTCGTACGGCTTACTTGGTCTATCGTTCCGGTGATGCTCACATCACCATGTCTTCAGCCGATCGACTGTATTTTGAAGCCTCTGCAAACTCCAACTACAAAGTCATTGCCAATTTCTTGGGAAATACCGCGTTCAATTCTTGTTTGGTTAACAAACAACGCAAAGACTTTCCGAACCGGTTGATCCAACACCTGCGTGCTTATTGCGGTCAAAGTGATCAAATGAAACTGCCCGCAGCAAAAAGCATTGGGCTTCGCACTTGGGCGGCCGCTTATGGTGCATCCGCATTTCGACTGACGTTTAAAGAGGAGTCTCAGTTTGCGGGCGACAAAGATATGGAAACCTTCTCGATTCAAGGTCCTTTGGTCTACGCCCACAAAAAGAATCCCATTTACTCGCAAAAAATTGATGTGGTTGGCAGAGGATTTTTCGCAAGCAAGATTCAAAGTGCCTACCTTGTCAACAATGATGCTGGTGGCAATTTGAACATTCTTTTACGATTCGCCGGCGATAAAGAAGAAGAATTGAGATTTTCGTCCACTTCTTTGATTCGAAAGACAACAACTTTGAATCCTTCACAAGAAATCGAACAAGTTTCTGACGACCCTCGGGGTTAAATCGAAAAAGCACTTGAGTCTTTGTAGACCTCCATGAAAATATAATTGAATTCAGGAGGTCTCAAGGAGTGGAGATTCTTTCCCATCAAACACCCAGTGCCATCGAAATCAAAAGATCTGTTGCAGAGCCCAGTCTTCCAGTGATTGGAAGCTATACGGATTACCGCCTTTTTCTTAAAGATTTCTATGAATTTCGAAAATTCCAAACCCGAAAAGACCGTCGGCCTTATTCTTATGCCATGTTTTCGGCGGCAGCAGACATTCGTTCGCCCAATTATTTGAAATTGGTGATCGAAGGGAAGCGAAACCTTTCTGAAGCTATGGGTAAGAAGTTTGCCAAGGCGATGAATCTGTCCAAGGCCGAAACCGATGAGTTTTTGGCCCTGGTTCGCTTCACTCAAACCGAAAATCCTTTGGAACGAAATCAAAAGCTCAAAGAACTTTCAGATCTTCGAGTGGGCAAAAAGCTTAAAACCGGAGAAATCAATCAAGACACTTGGGAGAAAGTGCCCAGTTGGGTGGCTTGGGTTCTACATGCATTGACGGATCAAAAAGATGTTTCCGCAGATTTTGAATCTTTGTACGGACATCTGCGCAGAAAGGCCAAACCGGATGTGGTTCGAAAAAGCCTTGAGCGATTGATGGAATCAGGTGAGCTGGCCCGCGGAGAGGATGGAAGTCTTCAAAAGGGACGATTGTTGATGTCGGGCTCAGAAAATGTGCCCGTGGATTTGGTCCGCAAAATTCAATCCGAGCTGATCTACTTGGGGCTTGAGTCTTTGGCTCAAGATCCTCCACAAGACCGTGAGTTTGGAGCCATGACCGTGGCCCTGACCGAAGAGGAATTTGAAAATCTCAAGTTTGAACTTCGGCAGTTTCGAAAACGATGGACCAAAGACATTATGGTCAAGCGCCAGGAGTCCAAAGGAGATCGCGTTTTTCAACTCAATATTCAATTGTTTCCAGTGAGTGAGAAATAGAGAGAAAAAACTCTCTGAGGTCTGACACTCGGCTTTAAGAAAATAGCTTTTCACTTTCGGGGGGGGGAGGGGAAAGCGCCAAGTGTCAGGTGGTCTCAGAAAGCGGTATCAAGTGACGTCCAACATCCGCATACGTACTACATCCACATAAGGGAGCAAACCTTGGGCCAAACCGCTCTTCAAGTCAACGGCCGTTGAAAAGGTTATAGAGACAATTTCTGTCATTTTGCGCTAAAACAGGGGCTCAAAAAGGGAACCCAATCTCATAAGGTGGCAACTGAAGTGACCAATCCATCGACCAACGAATCAGAGGCCATCCATTGCGCCTTGGCAGGCCGCTGCGGTGGCTGCCCCTGGATCCAAATTCCAGTCTCAGAACAGCGCCAAAAAAAGATTTCTGAGGTGTCCTTGTTGGAACCGCAGAAGCCCGTTCAGGTGGTCTCTGTAGGCGAACAGCGCTTGAGAGACCGAGTGGACCTGACCCTGATCAAAAACCCTGGAGAGCCTTCTCAGATCGGTCTTTGGTCCCTTCAGACTTCGGGACCAAACGCTCCATCGGGTCCCCGCGAGTTGGTGGACCTCAAGGAATGCCCCATGATGAGCGAGGAACTAGAGACCTGGTTCAAAGAGTTCCGTGAAGACCTTCCTCCCGTTGCCATGGGTTCGGTGCGGTTGCGAATTTCTCCCACAGGAGAGCGAGGAGTTTGGCTGGATCTCTCTCATCAAGATGTCAAAACCCTGATGGACGAAAAGGAATACTTCACTCGGCTTCTTCAAAAAGCTCATGTGGAAATTGGCCAACGGAAAAAACCCCTTCGACTCAAAGATGGAGAGTTGAAGCTTGAAAAAAAGATGGATTTCAAACCTTGGTTTTGGAGTTGGGATGAAAACGAAAAAGTTTACCCCTTGCTGGGTCCCATTGGAGGCTTTACTCAATCCGGCCGCAAAGCCAATAAAGCCTTGGTGGGAGAGGTTTTAAAATCCTGCCGCCAGTCCGGTGATCTTTTGAAGTTGGATCACTGGGTGGAAGCTTTTTGCGGCAGTGGAAACTTCACCTATCCTCTCAGTCAGAGTGTGGAACGTGTTTTGGCTTTTGAAAATGATCGCCAAAGTTTGGAAGCCCTTGAAGAGGGTTTGGAAAAGAATCAAATTTCAAATGTGAAGTTGATGGCGGTGGATGCAAAATCCAAGCGGCAAATGGAAGAATTCCACCAAGAGCTTCAAAAATGGAGTGATTATGGACTTCTGGCAGATCCACCGCGCTCGGGGCTGATGAAACTTTTGGACGAAATCAAAGAGCAGCGGATTCGCCCCAAAGCTTTGGTTTATGTGTCCTGTTCCGCACCCAGTCTATTGAAGGATGGTGAGCAATTGAAAAAGCTAGGGTATAAGCTGCAAACTTTAGCCTTGGTCGATCAGTTTGTTCACTCGCCCCATGTGGAATGGGTCAGTCTTTGGACCCTATAAGCTCAAAATCTTGTGAAAGTTTTTAAACAAGGCTTTCAAATCCCTCAAAAGCATCTTGCCCCGGTCTTTTGTAAACTAAATTCAATTTTAGTTTACAAATCTGGAGAGGATTCATGGCTAAAAACAATGTGAAACCACACGAAATCAAAACGGTGAAGAAGATGAATTATGGTCAACCCGCCAGAAGGCTTGCTGATGATGGGAATCCGGTCACGTTGGGTGAAGAAGAAGGCAGCTACGTTGACCAAAGCAACAAGCAAAAGGCAAAAGATCTGCTGCCACACAATCCCATTCATCCACCGGAATGGAAGAACTGATCCAGAGATTTCTAAAAGCAGTGCGCTTTTTGCGAAGATTCATAAGCAGGCATCAATCCAGGCGCCCGTTCGCTCAAGTCCGCAATGCGTGAATCAGAAGAAGGGTGAGTGGACAAAAATTCTGGCCCGCCACCGCCGCCTTTGGCCTTCATCAACTTCCAAAGTTCAGGAGCCTGTCTGGGGTCAAACCCGGCCTTTGCCATATACTCCAAACCCAGTCGGTCCGCTTCGGTTTCTTGCTTGCGACTGAAGGGGAGCAGAATTCCAACCTGTGCTCCCATTCCAAGAGCAGCCATCAAATACTTATCGTTTTTAGAGTTTTTCCCCAAAACTGCGTCGGCCACTTGAAGTCCTGCTTGAGTGAGCATCCCTTGAGAAACCCGCTCATTTCCATGGTGAGCCAAAACGTGACCAATTTCATGACCGATCACTGCAGCCAACTGATCTTGATTGGCCACCAAAGACATCATTCCTGTATGAACACCCACATTCTTTCCAGGAAGGGCAAAGGCGTTGGGTGTGGGATCTTTAAAGACTTTGATTTCCCATTCACTGGGATTTTCGCCCATGGCTTTTAGGAGTGCAGTCGTGACACATTTTACTTTGCGATTTTCTTCTGGGTCTGAAGATGTGACCTGCTTCTTTTTCAATTCATTGAAAGAGGCATCGCCCATCTCGGCCATTTGACCTTCGCCCACAAGTAAAACCTGTTTTCTGCCCGCAGGAGTGGTGGCGCAGGCCGAAACGAACAATGCAGCAAAGCTGACAACCAAAGGGAATTTGATTCGAGAAAACATTTTTATTCTCCTTAAAAGTTCAACGCCTATGAAAGCGAGACAGAAATGGAATCCAATGTTTTTGGCACATCCCACTTGGGAGAAAAATCTGGATTGATCTGACGATGGTTGAGAGCTTGCAAGTTGTTCAACTGGCTCTTGTCGGATTCGTCGAGGTTCAAATCCAAAGCTTCCAAATTGGATCGCAAATGGTCAATGGTGGCGGTTTTTGGAATTGCAACAACAGGTGCTTGATCAATCAACCAAGACAATGCCACCTGCGCTTCAGAAACCCCGTGTTTGGTGGCGATATTTTGCAAAATGGGGTGTTTGAACACCTCGCCTCGAGCCAAAGGGGAATAGGCCATCAAAAATTTTTCATGCCGAACCAACCATTCCAAAACAGCACCTTGAGGAAGGAAGGGATGGTACTCCACTTGGTCGCAAATAAAGTAGGGGGAAATTTCATAGGCCTGTTCCAACTTGTGAACGGGGAAATTGCTTACGCCAAAGTTTGCAATGGATCCTTCGTTGACCAATTCTTCCAAGGCACCCAAGGTTTCAGCCAATGGCACCGATTCGTTGGGCCAGTGAATCAACATCAAATCAATGCAATCGGTTCGAAGCTTTTCAAGACTGACTTGAGTGGAGTCAATCACCTCTTGAGGGTCCAAATTGTCTTTCCAAACTTTGCTGACCAAAAAAATCTCGTCTCGCGGAACACTGGACTGTTCAATAGCTGCGCCCACGTATTCTTCGTTTTGATAAATTTGGGCTGTATCGATCAAACGGTAGCCCATTTCTAGACCTTTTTTGACAATGTCAGTGCACTGATATTCGTTGAGTTGCCATGTTCCCATTCCAAGTTTTGGAATTTTAAAATCTTCTCCGCGAATGTATTTCATGGATTGAGGTGCATGATTCACAAGTGCTCCTTTTGAAAGAAAGAGACAGCATAGACCCTCTCACAGGGGAGAGCAATCTCATCCCCAGATCGCACGGCATTCTGCTACAGGTCATGAAAGAAAATTCATCGGATCCGAAGATCAATCAATCAGTACTTAAATTCCAAGGCCGTTTGATAGTTCTTGGACTCGCCGGGGACGGTCTTGTCTTCAAATTGCAAAGTATATTTGCCTGCAGGAAGTCTCTCAGTCAGTGGGTAGCTGACAATTCGCTCTTTCAAATAAGTGGACACCCCTTTAACTTCCCAAACGGTGTCCCCTGTAGAATTGAGAATGCGAAAGTCTCCAAAAGCGTAGTGTTGATCTTCGGTTTTAAGTTTCACAGAAAAGTGAGTCTTTCCGTCCTTTTCATTTTTCAATTTAAAATCCTCAATCAAAGGAGTGGCTTCAGGTTTGCTCAGTTGAACCACAACAGGAACAGCCACCGCCACTTTGGCAGAAAGGTTCATAGCTGCTTTGGTGTCAGACATTTTTAAAGGACCATCAAATTTGTCGGAAGGTCGAAAATAAAGGTGAGTGCGGTAAATGCCTTTGTCTTTTCCAGCGGATCTGCGAAGCAGAATGCGAACCACCTGTTCCTCGTTGGGCTTTAAAGTGATTTTTTTTGGGGAGTATCGGAACATTCCATCCGCGGATCGATCATCGGGGGAAACTTTGTCTGCAACACTCATCGATCCATCGGTGTTCATTTTATAATACCGGGTAGAAATTCGATAAGTTTCTGGCTTGTCGCCACGGTGGCGGATGGAAACTTGAAAGACCTTCTGATCTGGAGTCAAAACCACCCGGGTGGGAAAAACTTGGAGAGAAGCCGAAGCAGTTGTGGAAATTATCACCAGCAGAGTGGCAGTGAAGAATTTGAAAAAAGTGCGAGTCATGTTTTCTCCTAGTAGATGACTGTTATTATAAACGAAGTTGAATAGTAACCCGGAACTTGATCCGTACTCAATGCGGCACGTGTAGCACTGACATAAAGATAAAGGTCGCCAGATTTTGAAAGCTTTAAATTGTTGGGTTTATAATTGAAACCCGTTACCGAGATCTTTTGATTGAGGTTCACTCCGGTTCCTGTGATCATTTGCACAGTTCCCTCTGCGGGCAATGACAAAGTAAAACTGGTATTCTTTTGTCCAGTGATATAGAAGCTGGCATTTTGATCCGTTTCAGAATTTACGTTTGGAAGGGTCAGGGCCGGATCTCCAGGGAGGGCGGAACCAAAATCGAGACTGGAAATGGTCGTGATATCAATGGGGGTCGTTTGAGAGAAAGCGACTGGACCACAAATCAAGGTGAGGAGTATGATCAGTTGTCCGAGCCGCTCAAATATCATTTCTAAAGTTTCACCCTAAAGGCAAAACTTCGAAAGTCTTAATATACAACGTCAACAGTGAAAGAACCGGTGTAGGCTCCAACAACTTGAGAAGCTCCAAGAGCTGCACGAGTCGCACCTACATAAAGGCTTTGGCTTCCAGTACCGTCCAAAAGTCCGTTCGCTCCAGCGGCAGGAAAAGATGCGAAAGAGTTAACTGCGATGGTTTCGTTGGCTCCACCACCACCAGTGATCATAGTCACGGTTCCGTCTGAAGGAAGAGTGATTGTGTAAGCAGTACTTGCCTGTCCAGAAACAGTAAAGCTGGCGTTTTCAGCGTCTTCAGCAGTTCCAGGAGCAACTGTTTTTGCAGCGGCACCAGGTACGTCAGACCCGAAATCCATGTCTGAGACTTGAGCAATAGAGATCGCAGCGATCACTTGTTGTACGGCGTTTGCGGTTGTTGATGCGGCTTTTGCCAAATCACCTTGAGTCATTACGAACGTCAAGGTAGCGGCAAGAGCAAGACTATAGCTGATATACTTCTTCATAGTGTCCTCTTGTTGTTGTTTGGGGTTGTTATTCGTTGCTTGCATGAAGGTCTTTTCGACGGATCTTTAGGAAAATTTAAGGATTCCATTAGAATTTATTTTCCTTCAATTGAGGTTGGTTAGCGCAGCGTAAAGACAAAGCTTTGGTCCAGGTCGTCAGGGTTGTTCGTATCAACGGTGTAGGAGTCTGGTTGCAATTTCAATCGCAATTCCCGGACCTGTTGAGAGTTGGGTTTTAAGACATATTTCCCCCTCTTTAAATTTTGAAATAAAAAGTATCCGTCTCGATCGAGGTTTGCGTTTTCTACCTTTTTGTCAGATTCCACATCAAACAGTTCAAAGCGAATGCGAGGGATGTAATCTTTTTGAGAGATGACCTGTCCCTCAAGTTCGTAAATGCGCTCCAGAGGGATTTTAAAATGATTTTTTTGACCAGGTTGCAAAAGCAATCGATAGCCCTTTTCTTTGGGTCTGAGATTAGGATCTTGAATGGATGCCGGTGAAACTTTCACTTCCACATCTCGAAACACGGGCAGCTCATAAACTGAAATCAGACCATTTGAAAGGGTTGAGTAGTCCTTTCGACCTTGAAGCCATTGGATGCGCGCATTTTCGTAGGCGGAATCCTTTTCATCCTTGCGGCCATTTCCATTTTCATCAATGAAGACCTCCATGTCGGCGTTTCCTTTCTCGGCAATGGGATCTTTGTTCCAGTGGAGTTCCTTTCGTTTCAAACTCCAATCCAAAGAAAATGAAAACCCACAGCGGATTTCATGCTCTTTGTCACCGTCCGTTTGAGCGTTAAAGATCAAGTTTACTTTTGAAAGAGAGGTGTTGGTTCCAAGTCCATAAAGCGGCTTGTAAGTATTGAAGTCATAGTTGGCCCTGGTCTGAATGCGGGTTCCTTTGCCGGAATCCCACTGAACTTGAAATGCAGCGGAAGTCACATCTTGAAAGGAGTAATTTAATGTTGGGCGCAGGGACCAATTGTATGAATTGTAGCGAAGGGCAATGGAATTTTCATCTCGTGTGATCAGTTCATTTTGGAAGGTCCATGAAAATTTTCCGGACGTGAGAGAGAGAACTTGCAGAAGATCGTTTTGTGCCTTTTGAGATTGGTAAGTTTTTTGGTTGAACCTGTATAGGGCATTGATACGACCAAACAAAGGCAAAGCCACATTGAGCCGCGTTTGGCCATTTGCAGGAGTTCCAGAGGTGTTGAGAACCGGTGATTGAAACTCCGACATGGCGTAGTGTTCTGCGGACCAGTTGGAAATTCCCAGTGGGAACTGCATTTGCCAACCGAAAGCGTCTCCTGCGTCCAATTGATTGGCATAACGGAAGGCCCCGGATAAGGATCCAAAGTAACTTCGAACTCCTAAAAGAGAATAGCTGTGTCTTTCCTCTTCAAGAACTCCCAAGGGTGCTCTGGAAAATCCCATTTGTGCGCTTAAATTTTTGAAAAGATGAGTTTCGATTTGGGCTGAAGAGTCAAAGTGCCCTTTGACTTCTGCACCGTTGATAAAATACTTGGTCTCTCCCTTACGAAGCATACCCTGTCCGACGTTAATGGTTTTGTATTCCGTGCGAGATTGGCCTTGAGGCCCATAGAATTTTAAAAGGTATTTGTTTTGGCCATAGATCAAGGGGAGATTCTCAAAGCGATAGCGACCATTCAGAGTTGCTTGCTTTCGATCAATCAAAGATTGGTTCAAATAGAGTTCAACTTCCCATCCTTGCTCCAGATCTCCCTCAATGACGGTGAAGGAATAAGTCGAGGATTCGTCAAAGCCGTAATTGGAAATGGAAATCCCTTTCCCGAAGTTGGATCCACCAATCATGTCTACCTGGTTCATTGAGATGTCTCCCACGCGAAGGGAGCGAATCCACGCATTGTCCGAGGCTCCATAGAAGTGTTTTTCCGCACGCATGCGGGCGTAACTGTTTTCGCTGGTTCGTCCCTCTCCTTGGAGGTAGACTTCCGTTCCCAGGACTTCGGTGCTGGCGGAGGTCGAATACTCCAGGCCCACTTCGGGGTCGAGCTGAGAACTCCAATAGGGTTGAAGTTTTTGATCTAAGAAAATATTTGAGAGGCTCGAAGAATCCCCATCGAGAATTGGAAAACTTTCTTTCAGTTCCTTAAATTCAAGGCCTTTTATTTTAGTTTGCGAACGTCGAATGCTTTGAATGACAGGATATGGAACTGATGTTGAGAATATCATTTTTGATTTCAACGAATCCATTTCAAACTTGAGCTCTAGAACTTTTGAAAGGAGGTCTTCGTGAATCACAAGTTCTTCACCGAGGAAAAACATTTTTCCGCAGTCTTCTTTGAATGAAGTCTCTTCGTCATCGAGCTTCTTTGTAATGTTGCAGTTTTTTGCGTCAAAAAGGACATTCAAGCGAGGGGCCTCGGTCTTTCCGCGAAGCTCTTGGCGGGTAGAACTCATCTCCACTTCGAATCCCAAAGACTCCATAAAATCGAGAAGTGAGATGTACCAGCCACTTGCGTTTTTATAGGCGATTTGATTTTCGGACAGCACTTCACCGCTGGTCAAAGAGAGCCTCATGATGCGTTCTTCTTCCTCGGGTTGTATGACAACTTCTTTTGCAAATAACATTGGTTCCCAAACGAGAACCAAGATTATAAGGACAAATCTGAAAAGAAAATTGACCATCCCTTCAATGTTAATAAGATCTTAAGTGGATGTCCTTGAACCCTTAACAAAACAAATCTAAGGGCTTGAGGAGACTCCGAGACTGGACAATTGAGCGGGAAATTGTTTCCGAGACGAAAGGATATTCAAATGTCACATTTCAATGACAAAGCGGCCGAGTGGGACAACGAAGGCAAAATCAAAATGATGGGAAAGCTGGCGGAAAAGACCATTTCGGCCTTGCAGCTCAAAGGCCCCTTGTCCGTGATGGACTTTGGCTGCGGAACGGGGCTTTTTGGATTGGAATTTGCCGACTACGCCTCCTCCTTGTTGGGGGTGGACACTTCAGAAGGAATGCTCGAGGTCTTTGATCAAAAAACCAAAGGCGAAGATCGCTTTCGATCAAAGTTAATCAATTTGGAACAGCAAAACCTCAATGAAAAATTTGATTTGATTGTCAGTTCCATGGCTTTTCACCACTTGAATCATCCCGATCAAATGATCTTAAAAATGAAGACTTTGCTAAATCCCAAGGGTCGTCTTGCCATTGTGGACTTGGACAAAGAAGACGGAACCTTTCATCCCAACAACTCAGAGATGGGCGTAAAACATTTTGGCTTTGGCAAAGAAGAGCTTGAAGCCTGGGCCCGAGAGGCGGGAATGAAATTCAGCCACCAAATCATCAATCAGGTGGAAAAAAACGACCGCAATTACGGTCAGTTTCTTGCCATCTTTACCAAGGATTGATTTCTCAGAGGGGACTTTGACTGTAGCGGTTCAAGTCCAAAAGTCCCCGCTCATTGCTGACGGGATTGAGGGTTTGGGAAGAAAATTTCTGATACACCTTCCAAAAATTCTGGTCCTTTCGGGAGACTCCATACTTTTTTAAAAAACCTGCAAGTTCTCCGGAGCCTTTTAAAGCTTCAAACTCTTCGACAAACTTCTTAAGCCCTTCTTTTTTAAGGACAATGAATAAATTGACGTAACTGGTGGCCACGCCCTGAATGATGTCCAAGTTGTCACCGGCGGGATTTCTGCGTTCGTCTTCAAAAAGCAACATGGCCACATTGAAATGGTCTTTGTTGTGAATCAAAGTCCACACATCAAGACCTGAATGATCTTCGACTCCGACCAAAATGGTGTCGGGGAGTTCAGACACAATTTCTGCAGGCAAATCGCGAAGGTGCGCCAACGGATGAGAAATTTCTGCACGCGGTTCGGTTTGCGCTTTCGCATAATGCTTCTTGGCCAGAAGATTTAGAAACTCCACCTTTGGATTTTGAGATTCGTACTTAATCGCAGTCGCAATCTGCGAACCTTCATAAGAATACTCTTTACTGAGTTTTTCTTTCGCATCTCCCGAAATCAAGTCGGCAAGTTCTTTAAGAACAGACTCTTTTTCTTTCGGAGTGGGCTGACTCCAACGGCCTCGAAGGGGAAGGCGATCTTTTTGGGGAAGAAAAGAAAGAAACAAATCTTCCGAAGCAATGCGAGAGACTTCCATGTAAAGCCGTGAGTTCAACTGATGAAGTAAAGGACCAAACACATTGTAGCCGGCACTCAAATTGTAATAGATGGATTCAAAGACGTGATAATCCAACACCCAAACTGTTTTTGGAGTTTGTCCTCTCAAGCCGTTCAACACATGGGCGCTGTCAAAGTGTCGAAACACCGTCAGTGTGGCGTTTAAATTCTTTTTGTCTCCGTTCCACAAAGCGTTCAAATCCAAAGGAGGCTTACCCTTCAAAAAGTCAAACTTGGTGCGAACGCTTTTCCAGTAGTTGTCTCGAAAATCAATCAGCGGTGAAAAGCTGCTGCCAATTTCAGAGGGAAACTGAGTTTGAGCCGCCACCTGTTTGTAGATTTTTTCGGACTGAACCAAGGGGTCTCTTTTAGGGTCTAAAAACAAAACCCAAAAATGATCGTTGATCACATTGAGTGCGGTTTGCCCTCGGCACACGGGACCTTTAATGAAGGTCATCACAAAATAGTGGGCATTGTTTAAAAATAAGTTGTATCGGGATTCCACAGGAATGTCTTTGAAGGTTTCAAAGGGATTGCCGCCAGGGTTTCCGTAGGGAGGCATTTCCTTTGGCGTCCACTTCGATTGAAAAAAGTCCTTTTCCCATTCTTCCCGTTTGGTTTCGGAAAACGAAAAGGGGATGTTGCTTTTGTGAACCAAGGTGTTGGTAACAGGTCGTAAACGGTAGAAGAATTTTCCATCAATGGCTGCAAAGGGAAAATCCGTTCCTATTTCTTTGATCTCGCCTTTGTGGGTGCGAGACCGGACCAATTTGAAGTAGATCTTGGGTTGATCTTCAAAAAAGACATCCGCTAAAAAAAGATGTTCAAACAGGTACCGACTGGCAATTCGACTTTTAAGATCCTTGCGGTTGAAGAATTTCTCCCACTCTTCAATTTGAGGTTTTAAATCAGGCTGTTCTCGGAGGCGTTCTTCCATGGCCGACAAAGAAGGTCCTTTGGCGCCGTCTCTCAACCAGCTTTGAATGGTTGAAATTTCGTCGGACTCGAGACCTGGAAATCCAAACGGCATGCGGCCCGCCGGGTTGGCTTTAAGGAATTTTTCAACGGCTCGGTGTTTGGTGGAATCTATGCAAACCCGGCTGTACTCGGAATCAAACTTTTCTTGAAGTCCGGATTCGATCCCTTTGGGTTGGGAAATCATAAACGACAATAGACTTTGATTGCCCTCGGTGACTGGAAAAAATCCAAGTTCCCTCCATTGTTCGACAGAGTGAGCATCGGTGTAAAGGCGGGTGGGCTTTCGCGCTTTTAACTTAGGAAAGTCGTAGATGTTGACCAGGTTGGCTCCTCTAGAGACCCCTTCAAAACTGGTCAGGTTCAATTGGCAGGGAGAGTTAAAGCAAGAGTGGCAAGCCACACATTTTGAATCAAAAATGGGCTGGACCTTTAAAGAGTAATTGTCTTCCAAGTGGATGATGTCCGCGCGTTGAAGGCTGGGTTTGGGTTGAAAGAAAATCCAATAGGAAAGAAGTCCCGGCGCAAGCAGGGCTATGAAAATCAAAAGAATTTTTAGCAGTTTAGGCATCCTCTGTGGATAGTTCAGTTCACAGGGAATGTCTAGGAGGGAAAGGGCAAGCGGGTCAGTCCCAGCGTGTGCATTCACACTGGGACTTGAAAGTGTAGATTAAGACTTCGGCGCTGGAGCCAAAGCTTTAGAAACCACCTCATAGGTGTTCTTTGAAAGGTTCTTCGTGGCGAGGATGCGTTCCAATTCGGCCTTCATCAATTCGCGACGTTTGGGTTCGAACTTTCTCCAGTTGCTATAGACCGTGGCCGTGCGTCCTGCAACTTGAGGGTTGAGCGCATCCATCTTGAGCAGGCCATCCGTAAAGAACTTGTAACCCTTTCCAGACAAGTCATGAAAGTGGCGCAAGTTCGCTGAAGCAAACGCTCCATAAAGCGAGCGGCACTTGTTTGGATTTTTAATGTCAAACACCGGATCTTTTTCAAGACTTTTACAGATCTCATGAACATCGTCCCGTTGAGAGATGGCTTGAAGTGTAAACCATTTGTCTATGGTGACGGGGTTTTCTTTGAAACGCTCGTAAAATTTTGCAAAACTTTGATCATGGGCTTCGCCTTTTTTATGAGTCAAAACACTTAAAGCGCCCACCATGGTGGTCATGTTTTTTGCGTTGTTGAACTGCTCATGGGCCAAAGTCTTTCCAGTGTCGTCCGTCAAGTGGCTCAAATACTTCAAGGCGATGTTTCTTAAAGATCTTGCCGCAGAAGACTTTGCTTCCATGTCGGTGGAGTTGCTCCAAGCCAAATCTTTGTGAATCTTTTCAAAAACCGTGCGGTGAGTTTGGGCCAGCTTGTTGAAGATCGCATCACGAGCCTCCATGACCGCATCGGGATCGATGTCTTTCATGGATTGAATGAAGTAATTCACATCTGGAAGAATCAAAAGCTGGGCCTTGAAGGCATCATCAATTGTGTGGTCTTCCAAAATCGCCCCAAAAGCATTGACGTACGAGTCCGAAATTTCCATCTGTCTATTTTCCAACAAAGCTTTCACGCCTTTGTGCCACTGCGAAAGAGTCAACTGCTGAGTGGCTTCCCATCGGCTGAAAGAATCGCTGTCATTGGCCATCAAAAACAAAAGATCTTTTTCGGACCGTTCGGTCGTCACATTCACTGGCGCCGAAAATCCACGCAATAGAGAAAGCGTGGGCCGTTCACTGATGTTTTTGAATTCAAAAGTTTGCTCAGTCTCTTTCAACTCCAAAACTTTGGCCTGAACATCGGAACCTTTAGAATCCAACAGGGCCATAGAGATGGGAATGTGAAGAGGAAGTTTTTCCCCGGTGTCACCAGGAGTGACTGGATTTTTCTGCTTCAACGTCAGCGAGTAAACTTTATTTGCCTCGTCATACTTTTCTTCAAACGAAATTTGTGGAGTTCCCGCCTGTTCGTACCAACGACGAAACTGAGTCAAGTCCACTCCGGAAGCTTCTTCCATGGCGCGAACAAAGTCGTCGGTGGTGACGGCCATTCCGTCAAACAATTCGAAATACTTTTTGATTCCCGCTTGAAACTTTTGTTCTCCAAGAAGGGTGTGAATCATTCGAATCACTTCCGCGCCTTTTTCATAAACGGTGGCGGTGTAAAAGTTATCGATGCTGATGTAAGAAGTGGGGCGGATGGGGTGAGCCATGGGGCCGGCATCTTCTGCAAATTGATGGGACCTTAACTCATTCACGTCATCTATGCGTTTTACAGCGCGAGAGTTCAAGTCCGAGGAAAATTCTTGGTCACGAAAGACAGTTAAGCCCTCTTTCAAACTCAATTGAAACCAATCTCGGCAAGTGACACGGTTTCCTGTCCAGTTGTGAAAGTATTCGTGGCCCACCACACCTTCGATTTGCTCAAAATCACTGTCTGTGGCGGTCTCCATGTCGGCCAACACCAATCGAGAGTTGAAGATGTTGAGGCCTTTGTTCTCCATGGCTCCTGCATTGAAGCTGTGAACAGAAACAATCATGTAAATGTCCAAGTCGTATTCCAGACCGAACCTCTCTTCGTCCCATTTCATGGATTTTTTCAAAGACTCCATGGCGTAGTGGGCGCGGTTTTCGTCGCCTTTGTCCACATAGATTTCAAGGCGCACTTCGCGACCTGATCCTGTGGTGTAGGTGTCTTTGATCATTCCCAAGTCGCCAGCGACCAAGGCAAAAAGGTAGCAAGGTTTTTTAAACGGATCTTGCCACTTCACTTGGTGACGGCCGCCTTCTAAGGTTTTGCTTTCGATCAAGTTCCCGTTGGAAAGAAGGTAAGGATAGCGCTTTTGGTCCGCTTCAATAGTTGTGGTGTAAGATGCCATGATGTCTGGGCGGTCCATAAAGTAAGTGATACGGCGAAAACCTTGGGATTCGTTTTGAGTGCACAGGTGTTTTCCAGAGCGGTAAAGGCCCTCAAGAGCGGTGTTTTTGTCCGGATCGATCTCGGTCTCAATTTTCAAAATAAATTTTTCAGGAAGATCGGTCAGAGTGAGACTGTGATCGGTGAGAGTGTACTGTTCGGACTCAAGGAGTTTGCCGTCCTTTTCGATGGAAACAAGTTTCAGGTTTTCTCCGTCCAGCTCTAAGGGAGCGTTGGCATCACCTTTGGGGTTTCTTTGGAATTGGCAAACCGAGGTCACCAAAGTGTGATTGTCGTAAATTTGAAATTTCAAATCGACCGTTTCAATGAAGTAGTTGGGGACTTGGTAGTCTTTCAGTTGAATTTCGCGCGGTTCCGAAGTTTTCATCGTTTTTCACCCTTCGTTTAAATCGTTTTTAAGCTCCTTTGGTGTCCCATATTTGAGGCAAAAATGTCCAATAAAACCGTGGAAAATCGGGGGAAAACGGGGTCTATTGGCCTGATCGATGGCCATTGAAGGAGAATCCAATGAAAGTTTCAGGACAATGCCTGTGTGGAAAATCAAAATTTACGGCGACTTTGAAAGAAAAGCATTTCGATGCCTGCCACTGCTCGATGTGCCGAAAGTGGGCGGGAAGTTCGTTGATGGTGGTGAATGCCTCTGAGGGTTTGGAGTTTGAGGACGACAAATTTGTGACTCTTTATGACTCGAGCGATTGGGCCGAACGGGGCTTTTGCGGAAACTGTGGAAGCAATCTGTTTTACCGAACGAAGGACGGAAGTTACACCGGAGTGCCCTATGGGCTTTTGGACGATCAAGAAGGTTTTGATTTCACCATGCAGATTTTTGTGGAACGCAAGCCCAGCACTTATGATTTTGCCAATAAAACCAAGACGATGACCGGGGATGAGGTCTTTGCCGCTTTTGCCAAAAAGGACTGAGACCCTTTTTCATCGAGTTTTTCAGCGGTTTGTGGTAGATTGAGGAGTTTCCAGAAATGGGGGCGACATGGCTTCGACGTGGGTATTGAAGCTTTGGGAGCATGCAGGGGCGCACGAGGTCCTCTCTAAAAACGTGCACAATTGTAATTGGCAACGATTACGCACTAGCTGCCTAATTTAGAGTAGCTCACTGAACCGGTGTTGCGATGACGAACCCGGGGAAGTGTCACTTTAGTCATCTCGTTTGAAAGTTGTTTTCTCCAGGGCTTTCGAATTAAATTTTCTGGGGGACGGATTGAGAAAAGTTTGTTCTTCGACGTTTCTCTTTCTTTGATAAATGAAGAACTAAGCATGTAGCGCCCAACAGTGGATCGCTTGCGGACGCGGGTTCGATTCCCGCCGCCTCCACCATTGCATCGCGTTAATTCAATAAAATCATAGGTTTAGGGAACTGGACGGGGTCCAAAATGACCCCCCTGGACCCATGTTTCTCTTAGGCTCAGGGGCAACCCAGCCGATAAAGGAGATAACTATGGGCTATAGAATTAAGGCGTTGCCAAACAAAAAATCAGAACCCAACTACAAGATTCAGTATCGAACTTATGTAGGTGGACAACGTAAAGACACTGATATCAAAAGACGTAAATGGTACGAACATGGTTTCAATATCGATATGACTTTTGAAGAAGCCAAAGAACGCGCAAAGCAACTCAACGCCCAAGCAAAACTAAAACGAGAACAAGAAGCACGAGTCAAAATCGATAAACGGTTTGAGAAAGAGGACGACATTAAGTGTGCTTTCCTTCCTCCCATTCTGGTTGAGGAGTTTGAATCTAAAGTTCTATTCCGTGGAGTCTACGGAGACCCTGAAAGAATCAAGCGATCTAAAACAATGAGTCACTGGCGAGCGGCCAAGAGAGTGATTCGAGCCGTACAACTTGATCCTTCAAATTATGAAGACGAGTACATGGCTTTTTACGATTACTTTCAACAACACGAATGGTCCATCTCTTATGTAGAAAAAGTCTTAAAGCTTTTGAATAGGTGGGGATTCTACTGTTCCAAAAAACAAAACAAAGCCTTTCTTCCGATGCCTGCTCCACGAGGTAGAGATCGTCAAAGAATCGCTGATGCGTATTATGACTCAGAGAAAACTAAGAAAGAGTCGGCCCCGTTGTCCCCCGATCAATTGGAAAAGGCCAAGAGTTTATTCATGGAGGAAAACTACAATTGGCTATTGGTCTCCATTTGGTTCGGCCTTAGACCAATTGAGATCGACAATTTAAAATCACCACAGGGAAAACTATGGGATCTTGTAGAAGAGTCAGGATACATGGTTCTAAAAGTCTACCAGTCAAAACTCTCAAATCTTGATCGAGATAAAAGGTGGAAATACGTTCCTTGTCTTTTTCCTGAACAAGAGAATCTTATTGAGCTAATTCAAGAAGGAAATTTTAAAAGACCACTCTCAAAGACAATCAAAAAACATATTAACGAAGATACGACTTGCTATGGAGGCAGAAAAGGTTTCACAAATCTGATGCTTGATAGAGGCGTGCCTCTTGAAGCTGTCTCTTCTTATCTTGGCCACCAGTCAATTGACCGTACATGGATTACTTACAGAGATAAAAATAAAGTATTATTACCAATTGATGAAAAGAAAGTCGTTAAGATTAAGAGGACGGGATCATAAAGAAGCGGACGAGAAAAATGGCTGTCAAATATTTAATATATTGAATTTTTTCTTGTTTATAGTATTTTATTCCGCAATGAGAGCTTTATTGGTCGTCTATTTTATATTCTGCATTATTGTTGATCCGTGGGTTGATAGTGTCAGCTTAGAGTTTGATTCTCATGTTACTACTGGGCAAATAACAAATATAACTGTTTCTCAAAACTCAGAAGCAACACAGGTATTAAATCTTACTAAAAATCATGAATCTCATCAACATAACGACTGTCCTGAGAGTTGTCCAGAACATACATGTCACCTTGGGCATTGCGGAGTTTTAATTAGCAGTAGGATACATTTTCTACCCGCGATCTTTATTGAACAATTCAGTGAATACCGCCAGAGTATTCCGAATGGTCCTGAGTTTGGAATCAGAAGACCTCCTAAATCTAATGCATAGATCCGCATAACCTATTTTCGTAACATCCATTATATATATCCACATGGTCATTCGTGATTATGCGGGAGAGCATCCATAAGGAGAAACCCATGAGACTTAAGCTATTGTTAGGTTTAATCACCTTGCTTTTGTCACATTTTTCTTTTGCGCAGGAGGATGCTAATAGCTCCTCCTGTCAGAAGCCTAGTGACAAGAACAAGTTATTTTGGTGCCTAGTAAAAAACAAACCCGAAGTGAAACTGCAAGAGATTGATATAAAAGTTCACGAAAATGCAATCTCTGAAGCTAATCAAATGCCAAATCCAGAATTGGAGGTTGAATCAATTGACAACAAGGCTGGTGGTTTAACAAGTGAAGTAACTTTGAAACACACTTTCGAACTAGGAGGGAAACGTAGTTCAAGAGAACAAGTTGCTGTTGCTGAAAAGGGAATATCTGAAACTCAACATTTAGCCGAATTGGAAGAAGCAGCTAGAGAATTCGCCATCAACATTTATAGGCTTCGACAGCTCAAGACAGAGCTTGAGCTTGCCAATGAAAATCTTGAAACATTTAGGAATATACAAAGACAGTATAAGAAACTAGGTAGAATGAATCCTGAACAATCGGTTTCTGTCTCTGTTTTCGAAATTGCGGAACAGGAAACTGAACTTAAAAGAGAAGCACTGATCCAGGAAAAAAAACAAATATTGAGCCAGTTTCAAGCAATTCTTGGAAAAGGTTTTTCTCTAAATGAAGAATTACTACCTGATCTCAAAAGTGAATGGCCAACTATTGATGTCGATGAAATTAGAAACTCAACTCATTTGAATCTCAATAGAGAAGTAGATTTGGCCGTTGCTAAGTACGGTCTGGCGAAATCCGAGTCCTGGCCAAATCTTTCAATTGGTCCTAAATTTGAGCAAACTACAGGAAATATAAATGAGACAACGTTCGGTGTAGCACTTAGCATGCCTCTTCCAATACTTAACTTGAATGGTGGAGGTCGAGCTAAAGCATCTAGTGAACTTCAGAAAGTTGAATTGCAAAAGAAGCTTATTTCAGATCGACTAGAGCAATATAAAAACTTTCTTCTAAACTCGTACATTTCGTCCTCTGCAATTGTGCAAAAGTCGATTAAGCGAGCAAATATTCAAAAGCGTCATAAAAATCTTCACACTCTTTTGAATAGAGGTGTTGTTAATTCGGCTCTTGTTATTGAGATGCACAGAGAAGTTTTTGAGTTCTACGAAGGATTGCATGAGCATGAACTCAAGGCCATAGATGCATTGTGGAGACTTTACGCACTGAAGGGCACCTTACGGAAAGAGGAGATTTAAACAATGAATACTTTAGTAATCTTAATTGCAGCAATGTCTATTGGTCTTTTTTCAAACTACACTTCAGCTGAAGAGGGGCATAGTCATAGCAAAGAAACTGAAAGTCATAAAGAAGACCATGAGCATGAAAAGAGTCATGGAGGTGAAGAAGATCACGAGCATGACCATAAGCGTGAACAAGAAAATGGCAAGCATGGTGGACATGATGAAGGCGAGTCTGAGGGCTCGCATGGGCATGAGCACGGAGAGGAGTCTTTTGGCAAAGGAAAGGCAATTACCGCAGTATACAATGAAGGAGAAAAATTTAAACTCTCAAGTGAATCTGAAAAGCTGCTAGGTATAAAAGCTACTTCGCTTAAACAATCTGACAATGGAAAATTTAAGATTTCGAATGATTCTTTGGTTCGCTACCAAAATCACCTGGGCGTATTTATCAAAGAAGACGGCTGGTTCGTACTCATCAATTTGGACAATGTTAAACAAACAGAAACCTATGTTCTCATTGAGTCATCTCGACTTAAAGATGGAATGCAGGTTGTTAGTTCTGGAGTTCCTCTATTAAGAGTTGCCCATCTACAGGCATCTGGACAGGGTGGCAAAGGGCACGCCCACTAAGGAGTTGATTCATGTTAAATAAATTTATTAAAACTGCAATATATAGCAAAGGTCTTACCTTTACACTCACTCTTGTGGCAATTTTTGCTGGTTGGATGTCATTCCAAGTATTGCCTATAGATGCCGTGCCAGACATCACAAATGTTCAAGTTCAAGTCAACACTGCTGTTGAAGGCTTAATTCCAGAAGAAATCGAGAAATTCATAACCTATCCTGTTGAAAGTGAAATGGGTGGGATACCTGATGTTGACGAAATTCGTTCGATTACACGGTTCGGACTCTCACAAGTGACAATCATTTTTGAAGAAGGCAGTGACATATATAGGGCACGACAATTGGTGTCCGAAAAACTGCAATCAATTAAGGATGATTTACCTGGAGGAGTACAACCTAAACTAGGACCTATCACAACAGGCTTAGGTGAGATTTATTTCTATGCACTAGAGGCAAAAGAAGAAGCTCATGGACAAAAACGACTCGAACAACTCATGGAGTTAAGAGCAATTAATGAGTGGTTGATTAAACCGAGATTGTTAACTGTGAAAGGGGTAGCTGAAGTCAATGCAATAGGCGGCTATGAGAAAGAGTATTTCGTTAAACCACGCCTAAAAGACTTATCTAAGTATGGTATTCATCTTCATGAAGTAGTCGAAGCTATTGAGAGGAATAATCGAAACACTGGCGGCGGCTATATACAGCAGACGGCCGAACAACTTTTGATTCAGGCCACGGGACTTGTTCGCTCCCCTAAAGATATTGAAGGCATTGTTATTAAAAAATTGCCCAATTTTAAAACCGTTACAGTTGGTGACATAGCAACGGTTTCTCTTGATAGAGAATTAAGGACCGGAGCGGCTCTGGTAAATGGTCAAGAAAGTATAATCGGGACAACTCTAATGCTTTTGGGTGAGAATAGCAGAACAGTTGCTCTCGATATTGAGGACAAGATAAAAGAAATTAGAAAAAGTATCCCTGACTGGGTTAAGCTTGAAACTCTTTATAATAGGTCTGAGTTGGTAAATAGCACTTTGGGAACCGTAGAAAAAAATCTACTTTTCGGTGCTTTTCTAGTGGCCCTAATTCTTTTAGTTATCATTGGTAATTTTCGGGTAGCGATAATCACCGCGATCACTATTCCTTTATCTCTTTTAACTACTTTCATACTTATGCGCTATTTTAATGTTTCAGGTAATTTAATGAGTCTAGGTGCTTTGGACTTTGGGATTATTATTGATGGTGCTGTCATTGTTATGGACAACTGTGTTCGATTTGTGTCGAAAAAGGCAAAAGAACTTGGTCGTCCACTGACTCGTGACGAAATAAGGAAAAGCGTATTAGAAGCAACTATAGAAATTCGTTCTGCTGCGGGTTTTGGTCAAATGATTATTATAGTTGTTTTTCTTCCCATTTTTGCCTTAACTGGTGTAGAGGCAAAAATGTTTATTCCAATGGCAGCGGCATTTTGCTTTGCTCTTGGATCTGCCTTTATTTTTTCTTTTACAACCATCCCTGCGCTTGCTGCGAGCTTCCTTTCTGGTAGCGCATCATTGAAGCAGCCCTGGATAATGTCTCAGATTGAAAAGCTTTATAGCCCCATTATTCAAATGGCACTTAAAATGAAACTTTTTATAGCAGCTATAGGGGTAGCAGCGATTGCATTGGGACTAATATTGTTTTCGTTTTTAGGATCAGATTTCTTACCTCAATTGGATGAGGGATCAATTGCAGCTCAATTTGTTAGACCAACAAATATCAGCATTGATCAATCTGTGGAGATGCAAAAGCTCTCGGAGAAAGTCATTTTGGATTTTCCTGAGGTTGGTCGAGTTCTTTCTCGAATAGGAACCGCAGAAGTTGCAACAGATCCTATGGGTCCGAACATTTCTGACACCTATATTTTGTTAAAAGACAAAAGAGAGTGGCAAGAAAAGGATGGGCACAGGAGAACCAAGAATGAACTTATCAGGGACATCAAGGCCAAACTAGAGTCTCTTATCCCTGGACAGACAATCATATTTTCACAACCTATTCAGTTACGGTTCAATGAACTCTTAGAGGGTGTTAGAGCAGATGTTGCATTAAAAGTATTCGGTGAAGACATGGATGAGATTACAGAAGTTGCTGCTCAAGCTGCACAGATCATTGGACGAATTCAAGGCGTTGGTGAAGCTGAAGAGGAAACTAAAGGAAAATCACCGGTCTTAAGAGTTAATCCGATAAACGCCGAACTTCAGCGTTTAGGACTTGCTAAGGAAAATGTACTTTCTACAGCAGAAATCGCCATTGGTGGAAAAGAAGCAGGGAGTTTGTATGAAGGGGTAATGAGGTTCCCCATTGTTGTTCGATTGAATGAAAATGATCGTTCAAGCTTGGCATCAATAAGAGAAGTTCCAGTCGGTGTTGGCGAGAACTTCACAATTCCTATAAAGGATCTAGCGGAAGTTAAGATTGAAGAGACCTACAGTGATATACGACGAGAGGCTTCTAAGAAGCGTGCGGCGGTTCTCATTAATGTGCGAGGTCGAGATACAGCCAGCTTTGTAGAAGAAGCCAAAGCAGCAGTTGATAAAGAACTAAAGCTGCCTTCTGGAGTCTATGTTGAATGGGGAGGGAGCTTCAAAAATTTAGAAGAAGCTAGAAATAGGTTAATGGTTGTAGTTCCACTGGCACTTCTTCTTGTTTTTGTGATGATATTCATGGCATTTAAGAGCCTTACACAGACACTTATTATTTTTGGTTGTATTCCAATGGCCCTTGTAGGTGGTGTTGTTGGATTGATGCTGAATGGGTTAAATTTTAGTATTTCTGCCGCAATTGGGTTTATTGCACTTTCTGGAATTGCTGTTTTAAATGGTGTCGTGCTGGTTAGTTATTTCAACAAACTGAAACTGGATGGCCTCACAGGAGATGAATTAATCCGGCAAGGAACCAAGATGAGACTTAGACCCGTCCTGATGACTGCTTCGGCAGCTGCATTTGGTTTCTTACCGATGATGTTGTCCACTGGAAGTGGTGCTGAAGTTCAAAGACCATTGGCTTCAGTGGTAGTTGGAGGAATAATCTCAGCGACAATACTCACACTCATTGTTTTGCCAATTGTTTATCGACTACTGGAGAATAGAATGAAGGTAGTTGATTCTGGAATGAGTCACTAAGGAGTACGTTTTGGGACACGATCACGGTCACCACGAATTTGGTTCAACTAAGAAACTGTACTTAGCAGTTGTCATCAATATAATTTTGACAGTATTTCAAATTGTAGGAGGCCTCCTTTCAGGAAGCCTCTCACTTCTTGCAGATGCTCTCCATAACTTTAGTGATGCTGGCGCATTAGCGATTGCGGCTATTGCCGCCAAAATTGCGAAAATTCCACCTAATCAGCGAATGACGTATGGATATAAAAGAGCAGAGATTCTTGGGGCTCTGATCAATAGCACCACTCTCATAATTGTTGGGCTGTATTTGCTCTATGAGGCCGTAAATAGATATTTTGATCAAAATCCTATTGATGGTTGGACTGTTGTTTGGGTAGCGACCATTGCGCTGGTTATTGATATTTTTACAGCTTTACTTACTTATTCAGGCTCCAAAGATAATGTCAATATTAAGGCTGCGTTTATTCATAATGTTTCAGATGCAGCTGCCTCGGTAGTTGTCATATTCTCAGGAATTTTGATCTTATACTTCAAAGTTTATTTGGTTGATCTAATTGCCACAGTTCTAATCTCTATTTATGTTTTATTTCAGGCGTTCTTCTTGATTAGGCAGTGTATCTTGGTCCTCATGCAAAGCACTCCAAATCATTTAGATATAAATGAAATAAAAAGTGCCATTGAGAGTGTTAGTTTAGTAAAAGAAGCTCATCATATTCATGTATGGCAGCTCGATGATAAAAAAATTCTTTTAGAAACTCACGTAGTTGTTTTTAAGGAGAGCTTATATGAAATTGAAAATATTAAGAAACAAATAAGACACGTTCTATCCGTTAATTTTTCTATCAAGCACTCCACTTTGGAATTTGAAATATCAGAAAATTGTCAAAACTTATAAAAGCTACTATCTGAATTCAAAAGATCATTTAAATACAACGAGATTTTGCTACAACAGGTCCCAAATACTGTCTGTACTTTACTTGCGAAAATTTTTAATTGCGTTTA
>DKGG01000064.1 GCA_002453155.1 Bdellovibrionaceae bacterium UBA6776
TACCACTCGAAGTCGAAAAGAACCTGAAAGAACCAATGGGGGTGACGAATTTGGGCGGGGAGTTTGGGTTTTGAGCACTTGGGCGGTCCTGGAGAGCAAATGGGAAGGGGGTGGGGACGGTACGAATCTTGTATTTTTTTCACAATATGAAGATGGAACGCATTCGAGCATGGGCTCCTTTATTGGTGGGATCGACTTTATGGATGGCTCTGGGCTGCTCCAAGGTGGACTTTCAAGCTTTGCCACCGGATTCCTGCATTTCTATGAATCAGGCCTATGGCGATGGCACCTGCGTGGTGTCCAGTGGTGGAAGTCAAAGCTACAACTATCAAGTGGTCTCCGGAGATGTGGACATTCTCTTCATCGATGACAACTCAGGATCGATGTACACCGAACAGCGCAAGATGGCCGACCAATTCCCAGGTTTCCTCGATGGCATTTCGAAACTTTCTTATAACATCGCAATCACTTCCACCGATGTGGATGATTTGGCCGAGGGCAAAGACGGACAGTTTTTTAATTTTGGAAATGGCAAAAAGATTTTAACCAATTCTTCTCGAGTAAAAGATCAAACTCACTCTCAAAACATTCCTTTGTTTCAAAATACCATCAAGCGGCAGGAAACTTTGGATTGTCCGAATGGCCCAAGCTGTCCCTCTGGGGATGAGCGAGGAATTTATGCAGCCATTCGATCCTTGGAGCGCGTCGAGAATCGAGACTTTTTTAGACCGGGCGGTCATTTGGCGTTGGTCATTCTTTCTGACGAAGATGAAAGGTCTTCGGGGGGAGGAGCTCCTGGATCTGAAATTAACGGGGGCGCCATTTCTAGCAACTATTTGGCCCAAGACAAAGATAAGCCCGAGACGTTTTTGGCAACGGCTCGAGAAATCTTATCCCCCGGAAAAAGCATCAGTGTTCACTCGATCATCATTCGACCTGGAGACACCAGCTGTCACGCGAGTCAAAACTCGCAAGGTGGCGGAGTGAAGGGTTTTTATGGCACTCAATATGCTCGTTTGTCTCAGCCCAGCTCTGATCTGAAAAGCATTGCTCCTTTGAAAACGGGCACCGTGGGAAATATTTGTTCGTCCAACTACACGCGTGAAATGGGCGAAATTGCCCAATACCTGACAACTGCAAAAATCCAACTGCCTTGCAAACCTGACGATGGAAGTTTGAGTGTGACTTACCCCAATGGCGGAGTTCCTTCAAACCAAAGTGTTTCATTAAATGCTTCGCAAGAGCTGGAATTTACTCCATCCATTGAAGCCGGAACACAAATTCAATTGTCATTCACTTGCAAATAATCTCAAATTCTAAGAATTCAATTGATAGATGAGTTGATGGCATTGTTCCCCACGTTCTAAATATTTTCTCTCAAACGCGGTCTGAGCCATCAAAGGCTCTGTGAGCAAATTGTCTTGGAAGAGGGTAAGATCTGGGAAATTCTCTTTGAGTGTGCCCTTACATTCTTCCGCATACCATTCCAAATTCGTTCGAAATTCGATTTGACCCTGAGGTTTTAAAAACTCCAGCAAGGTTTGAAAGAAAGGCATATTGTGCCACCTCAAATTGGACTGCTTCTTTTTAGGATATGGATTTGGATAAAGAAGAAAGATCTTATCAAAGAGGGGACGTGGCTTTTCGTGGGCAAATACATTGATGCCATCTGCACGAAGAAAATAAAGATTTGAATCTTGCTGCGGACTTCCTTCGAAATATTTCTGAGACTTATTGGACGTTCTCTCAAGAGAGAGCAGGAACCAATCGGGATTCCTTTTGCAAAATCCTCGAGCAAATTCGCCCGTGCCGGCTCCAATTTCTAAGGCCCATTTCTTATTTTGGGGAAATGAATTCCAGTTCAAGCAAAAGGGCGGGGGCGGAACCCGAGAAGAGTCAAAGGATCTCACGTTGATCTCCTGATAAAATAGAATACAGTGAGAGTCATGGGAAAAGATAAGAATGTTTTGATCCTCACTCATCCAGAACTGAATCCTCTAAAAATAGGGTTAGGAAAATCAAAGGATGTGGACAGCCCGAGCAAAACAGAAAGCTATCTTTTTTCAACTTTAAAACGTCTTGGCTTTACACCTGAGTTTTTGGAATTGGACAGCGACTTGGACCCTTTGGTGGAGCGCGTGAATCGATCACCTCAGGTTCACTTTGTGTTCAATCTTTTGGAAGAACTTTCCGGAGAAGCGAAGTTTGATTTTCATGCAATTTCTTACTTGGAGTCCAAAGGAATTGTATTTTCTGGCAATGGACCTCGAGCATTGATTGTCACTCGCGATAAATTTTTGTCCAAAATGATCGTTCGAGAGATGGGGATTTGTGTTCCTTCCGGAAAGGTAATTCGTAGGAAAGTGGAGCTTAAAAAAATCTCATTTCCATTTCCTTGGTTTTTAAAGTTGAACATGGAAGATGCAAGTTTTGGGATTTCTCAGTTCAATCGGGTGAACACGATCTCAGAAGCGGAGGAAGTTTTTGATCAATTGCGAAGTCTTTCCACCGTAGGCATCATTGTGGAAGAGTTTATTGAAGGTGCGGATTTGTCCTTTTCAGTCATTGGAAATGAAAAGCCCCAAGTTTTTCCAGCTCGAGAATTGAAATTCCCAAACTCCAAATGGGTGGCAGGGGAAAACGTAAAATTTAAATCCAGTCTTCGAAAGAAGGAAGGCATTCGCTCGGTGAGTTCAAAATGGAAGTCTCAGAAAGAGGAGCTTCAAGCGAAGAAAAAAGTTCAGGATATTTACACGGGTTTGAAAATGCGGGGATATGGCAGATTGGATTTTAGAAGGTCAAAAGAGGGGAAGCTTTATTTTTTAGAAGCCAATGCCAACCCGGACCTCGCTAAAGATGAAGATTTTGCGATGAGTGCTCGTGCGGCAGGGATTTCTTATGAACAATTGATTTTAAAACTGATGAGATTTTCCAAAACCCCTGCGAAAATTTTTGCAAAGTAAGATAGCTGAAAACGGCGCATCCTCGAAGTGGATTGTAAAGAAACATTTGGGATCCAAAATACAAATATCGGTGAATGTTTCTAAGAAGATCAAAAATGAAAATATCATTCTTCGAGGAAGTCGCTTTGAACTTTCGAGAGTGCTTCCCATGAAAAAGAGCTTGCTGGTAGAAGCTTAAAAACCCCTTATTGTTTCGATGAGGAAGCTCCGTCGATATTTTTTTGACGAGAAGATTTTGCTTCAAAGCTTTGTCTTTTACAAAGCTCTCCTCTTGCGAGAGCGGAATAAGCTTCAGCGCATTTAAGTGGGGCAACAGAGTTTGTGGGATTATGAGATTGCCTGCGATTGGGGTCTGGGTCGATCGACTCCACAGGTTGCACAGGTCATTGTAAGTGCGCTGCCAAAATGAGAGGATTTCCTCTGATTCATAGGCTCCATACCAAACGACGGGTGAAGGGTTTTTACGAAGGAAACTGAGAACTTTTTCCACCTCTTCCATTTTGGGAAGGACATCCGCATCAATCAGCCAAACCCATTGGGACTTCGACATTGAAAGTCCCTCCCAGCGCAAAGAGTTCACAGACTCAAAGGGTTTTAAAGGGCGAACGACATTTTGTACCTGGACTTTTCTCTGGGCCAAAGTCTGTGGATTTGATTCTTCACTCCACCAAATGGGAAAATCATGGCCTGAGGAGACGCGGACAATATTTAGAAAGTTTATTTCTGGATTTGGTTTCAATGGGAAACAGGTCCTTTCCACTCAATCCCTAGTCACGTCATTTAATTGGAGTTATCATTGAACGACATGAGAGGTCAAAAAGGCTTTACTTTAATTGAGGTTTTAATCGCCACAGGCATTTTTGCCGTGCAAATTTTGGCAGTTTCGGTGATCGCTTCTTGGGCCGTGTCTCGATTTTATTCGGTAAGAGATCGTATTATTACTGAGACTTTGGGTTATCAAGCAGAAGTTGCTTTTCAAAGTGTTTTTGGGCAGGCCCAAAACATTCGTTTTCGTGGAGCTGCGGGGAATGAAATTGTTCTGCCAGTCATGCCGAACAATGTGGGACGAATCATGCATACTAACTTGGTAACGGCGAGCAGCGCCAACTTTATGTTTGATCAGATGGCAGATGCAGTGGGGTGGCAAAGAATTGCCGCCTTTTATCGTGAGTCTGCGACGGGGCAAGGGACCGCAAGCACCGCTGTGGCGGGACGTCCTTCTGCGACTTTTGTCTCCTATATGCCGCCCACGGCAAACACTTCAGGTGTGATCTTTTTTGATATGGCAACACCGGTGGGTGCAAATCCGAACTCCAGCCCCAGTTATCAAGATTTATTTATTGATCGCGTTTCAGCCTTTGGAATTGCAAAAACAAAGCATCCCACTCACGACCAAGTGGTAAGCATCGAAGTGTTTTTGCGTTTAAGGTATCATGAGTTTGGTGGGTCTTCAGGGACGTCTTGGTGTCCGGCAGTGGACATTCAAAACAATGTGGCTGGATGTCTACCAGGCGGGCGTCCCGTCTTGTACCGAGACATTGAAAAACGTTTTGTGGTCCCACTTCGCAACAATTTGATGAAAATAGAAGGAGTTCTTGCTTCATCAGGCGTATCGGCGGAGGAGCGAACCCTGGGGAATCTTTATTTTTTCAGGCCCCGTACTCCCTAGCGAGGATTTTGTTATGAGATGGATTCAAAACCAAAATGGCTTTGCTGCAATCATGGTGTCCATGGTTGTCTTTATGATGGTTGTGTCCTTGCTCCTTGCCGGGTCTTCGACCTTTCAGACATTGTATGGTCAAATTGATCGCCAACGCCGGACGTTGGCAGGGATTCAGGTGGTTGAAGGGTTTGCGGTCATGGCCCAGCAGGCCCATGAAGTGTATAAATCATCGGGGTGTGGTCCCAACTATGACAAGGATGCGGTCAATGAAATGTGTTGGCCTAAGGCCTCTGGAGCAAACCCCAATGCGAATTGCATTCGCAATCCTTTGGGGGATTCCGCAGCAGGCGCTCAGTGGATTTGTCGTCAGCCAGGGCAGGGTGGAGTTGTTCGAAATGCTATGCAAGTGGTGCAACTGGAGATTCAGCACTTGCCCTTCGAAAATGAATGGGATCGATTTGATTCCATGGTCGCTCAAATGAAAACTTATTCCGAAATCATTTTGAATGTACTTGCAGAAAAGGTGACGGGACAGATAGTGGCCCTAGCGCAAACCTCTGAAATGGCACATATGCCGGCGCTCGCCGGTGCGCCTGTCACTCGTTTTGCGGCTGCAGCAACCTGCCCCCTATTTCCGGCTCCCATTCCCGATGAGACCGTTTGTAAACGCTGTGATGGAACAAGTTTAGAGCGCTGTTTGCAGTTTCGAATATGTTTGCGTCCCGGAGGCTGTAATTCTGGAGAAGATTTAGAGTGGACCTTTCAAACGATTGGATTTATGCCAAGATAGTTTTTCAGATTGAACTCATTAAGAGAGATCCTTTTAGAATTTAGTCCTGTTTACATTGTCCAAGGACGACAGTTTTGGCTTCCTGGAGCATCAATGCAGCATGTGTCTGCACAGGTGTAGTAGCCATTCTGGATTTCAGGCACATCGCTCCAGCCACCGGGACCGCTGGCTGGAGGATATCCAGGAACAGGATTGTTCCACTCTGATCTTGGTTCGCAATAATAGCCAAGGCCTTTGATGTTATAACTCGGGTCACCGTTGCCAGATCCGCAGAAGGGATAGTGAATTTCCACCGCCCGAGCTTGGTAATCATATGCAGGATTTCCATAGTTTGATTTGTAGGCCCCGGAAGCAACTCGATCTAAAAACTTAGGGGTGGCTGCGTCAGAGCGGTTTCCCGCTGTGTCCACTCCCACCACTTCAAAATCCATGTGACATCCAAAAGGAAGTTTTTGGTAATAATCCAGTTGCCAAATGTGACCGTCTAACTGAAGAGCCGCGGTGCTGGGGTCAACTCCACACTGCTGCATCAGTTCACAGGGGACCCAAGCCTTGGATCTTTTGCTCATGTCCGCATTGAACTCATACTGATGATTGGGGGCATCCAAGGTCGTGTCCTTCAGCTGGAAGGAGGTGTTCGTTGTGTAGGGCTGTTGAACGAAACTTCCGGCGCTTGCACCTGTAAAGCACCGTTTCCAATTTCCTGGATTGGTGCCAATGGGGAGCGGCCGTTTGATAAATGAGAGGTCCTTACACAACAACTGAACACCCGGTTCAACCATGCTCAACGCGGCGTTGGAGTATCCCACTTGAATGCGAGCAGTTCCAGAATTGTCCGGACGAGGGGACGGACTGCCGGACGGACTGCCACAATGGTTCCACAGGGCCACACCCTTAGAAACGGCGGCATCAGCGATGCTGGAATTTTGATCCAAGACTGAAATTGCAATATCAGGCACAGGAGGAGCGTTGTTGTCGGCCGGATATGCAAAATCTTGGGATGAAATGCAGCTGTAGTCTCGAGTGATGCCATCCCGATCTTTTTTTGAATAAATGGTTTGAACAGAGAGGCGGAGCCCCATGTCTTTATCGCCTACGGTGTAGTTGGGAAGTTGATTGAGGGTGGCCATTTGAGCATTCGCAACAGAGATGTCATTGATTGTTTGCCCACTAGCGCCACTGGTTTCATCCCGAGCAATGATGGCTTCCCGATATCCTCCTGTTGGAGGAACTCCAGAGTCGGGTTCATAAACATTTAAGAGATAAGGCGTTGTGCCGCGCTGACCCGCTGGCATAGGATAAACTCGCAGTGGGGTTGGGGCGGCGGCGGAGCAATAATTGATCCCGGAGGAAATGCTGAAGGGCTCAATGCGGTAGCTGACCCTCACGTTTCCCTGATTGGGCAAAGAGAGAAATGCACTGGGCACAGGCAATTGGTTGGTCAGCACAGGATAAGGTGTAAAGTTGCATCGAATGTTTTGGCCATTGTAAAGCTCTGCGACAGTTCGAACGGAGCCTTGAATCAGTTGGAAGTTTTGCATGCGAACACCACGGGCGGGATCACCAAGGTACACATTGATGTCGTAGGCATTGTCCCCATTTGGATTTTGATATTTTGTTCCCGGAAGAACCTTGGAGCTGACAAAATTTCCAGGCACTTTTGAACCACCGTCACCGCTACGGAAATCCAAAATCGCGCGATAGGGGGTTTCTTCTTTGACCAAAGAAATAAGGCTTTGAGAGTAGGCCTGGCAAGCTCGGTTCGAAATAGAAGTGGTTGTTTGAAAGGTTGTCGAAAAATTGGAAATCATCAGTGCAGTTCCTCCAACCAGGAAAACCGCTATCATGACTTCGATCAAAGAGAATCCCCGGGGACTTTTTAGAACGCGCACCACTAAAAGTAGTTTATATGGAAACAAAACGATCTCCAACAGCTAGAACTTTTTTTTTCAACGTGATTCAATTTGAGACATGGAGCGATTTCGAAAACGTTTTAAAACCATACAATGGTCGGGCCTTTGGCTTGTATGTGCATCTTTGTTTGTCGGATCTGGACTGGATCGCTTTTGGACCGACTCTGAAATGTGGGCGGTCACAACTTCCAAATTCTACTTCTCGGAGGGGAAGGCTTACTTTCTTGGAATAAAACCCTTCTTCCATGGCCTTCTTTGGTTGAACTACCAATTGAGTTTATTGTTTGGCGTTTATCCGATGGACCTCGGGAGATTTGTGTGGGGATTCTTGGCTTTGTCGGTCATGCTTCTTCTGAATGAAATCTTGAAGGCGAAAAGGTTTTTGTTTGCGGATCGATTTTTGTTTCAAATGCTCTTGTTTGGCACGTCCTTTTGGATGTACCGAGCAACCGAAATTCGTTCAGATTTAGTCGGAACCTTCCTTTTTTGCGTGGCATTTTACGTTTTCGTCATGCGGGACAGGTCCACAAAGTTTCAAATTTTTGGAATTGCGACTTGTGTTTTGGTTGGTCTTTTATTTACTGCAAAGTCAATATTGGTATTTTTCCCAATTTTATTTATTGGCAGATTTCATTTTAATGTTGTGAAAAAGATCTGGCCTCTTCTTTTTCTTTCGTTTGTATTGTTCGGTGTGATTTTTCAACAGACGCTTATTGAATCATTTACATTTTTTATCCATCAAATTCACTCGTCATCTTCTATTGAATATTTCTCGATTCTTCGATGGAGACATGTTTTACGTTTGGTTCGGGAGAACCCTCAAGTCATCATTTTGATCTTGGCGCTTTTAAGCCATCTATTGCTCAATCAGTTCTGGAATAAGGATTTTTCGAATCGAAAATATTTTTATGGGGCAATTTATTATTTTTTGATTCTCTGGCTGTATCCTGATCCCTTGCCATTTTTTATTTCTGCATATCTCCCGCTTTTCTACCTTTTTTCTTTCCTCGCTATGAGGGATTGGATTTGGCAGACTCCATACCTGGTCAAGATGGCAATTTCTGTGATTTTGTTTTTCAATTGTTTAAATCTCTTTGTTAAAGCTTCAAAACATTCCAATGAAATTCAACGGACTGTGACCAACTGGGCTCTTCAAGAGTTCAGAGGTCGATCAGACATTGTGATTTATGATCCTACGGGATTTTACGCTCCTAAGAACGGAGAACACTGGTTTATAGGACCCTCCATGTCGAATGAATATTACGAGAACATTCTGCAATTGGTCTCAGATCAAATGCCTGAAGTGATTTTTTATACCCAGAAGTTGATTTTTCTAGAGCCTAAGATCACAGCCTTGTTGCGGGAGAGATATTTTAGGTGGGCGCCGTCCGTCTATCTTTTAACACGTCAAGTGAAAGATCTTTCCTTCAAAAGTTGTGCTGAACTTCAAAAGGATTTGAATGAAAAATTGTTTAAAGGAAGGTTCTCTGAACAAAATGAATTTTCATTTTTTGTCCAACTGGAGGGCGAGGATTTCGGGTATGGATCTGTGAATCAGTTTTCCGAAATTTGCAAACTGATTCAGAAAGATGAAATCCAAAAGCTGTACGTTTTTGCAACCAAACCACCTTCTCGACCGGTGGAAAACTTTGTGGAGCTTTTTCGCTATGACCCGTACTTTTAATCTTCGACCTTTCGAAAATGCAAATGGCGTTTCAATTCTCGTCGGAATGGAAATCGATGATGGTGCGATCCATTTTAAATTCGAAATCTTAAGCAAAACACAAATCACTTTTGAAACGTTAAAGTCAGAGCTTTCTCGAGAGAGAAAGGATGAACTTTGGAAATCGAACTGTTTTGAATTGTTTTTCAGCTTTGGACAAGCCTCCTATTTCGAAATGAATCTATCTCCTTCTGGAGATTGGCAGTTTTATGAATTTGAGACCTATCGCCAAAGGGCGGCACTTCCTAATGAGTTTCAAATCTTTCAGCTTCAGTCTCAAAAATCTAAGGATGGGTATGAAATTTCAGGAACCATCGAATCTCAAACTCTGAATTTAACTGAAATTCAGAGCCTCCATCCCTGCGTGATACTAAATCTGAACGGAAAGAATTCGTTCTGGGCTCCCCAGCACAACCTTGGGTCTCCGGATTTTCATTGCAGGTCCACTTGGTCCAACTGGAAAGATTAGGACTCGACTTTGATGTGCCAGGGCTCAAATCGAACACCCAGAACATTGCTTTTGGTGTAGCGAATTTTGATATAGCCCAAATCTAAAAGTTTTTTGTATTCATCAGTATGAGCCAAATCATTGGTGAAATTTCTCAGACCGAATCCCTTTTTGCCCACGTCAAAGTCATTTTGTCCGTGAAAGGAATATCCAGGAGGAGCCAAGGAGCGCGAGGCCTTAGACATATTTCCTTTGGTGTCGATGGCTTTTTCTAAGAACAAATGGAATTGTTTTGCAAGAGCTCGCACACCAGAAGTCAAAGTGATGGATTCGCCCACATTCTTCGAAATTTTGTTGTAGATTTCTAAAGAATCTCCACGGCGTAAGAAGTGTCCAGTGTAAGGCACTTTCTCCAGTTCTCTTTTCTTCAAACTGTCTGTGAAACTGATAAAGACTTTGTCGCCAAGAAACCCATATTTTTTCGCATCGAAATAGAAAAGTTCTTCCAAGAAGGCCTTTTCTTTTGAAGAGACCCCGCCAATTTCAGGAATTCTTTCTGAGAGAAGAAAGAATTCATCCATTCCAATCACGTTGAAATTTCCGTAACCCACATGGCGTTGAACCAAGCGAAACTTCACGGCCATTGCTTGAACCAAGGCATATTTTTCGCCATGAAAAAAGATGTCATCGGGAAAGTCCTGGGAAAAATAAAGACTCTTGGCCTGAGCGTCTTTCAACAGTTCGTCACTGAGTTCTTGGACACTCAATTCTTCATGGGAATGAACCTCTCCCATATCTTCTGCGCCGGCGGTATCGTGTGGAGTTTGAGATTCACTTTCTTTGGGCTTTTTTGAAGGATCAAAAAGTGAGAGAGGATTGCAGTCGGAGCAAACGTCGTAATGTCTTAAGACTGAGCAGCCCGTCAAATAGATGGGTGCGTAAAGACTGAGGGATTTTAAAAATTTTCGACGATCCACAACCCCCATTATCATATATTTCTGGGTTTGCGATCAAATTTTTCCTTTTACTTGCCTCATCTTAGGGGCCATGGTCTATAGGACGGACTTTGGCAGGGGAGGCACAGTGACTACAGCAATGGATCTAGCACTTTTTAAAGAAAAGATCTTTGATTTTGAAGCTTCAAAGGAGTGGTCTTACAAAGGTCAACGCCCTGCAATCATTGATTTTTATGCAGACTGGTGTGGGCCGTGCCATATGCTTGCTCCAATTCTGGAACAAGTTGCGGAAACCTACCAAGGTCTTGTGGACGTGTATAAGATCGACACAGATGCAAATCCTGAATTGTCTGCACTTTTTGAAGTTCGAGGCATTCCAACTCTCGTCTTTGTTCCCATGGACGAATCTCCAGCCATCAGTTCAGGTGTTTTGCCGCCGGAAGCATTCGAGAAGGCGATTTCAGATCTTTTTGGGATCTCAAAACCTGAATCCAATTAGTGCTGAAGATATTCGCTAATCACTCGTGTGAAGGTCTGCTTCTGAATAGGTTTGGTAATAACATCTGTAAAACCCATTTTAAGGCAATCTTGCTTTTCTTCGACCATGGCGTGAGCGGTTTGTGCGATGACGGGTACGGAGATGCCCATTTTTTTCATTTCAATCATGGCATCGATCCCACTCATCTTTGGCATTTGCAAATCTAGAAGTATCAGGTCGAACTTCATCTTTCGCACCTTCTCAAGAGCCGCAAATCCGTCTTCCGCAAATTCAATTTTACATCCGAGCGGTTGCAGAAAAACCCCAGTGAGGTTTCGAAGCTCCTCGCTGTCATCCACAACAAGGATGGTTGCATCGGAAAATTCTTCAGAAGGAGATTCCAGCCATTCCAGATCATTGAGTGCATTGGAAATGGGGGAATCGGAAAGTCCTCTTTCATACTTAATTCGAGCCTGAAAGTGAGACCCCTTGTCGAGCTTCGAGTCAATCAGCTCGAGTTTTCCTCCAAGCAGATGTGAAAGTTCAGAAGCCAGAGGCAACCCAAGACCTGTGCCTCCGTGGTTTCGAACATACTGATTTTTACTTTGACGAAATTTTTTAAAGATTTCTTTTCGATCAGATCCACAAATGCCGATTCCCGTATCAATCACATCAAAAACAAGTTCGTCACCCTCCTTCGAGGCAAAAAGGCGAACTTCACCTTCATTTGTGAATTTGATGCCATTGCTCAAAAGATTGATGATGATCTGCTTAAGTCGCAAAGGATCCGTGTGGATAAAATCTGGAAGATTGGAGCTTAAATTGAAAACCAATCGAATTCCCTTTTCCAAACATTTGTAACGAAAAAGTCTCTGAAGGTCTTCAAGCAAAATATAGAGAGAAAAATCAAGAGGTTCGATTTTTAACTGCCCGGATTCGATTTTAGTAATGTCCAGAATATCATCAATCACTTCCGCCAGCGAAGCCCCAGCTTTTTGAATGACACTGATGTATTCGGATCTCTCACTCTCAGAGAGATCGGATTTAGAGAGCAAATCTGTATATCCCAGAATAGAAGCAAGTGGGGTTCGAATTTCATGACTCATATTTGCGAGAAAAAGACTTTTCACCTTATTCAGATCCTCGGCCTCTTTTCTTTTGCTGATGTGATCGACCAATTCTTCAACCATTTGATTGATGGCTGTAGCGATTTGACCCAATTCATTTTCTTGATCGATCAAGATTCTCTCTTTCAGATCACCATGACCAATTTTAGAAGTCGAAACTTCGATTTTCTTAAAATTCCGCTTCAATTCTCGAGTGAAGCGAATGACAAAAATTGAAAATAGCGATCCAAGAAGAAGTACGCTCATTAAGACGGATGTAAATATAAGCCCTTCCATATTTCTGGCACCCAAGGAAAGGGACTCTGAAAAATCATTTTCCAGGCTGGACAGGCGGCCATCCAAGACCTCTAATTTCGCTTGAGCAAGTTGAATGTCTGCTTCCTGGTCGTTTTGACTTAAGAATTTTTCGTGGAGGTTTTGGCCAACGCGCCAAAGTTCAGCGATGTTTTTGTCTGCAGTGGCCCAAATTTCAATGGGCTTTTTGATGGGCTCAAAGTTTTTAAAATTATACAAAATGTAGAACATGCCAGGAACATCCTCGGGATGGTTCCCAATTTTAGTCAGGCCCGAATAAAAAATTTCATAGTTTGGATGATTGGACTCAATCTCCTTTCGCGCTTCTTGAACCCCTTTAATTTTTTCCAAACTTTTTTGAAAAGCATAAAAATGAATGGGGTCTTTGGATATCATGTAGGAATGAATTTGATTCATTGCGGATTTTTGCGCTCGAGACCATTTTCCCTCAGCAGCAACAAGCGCTCTTACTGAGGATAAAGTTTGAATGGAAGTGTAAAGAACAACGGACTCAATAAATATAATGGAGAGGAGACCGCCAAAGAGAAAATAAATCTTTTTAGAAATGGAAATGTCTTTCCATTTTCTTTGAGAAGATCTCTCGTTGAGAAGAACATCCATATTCCTTACCTCAGCAATCGGTTTCACATCCTGTACCCTAAAACTAACAAGAGTTTTTTTGAATCTCTAGAGGTTTTAACCAATTGCGTGTCTTGTCTATTAAAATTATTTAGCTGATGGGTGTAGTTTGCGATTGCGGTATTGTCACCACTTAAAAAATAAAAAATGAATCTTAAGACAGTTCGAAACAAGAATTCTTAATAAGTTTTCTTAAGATGCTTTTTTAACCTGGGAGATGTTTAAAATTTGGGAAAGGTCTTCGGTTGTAAATGGTTTTGTCAAATGACCATCGAAACCATTATCTAATGCTAATTTTTTAAGTTCAGAATTTTCCATTTGGCCAGAGACTAAGATCAATTTTGGAGTGGGCTTGGCTCCCGTCAACATAGAGATCAATTCGGTCCCTTTTTGATGACTTAAATTATAGTCCACGAAAACAAAGTCAAAGGGGTGATTTTCCAGTTCAAAGACCGCAGACTTCAAATCTCGAGCTTGGGTGCTAGCCACTCCAAAGCGTTTTAATTTTTTATCTAAGAGCTTTCGAAAAAGGCCTTCGTCATCAAGGACCAGTGCGGTCGGTGCGCCCTCTTGTGATTTTGCAATTCGAGAACTTTTGACCAATGGAAACTTTAGATTAAAAGCGGTTCCGTATCCGTCTTCACTTTTAAATGAAAGGTCGCCCCCATGGGCTTTCATAAACTGGTAGCTCATGTAAAGGCCAAGCCCGGTTCCTTCTCCAACAGCCTTGGTTGTAAAGAATGGGGTAAATAATTTTTCTTGAACATCCATTGGAATTGCGGGTCCATTGTTCCACACGGAAAGTTCAATGTTTGGACCTTTTTTTGAGATTTTCACTTTGAGTTCTGGATTTTTCACATCCTCCAAAGCATTGCAGGCATTTGAAATTATATTCGTAAGAATCTGATCCACTTGAGAAGGGTTGCAATTCACCACACCATCGATCAATTCAATGGAGGGTTTAATTCCATGAGCTTTAAAAACCCGCTCAAAAAAGAGAGTGACATCTTCCACAATTTTTCGAAGAGGCATCTCTGATCTTTTTTGTGGCTCGTTTCGTACTTTCGAAAGCATCCCGCTGACAATCTTTGCCATTCGGTTGCATGCGCGATCAATAGGATCCAGATTTGAAAGAAGGCTCTCTTGGGTAAATCGGTTGTCCTCCACCTGGAAACGCATTTCTTCGAGGAATCCGGCCATAATAGCAAGGGGGTTGTTCAGTTCATGAGCCATGCCCGCAGTTAGGCGCCCCAGGTCGGCAAGCTTTGAAATGCGGGCGCTTTCTAAAAGAAGTTTGTTTCGTTCCTCTTGCTGCTTTCGTTCTTCAGAGAGATCAATGAGATTTAAGAAAAGATAGCTCTTTCCATCGATTGCGAGGGACTGCGCGTGCACACTGACGGGGCATTTTCGACCGGACTTTCTTCGGATGGAAGACTCCCGTTCAAAAATTTTTGTTGGGCCGGAGGACACGATTTCTGCGATGGCTTCAATTTGTGTTTGAGAACTTTCATCGAAGATTTTGTTCACGGAGAGCTTTCCAAAATCACTGGGGCTATAGCCGCTCAGTTCAGAGGCGGCGTCATTTGATGCCAAAAGTTTAAGAGATGGAACCTCAAAAACCAGCAAGGGTGTTGAAACCAGAGACATGAGGGTTTCAAGTGGGAATTTTTGAGATTTAAAGAGCATATGAATTTATCGGTCAATTTCTCTCGTTGAAAAAGCATTCCGGACTAAATATTTTTTATTTTTTGTTTCACTTTGAGAAACTTCAAATTTAGGCCTTAGGCCAGGAGAAATCGTGCCGATAAGAAGGATGGTGAGGAGGTACGTATGCGAGGTTTGACAGACCCCTTGGTTCTGATTGTAGATGATGAACCAGATCTTTTAAAAATTTATGAGAATCACTTAAAAGGCTTAAAAATAAAAGTTGTTTCATTTGGAGACCCTATCGAGGCTTTGGAGTATTTGAAGTCCAGCGAGGAAGCTCCGGATCTTTTGATCTCTGACTTTATGATGCCCAATATGAAGGGAATTGAGTTTTTAAGTGAGGCCTCGAAAATCTTTCCTGGTGTCAACGCGATTTTGCTTTCTGCTTTTTTGGACAAAGAAAAGGTCATTGAAGCTGCAAATCTGGGATTCGTATCTATCATTGAAAAACCGGTCAATCGTCAAGAGCTTCAGTTTAAGGTGGAAGGCTTTATGTTCAACAGTCAAAGCCGAAAGCTCAAAGAGAAGACGACAAAGCTCCTGGATCGAATTGTGGAGCTCTTTGGAATCTTTCGCGTCCTTTGTATGGATGAGCTCAATGTGAAATCAGTCTTGGAGGAATCTTTGGTCGCAGATCCAAATTCCCCGCGCCATGAGGCCGTGAGTTTGGAGTTGGAGATTGAAAGTCTTGAGGCTGAGTTGAGGGAAATTGCACAATGGGAGCAGGAGCTGCGAAAAGCGGCTTCTTAGAGCTTGTCAGATCTTGACATTTAACTCCCCTGAGGGATGATCTGCCTCGATAGATCGAGATTTCATCGAAAGGGAGTGCATCCTTGTTTAAATTGCTAATTCACGGGGGAGCCGGTGCGGTTCGCCGAGATCATTATTCCAATCAGGAAATTTCTGAGTATAAAAAATCTTTAAAAGAAGTTCTGGATTTTGGAGTGGAGCAGCTCGCTCATGAACAAAGTGCAGAGGATGTCGTGGTCAAAGTGGTATCTTTGCTTGAAGACAATCCCCTTTTTAATTCGGGCCGAGGAAGTGTTTTGACTTCTGATGGGCGTGTGCAAATGGATGCGGCGGTGATGTGTGGTCAGGACGGATCTTGTGGGGCGGTGACTCTTGCGGAATCCATAAAAAATCCTGTGCAAATGGCCCAATGGGTAATGAGAAAAACTCCTCATCGCCTTTTGGGAGGTCGGGATGTGGATCTGTTGGCAAAGGCTCAGGGCTTTCAAATGGAAGATGTAGATTACTTTGTGACCGAAAAACGAAGGGAGCAGTTGGCGGCCGCCAAAGCGAAAGGTGCAATTCAATTGGATCATGACAGTGAAGATCATTCTCAAACCGTAGGCGCCGTGGCCCTTGATGTTTTTGGAAATGTTGCTGCGGCCACTTCGACCGGAGGATTAACGAACAAAATGCCTGGGCGCGTTTCAGATTCGGCCATCGTTGGAGCCGGGACCTTTGCAGACAATCAATCTTTGGCGTTTTCTGCAACGGGCACCGGGGATGTATTTATTCAAAATATGAGCGGCTTCGATGCCCATGCACTTATGGTTTATTCAAAGAAAAGTCTTTCCGAAGCCTGTGATGAGGTTCTTGAAAAGGTCAAAGTTCGAGGAGGCCGTGGAGGAGTGATCGCTTTGAGAGCCAATGGGGAATCCTACATGGCATTCAACAGCTTGGGAATGTTTCGAGGGCAAATGGATTCCGAAATGAAATGGGAAGTCGCCATCTTCTAGTGTCCTGGTGAGCCTGAGATGGAGAATTCTTCACAAAATCGAATCACTTCTTTCAATCTCCTTTTGGAGAGTTGACCTAGAGTCAGAGAGGAGGTGTTCAGATGCAACAAAAGCACAAAAAATATGATGTGGTTGATCTCTCTTTAGAAAAATTGTCAGAACAAGATCAAACTCGATTTCGAAGAGGAGATCAGCAGTACCAAAAATCAGATTACCCCTACAATCGTACGGACATTTCGTTTGAAGAAAATTCTCGAAGGAAAGCATTTCTTCCTTCTGATGAAAAGCTTAAGGCAGAGGTTGAAGGTCTCTTGGATCACGATGAGGACATCCATCTGGATCAACTTCAAGTGGAAGTGAAAGAAGGTTGGGTTCACTTGAGAGGCGAAGTTCCAAAACATTGGCTTAAGGAACGGGCATCTTCTTTGATCTCTAAAATAGATGGTGTTTACAAAGTTCAAAACGACATTGAAGTCGCCATGGATCATTAGACTGAGGTCTAGAGATCTTCAGTAGGGTGAGGGAATCGTTGAAGACCTGAGACGGATCTTTTTAACTGACTACATGAAATTGAAAAATCTGATTTTAATGTTGAACCTCGCAGTCGTGGCGTTTTCTGCAAATAGTATTTGGGCCGAAGAGGTTTGGGTTGTTGGTGGAGGAACCGCCGCTGGAATTCAAACTCCCAGTGAAGAAGACTCTATCATGGGGATTCGAATGAGCATCGGATATGCGGAAAACAAGCGCATGTATGGATTTGACTTTGGAACCATCGGAAACATGACCAAAGACGATTTTCGTGGAATGGCGATTTCAGGAATCTTTAACATTACAGGCGGTCGAGCAGATGTCATTTTGATGCAGGCTGCGGGTGGCATCAACTGGAATATCAAAAGAACCCAAGTGTTTGGAACTCAGTTTGCCATTGGAGTGAACGTCAACCAAGAGCGTGCGGACATTTACGGTCTTCAAATGGGTTTGATTGGAAACTTTGGAAACAACAACATTTATGGTTTTCAAATGGGAATGTACAACCAAGCCAACCAAGTTTATGGGTTCCAAGTGGGATTGGTAAACCGAGCTGTCAGCCTGACGGGAATTCAGCTTGGTCTTCTTAACTTTGTGGAAAAGGGTTGGCTTAAATTCTTCCCTTTCCTCAATGTCGGGTTTTAAAGATTACCCCTTTTTTCTGCGGACCTGTTTGATCTTAAAAACATAAGAGAGCAAGACCGGAACAACCAACATGGTCAGTAGGGTTGAGCTGAAAAGTCCCCCAAGGACCACTGTCGCCAAGGGTCTTTGAACCTCAGATCCCATCCCCGTATTAAAGGCCATTGGAAGAAACCCCAGACCGGCCACCAAGGCCGTCATTGTGACCGGACGAAGTCTTGAAAGAGCCCCCGTTCGAATCGCACGGTCGGGTTCGCCAAATTCCAAGAACAATTGATTGATGGAGTTGACCAGAACCAAACTGTTTAAGACCACGATTCCAGACAGGGCAATAAAGCCCACCGCAGCAGAAACGCTAAAGTTCATGTCGCGAAGAAAAAGCAGAATCACTCCTCCAGCAAGTCCAAGAGGGACGGACGTAAAAATCGTGGCGGTCTGCAAAAAAGAATTGGTCATGGTATAGACCAGAAAGAAAATTCCAAAAAGAGTGATGGGAACAATGATCAACAGTTTCTTGCGTGCGCGCTCTAAATTTTTGAATTGTCCACCCCATTCGATGTTGTAACCGGGATCCAGTCGAACCACAGAATCAATTCGTTGCTTGGCCTCATCTACAAAAGAGGCCACATCTCGTCCAGAGATATAGATCGAAACGGCGGAATACCTTTCAGCCCACCGACGTGCAATGGTGGTTACTTTGTCTTTGAGATTCAAAGTGGCAATGCGATTCAAGGGAATGGTCCCACCTTCGTTTAAGGGCACCGGCAGCTGGTTGATTTTTTGAATGTCATTTCGAATGGACTCATCCAAGTGAAAGATAAAGGGGATTTGAATCCCATTCAAAAAATAGGTTCCGGTGTTGATCCCAGCCAGAGAGGACTGAATGTATTGGTTCACTTCACTGGGGTTGAGGTCGTATTCCAAAGCTTTCTTGGGATCGATTTCAATATCCAATACGGGAGACTTTGTCAGTCCCGTGAGTGCATCGAATTCGATGGATTGCAGCCCATTGACGTCCTTAAGTGCATCCTGACTGATCTCGGCATATTCGATGAGTTTGTCCAAATCAGGTCCTAAAAATCTCAAGGTGATGTCCGCCCGGCTTCCCTCCAAAATTTCATTGAAACGCATTTCGATGGGTTGAGTGGCTGAGACTTCTTGATCAGGATTTGTGGCTTTCAATTTTTTTGATATGGCAGTGAAGAGTTCCGACTTTGAACGGTGTTGGCCATTGATTTTAGGCCACTGGCTTAAATCCTTCTTTAGAATCACAAAGGTGTCCGCAAAGTTGGGACTCATGGGATCAGTTGCACTTTCTGGAGTTCCAATTCGAGAGAACACATAATCCACTTCTCCAAATTCCTTGATGATGCTTTCCGCAATCTTTTGATCGGCGATGGATTGATCAATGTTTTGTTTGCTGTCTCGAATGATTCCAATGACCAAATCCCCTTCGTCCAACTGAGGAACAAAGTCTGAACCCAAGTGAAGAAATGTAAAAACGGAGATCAAAAATAGAGAGACTGCCACAGCCAAAGCCGACTTTTTGTGTTTAAGAGTAAAGTTTAACGAAGGCTCATAACTTTTTTGAATGTATTTGAAGATGGCAGGGTGCTTTTCAGGAATTCGTTTTCGGAAGGTGAAGTAAAGCAAAATGGGAACGATAAAAAGTGCAACCGCCAAACTTGCGGCCAGTGCCATCAACACAGTGAGTGCCATGGGTTCAAACATCTTTCCTTCCACACCTTCCAAGGAAAGAATAGGAACGTAGACCAGCATAATAATGATCAACCCAAAAATAACGGGCTTTGCGATTTCACTGGAAGATTGAACCAAAAGATCAAATCTTTGTTTGGGATTGAGCGGACCGCCGCCTTCTCCCATACGGCGAAGAAAGTTTTCCACAAGAACCACAGAGGCATCCACAAGAAGACCAAAATCAATGGCGCCCAAGGACATCAGGTTCGCTGAAATTCCAAAAAGTTGCATTCCTTTAAGAGCAATGGCCATGGAAAACGGAATGGCCAAGGACACGATCAATGAAGCTCTAAAATTTCCTAAAATAATGAGTAAAACAATGATGACCAGGGCCGCCCCTTCGATCAGGTTTTTTGCTACGGTTTGAATGGTCTTTTCGACAAGATATTCGCGGTTGTAGACCACTTTCAAATGTACGTCTTCGGGAAGATTGAGTGTATCCAAGGACTTTCGGGCCAGGTTTGCCACTTGTCGACTGTTGGCTCCCACGCGCATCAGGATGGTGCCAAGAACGGTTTCGTTTCCATTGAAAGTGGCTCCACCAACGCGGGGAACACTTTCAAATTTCACACTCCCAATGTCCTTAACCAGCACGTTTCTGCCTGATGGAAGCCGTTTGATAGCAATTTCTTCAATGCTTCTTAAGTCAGAGATCTTTACCAGGGAACGAACGGTGATCTGTTCTCCTTTGGACTTGATATAAGAACCTCCAAAGGAGGTTCCGGTGTCCTTTAACGCATCGATGATTTCATGGACATTCAATCCAAAACGACGCAGTCGATCGGGATCATAGTTGATATGAACTTCGGTGTTGAAGCCCCCATTGGTGTCCACTTCGGCGACTCCAGGGAGTCTTTTAAGGCGAGGACGAATGGTGAACTCTTGAATGCGCCGAAGGTATTGAAGCTGTTCTTTTTCGGAAAGAGATTTTCGGGGCGAGTCTGGATTCAGTTCCAGAATCCACATGAAGATTTCTCCAAGACCTGTTGAAACAGGTCCCAGTTCTGCGCTCAAGCCGTCCGGAATGGCAGACTTCGCACTTTGAAGTTTTTCACTGATCAACTGCCTGGCGAAATAAATATTCACATCGTCTTCAAAGACCACAATCACTTGAGACAATCCATACTTAGAAAGCGAGCGAACTTCATCCACTCCGGGAAGTCCGGACATTTCAATCTCGATGGGATAGGTGACAATCTTTTCGATCTGTTCGGTGGAGAGGGATCCCGTTTTGGTATTGATCATCACCTGTTTGTTCGAAATGTCGGGCACCGCACTGATATTGACCTTGGTGAGAGTCCAAAGACTCCACGCCATCAGGACGATTCCCAGAGCAAGAACTTTATAACGCTGCTTTAAAACCAGACCAAAAAAACGGTTCATAGGGGAATCTCCTCGATTAAATTTTCCGTGCCGTAGATGGATGTCAGCTCAAAAATGTTTTGATAAATGGTGAAGTACTTTTCCAGCCGATCATTTTGGATGTTGTGGATCTGATCTTCGAACTCTAAAAAATTAGCAGCGGTGAGCAGACCCTTTTTAAAGTTTTGAGTGACCATCTTCATGGTCTGTTCTTTCTTTTTTAAATTTTCTTCGGTGTAAACTTCGATGAAGTTCAATGCGGTGTTAATTTCATTTCGAAGGTTTTTTTCATAAGCGACCACCTTGTGTCTTTCAACTTCTGCTTCCACCTTCATTGAGGTTTCCAAGGCCTGTTGAGACTTGGTCAGATTGGAGCCGCGATTGAACAATGGCAATTCCAGTCCAACTCCAACCACTTGGTTTTGATCTCCTTGAGCGTATTTTTCCTTATTTATTGAATAGTAGATTTGCAAATCAGGAATCCATTTGCGACTTGCTAGACTTTTCTCTTTTCCAGTGGCTTCCAATTGAAGAGAGGATCTTTTAAAGGCAAGTGGTTTGAGATCCCGCATTTTTTCAAGCAAATTCAAAATTTGCTGTTTATCGGGGAAATGGACATCCAGTTGTCGTTCATTGAGTGGACCCATAAATCCTTCAAAGATTTTTTCGGCAGCTGATTTTTCGGTGAGCAAATTGAGACTTTCCAATTGAAGCGCCTCAATTTTATTTTTAATCAACTCGGCTTCCAGGCGACTTTTTGGAGAGGCAAATTTTTTGGTGCTTAAGAACTGAGAAATCAGTTTTAAATACTCTTTGCGCTCCTCCAAATGGGCGGCTTTTTTGGTACTTATGAATGCCCTCAATCCGGAAAGGACGGCTAAGGACAGGGTTTTAATGTTTTCCTCTGTGGATTGAAGGCGAACCACCTCGGCTTTAATTTTTCCCACCTCTTTGAGAGTCCCCGTTCGGCCATTCAGCGGGAATTTTTGCGAAATCGAGAACTCTTCCGTCTCGGCCGTTCCGGCTCCACCGGAATATTTCAACGAGCCCACACCATAGGAAATTGTGGGATTGGAATAGCTGGATTGATCTTTTGATAAAAACTGAACGGCGGAAATTTTGGCCTGCTCCAACTCTTTCAGTTTGAGAGCTTCCGAAACATGCTCGTGAATTTCTTTCAGTCCAATTTTTTGTGGGGAGGAGTTTTCTGCGTTGGCGAAGCTGCCACACAAGAAAACTACAAGGAGCAATGAATTCGCAAATGTCATAAAAAGTGCCCTTTCGCTTGTGGGCAGTTTTTATGTTCGTACCTGCGAAATCAATGCGGCAAATGTCCCTTTGGGTAAAATTTCAGTCCGACATATGTCCTAGAGCACCTGATTACAGGAGTTTATGACTCTGGTCCGAGAGGAGATCTTCTAAAAAATAGGCAGAAAGTTCGGAGCGTCCCGCCAATCCAGACTTTCGATAAATGGAAGAGCAGTGCTGTCGCACGGTTTTGTCCTGTGAATTTTGAATTTTTGCGATCTCTTTTGTAGAGAGTCCCTTCAAAATCAGAAAACCAATTTCTGTTTCGGTCTTCGTCAGTTCCCATTTTTGAAATTCTTCACAGATCAAATCAAAAACACCTTGTGAATAACGAGTCAGTTTGTTGCGGTACTGCTCGTGCTCGAGACTTTGTTTTTGAATGTCCTCGTTAAGACGGCGATTTTCTCGATACAGTCGCAATGCATCATAAATGAAAAAGGCGGCTGCACTGATCGAGATAAAGAGAGTGATAAATTCCAAGCGAATGTGAGTGTCGGAGAGGGCATCTTGCTTGTCATGATGAATGTCCAGGAGAGAGCTGGCGGCCATCAGGATGAAAAACAGCGCCGAAAGGGCAAAGACCTTTTGGTATTTCAGCGGGGATTTTTTCATCCAAAAATTTTCCATGAAGCACTCCGGGCCCCTTACATCTCACGATTCTTAGGGATTTTCAAATTGCGAGGAAGATCTAGAGGCCAGGTCTAAGTTTTTTCAAAAGGGATGACCAAAAATCTGGGATTTCTTAGAATTTTCCTATGCCTAAGAAAATTCTACTCCCGATACTCGTCGCCGCACTTTTTAATATTTTTTGCGAAAGCTCCTCCATGGCTTACAATCCCGGAAAGCACTTTTTGATGGGAAGCAAAGCGGCTTTTACCAATGGGAACCAGTGGATCTGGGCTTCAGGCGCCACGTTGACTGCAGTTGCTCTTATTTACGATCAAGACATCTACAAACATTATGAGGGAAAACCTCGCGAAAAGTTTCCTGAATGGGTGGGTGGAAACATGGGGACGGGCATTCCTGGTGCGGTCATCGCATTGGCGACCATGGGCTATGGGTGGTCAAAGGAAAATGCTAAAGCCCTTGGTGCGGGAACTTCCCATGCCGAAGCCTTGGTTGCGACGTTCATTTACACCACGGCTCTGAAAGCCTCCGTCAATCGCAACCGACCCCCGGAGTATCACCCGGGAAGTACAGAGACGAACCGATTTAATGCGTCTTTTCCGTCAGGTCACACCTCGACGGCATTTGCCACTGCTGGAAATTTGATGGCGACCTGTGGACCTTGGGTTGGAGTTCCGGCATTGGCACTTGCCGGAATCACGGGCTATTCGCGCGTTCAACAGCGCGCCCATTATTTAGCGGATGTCATCTTCGGAGCCACTTTGGGTTACACCATGGGTGTGGGATTTTACGAACATCACAATTCCAGTGAGGATCTAGGATGGCAAGTCTTACCGATATTTGAAGACAGAGATTCCTGGAAGGTCACCGTCTCTCGCACCTTCTGATTTGGCTCGGAATGTGCTTATTTACTTCTCCATTATGAAACTTTTGCGCCTCAAGCTTACAAATTGCACTACCACCTCTGGTCAATTTAGGAACGAGCTCAATTTTGTCGGTACTGTCAAAAAGTCTGTCAGCGTATTCGTGGTTTTCGCGATTCTCGTTTGGGCGAGTTCATCCTTTGCCAGCTGTGAGAGTGAACTGATCCACTCTGAAAAAAAGCTCGTGGAGACTCTAGTAGAGCTAAATATGGATTGGGCCGAAGGCCTCTTTCAAGAGATCGTGAAAAAACATCCCATTGAAAAAAGTGAGTACATTTTTGTCGGTCGTTCTCCGGCACTTCTGGCCGCCTACTTGGAAGTTCAAAAGATGCTCTTTCCGCGCATTCAAAGTTGGACGTTGCCCATATCTTTAAAAGGTCAGCGGGACATCCCCAGGGAGCAATTGAAAGATCGGTTTGAAAAAATGATGTCTTCTTATGGGATATCTTCGACAGGTCGAATCAAAGTATTTATTGATTTTGTTGCGGATGGAAAAACATTTAAGACTTTGGATTTGCTTCTGTCAGAGACGGGTATTGATGGAGAGTTTTTTGCTTTCTCTCACTTCAAACCGGATTTTGGGCTGGAGCGTTTGAATCACAAAAGTTCATGGGCTCGAATTCCACTTGAGGTGGAAATTGGAATCAATGAAGTGAAATGGATTGCTCCCTATAAAGAAAGTCTTCCCATCGAAATAGCCGAAGCCGGAGATCTTGAAAGGGCACCCAAAGGAATTTCAGAACGTTTTCAAGAAGCGGTTGAAATCCTGAACAGAAAGCTTTTTGAAGATTTTTGATTTTTATAAAAGGCGACTTTTTGCGTGCATCTAAACTTTAAAAAAATAAAACATTTTTGAAACATTCCTCTCAGAAGTTCATTGTCCTTCTCCTGTTAAGGTGAGGGATCGATGACACAATCTCAATTTTTAAATCTTTGGCATCAGTCGGCCATGACATCTTTGGGTCTTTTTTGGATGGCCTTTTGGGCATTCGGGTTTGGTTACGTCATAAGCAGCATGATCCAAGTCTTTGTTACCGAAAAGAAAATGAAAGACACCATGGGTGAAGAGGGCGCTCAAAGCATTGGACTTGGAACCTTTTTTGGATTTCTCTCCAGCTCTTGTTCCTTTGCAGCCCTTTCCACAACCAGAGCTCTTTTTGCGAAAGGGGCAGGGTTGATTCCATCGCTGGCCTTTCTTTTGGCTTCGACAAACTTGGTGATCGAACTTGGTATTTTGATTTCGGTGTTTCTCTCCTGGCAATTTGTTGTTGGAGAGTATTTGGGAGGAATCTTATTGATTTTACTGATGACTGTGGTTGTGAAGCTGACCCTGTCTCAAAAATTCGAAGAAAAGGCTCGTAAGCATGCGCAAAACCTAGAAGTTGGTGACGGCAATGGAGATTCTAAAACCTGGTGGCAGAAATTCAAAAGCTGGGAGGGGTGGAAGCAAGTTGCCCACCAATATTTTATGGAATGGGACATGGTGTGGAAGGATGTCACCATCGGATTTACATTGGCTGGGATTATTTCGGTTTTTGTTCCTCGGTCGTTTTTTGAATTTTTATTTTTGAGTTCGGCGGGAGGAAGTCCGTCTTTTCTCGAAGTTCTTCTTCAAACATTGGCGGGTCCTCTGGCCGCTTTCTTTACTTTTATCGGATCCATGGGAAACATCCCTCTGGCAGCGGTGCTATTTGCAAATGGAGTGAGCTTTGCTGGAATCATGGCTTTCATTTTCAGCGACTTGATCGTCTTTCCCGTGCTTCGAATTCAGGCCCAGTATTATGGTTGGAAAATGGCTCTCTATATTTTTGCGGTCTTTTTATCCATCTTGGTGGCAGCATCCTTGATTTTGCACTACGGATTTTCGGCATTTGATTTATTGCCAGACAATTCGGTCGCAGGAAATATTTCGGATCGCGAATATTTTAAAATCGACTCTACCTTTTATTTGAACATCCTCTTTGGAATGATGTCCGTGGTTGCCTTTTGCTCTCATTTTCGAAATCGATCTCAAAATAAAAAAAATACCAATGGACGAACCTGGGGCGAGATCCTGCTGATTTCCTTCGCCGGACTCAGCCTCTCGTGGTTGCTCCTTGGATTTGGAATTGGAAGTCTGATGAGCTTTTAAGGAGAGTTTGGATTTTTGGTGGGGTTTTCGATGCCCACAATCAATCCATTTTGAAAATGAACTCGGGCCTCTTTTTTGACCACAAACTCTTCGTTCGAATCCGGATTTGTAAAAGTAAAAGCTTTATTTGCCACCACTCCGATGACCTGTTCGGCCCGGTTGAAGCCGGGAACCAGGGTTTCAATCTTATATCCATCCATAGAAGAAAAAATTCTGGGTTCACTTAAAACCGCTCCGGCCAAATAAGTGGGGCCTTCGGTAGGCTCTTTTCCCTCTTTATCTTCAATCCGGCTTAAGACGATTTGACTGAAGGGTGGAATCTCAAGGCCACCCATTTCAAGGGCATTTTTGACAATGGCTCTTTTGATTTCTCCATTTTCAAACAAAGAAATCGATACCGTCTTTTCGGGTTGAACAAATTCAAGAGTTCCAAATTGCGTGGTCCAAGCTTTGAAGTGCTCTCCAGACTTAGGTGTACAAAAAGAAATCTGCGTGTCTGAAAAGAAATAAATTTCGGATCGAGGTTGAAGCTCAAATTTTGAATCAAAAAGAGTCAGAGATCCTTTGCGAACATAGCTTCCGTATTTAAGGGAACCAGATTCAAATAGCTCCAACTTAGAAGCATAGGACAATGTCACTTCTCCCATGGGCAAGGGAAGGGTGGTGGTCGTTTGAAGATCACAGCCCCGTTCGTACTCACCAGATTCATAAAAGCGAACCACGCGAACCGCTCCAACTGGGTTGAAAGAACTGGGAGGAATTTTACCGCAGTTCAAAATGACTTCTTGGCCACTGGGAAGTTTCCAGGTGTTGGTTTTTCCCAGAGGATGGTTGATCACCGAAGACGCAACAAAGCCATTGGGGTGCAGAGCCAGTTTGTCACCTTTGTAAAAATCAAATTTGTTTCCACGGGCCAATTCAACGGATGTGTCTTTGGCCAAAATGAAGGCGCTGACCTGTTTTGTTTCTTGAGAAATTTCAATGCTGTCTGCGTAGACGGGGTAGGTGAGGCCTTTTCCCACGGTCAACTCTACGATTTCTTTAGAAGCCCAAACAAAATGAATGGGAGCGGAAATTGTAATGAAGAAAGTGATCAGGCGTATTGCTAACATATAGGGGTCCCCTCCATACGGATTCCCCATTCATAGTCCATCAGAGCATCTTTCTAAAGAGGTCATGTAATTTTGTTAGGGGAGAGTGGCTTTGGGTGAGGCCCGTCCATTGAGATCAGATTTAGCATAAGACGCTGAATTCACTGGGATCTATGGATTCCTTGAGTTTTGCTCGAGGCGTTCGAGCGGACTTCGAAACTTTTGGTTTTTTGAACGGGATTCTCAATGGGATTGAGTCCCGGAAAATGAAGTTGCCCGATACCTGGGGCAAAGCTGGATTTTGGAGGACATAGACCTCTAAAGGCTCTTTCGCATTAGAATTTTCAACTCGCCACGGTCGTTGGTTTCCGTGGCGTAAATTTCAAATCCGCATTGAATATTGAGGAGAAGCATCGATTTCCATTTGTTCATGGTTTTTGTCTCGATGATTTTGTAGCCCTGTGAGTGGCAATAACGATGCTGTTCAAGCATCAACTTTTTGCCAAGTCCAATTCCTCGATGGTCGGGATGAACTGCACCCAACCAGCTGTAGAAGGTGGTCGGGTTTAATCGGTAGCCCAGTTTAAAACCGGCCAGGTGATCACTTTCAAAAGCGTAAGTTAAAATCACGCCCTCTTTGTCATTGAGTTTTTGGTCCAAGGAATCCGGCTTAAAATCTTCAAACACCAAGTTCAATAGACCTAAGAGTTTTGGTTTGATCTCGTCATTTAAGCCTACAAGGGAATCTACTTTGAATTCCACTTTTTGAAATCGAGGCTGGCTGCGGCCGTTTACTTCAATGCTTTCGAAAAACATTTCTTTGGGCCGCACCCACAATGGGCCCAATTCATTTTCATAAAGAGATTCGTAAAGAACCAACTCTTCTAAAGTCTCACTGTGGCGAACCAGGCCCAAACATTTATAAGGTTTGTTTTTATAGTGCCTGTAAAGTTTCAAATCAGATTTCGTCATCGAGAACTCCTTCAAATCTTTATACAACAAAAGCAAAAAGGGATTCGAATTTATTTGGTTCATCCAGGAAGACTGATCTCTCGGGAAAAAGGCGCCGATGCCGACATGTCCATCGAAGACGCGGCAAATAGATTTTTTAACTGGTCGACAGAAACCTGGTCTGGAACTCTCCAGCCGAAAGGCTTTTTCTTAGAGCCCTATTCGGAGCCCTTGCCCTGGTAGGCAAAATTCAAAGACATTTCAATAGCTTATATAATTTACTCTGTCCGCATGGTATTTGGCGCAAATAAAATTGCAAGAAATTGCAGGCTGCTTACGTATGACCTTTTAGAAGCCACAGCGAGCTTCAGAGAGGTGAACCATGAAGAACTTAATATTCGTCAGTTTAGTAATTGTTGCGGGGTGTGCCGGGCAACAGAGTGCCCAAGGAAAAGGAAACGGAGCCATGGGGATGGAGGGTCAAGTTGCCGTGAATGACTATCCCGTCTACGACATTTCAGATCAGGACAAAGCAAACGTGCTTTACATGTGGGAAGAAGAAAAACTCGCTCGAGATGTTTACTTGGAACTTTATGATCAGTGGGGTCACCGCGTGTTTGGAAACATTTCCTCGTCTGAGCAAAGGCATATGGATGGTGTGTACAGTCTGCTAGCGAAGTACGGTGTCGCGGTTAAAGTGGATCCCAATCAACGGGGAGTCTATTCTCTTCCGGAAATTCAAAGTCTTTATCAGACTTTGGTTTCACGGGGAAAGGCCTCACTCACATCGGCGTTTCAAGTGGGAAAAGAGATTGAAGAGCTGGACATTGCGGATCTAAAGGCTCGCATGGGAACGGCTCAACCGGATGCCAAGGCCGTATACACCAATCTGCTGAATGGCAGTTATAGACATTTGGATGCATTCAATCGACAATTGGGGAACTAACTTCGTCGAAGGTTGCCGGTGATTGATTGTCAAAGTCTTTCAGATCAAGAACTTGTCGAAGAATCTCTGAAAAACTCAGAGATTTTTCGATGCATTGTGGAGCTATATGAAGTTCGACTGAGAAAATACATTTTCCGGCAGACAGGATTTTCTCGCTCGGAGGTGGAGGACGTTCTTCAAGAATCATTTATTGCAATCTATAGGAACCTCAATTCTTTCGATCAGAATTTGAAGCTTCAAAATTGGATTTACAGAATTGTTCACAACAAAGCGGTGGACTGCATGAGAAAGAGAACCACTTTAAATCGGGCAAAAGACGCGCTGATGGGTGGAGAAGCGGACTTAGAAAGTTTTATGGAGGCCCTATCTTCCGCGAATGCCGAAACCCAGGTGCACACCCAAGAAGAGTTAAAGTGGCTGGTGGATAAAATCAATGATTTGCCAGAGGAGTCTCGAGCGGTGATGGTGTTGAGATTTTGGGAAGAAAAAGATTACGAAGAGATCTCTGATATTTTGAAAATTCCGGTGGGGTCGGTGGGGTCTTTGATCAATCGCAGTCGAAAGTGGCTTTTGAAAGAGCTTAAAGGTCGAAGGAGTGAAAGATGAATCAAAGTTCATTTGCCGATAAGGTTCTTCAGTCCATAAATGCTCAAAAGATTCAGCCCATTTCGAAAAGATATTTTGCGTTGACCAAGATTTTGAACTGGTTTGCGGTGGGACTTCTGATTTTTATTGCCGGTCACAGTTTGGGGTTGTTGCTTTACATGGTTTTGGATTTTGATTTTTCCATGATTCCTTTGTTGGTGAAATCTTCAGAGAAACTGGCGCTTTTACTGGGTTTATTTTTTTGGTTGGTCTTGTTTGGTTTGGGGTTTTTCTTTGCCTTGAAAAGATACCGCGAGACTCCTCGTGGATATCGCTTAGAAACATATTGGCTTGTGGTTGTTTCAAGTCTCTTGGTGGTTTTGATTGGTGGGATGAGTTATCGATCGGAGTTTTCGCAGTGGCTGGATCACGAGATGGGAATGTACATCCCAAGGTATGAGCCCTGGGAGAGCATCAAGTTGAAGGTGTGGTCGGACCCCGAGGCGGGATTGTTGGCGGGGACGATTGAAGAGGTCAACTCTTTAGAGTCTCTTTCGTTGGTGGATTTTTCGGGAAAGAGATGGCAAGTGGATGTGTCCTCTGCGCGCGTGCGACCCCTTGTGAAAGTAAGTAAGGGCACCATTATTAAGCTGATTGGAAGCGCATCTGAGTCCGAATTTGTGGCAGAAGAAATCCGCCCCTGGCGCGGCCTCCGCTCCCACCACCGCCCCTGCCTAAACTCCATAAACAAACAAGAATGCATCCGCGGTCTTGGCCGCTGAATTTATGACTTGAAAGGGTTTGAAATGTTTGAAATTCGGGTTGTGAACAATGCAAGTGTGCCCTTGAGTCTTAAATTTGAAAAATCAGATTACATTTCAAATCAAATGATTTTAAACAACCTCATTGCAACTCTTGTGAAGTATGACAATTCAGGGAACTTGGTTCCATTTCTTTCTCAAGGTTGGACGATCGAGAATAATGGTCTTTTATGGAAATTTATAATTAAGCCCAATTATAGGGATCAAGCCGGGGTATTGATTTCATCTCAAAGATTTGCGGAAGATCTTCTCGAAACTTTTAAATTTCTCAGAAACCGGAATGAGTCATTTTGGGGAGAGTCCCTCGTTGGGTGGCAAGATTATAAGAGTTTTAAGGAAGATCATGTCTCAGGGTTGAGTTGGGATGATGAAAGTATTTTGTTCAACTTTGAAAGTCAGCCAGATCAATTTTTGAATTTCCTCAGAATGCCATATTTTGGTTATTGGGGGTCAAATCGAATGTCGGATGAACAGAGTTTTGTATCAAGCGGTCCTTACAAGTTGCATTCGGCGAATCCAAGTTTGATTATTTTGGAGTTGAGAGACTGTTACCAAAAAGAGAAGAACCAGTTGAATTTTGTGATGTTCAGTCAGGGAGAAGTTTCTGATTGTGACTTTCGTGAAAAGCAATTTATGGCAATATCAAAAAGTATGGATGCTATGGCTTACCCATCGGATTTAAAAAAGATCGCCATGCCACCAGATGGACTTTCTGTGGTCGTCTTGAATCGAACTTCAATAGAAAAATTTTTGGATGCTCATTCTTACAAAATATTTGTCAATGATTTGAGAAATGATCTTTTAAAGGTCAGAAAATCTGACGAGGATTTTCGAACGACGAGTTTTTATGGGTTGAATATTGAGGATGTTGGCCATCATTCTGAGGTTGACCTCTCTAAATTCAAGCCTAAAAGGCCTTTGAAGATTTTGGTTTCTTCAACCTGGGAAAAAGAGATTGTAAATTCTGCGGAATCTCTTGTTATTTCTATCTTAGAGCGAAATTCATGGGCATTTAAGATCTATAGCCTTGAGGATATGGATAAGCATCAAATGGAATTCAGTGATTTTGATATTCGCTTTGTTAGTGTAATCGCAGGACAGAAATTCAATAGTGCGGTTGTCGAGATGATGTTTTGCTCAAAGCTTGGGGTGAATTTTCCAGATCCTGGCGGGAGAGTCGAAAAAATATTAAGCGAAGTGGACTGGTCCGATGAAAATAAGGAAACGGCGCTTAATGAATTGTTATTTGAAGAGGGTTCTTTGATTCCATATTTGAGATTTGGGCTTGTTTGGACATTTGCTGAAAAGGTAAATTTTGAAAAAGATCCGGGTCCAGCTCCTTATTTGGCTCTTCATCTTCTCAGAGTGAAGGATAGCTAACCTCCCCAAGTTTTACTGAGAGGTTGTATAGCCTTTGGAGTAGTCACCTAGATTTCCTGAGTGTAACTTCACCTTTCCACGGAATTTTTAAGTCCTCACACGTGATGCTATAAATAGTGAGGTCTCTCCACTCGCCTCGAAGCAAAACGGCCCTCTTCTTTAAACCCTCTTTTCGAAGCCCCACTGATCTTGCGAGCATAATTGATCTTCGGTTACTCGGCTCTACGCCAGCTTCTAAGCGGTGGAGCTTTAGGTCTCTGAATGCAATCTCAATCATCGCTTTTACCGATTCCTTGCCATAGCCTTTTCCCCAGTGAATGTTATGAATTGAATAACCTAAAAATGCAGTTTGGGAGACACTGCGAACAACATTCATCGCTGAAACTCCTCCCACCACGAGGCCAGATTTTTTCTCAAAAACAGTTAAATCGTAGTATTCATCTCGATCCCTTTGTGACTTTTGGAGGGAGAGGACTGATTTGAATGAATTTTTCGAGAGTTCGCTGGATTCTCTCTTCTTCCGGTCCCAGGGATTCTGACGCTCTAGGTTTATTGAAAGAGACTCTCGCCAGGATTCATAATCTTTAAGCCCTAGGGGACGAATAATCAGGTTTTTGGTTGACCGGTAAAGGTGTTTCATCGGCATCCTCTTTATGACTTCTTTATGAGGAGGAGCCATAAAAGTCCACGTCCCTTAGAGAAAATGATCTTGAGGCACGAGATATTGCGTTGTGACAATCTTTCAACTGGGCATATGGCGCTGAAAAATCAGCTTCTTAAGATGCCCATTTATTGGGAAGCGAATTATAAGAACCTTCTTGGAGAGAGAGCCTAAGGTGAAGGAACACATCATTCAAGCCAGTGGAGCAAAGATATACGCTATTGAGGAGGGTGAGGGAGATCCTGTGATTTTCCTTCATGGTGGACCTGGGGATACCCACCACTATATGAGGCGAATGGCTGAGCCATTATTTAAAGATTTTCGATGCGTTTTCTTTGACCAAAGAGGGACTGGAAAGTCTGAGGTTGCTGAAAGGTCGTCTTCTTCTTTTTCTCTCGATCTTCTTTTTGACGATTTGAACAGGGTTGCCGGTCATTTCAATTTTGAAAAGCCTGCTCTCGTTGGTCATTCTTGGGGGGCAGTTTATGCACTCTATGCGGCCATTGCGTTTCCAGATCAGTTTGATTGCATAGCTCTTTTGAATATGGGTCCATTGACACCTGAGATGGAGATGAAGACCAGCGAACACTTGATTTCGGTTCTCGATGAACCTGAGAAAGAAATTTGGAGAAGGTTGAGAAGTGAGCGAAATGAAGCTCGTGAAAGAGGAGATATAGACCTCGTTCGAAATCTGGATAAAGAGATGATGAATTATCTTGTGAAGGCGTGGGTGTGTGACCCCGAGCTGAGAGAGTCTTTTCTGAAGGACTATTTTCAAGATCCTCCCCCTGATAGGGATGTGAATAAGTGGGTTTGGAGCCATGCCAGTGGCTGGCTTGACTGGACCAAGTTGAAAGACATCACATCGAAGTGTTGGATCGCCATTGGAGAAAAGGACTCTGTGCCTTTAGCGCAGTTTGAAAAGTTGAACTCTGAGATTCCCATCTCGGAACTCACCGTCTTCAAAAATTGTGGCCATATTCCTTGGTTGGAACATTCGGATGACTTTTATCAGTCTCTGAAGAGATTTCTTTCTGTCTGCAAAGATTGACTGGAAAGGCGCATTGGTAGTATTTTTACTATCAATATGTAAGGAGTGCGAATGCCTCAGATATGCTACTTCTATGGGATTACGATCTACATTCAGTTTCTTGACCACAACCCTCCCCACATCCATTGTGCCTATCAAGGCTACAAAGGGCAGTATGAAATTGCGACAGGGGAGTTGATCGCCGGACGAATGCCAAATAAGGCGGATAAATTAGTTCGGGAGTGGATTGAGCTGCGAAGAAGTGATTTAAATGAGGTTTGGGGTCTTGCAAAAGCCGGTAAGCAGGTGTTTCCACTTTTACCTTTGGAGTAATTATGAAAGAAGCAAAAGAATATTTGGAAGTTATTGCAGTCGAAGCGATAGATCATGAAACTTTGATGGTGGAGTTCAGTGATGGAGAAAAGAAAAAAGTGAGCTTGGCTCATCTCATTAAGTCACCCCCTCCCGTCTTTATTAAACTTCAAGTGGTGGAAGAGTTTATGAAGGTCAAAATTAATCCAGTCGGTGGGGTGAGTTGGGACTGCGGTGCAGATTTAAGTGCTGATTATCTTAAATCGGCTTAGCTTTTTTGAAGTCGAAAGCGATCTAGAAGAAAAGATCGCTGCGATGAATATTGGAGTTATAAAATGGCTAAAATAAAAAGAACGGATTATCAACTTGTTCAAGTCAAAGCTAAGCTCATTGAAAAGATTAAGTCTGAATGTGAGGGGAGAGGTATTTCTCAAAGAAAATTAGCCAGTCTCGTTCCAGGCCTGACTCATGATCGTATTTCTAAGATTTTCAACGGACAACTGGGACACATGACTGTCGATAAGTTGATAGAAATCTTAAGCCACCTTGACATCCGCGCCGACATTTCATTTAAAAAATCAACAGCTGCTTAATTTACGATGGATCATCAAGATCGAGTTTCTCAGATTGAATCAGAACTCAAGGCCCTCTCTGAGAAGCGCAAGACCCTCATCAAGGAACTTCGTTCTTTAGGTCAGCCCGATAAAGTTCCATCTTATGGTTCTCGTTCAAACTTACCGTTTTCCACTCCTGAAGAAAGAGTTGATTTATTTTTAAATTTTTTTCGTTGTCGTCGTGATGTGTATCCTAAACTTTGGGAAAATAGTCGAACGGGCAAAAAGGGCTATTCTCCAGTCTGTCAAAATGAATGGGCCAGTGGAATTTGTAAAAAACCAAAGATCAAATGTGGTGATTGCAGCTTTCAAGCTTTTAAACCGTTTTCTAGAGATACTGCTCTCGAGCACCTCCAGGGCAAAGAAGTTATTGGCACCTATACTTTGAGAGGTAATAGCCAGTGCGTGTTTCTTGCAGCTGATTTTGATAAGGACACGTGGCAGGAAGATATTTTAGCTTTTAAAAAGTCAGCAAATTCACTTGGAGTGGATGTCGGAATCGAGAGATCGCGGTCTGGCAATGGAGGTCACGCTTGGATCTTTTTTGATGAGGAAATTGCTGCTTTTAAGGCGAGGCAGTTGGGGACACTAATTATAAGTACGGCATTGATCGAATACCCCTCTTTGTCTCTTGAGAGCTTTGATCGTTTGTTTCCAAGTCAAGATTATATGCCTTCAGGTGGTTTTGGAAATCTGATTGCTTTGCCTCTTCAGAGAAATGCCAGGGATTATAGCAACAGTTTGTTCGTTGACGACAATTTTGTGCCTATCGAGGATCAATGGCATTTTCTTTCAAATATACGAAGGCTTTCATACTTTGAAGTGGATTCAATACTCGCCCAGCATTTGCCAAAATTTGAAAATCTAAAGCTTGAATATGATGAGCCTGAAGTAGCAAATGCTGAAGCTGCGATTGAAATTATTTTGGGGAGAGCTTTAAACGAAGAGTTTGAGGGGCAAATTGATATTATCTTGAAAAACCAAATTTCCATTGATCTTAAGAAAATTCCAAAGAAACTGATTTCGGCTTTGCGAAGAATAGCTACTTTTGCAAATCCAGAATTTTTTAAAATGCAGAGAATGAGATTTTCAACTTGGAACACACCTCGATACATCTCTTGTTGCGAGCTGAGAGACGGTCATTTACTTCTTCCCCGCGGCACACTTGATAGGTGCATAGAGATATTTGATGAGACTGGAATTGAAGTCAATGTCATTGACCAGAGACCAAAATCCAAACGCTTAAAGGTTAAGTTTAACGGAGAATTGAGAACAGATCAGAAGAAGGCAGTGACAGAGGTTTGTAGGCACGATTTCGGAGTTCTGGTCGCTCCCCCTGGTGTTGGAAAGACTGTTATGGGTTGCAATATTATTGCTAAAAGAAAGGTCCCGACTTTGGTCCTTGTACACAGGAAGCCCCTTATGGATCAGTGGATTTCGAGAATTTCAGAGTTTTTAGATATAGATCCCAAGGAAATTGGAAGTTATGGAGGTAGCCGAAAGAAGCCAAAGGGAAAAATTGATGTGGCAATGCTTCAGACTTTAAACAACCTTGAAGATTCGGATGATCTACTGTCTCAGTATGGGCAAATTATTATCGACGAATGTCACCATATACCGGCTTTTTCATTTGAAAGCGTATTGAAGAAAATTTCTTCAAAATACTTTCTGGGGTTGACAGCAACTCCGATTAGAAAAGATGGACTGGAAGCAATTCTGCATATGCAAAGTGGTCCAATAAGATTTGAAATGGACGAATTTGGCTCAAAGGATCTTTTGAAAAGAGCCTTCGTGAGAGAAACAAATTTCAACACACAAGGCTCTGGCTTGGACCAACTATCTATTCATGAAATATGGGAACAGTTGGTCAATGATGAAAGTAGAAATAGTATTATCGTGGGTGATTTGGTCACAAGTCTAAAAGACGGACGCTTTCCTTTGCTTGTGACTGACCGAAAGGAACATCTGGTCAATTTATCCCAAGCTATCAAGGGGTGCGAAGGCGGTAAATACAAAGGTTTTGTTTTGATGGGTGAGCTGAATAAGACTGAGCGCAAATCGATTTTTTCCGAAATTGAAAAATGCGTAAGTGATCGAAGCCCATTTTATATTTTGTCAACAGGTTCGTTTATTGGAGAGGGGATAGACATCCCTATTTTGGACACTCTTATTCTTGGTATGCCAATCTCTTTCAAGGGGCGCATGAAACAGTATTCAGGTAGAATTCATCGTTCTTTTGAAGGAAAAGAGAGTGCTATCATCTACGATTATTTAGATCCTAATACGGGAATCACGATATCTATGTTTAAAAAGCGGATTTCCACGTACAAGGAAATGAATTATAAGATTGATTCTGCCTTAGGAAGTAAGACGGAAAGGATCTTGTACCAACGTGATCTTTTTTCCGAATTCAAATGAGTTTTTATGGTTGGTTTCAATTTTTTTTCACCCTAACAATTCTTCAAATTCTGATGCAACTTGGTCAATGGTGCCTATCAAGTAGAAGCCAAGGTTACAAGCCAAGATTCTGCAAAAAGTGAGATATTTCAGAGCGACTTCTCAAATGAACAAAATTAACACATTCGTATTTTGAAGAATTAATGAGATCAGAAAATTTTTTCTTATTTTTATGGTACGTTGTGATTAGCCAGAGGATGATGGAATCTTTTGAACAAAAAGTTTTACTGATTGATTCCGTTAAACTCGTGCCCCATAATTTTTCATTGTTGGAGATTCTTCGGAATGTTCTTTGGAGTAATTGAGAAAATGTAGTCGAGAATGGGAGGTCGATCCAGATTACAGTAACTTCTCGATCTTTCCATAAAGTATCCCAAGATTTGGAATAGTTTCCGTCGGCAACCCAAGATCCATCTAGGTCATTTTTTAACAGTAGCTCAAAGAATTTTTCATCAGAATTCACGCCCCAATTGTCGGTGTGATGAAATGCATCTAGTTGTATGTGTGGAATATCAAGTTTTTTCGCAATTGCTTCGGCAAGCGAGGATTTTCCCGAACCACAGGAGCCGACAATATGAAATCGAAAGTGTTGGGTAATCTTATTGTCAGATGTCATGCTTTTCAAAATTTCATCGCTCTATATTTTTTATTCTTTAATTAAGCTGTATAGCTTGCCGTCGAATATTTTCCCGTCTTTCTCGTAGTTTTTCCTTAGAAGACCTTCGCATTGGAAGCCAGCCTTTTCCAAAACTCGGGCGGACCTATTGTTGTGGTCAAAAACATTTGCTGTGATGCGGATTAGACCAAGTTCTTTCATTCCATATTCACAAGCCACTTTCACGGCTTTGGTCATAATATTTTTTCCCCAAAATGGCATTGCGAGCCAGTATCCTAGTTCCGCTTTGTGGGATTTGCCAATTTGATGACCAAGAAAGCCAATTCCGCCAACTAGGTAGTTATCGCTCGATTTCCGAATGGCCCAGTTCGTAGAGCGGCCATTTTGTTTTTTTACTAATTCAATATTGTGATTAACCCACCAATCGGCATCTTCTTGAGTGTAGGGGAATGGGATGGCAAGGGTATTGTCGTAGATTTCTTTCTTTTTAAAGTGCTTCACATATGCAGCTTGGTCGCCTTCGGAAATATCAGAAATATAATAGGATTCGTTAATTTTTAGTCTCATACACTATCTCACAGACTTATTTAGAAACCCTTTCCATGCATAGTTCATAGCAGTTCCGTAGTTCCAATCTTTGCAAGCATTTGATTTTATTAAAGAAAAATTGGTCGGGGAGACAGGATTCGAACCTGCGACCCTCTGGTCCCAAACCAGATGCGCTACCAGGCTGCGCTACGCCCCGAAAGTTGTACTAATACAGTACTTATTTATTTTTTCAATGTATAAA
>DKGG01000040.1 GCA_002453155.1 Bdellovibrionaceae bacterium UBA6776
CGGAGTTTCCGTAAGCGCCTTCGCTCTCACTCCTCGAAATTGGATGTTTGAAATGGGTTCTTGTTTTTCTTCAAGTTGTCCAAAATTTTCGAACAGTTCTTAAGAACTGTTTCAGGAGGAGTCGCGTTAGGAATTCTCTTCAGAAGTTTCCACCCCATCTCTATGACGCAAACTTTTCTAGGCACTACAAACTTGAATGTCCATAACCCTTGCAACTCCCAAAATACGAGCAACGAAGTCCTCAATTCTTATTTCTATTTAATATCTTTGGAGATGGACACACCCTTCCTTGGGTTCTACCGGCATTTGCCTTTCGGCAAAACGCATCCTGCTTGCTGGAGGTCCTCCTCCATAGATATTAAATAGAAATAAGAATTGAAGAATTCACTGTTCAAAAAGATTCAAGGGATTCTTTGTTTGCCCGAAACCTGTGCCTCACAAAAAGAAGCTAACCACGCAGGCCGTGGAAAAACAGGCCAAGCTTCCGGCCACAATGGATCTCATTCCCAGCATGGCAATGTCTTGGCGGCGGCTGGGCGCGATGCCGCCAATGCCCCCCAATTGAATGGCAATGGAAGAAAAGTTCGCAAATCCACAAAGGGCATAACTTAAAAGTGTGATCGAGCGCTCAGAAAACTGTGAAGAGATTTCTGCCAAATGCACATAGGCAAAAAACTCATTCAAAACAACTTTTTCTCCCAGCAAAGACCCTGCGGTAAAGATCTCGCTGTAGGGAATTCCCATCAACCACGCCAACGGAGAAAATCCATAACCCAAAATCATCTGCAAAGTGAGATCCGGAGAAACCAAACCCAGCACTCCATTGACCAATGCAATCAACGCAATAAAGGCCAAAAGCATGGCGCCCACATTCAGCGCTAGCTGAAGTCCATCGGACGCCCCTGATGCCGCCGCATCAATCACATTGGCATGGCAAGACTTGTTGGCTGACTTGGGAAGTCCGGTGGCGGTTTCGCTGACTTCGGTTTCAGGAATCAAAATCTTTGCAAACAACAAAGCCGCAGGTGCACTCAGTACACTGGCTGTGAGCAAGTGTCCCGCAATGTCTGGAATGCGATCGCGAAGAAGCCCCACGTAAGCTGCCAGTACTCCTCCAGCCACAGTGGCCATTCCTCCCGACATCACACAGAAAAGTTCCGAGCGGGTCATCTTTTCCACAAAAGGTTTGATCACCAAGGGGGCTTCGGTTTGACCTACAAAAATATTGGAGGCCGCAGAAAGAGTTTCTGCTCCGGATGTCTTCATGGATTTTTGCATCACCCAAGCGGTACCGCGAATCACCCATTGCATGATGCGCAGGTGATAAAGCACAGACATCAGCGAAGCCATAAAGACTATGGTGGGAAGCACTTGAAGAGCCAAAATGTAGCCGGATTTTTTGGTGTCCATCATATCTCCAAATAAAAATTTGGAACCTTCTAAGGTGTAATTCAAAACCGCATTGATGGCTAAGCTGGTCCACTCAAATAAAAATCGCAAAGGACCGTCGATTCCCAAGGCGGGAATGCCCAAGACCAAAATGCAGAGGGAAAACTGCAATCCAAAGCCCCAGATCACCAAGCGCCAGTTCACACGCTCGCGGTGGGAAGACAGCAAATAGGCAATGGAGGTGAATACCAAAAGGCCCAGAAGAGGAATCAATCTTTCCATAGGTTTCATTCATACGAAAGATCGATGGGGGCAGCAAATGGAAACTGTCTCAGAATGAGTGAGTCATTTTGAGACACATTCTTTTAAGTTCTTGAAATCAGTTGGGTGCGGCAAAAGCGTTTTAAAAAGACTCATTTTTTAGGGAGGGAGGGCTCAGTCCTTAAGGCATAATAGGGAAAAGCCGAAAAGCTTTTGTAAGGGGTCTATATATGAAGAACACATTTTTCAAACAAGGGGTTTGCTCGTTAACCCTTTTGACATTTCTTTATTCACCCTATGGGTTTGCTGTAAAACCATCCCAGTGCAAACAGGACTCGAAGAAACTGCAAGACCAGGCCCGGGGAATGGGCCAGGCTGCGGCGGCCCAACAAGGAGTGGCAGCCAAGGCTGTGGGGCAGAGTGTTGCGGGGTCCAATCAGATCGAAAGAGAAAGTGGAACTTTAAAGAACTTTGGAAATGCTTCCGGAAATCACAGTACGGCGACCGCTGATGAAGTTGCAAAGCTGAGAGAGCAGTGTCAAAAGGCCTGTGACCCTGGAAGTGCAGAAGATGAAAATGGCGATAACAAAAAAGAAAGTGAGCGGGCTCAGATCGAACAGGAAAAAAATCAGTGTGAGCAAGAAATCGCAAAGGTCGAAGAAGAATTGCGAAAGTCTGCCAACGAAGCCTACAAAAGTGCGGACCAAGCAGGCCAATCTCAACAGGCCGCTCAAAGTGGAAGTCAACCTGGAAACAATGACAGCAGCGGTGGAATGGGCGGCATGGGCGCCGGTCTGCTCGGCGCGGCCTTGGGTGCAGGTTTGGCCATGATGATGATGAAAAAGAAAGACAAAAAAGACGAAGCGCTTTTTTCTGCCGATGGAACTGTAAACTGTAAAGCTAATGGCGCTGTGGCCTACAGCGATTGCAACGACTATTTCCTTGAGCAATGTAAAACCGATTCCACATCTGCGGTGTGTAAGCAATTTACCGGACGCTACTGTTCGACCTCGACAACAGCAAGTAGCTCTAACCCCGACTTGATTCAAAACGTGAACACTTCCGAATCAGGAGTGATCATTGCCAGCAAAGAAGACAAAGACATCAAGGGCGAAGGAATGGGATCGCAATTTTGCTTTAAAAGCCAAGCCACTGAATATTGTGCCAGCTCTGGACGTGAAAACTGTCCCAGCTGTTTGCAATTGGAAGCCAACAAATCTGCGGCCTGTGATTCCAATCCTGCGCTTTGCATGCTTCAACACGATCCGCAAACCATTCAAAATGCAAAGAACTCTTGTCCAACAGATCCGATGTTTTCCAATCCCACCTACACCTCTGGTGGAGGATCCACTGTGCCTGGGGGCGGGGGACTTGAAGATCCAATTCTTCCCAACCAATATGCATCTTCTGAAGGAAGCACCAACGAAACCGCAACAGGAAATCAAGCGACCACTTCAGGTGTAAGCATTGCTTCCGTTGGGGGTGGCGGAGGATCGATGGGATTTGTTTCCAGTGGTGAAGCCAATCCAGATACAGAGTCTTCCTGGGACAGCTACCGTTCGCGAAGGTCCAGTCGATCTTCTTACGGAAGCGGTTCGGTAGGTCGCAGTGGTTCAGGGTCTCGAGGCTCTGACACCCGGGCGCCCTCCAATTATGGGAGCGCCGTGGGTCCAAGTTTATTTTCTGTCAGTACAGATTTGATTCAAGGCAAATGTGCTTTGGGCCAATTGGCTCATTGCTCAAGATAAGGTTTTACCTGTTTGATCAAAGTGACGTCTTCGCCGCGACAGCCATCATCAGCGCATCGGTTTGAGCGGCGACATCCATTTTCGTAGACGTAGTCTCTTTCGCCACGAACCAAAATTCCTTCCACAGCACCGGTTTCGGTGTTGAACACAGCGGAACCTGAATTGCCACCATAGGTGTCGAGGTTTGCAACCAAATGTTGGTCCAAAACTCGGCGCACATTTGCACCGCCAGAAACTTTTGTTGGAAGTCCAGAGGGATGTCCAATTACGGTGAGTCCAGTTCCAGGAACGGCTGTTTCAGGACTTAGATTGAGAGGTTCGTGATTCACCACAGGGCGGTCCAATTTTACAACGGCGAAGTCTTCGCCACCGGAATTTTGCACAGAGTGGATCAGAGTCTTACATGTGTAAACATTTGATGAGGGAACCGAGGTGGCGCGAATTCCGGCCACTCCACGTTCAAAGCCAAAGACAAAGCGAGTGTTGCTGCATGCACTTTGAGAGGAAATGCAATGTCCCGCGGTCACCATGGTATCTGGTGCCACAAGAAATCCCGAGCAAAATGCGGCAGAGTTTTGATCGTAAAAGGGCTCATCTGTACATAGACCGTAGGCACGTCCAATGGGGCTGTCTGCGATGTGAGTGATGGCGCCTTCTTCACGAAGATCGCTGGGTCTCATCAGTGCGACAGTGGAGTGAGCCAGCGAGATCATCATGGGATCTTGAACTTGGTACATGTCGAGGCGGTTGTCTTCTCCGTAAATGACTTTGGCGGAGTAGTCATTCGCCAATGCCGTTGTTGATAGAAAAATCAACAAAGTGATACAGGTGCGAATCATGGGTGTTCCCTCCTTGGAATGATAAGTCCAGTTCCATCCTGGAACTGGATCTTTAGATTAAGCGATGTGTGAGCCGGGCAGTATGAAAGTTATTTTTATCGATAAGAATTTAGTCGATGGTCAAATCCAGTCTAGGAAGGAATTTCCGGGGGTGGGGTTCGTTTTATGGATCTATTTTCGAGCCGCAAGCAATGGATGCCTTTGAACTCTCGTTTAATTCAAGGATCATTTCTTGATAAAGGATTCAACGACATCCTGCGGATGATCTCGAATTTTTTTTCAATCCAGAGATCCTAAAAATTAGACCTCAAGGAAACAGGATGTGCTTTGTCCGAAGAACAAAGACATGTGAGCCCATGGATGGGCGCGTCTGCTTTTTAGGATCTCTGGATTGAAGAAAAGTTCCAAGAGACTTCGCAATGAGATTAAATATTTATCTTATGAGATTCTCTAAACAGTCATGCCAGTCTGACCTGGTTGTGTGTCCTCCCGCTGGGACTTCATAAATCTTTTTGAACTCAGTGATTCACGTGGAGGAATGACATCAAAATTTCCGAGCGCTCACTAAGCATTGCAGCATCAGATTTACTTTTTTAAAAATATATTTTGACAGGGTTTAAGAGGTAAAACCTCACATTCAAAATTAAAACAAAAAGATTTTCCGAAGGGCCAAAATCGTCTCTAAACGCCTTTCTACAGGCATTTTCGAAAGGTTTCGGCAAGGACCTCGCCCTTTTTGTAAGTAGACTGTGAAGACCAATTTAGGACTTAAAAATCAAAAAATAAATCTTGTGATATGTTCTCTGAAAACAAAAAGGAAATGTCATGAATCTTCACCTCGAATTGCTTGAACTTCGAAAAACGGAAAAGCGAATCACTTCCAAAATCCTAGATAAGCTTCAAGAAATGGAAAACTGCAAAGGCTATTTAAAGTCTGGGTACTCTTCTCTTTTTGATTACTTAGTCCGTGGACTCGGTTACTCGGAGGCCACGGCCTACCAAAGACAGGCGTGCGTACGCCTTGCCCGTGAAATTCCAGAAATCAAACAAAAAATAGACAATGGAATTTTAAGCTTGACCGCCGTATCCACTGCGTACAAACACCTTCGCCGCAAACCCCTTGATGAAAAACGAAGCACACTTAAGAAACTAGAAAACAAATCCACAAGAGATGTAAAACGAATGTTTTTAGAACCAATGAAGCCTCTCAAAGTTAAAAAGTCTGAGTATTCGGACAAAGTTTGCCTGAGGTTGGAATTAACCCATGAGCAAAACAATAGACTGGAACGTTTAAAAGCATTGAAATCTCACAAATGGGATCTAGAGGGCCTTTTGGTCGAATGGATCGACAAAGAATTGAAAAGCTATGAGAACATCAAATTCAAGCGTTCGAGTTCCAAGAATCCCCGCCAAATTTCCAACCGCTTGAGAAATTATGTGTTAAAGAAAGCTGGCTACAAATGCCAGTTTCCGGGATGCGAGTCGAAACATTTTCTACAAGTCGACCACATTTTTCCTGTGAAAATTGGGGGAGATCAACGGCAAAGCAACCTTCAAGTGCTTTGTGCCCAACACAACCAATGGAAAGGGTCTAAGTTTTCTATGCCAAATTAAAATGTGCCGATGGAGAAATGCACGCGGAAGGGTTCCTCTTTTACATTCTCTTCCAAGCGGGGATTGATCTTAAAGGCCAAATCAATACTGACGGGTCCGACAGGGGTGTTGTAGCGGTATCCAAAACCTACAGAGTCTCTGTAAGGGCGGTCAAAATGCATATTGGTGATCCCTACGATTCCACCATCATAAAAAATCACTCCGCCATGCTCACCAGAAATGGGAAATCGCAATTCACTCTTAATCAATCCGTAATAGGAATCGTCGTTTACAATAATACTTGTGGACTTTTTAATTTCAATGGGCGGAATTCGGTTGTTGTCCGTGGAAGTATCAAACCCCCGAACGGTAAACACTCCTCCTAAGAAAAAGGCCTGGTTTGCAGGCACACCAGCTCCATCCCCTTCGGCAAAACTCTTGATGTAACCGCCACGTACAGAGTTGGCCCAAATCACTTTAGAATCGCCCAATCTCAAATATCTGGAATGCTGCGCATCGGTTTTGTAAAAGTGAATGCCCTCAGTGCTTCCCAAAAATTTGTGAGAGTATTCCAAAGTGGCCCGGGTAAAATGACCTTTGGTGGGGAGAAAGGGATTGTCCCGATAATCCAAATCAATCAACGGTCCAATTTTAGCGATTTGCTGAACCGTAGAAGGACACTGGCTAAAAGGATCCACGGGATCAATGCAACGCCCCTCCTTTTCAAAATCTTTACGGCGGTCAATGCTCCACAGAGTCCAACTGCCACGCACATGTTTGGTGAACTGACGTTCCAAATTGAACTCGGCCCGGTCACTTTGTGTGATGCTCGTGAGTCCAGATGTGGAACTGTAATTGAAGACTCGCTCCGATCGAGAGAAGTTGACCCTTCCGCGGTTTCGGGTGTTCAAAAGAAAGGGCTCCAAATATCCTACGGAAACTTCGTACTCAGGATAATTGATTTGGGCCAAGTTGTAATTGGTTTCAACCCGGCCACTGACGGCACGGGCCGTTCCCCAAAGGTTGCTGTATCCCATGCCGATGAAACCTCGGGCGGTGAGGTTCCGTTCGCTATTGACCCCGGCACCAATTCGAAAAACTCCCGGATCTCTTTCTGCAACGGAAATAACTAAAGTGCGATCGGCAATGGAGGTTCCCTCTTCCAGAGTTCGAACTTCCACTCGAGAGAAGATTCCTAAGCGATTTAAGCGATCGGTGGTTTCTTCCAATTTTTGTGGTGTCAGAACTTCGCCCACTTCAATACCGGCTTCCTGGCGTATCACATAGGATTTGGTGAAAGTGTTTCCCTCAAGGACAATGTCAGCCACTCGAATTCGCGGACCTTCGTAAAGTCTAAAATTAATTTCGGCCAAGGTGCCTTTGTCATTGTAAGAGACCAAGGTTTCGTCTTCATTCAAAAGCTTCATTTCCATAAAACCTTGGCGCAAATAAAAACTTTTGATCTTTTCAATTCCTTGCTCCAACTCATTCAACTTTAAAGGAGAGCGAGTTTCCAAACCAAAGACTTCGATCAGCTCCCTTGAGCTAAAGAAGGCATTGCCCTCGAAGGTGATGGAGCGAATTTGAGTCAAGGCACCCTCGTCCATGTTTAAAATCACAGTGGCTTTGCTCTTGTCTTCGGAAAACTCCACGCGAAGGCTCTGAATTTTTGCCTTGAGAAAACCTTGGTTTTTCAAGTGAACCACAAGATTGTCCAAGCCTTTGTCCAAAGAATCCCGGTTGTAATATCCACGCCCTAAAATTTCACTGCTGTGGTCTTCAATGAATTTGATGTAATACATTTTGGGGCGGGAGATGCGGCCTTCAATTTTAAATCGTTCAATGCTCACTCGAGGACCTTCATCCACCTCGAGGTAAACTCGGTGAATAAAACTGGTGTCAAACTTGGTAACGCGGCTGTCGATCTTTACATGTGGAAAGCCTTCCTCCAAATAGTAGCGGCGCAAACGGTCGATGGATTCACTGACCGGGTCCATGCTCTTTCTTTCGCCGGCCGTGAGGTTCAGCGCTTTATAGAGCTCCGAAAGGTTTTTCTTTTTATTCCCTTCAATATTGAATTGCCATTTGATGGGATTTTTAATCTCAATAAAGAAAATGGCCGAGGTTTTATCGTCTTGGTAAGTGATCTTTGGATCTTTAATGGTGGCCGTCAGGTAGTATTTTTCTCTGAGACTGGTTTGAATTTTTCGAACCATTTGATCCAGGAGTTCTTGAGTCAGGTTCTTTTTTAAATATTCTTTTGTGACGTATTCAATTTGTTCCTTCACATCCAAATTGTCTGAAAAAATATTGATTTTCTTCACGCGGCACGGAGCATTCTCTTTGATGTTGAAATGAACATCCACTTGGCCGTTGGGCTTTTGCTCCAAATTCATTTCCACATGGGTGTTGAAAAATCCATGTTCTCCATATATCTGCTTTAGGTTCTCGCCGGATTGAATGGCCAGGCTTCGATTGAATTTTTGAGCCTTTTCAATCTTGAGGACCTCTTTTAAAACAGAGGTCGATAGATTTTCATTGCCGGTAAAGAGGATTTCGCCCACCACACGTTTGAGGATTACGCGAATCGTCCACTCGCCAAAATCACTTTTTTCGGCAACCACATTCTCAAGCTCGGGTTGTACAGCAATGTCTCTGAGGATTTGGTCCACCGTGCTTTGGGTTAGCTTTCCAGATTCAATTTGAGGGTAGGTGGCGCGAAGTTTCTGTTGAATGTTCATCGGAAGGTTTTCAAAGATAACCTTCCCATTTGCCGAAGAGGCAAAAGACACCAACAAACAAATAAAAATAAACCTTCGCAAAATCATTTAAATTGTACCCGATACTCCAAGTCTAAACCAATGACAGAATTGTCGGTTTCCTTTGAATCTTCGTTCAAGTTGGCCCCTTGGTCCTTACCTTCCCAAAAACCAATCACGGAAAGTCCGCGTTTCATTTCATATTCCATTTTGACACTGCTTTCAGGATTGGCTTTGATGGTTCCTGAAGCGGAAATGCTCAGTTTCGGGGTCCATTGTTTGGTGAATGTGACTTTTGCCGCAGAAGCAACATCCGGAGAAGATTGTGAGCTGGTCACTTTCATGTCCACCCCAAAATTGTCTTTTAATTTTTTGCCCACCGGTTTCTGAAGCAAGGCAGCTCCCAAGGCCGTCGTGGATGTGGAGGTCACTTGCAATCCGCTGGTGCGGGAGTTATCCAAGGCTTCTTGAGTCAAACCCAAAGCCAAAAGAGAGACAATGTCCTTTTGAGGGAGGGGAGGTTGGCTGCTCAGCAGAAGTTGGGGGTTGTTGGCCCGTCCTTGAACAATCATTGTTACATCAAATTGTCGCTCGACCTGTCGCTTGTCTTGGGAGGCGGTCACTTCGCCCACGCGTGCAGTTGCGGCCAGATAAAGCTTGGCATTGTCAGGAGCCACGTTGTCGTACTGAATGTATCCGGTCGTAATTTCAAAGGGCACGTCTCGAAAGAAAACCGTGCCTCCAGGAATGGGCGTCAAGCCTCCTGAGAAAACCAAAGCCTGTGCGTCTCCTTCGATGCGTAAATCTCCTTTGATGGAGGCATCCAAGAGAGAGTTTGAAATTTTAATGGGCGACAAGAAGTTCAGGTTCAAATCCATGCGAAAAGGTTCGTTGGTGGCCTTCGCAATGGAGGGAGGCAGGTAAGGACTTTTTCGAACTTCAGCGTCTTTCGAACCACCACCAAATTCCGAGACAATGTTTGCGTGTTCCACATTGTAGTCAATTTTAAAAAGATAAGGAAATTTTTGACCCGACAAAGAAAACTGGGCAGAGCCTTTGGTGAAATAACCCTCTGGAAAATTGATCGACACCTCTTTCATGTGGCCATCGATTTGAACAGGAATGGATTGAGGGCTTTCGTATTGAGCCCGACCACTGCCGTTAATTTTTCCGTCGGCCACGGAGCCTTGAAAGGAATTGATAAAAAGACTTTTTTGATTAAAGAGCATGTCCGCCCGAATTTCCGAAAAGGGGTGAGGAAAGGCATTTGCCTTGATATACCCCTGGTCCAAATAAGCCGATCCTGAAACGTTCAGATCATTTACACTTCCTAGGAAACTTGTGTTGAGGCTTAGGATTCCGCGAATTTCACTGGCAAAGGTGACAAAGGGACTCAAAATATTTAAATCCAATTTTCCATTCAGTCTTCCATTGATTCGATCTTTGGTGGATGAGCGAACTTCCAATTTTAAATAGCTGTTTTCTCCACTCAATCCAAAGTTTTCAGTGTTCATCACCCCTTGGGTCATGATCACTTTCATCGGCCCATCCGAGGTCAAGCTTTCTCCGCCTCGGCGGATGCTAAAGTTTCCAATGTCAATCAAACCAGTGCTTTTCCAGAAACCCCCTTGTTTGGCGTAAAGATCCACATCAAAAGAAGCTTTCGTTTCAAAGTCGTAGGTTTGACGGGCTTTTGAAACCGCCTCAAAGAGCGCCGAAATGTTGAGATCTTTGGTGTTCGCCTTTAACGAAAATTCCCCTTCTTCAGTGAGGGGAAAGATAAAACTGGTTTGAATCTTACTCCCCAAAAGATTCGCATTTCCAGACAAAGACTTGTCTTTGAAAATCATTGAGAAGTTGGAATCATCCACAGGAAAATTTCCTGCATGCATGTTCATGGTTTGGCCACTGAGTTCCACGGTTGGATTTTTAAGGTCTCCAGTGACACGGGTGTTGATGTTGCATCCACCTTGAATGTCTAGACCCAACTCCGCAAATCGATCAGACTGCTCCAACCTCAGGTCTCTGGCAGCGGCGGTCATATTGATGGTCCATGAGGGCGTCAAGGTTCCTGAAAAGCTGATCAGGCCGGATCCTTTTTTGATTTTTAAATCTTCAGTGGAAAGAACTCCCTCTCGGGCACGAAGTTTCGCATTGATGGATTCAAAACTTTCTCCGGCCACAGATCCTCGAAACACATCCGCGTTCACTTCGTAGTTCATTTTGGTGATGTCTAGGGGGCCATAGCCTTTAAATTCCGCGTTTCCAGTTCCAGCCACATCCACGGGGATGGGAAGCCGTTTTTGCAGTATGCCCTTCACATCATGAAGCTCCAAATAGGGAGACTTAAGATAAACATAAATCTGAGACTCGGGAAGATTGAGAGAAAGATGTCCGGAGTAGCGGGTGTTCCCATAGAGCCCATTGGTTTCTTTAAAATGTAAAAATCCTTTGTCGTAGATGACTCGGGAATTGATTTTTCCCAGGGCGTAATCATCCAACCAAAAATCTTCGAAGCTGCCTTTTAAAGTCATGGTGGCGGAGTCAGAGTTTCCGCGGGTTTCCCCTTCGATCTTTCCCACTCCAGAAAGCTTTAAATCCGAAAGACTTTCCAAATCTGAAAAGTGAAACTCTTCGGTACTGTAGGAAATGACAAAACCCTCTTTGTATCCAATGGTTCCTTCGCTCTGACCTTTGGACTGTTCACCCATTTTGAGCTGGGCCTTGTAGGTCACTTCTTTGTCGGTGACGGTGAAGGATCCCGTGGCTTCCGCCTTTTGAAATTTGACGATGGTCTTTCGGTCTTTTGGTGCAAACAGATGAAATCCCCGGACCTGAGCCTGTGCTTGCTCACAATTCAAGAGCAGCTTTTCTTTGAGCTTTCCTTCGCATTGAACAGTGCCTGAAAGCTGAGCTTTTAATGGAATTTTAGGAAGACCAATGCTGTGAAGAAATTGGCTGACTTCCACATTTGGGGAGGCTTTCACTTTGAGGTCATAGTCGCCATCCAAATTCATGGAAAAGTTTTGTAAGAGCAATTTGCCACTGGAGTTTTGAATTTCTCCTTCCAGACTCTTGATGGCGGATTTCTCCAAAGTTCCATTCATACGAACATTGCCGATGTTGTAGCGATCAAAGACAATGCCTTCTCCATCAAGCTTCAAGTTTAAATATGGAACTTTGTCTTTAAAGCCCGAAGTCGAGGAAAGATTAGCAATCCCTTCCATGTAAGGAATTTTTCTTTCGGGCTGAAAAGCGGCCACCCAATCTTTAAGTGAAGAAAGATTCACCAAAAGTTTCGAAGCCATTTCGCTGGAGGTGATCTTTGCTTTTGAAATGTCTCCCCAAAAAAATCCTGAGCTGATCAAGTAGGAGTCGTTTCTTTTGACTTTCAATGCGGTTAAGCGAATTTGATCTTCTTCCACCAGTCCTCGAGCATCCACTTGAAACTGAATGGGGTTAAATGGACCGGCAGGCTTCATGAAGGCAGAGGGTGCACTCAAATCAATCCACAAAGAGTTATAGCGGTTTTCGAGTTTTAGCGAAAAGTCCTCCAACTTGAAAACCGTTTTTTGAGGATCAATTCTTCCAAGCAAAGTGATGTCTTCCAATTGAATTTCATCAATCGGCAGGCGAAAGATTTGTTTTAAGGGAATCTCAATGGGTTTGGAAGACTTGGCCGTGGTATCAATGATCAGTTGTGCGCGAGCCTGCGAAGCTTCAACCTTCGCCAATCGCACCTGTCCACGCAAAAGTCCCAGAAAGCTGATTCGAGCAGCGACTCGCTTCAAGGTGAGCGAACTTAAAGTTTTTTTTAAGTCCCCTTTGGGATTGATTTGCAAATCATTGATGGAAGCTTTCAACAAAAAAGGATTGATGCTTAATGCTTCAGCTTTGAGGTCCACCACGTTGCTGTTGCTGGCGGCTTGATTGACCTCTTTCAAAGCAAAGGCTTCAATTTTAGGAAGGTAAACGATGTAAGCAAAGGCAAGACCTGACACCAAAAGAGAAACTAAAATGAGTGTCAGGTATTTGGACTTCATTCAAAAGATCCCTTGTTGCGAAGTCTTTGAATCATGTGACTGCTGCTGCGGTATCCGGGGCGGACCTTGGAAATGCTTTCCAAAATTTCAAGAGCTTTGGAGTTTTGCTTCATCTCTGAAAAAACTTCTGCTTTGAAATACAAGCAGGCCACCAATGTCTCAGGTTCACCGGAAAAAAGTTTTAAAATTTCATCGGCCCACTCCAAAGCTTCAACAAATCGACGTCCCAGTTTTAAAAGTTCGGCCTTGAGCCAGTACTCATTGAAACTCAACTCAGATTTGAAGTTTATCAATTTCAGAGCGGACTCAAAATCTTCAATAAACATCAGGAAATAGGCCACTTCCACCAAGTTTTTAGGAGAGGAGGCTTGGTCGTTGAGGGCATGGTCTCTCAGTTGGTGCAAAAACTTTTTTTCTTCCTCGGAGAACCGTGGAATGTAAGTTTTGGTCTCTTCATGGGAAAGGTCCACATTAGAGAGCATTTCACGAGCCTGAAGTTCTAAAAAATTGCTTTCCAAGTCCTTTATGGTGGGATCATCCGGAAAAGATTCAATCAAACCGCGCAACACTTGGCGGGCCTCTAAATCCAAGCGTTGATTTTTTAGAAATTCAAATTTCTCAATCAGCTCTTCGCGGCGTCCATGAAAAGCATTTTTTTTATTTTCAACAAAGCTGCGCCGAATTTCGGGAAAATTTTGAAAGTGAAAGTCCAAGGATTCCACAGACCAAATCTCCCCATCCGCATTCTGTCGTTTAATGCCTTTTTCTATGCTGGAAATTAAATTGGTTGGAAGATTCATTTGGGATCGGCTCAAAATAGACAAGAGCAAAGACCAAGAGATTTGATTTTTGTTTTCAATCAGCCCGGCAATCAAACTGGCCAGCTCTTGATGGTGGCCGGAATTGTATAAAAATTTAAGATAGGGAAGAACTTCGGCAAATTGATTGCCTTTGGATTTTGCCTCTTCAACGAGGACATAAATTTTGTCGGAAATTGAGGAGGGGCTTTCCAAAATTTCTCGAATTCGAAGTTCTGCAACCAAAACGCGCTCCCTATGGGCTTAAACCCTTATTATCACTCTTGAATCTTTAGGGGAGCGAGGCCTAACCTCATGCGTTAGGCCTGTGAATTTTGACAGGTCGAACAGGGGACTTTTCAGACTCTTAGCCGATGCTGGACCGCTCGACGTAGGCCCCGTCTGCCGTGTTGATTTTAAGTACATCGCCTTCGTTGATATGAAGGGGAACTTGCACCACATATCCAGTTTCCAAGGTGGCCGGTTTGTAAGTGTTGGTGACGGTGTTTCCTTTGAAGCCCGGATCCGTTTGTGCCACTTTCAAGTTCACGGACTTTGGCAGGTCCACACCCACGGCGCGGTCATTGAAAAGGCAGATTTGAACTTCAAGATTTTCAATCAAGTAGTTTTTGTTGTCGCCAATCAATTCTTCATTCAGGGACATCTGTTCGAAACTGGTTTGATCCATAAAGTGGTAACCGGTGTCATCTTTGTAAAGAAAGTTCATGTCTTTGTAAGCCACATCAGGAACGCCAAACTTTTCGCCCGAGCGGAAAGTTCTTTCCAAGTTGCTTCCAGTGATCAAATTCTTCAATTTGGTGCGAGTGAACTGGTTTCCCTTTCCCGGTTTCACGTGCTGAAAATCAACGATGGTGAAAGGTTCGCCATCCAATAAAACTTTAAGACCTTTTTTAAAATCACTGAGATCGTACATTCAAAAATTCCTTTCCACTTCATTTTTGAAATTGGGGCCGTGATTCTGGCGAACACGGGCCAGTAGACCTTCCAAGAGTTTTATCTTTTCGTCCCGAATCCAGTCCACTCTTTTTAAACTTTTATTTTCCGAAGAAACTTCGGGTTCCGTGGTTCTAACAGGGGAATCGCTTTCTCGTAAAGCTCGAAGTCTTTTCAAGATGGATTCGTTGTTCGGAAATTTTGAAAGTAAAGTTTCACCCAAAGTTTGGGCTTCGTCCCTTTGACCGCGGACCAAATAAGCCTCCATCAAGGACAATTGACGTTCCAAATCTCGGGCCTGGGCCTGTCTTTCGGAATCTGTGGAGGGTCGAAGGACCTCAATGTTTTCTGCGCTTCCTGCGTTCACCTGGGCACTTGGATTCAATTGTTTCAACGGATTCATTTGAAAGACGTCGTCATCAAATTCATCTGCAGTGAGTGTTTCCAATTTTTGGACGGCTTTCTGAGCCCGCTCATTGTGAGGGGAAAAGAGCAGAACCATTTTAAAAGCTTTTAGGGCTTCTTTGCCTTTGCGCAGTCGCAAATAACATTCACCCAATTTGTAAAAGGCCAAAATATTTTCAGGCGACAGGTCTACGGCACGTTCTAAAGCCTCCGCAGCGTTTTCGAATTGCTTTTTTTCCATCAGCACATTTGCTAACGCTATGTGTCCACCTGCAAAGCGAGGATGAAATTGCACACCTCTTGAGCTGATTCGAAAGGCTTCCTCCAACAAACCCATTTTTCGATAGGCTTCACTGAGTGGAGCAAACACTTGAGACTTTGGATCTTTCTCCAGAAGCAGTTGGTACTTTTCAATCAGATCAGGGTGGATTTCACTCATGGCTCATTCTTCCACTGGAAAGGGGAATTTTCAATGGACTTCAAGGGATGGCCTCTTTAATAATGGTTTTTGGGTTCAGGGGGAAAGTGCATAAAGAGTCATTTCATTGAAAATTTCTAAATCTTCCATTCGAATTTTAGGATTGGATCCGGGCAGTCACATCACCGGCGTGGGTGTGGTGGATGTGCAAGGTTCACAATTGATCCATCAACATCATCAAGTGATTCGCGCGCCCAAAGCCACTCTTGAGAAAAGACTGATTTATCTTTTTGAAGCTCTAAAGGATTTGTCACACAGCTATCAGCCCGATGTGGTTGTGGTTGAGCGCGTCTTTCTTGGCAAAAATGTGGATTCTGCATTTAAACTTGGGCATGCTCGGGGCGTGGCCTTGATGGCGCTTTATCAAGGTGGTGGTCAAATTTTTGAAATTTCGGCACGAGAGGTCAAAAAGATTTTAACGGGCAGTGGTTCCGCCTCCAAAGAACAGGTTCGGCAGATGGTGGGGCAATGGCTCAAAATTGATTTTCAAGACAAAGAAATGGACGTGAGTGATGCGCTCTCTTTGGCCATTTCCGGATCTTTTGAGTACGAAAAGCGTTTGAGACTCAAACAGCTTGAGGGGGAATTGTGATTTCTTTTTTGGAAGGCGAAGTTTTATTTCTCGAGGACTCTACTTTGACCGTGAAAGTGGGAGGCGTGGGTTATGAACTGCATGCGTCTTTGAACACTTTGAGTGACTGTGCTCTGGGGGACAAGGTGCAAATGCACGTGCACACCCATGTGCGCGAAGACGCTCTCCAACTTTTTGGTTTTTCCAGTGTTTTGGAAAAACAAATTTTTTTATCACTCATTAAAGTGAACGGCGTGGGGCCGAAATCTGCGGTTCAAATTTTAAGCGGCGCACGGCCTGAAATGATTTACGGTTGGATTGAAGACTCCAATGCAAAGGCCTTGGCCAGCCTTCCAAAGATTGGCAAAAAAACCGCGGAACAGATCATTCTCAGTTTAAAAGGTAAATTGGTTTTGGCCGATCTGACTTCTGGCGAAAGCTCTTTCAAAGACCGACCACAAATTATTTCGGCTCTGGTCAATTTGGGATTTCGATTGGGCGATGTGGAAAAGGTCGTCGATCAAATGGATCCAAAGACCGATTTGGATCAGGGCGTACGCACAGGCCTACAGGCTTTGACCAATTGAGGGGAGGAGAAAGATGGAATTCGATCGCATTTTAGATGGGGATCCTCAAGGAGAAGAAAAAAACTCGGATCAATCTTTACGTCCGCTGGGATTTGATGAATTCCCAGGACAGGAAAAGGTCAAAGAAAAGCTTCAGGTCTTTGTCAAAGCAGCGAAGAAGCGCGAAGAAACTTTAGACCATTGTTTGCTGTGTGGACCTCCGGGCTTAGGAAAGACCACCTTGGCGCACATTCTGGCCAATGATTTGGGAGTGGATTTTCGCTCCACGTCCGGTCCCGCACTTCATCGCAAAGGAGATCTTGCAGCGATCCTTACCAGCTTGAAACCCGGTTCTATTTTCTTTATTGACGAGATTCACCGTTTGAGTCGGGATGTGGAAGAGTATTTGTACTCGGCCATGGAAGATTTCTTTTTGGACATTGTCACCGGGGAAGGTCTTGGCGCGCGCAGCATGAGATTTCAATTGGCTCCATTTACTTTAGTCGGAGCCACCACCCGGGCCGGGCTTTTAAAAGCACCTTTTCGAGACCGCTTTGGAATTGTAGAGCGTTTGAATTTTTACACCAAAGAATCTTTGGTTCACATTCTCACGCGCTCCAGTGGAATTTTGGGAGTGGACATGTCGGAAGATGGAGCCATGGAAATTGCCCGTCGCAGCCGGGGAACTCCAAGAATTGCCAACCGATTGCTTAAGCGGGTCAGAGATTACGCGCAAGTTCACGGAGATGGTTCCATTGATTCAAAACTTGCTAAATTTGCGCTGGATCAATTGGAAGTGGACCAGTTGGGATTGGATGAAATGGACCGCAAATTTTTGTGGTTTATTTACGAAAAATTTGGCGGCGGTCCGGTGGGAATCGAAACTTTGGCATCGGCGCTCAGTGAAGAATCCGACACCTTGGAAGAAGTTTACGAGCCCTTTTTGATCCAAGAGGGATTGGTCCAAAAAACGCCCCGAGGCCGGGTGATCACGGAAACTTCAAAACTCCATTTGGAAAGCTTAGGCTATAAGGCAGATTCTTAAAAAGGGTCCGAGCAGGAGTAGGCGGTTTTGGAAAGATAGCCATCATCGCCCGTGCTTGCGCAGTGCTTGTAGTAAAATTCCCAGGGCTGGAAATCCCTACGGTCAGGCATTTCTTTTCGAAAATTCATTCCATCTGCGGTGAAGGCTGCGCCAGGTGCGGTGGAGTTTCCGTCTCCATCTGGAATCATGTAAGGCGTGCTACTGCAGCCCAAAGCTGGACCGAATGCCAGTGCGGCGAAAGCCAGGCACAGCAGCCAGGAGGGGCCTTTTCTTGCTGTAGAATTTACTGTTGTTTTCGCAGACATCTCAAGAACCTATCGGCTTTCAGTTGAAAAACCTTCGGTTTTAAGGGACCTTTAGTCCTATGCTCTACCAAAGAACTCTGCGAAAGCCTGTAACTGTGGCCGGAATTGGACTGCATTCTGGAAAGCCAGCCAAACTGGTTTTTCGACCAGCTCCTGAAGGTTCAGGCATTCATTTTGTACGCAAAGATCTTTCCGGATCACCGGCCATTAAAGTCAGTGCGGACAATGTGCAGGCCACGCAACTGGCCACCACTTTGGGGGGCAAAGATTTTCAAGTGGCCACCATTGAACACTGTCTTTCCAGTGTGGCCGCCTATCGCATTGATAACTTAACCATTGAGTTGGACGGACCGGAAATTCCCATTTGTGATGGCAGTGCCAGAGACTTCGCCGAAAAAATTTTGGCGGCGGGGTTTGTGGATCAAGATCAGGTTCGAAAGTACATCTATGTGACCAAGCCCATTATGGAAGGCAATGAGGAAAAGCACGTCTACGTGTTTCCTTACAACGGACTGAAAGTCAGTGCGACCATCGATTTTACTCATCCAAGCATTGGCAAACAAGAACTGGAAATTGAAATCAATGAAAAGACCTTCGCTCGAGAAATTGCTGGGGCCCGCACTTTTGGATTTTTGAAAGATGCAGAAGTTCTTCGAGCAAAAGGTTTGGCTCGTGGAGCCAGCCTGGAGAACGCCATTGTTTTGGATGACACCGGAATTATGAACCCCGAAGGTTTGAGATACCCGGACGAGTTCGTGCGGCATAAAATTTTGGACGCTTTGGGAGATCTGATGACCTTGGGAGCTCCCTTGCTGGGACATCTGGTTTTGTACAAAGCAGGCCATGATTTGATGAACAAAATGGTCAAAAAACTGGCTCACTCCACTGAGAGTGTCCAATACACCGAACTTGGAAGCGCCAGCCCCGAGCTTCCCATTGACCCCAATCGTCCGCCGAGCTAGAAAAAGAGCCTCATATTTTGGAGGGAAACATGATCATAGGTGTACCAAAAGAAATTAAAATCAGTGAAAACCGAGTGGGATTGACCGAAGCTGGTGTTCAGCAGTTGGTGGCTGAGGGCCATACCCTCTATGTGGAAAAAGATGCGGGCGTGGGATCTTTGATTTCCAACGAGCAGTATGAAGCTGCGGGCGCAAAAATTCTCGACACCAAAAAAGAAGTTTATGAAAAGTCACAAATGATCATCAAAGTGAAGGAGCCCCTTCCGGATGAATACGATTTGATGCAAGAAAATCAAATCATGTACACCTACCTTCACTTGGCGGCCGAGCCCAAATTGACCAAAGTTCTTTGTGAGCGAAAGGTCAAAGCCGTTGCTTATGAGACCATTCAAATGCCTGACGGGTCTCTTCCGCTTTTAACTCCAATGAGTGAAGTGGCAGGGCGCATGGCCACACAAATTGGAGCTTACTATTTGCAAAAAGACCACGGCGGCAAAGGAATTTTGCTCGGTGGAGTGACCGGTGTGGCCCGTGGAAAAGTGGCCATCATTGGCGGTGGAGTTGTGGGTGTGAACGCTGCAAAAATGGCCGTGGGCCTTGGTGCAGATGTGACCATCTTGGATGTGAACCGCAACCGCTTGGAATATTTGGATCACATTTTCCAAGGACGCATTCATACTCTTTATTCCAACATGCAAAACATCGAACAGACCGTCGAGCAAAGTGATTTGCTTGTGGGAGCTGTTTTGATCACTGGAGCAAAAGCACCCACTTTGGTCACCAAAGACATGGTGACTCGCATGGGTCAAGGAAGTGTCGTGGTAGATGTGGCCGTGGATCAAGGGGGATGTATTGAAACTTGCAAACCCACCAGCCATCAAAACCCCACTTTTGAAATTGACGGCGTGATTCACTACTGTGTTCCCAACATGCCAGGTGTGGTGGCCAGAACCTCCACTTATGCTTTGACCAGCGCAACTTTCAAATACGGGTCGATCATTGCCCAAATGGGTGTGGAAGATGCTGTTGCGAAAGATCCTTGTTTGATGAAGGGTCTTAATGTGTACAATGGTGCTGTTTGTTATGAGCCTGTGGCTCGTGATCTTGGCATGGAATACAAGCCTTACAAGCCAAACTGATGAAGAAAGCAGACTCCTCTTCCAAAATGACTTATGACCCGGTTCGTCCCGATGTGAATCTTCCTCAGTTGGAAGAAGAAATCTTAGATTTCTGGGACAAGAATCAGATCTTTGAAAAATCCATGCTTGTGGATGAAAAGTCAGGGAAGGGGACGAAGACATACAGTTTTTACGATGGCCCTCCCTTTGCGACGGGCCTTCCCCATTACGGACATCTACTAGCGGGAACATTGAAAGACATTGTTCCCCGCTTTTGGACCATGAAAGGCTACAAAGTTCCGCGCCGTTTTGGCTGGGACTGCCATGGCCTTCCTGTGGAATACGAAATCAACAAAGTTCACAAAATTGAAAGTCGAAAAGATGTGCTGGCCATGGGTGTGGCCAATTACAATGCCGCTTGTCGGGGCATTGTGAAGCGCTATTCAGAAGAGTGGAAGTCCACGGTTCGACGCATGGGACGTTGGGTGGACATGGAAAATCCTTACTTCACCATGGATGTCAGTTTCATGCAGAGTGTGTGGTGGGTTTTTAAAGAGCTCTATAAAAAGGGCTTGATTTACGAAGGCTACAAAGTGGTTCCATACTCTGTTGGAATCTCAACACCTCTTTCAAACTTTGAAGCCAATTTGAACTATAAAATGGTTCAAGATCCGGCGATCACAGTGAGCTTTCCGGTTCAAGGGGAAGACAATGTGCACCTTCTGGCTTGGACAACGACTCCGTGGACATTGCCCTCCAACTTGGCTTTGGCTGTGGGTGAAGATTTAGACTATGTCAAAGCCAAAGAAATATCTTCGGGCCGAATTTACATTTTGGCGGAAGCTTTGCTTCCTTCGGTTTTTAAGAAGCCCAAGGAAGAGGTGGAAGTTCTTGAGCAGATCAAGGGCAAAGATCTCATTGGTTTGAAGTATGAACCCTTATTTGATTTCTTTAAAAACTTAGAGTCCGAAGGGGCTTTTCGAGTCATCGCTGCAGACCATGTGACCGTGGAAAGTGGAACGGGAATCGTGCATATGGCTCCCGCCTTTGGTGAGGAAGATTACTTGGCCTGCCAAAAAGGCGGAGTTCCCATGGTCAATCCGGTGGATGACGATGGGGTGTTTACTTCTGAAGTTCCTCCTTACGCCAATCTCAAAGTGAAGGATGCGGATAAATCCATCATTGCAGATTTGAAAAAATCAGGACGTTTGTTTAAGCAGGACACTCTTCAGCACAGTTATCCCTACTGTTACCGCTCCGACACGCCGTTGATTTATCGGGCGGTGTCCAGCTGGTTTGTGGCTGTTGAAAAAATCAAAGAGCAAATCATCGAGAACAACAAAACCACAACCTGGGTGCCCGATCATTTGCGGGACGGTCGCTTTGGAAACTGGTTAGAAAATGCCAGAGACTGGGCCATCTCTCGAAATCGTTTTTGGGGAACGCCTCTTCCTTTGTGGCGCAACGACGAAGGAGAAATCCTTTGCATTGGTTCCAAAGATGAACTGGAAGAACTTTCGGAAAGGAAAATCGATGACCTTCACATAGATGTGATCGATTCCATTGAAATCCCCTCGCCCACAGGAAAATCTCCTCTTAAAAGAGTAGAAGGGGTTTTGGACTGTTGGTTTGAATCTGGGTCCATGCCCTACGCACAGTTGGGATACCCCAAAGACAACCAACAGCAGTTTAAAGAAATGTTCCCTGCAGAGTTTATTGCAGAAGGTTTGGACCAAACTCGCGGATGGTTTTACACGCTTTCGGTGATTGGAACGGCACTGTTCAATCAAGCTCCATTTAAGAATGTGGTCGTAAACGGAATGGTCTTGGCAGAAGACGGACGGAAGATGTCCAAAAGTCTTCGCAACTACCCAGATCCGAATGAGCTTCTTCAGAAGAACGGTGCGGATGCGCTTCGCTTGTACATGATTGATTCACCGGTGGTGAAAGCTCAAGAACTGAAGTTTTCAGAAAAGGGCGTTTACGATGTGGTTCGTAAAATTTTATTGCGCTGGTGGAATTCCTATTCGTTCTTTGTGAATTACGCGAACATTGATGGATTTGTTCCCAAGGGCAATGCCGCTGAATCTCCCAACCTTTTGGATCAATGGGTTCTTTCCCGTTTGAACGGTTTGATCGAAAACACCGATCAAGAGATGAACGCCTACCGATTGTACAATGTGGTTCCCAAGCTCCTTCAATTTATTGAAGAGCTGACCAACACCTACATTCGATTCAATCGTTCTCACTTTTGGGAAGAGGGGCTTTCGCAGGAAAAGCAGTATGCCTATGAAACCCTGTATGAAGTCTTGCTGACCTTGTCCCGACTGATGGCGCCTTTTGCACCCTTTTTGTCGGAAGTGATTTATAAGAACCTTTCTCAGGTTCTGGAAAATCCGAAAGAAAGTGTTCATTTGGAGGATTTTCCAAAGGCAGACACTTCTCTTTTTAGGGAAGATCTTGAAAAGGCCGTTCAAGCCATGGATGTGTTGGTGGCTTTGGGACGCAATCATCGTGAAAAGATCAGCGTGAAGGCGAAGATTCCTTTGAAGAACATCAAGATCATTCATCGAGATCCAAAAGTTCTTGAGACACTGAAAAAGTTTGAGCCTTATTTTGTCGATGAGTTGAACTTTCGCAACGTGGAATATGTTTCCAATGAAGATGACTATGTTTCTGTGACCGCGAAGGCCAATTTTCCAGTTCTTGGAAAGCGCTTAGGACCTAAAATGAAATCCGTGGCTGCGGGAATTCAAAAATTAAGTCTTCAAGATATTTTTGACCTGGAAAATGGAAAGACTCTTAAAGTTGAGGGAGAAGACATCGAGATGTCCGATGTGGAGATCCGTCGAGGACCGAAAGCGGGTCTGGACAATGTTTCTACTCACCAAGTGGTGTCAATTGAAGTGGATCCTGAGGTGACTGAGGAGCAAGAGCGTGAAGGTCTTGCGCGGGAAGTGATGCGTAAGATTCAAGTGGCTCGTAAAACTGCAGATTTTCAAATGGATGATCGTATCCGATTGGAGATTTCTTGTGGTGCTCAGGTCCTGGAAGCCGTTCAGGCTCACAAGGACATGATTGTGAAGGAAACTCTTTCCAACGAGTTGATTTTGCACCCGGAAGACAAAGATCCGGTGGGAAGCTTTGTGGAAAATTCGGATTTGGATGGTTTGCCACTGAAAGTGGGCGTCACCGTCGTGCCTCGCTAAAGTCGAGTTAAATTCATGTCTTTAGATTCTTCCTCGGAAAGCTTTGTGTTTCAAAAAATAGGAGAGGTGCATTCGCCCTTTCCTTCCAAATTCGGTGTGCCCAGACAGCCCAACCTTACGCCCTCCATAGTTACAAAAATCAAATTTAAGGATGATTTTCGAATTCAGACGGCCTTGAAAGGGATGGAAGCGTTTTCTCACATTTGGGTGATCTTTGTCTTTCACAAGCATGGGGCCAAAGATTGGAAGGCCACAGTCCGGCCACCACGACTTGGAGGAAGTCAAAAAATGGGAAGCTTGGCCTCGCGCTCACCCCATCGGCCCAATCCCATTGGAATGTCTGTGTTTCCGGTGCTCGCTTGGAATTTTGAAGCCAAGGGTGGTGTTGAGGTTTCTTTGGAGGGAGGGGATTTGGTGAACGGCACTCCAGTTTTGGATGTGAAGCCCTACATCTCTTACACGGATTCTGTTGAAGAGGCTTCCTTAGGATGGGCACAAAAGCCCATCGAAAAATTCGAAGTGAGATTTGCCGATGGAGTTGGGGAAAATTTTAAAAGTTTGCTTTCATCCTTGCCTCAATACGGTGTTGAAAGCTTTGACTCTCTTCGAGAGCAAATTTCCGAAGTGTTAAGTTTGGACCCACGGCCAGCGTTTCAAAAGACTAAGAATGCATTGAGTGAAAGTTCTAATGAAGGCCGTGTTTATGGATTTGATTTGGGCGCATTTGATGTTCATTACAGATTGTCTCAAGGCGCTTTTGAAGTGTTTGAAATTGTCTTAAAGGATGAGTCTTTTGGTCCCGTGAAGTCCAAGTAAATTTCGTGTTCAATTTTTCCTGAGTCTTGTTTCTGTGCATCAGCTTTTATTCCAAATCCAAACTTCATAGAGCCAGACACACTCTTCCTTGAGTTCTTCCAGCATTTGTCCTGTGGGCAAAACGCATCCTGCTCGCTGGAGGTCCTTTTCTATAAATCTTTGAATGTAGAAGATCTGCTTCAGAGAGAAGGCTTTCTTACGAACTCATTTTCCAAGATCGAAAATCCATAAAGACAGACCTCAATCAAGCAGGATGCGCTTTTCCTGAAAGGAAAATGATTGTGAGTCCATGGATGGACGGGTCTGGAATTATGAAGCTTAGATCTTGGAAACAGAACACACTGAGCGTGACCCATCAAAAGATGGATGACAATTAAGTCGCAAAGGATACGGTCACTCAAGTTCCAAGCGCTTAGAAATCGTTGCGGCGATGATTCACATCAACCTTTCCAACGGTTGTGATTGGCACAAAGGACTTGAAGATTACTTCTTCTTTGATCGCCTCCCCGTCGGACGGGAATGATGTGATCGATCTGTAAAAAATGATTGGAATCACAACCAGGATGTTGGCATTTGAAACTGGCATCCTTTAGCACATCATTTCGTAGGCGCTTAGAGATCTGCCTGGGATTCTTCGATCTGGGGGCACCAAACCCTTTGCTTTCATTGAGCTCTGAAAATTTCCTCTGGGAATTTTCATAAAGCTTAAGTTCTTTTTCAATCAGATCCATCAATAGGCTTTCCACATTGTGTTTGTGTGACTTTAGGGCCTTCAACTTTTCCAATTTCTGATTTTGTTCATGGGTCAATTCTAACCTTACATAAACTTTGTCCGCATACTCGGTCTTTAGAATTTTGATTGGTTTCATGGGTTCCAAAAACAGGGCTTTTACTTCACGAGAAGATTTGTTCTCCATGGACTTTAAAACTTCTCTTTTTTCCTCGGCCGACTTCTTTCGAAGATGTTTAAAAGCTGTAGTTACGGCCGAAAGGGTCAGGCTTCCCTGATCGATTTTTTGTTTGATCTCTGGAACTTCTTTGACCAATCGAACACAAGCTTGGCGTTGGTAAGCGGTGGCTTCAGAATAGTTGAGACCCCTGACCAAATAATCAAAAAGTGAGCTGTATCCCATATCCAAATAACCGCGACTATCTTCCATTTGTTGCAACTTGTTTAAGATTTCAGAAGTGATTCGTTTTTCCTTTTGGCGAAGTTCAAGGAGTTCATTGTGAATTTTCATAGATCCTCTTTCTGTTGAAAGAACACTACCATGGGTTTTTATTTTTGGATTTTAGCTCTGAGGTTTACTTCTAAAAGATTTTTAAGGGTCGGGAATGTCCGTTGATGAAGTTTAAAATTAAAGAGGACAGTCGCGCCGAGAATTGCTTTAAAAATGATTCTATAAGTGATTTCACAAAATAAATTTGTGTGAAAGAATTCGAAAAAACGAAGGTCAAATGAAACTTCTAAAAAACATCAACCTTGCCGCAACGTTTAGTAGGCACAATGAAAATTTGGATAGAATTCTTATTCTGGGATTTGAAATTTATAAAGCCAGACCTCAAGGAAGCAGGATGCGATTTTCCCGAAGGGAAAAGGCTTGTGAGTCCATGGATGGACGCGTCTGGATTTATAAAATTCAAATCCCAGAATAAGGAATTGATAAAATTGAAGGACCTCAATCAAGCAGGATGCACTTTTCCTAAAAGGAAAATGATTGTGAGTCCATGGATGGACGGGTCTGGATTTATGGATTTTCGTTCTTGGAAAAGGAATTCGATAAGAAAGCCGTCTTCTTCATTCAGATCTTCTACATTCAAAGATTTACAGAAAAAGCCCTTCCACAAGCGTGTAGCAATTTTCCTAAAGAGCAATTGCAGGTGAGTCCAGGGTTAGACGCGTCTGACGGAAAGGAATTTAGAATAGGGAGTAGCGACTTAATTGCGGACGTCGAATTCAAGAAAACAGGATGTGATTTTACTGAGGTCTGTTTCGGTGCATAATCTTTTATTCCTAAGTCCGAATTTCATAGAGCCAGACACACTCTTCCTTGAGTTCTTCCAGCATTTGTCCTGTGGGCAAATCGCATCCTGCTTGCTGGAGATCCTTTTCTATTAAGTTTGGATTTAGAAATAAAAGCTTATGCACATGAGAAATCTCTCAAGAGAAATCCTCTAGAAAAATTCGATCAAAACTCCACAACAATGCTGCCCCAATCCTCAGTGCGAAGAACGGGAATCTTAAATTTTTTCAATGTTGCTAACGTGCGAACATGAGGATGTCCATACTTGCTCTTTCGAGCACTCACTACCGCAAGCTTGAGTCGTGGCATCCGGCCCAAAAACAGGGGCGATGTGGACGTGGCGCTTCCATGATGGCCTACTCCAAGAATCCGAATGTTATTGAGCCTCTTTTGTGAAATCTTCTCTTCCACTGACTTTGGTGCATCTCCAGTTAGCGCGATCAAATCCTTTATAAAGTAGACAATGCTTTGATTGTTCTTGAGGGGCGAAGATCTCTCAGGTTGTACTTTTTGTGAGGGGGAATTACAGAGCTTCAGTATCGCAATCTTTTTTCTCAAAGATCTGTATTTCAATTTCCGGAGATCTGGAGAGGAGCTCAGGCACAGGTGCAATCCCTTTCGAAGACTATCTGAAATAAACGAGATGTGATCCCAGTCGAAGTGACTGATGTTTAGAAAGTTCTTTTTGAAGCGACAGCGGTGAAAGACCGGTTTTGGAAACAACTCTCCACCCATGTCAAAATGGTGACACTCTTGCTTTTGAATCCATGTGGTCCATTGCCCCTGTCCCACGTCCCAAAACACCAATATATCGGCCTTAGGCTCCAGGGAACAGAAAATCAAAATCACAAAAAGCAGTGGTGGCGGAAACTTCACCAAGAGTTTCTCCGGCGTAATTTCACCTCGGCCCGCCAAAAGAAAAACTGAAGCATCAAAGTGTATAACACATTCCAAGCCACGGAGTTCTCACTCATCGATTTGCTTAAGGGGAATTGTTCCCCTAGTTTCAAACTGAAAAAGAAAATCTTCCAGATCGCATTGAGCAACGGCTCCAGAGGAAGAACGGTTCCCAGAAAGGTCATAGGAAAAAGGATCCCTCCAAAATACATGCTAAATAATGGTTGGAAGAGGGCCGCTCCGATGAATGGCCGTCCTAAGGAAAGTAAAAGAGGACAAAGCCCTAGCGCAATAAGAAGGCTGTGGATTCCTCCGTGGAGTTTCTTGGAATGGGGCCATTGCACCAAGAGGGTCGCTGTCCAACTGAGGCTGAGCGACAAAGTCCATTGACGCAAAAAAAGAAACGTCAAAAGGCCTCCCAAAATCAGTCTTAACGAAACGCTCTTTCCCGGTCCGTTTGAGAAAAATGAACGGAGTAGAGGAGCTTGAAGCCCAGCAAAAAATCCGTAGACAAACAACACTCCTTGTTTCAAAAAAACATGTCCTGGAAGGGAGGGGCGAAGAAGCCATCGGAGCCATCGGTCCAAAAACATCAGGTGAGCTCCGGAGACCACCATCAAATGAATCAGTCCCAAAGATTTTAGATTTTCAAAATCTTCCTCGCCGCGAAGGGAAGTTCCACAGATCAATGCCGATCTCCATGGGCCATGGTGCAATTTCTGAAAATGTTCGGCGCAAATGTTTTGGGCACGCTTTGCAGCAATGGTGATCTTTTGGGCAAAGATCAGGGCAAAAAATGTAAATAAAACCAGCAGAAAAGTGCGCATCAAACCCTTTGCAAAAGGCAAAAGCCAGGAATCTGGATTCAAATTGCTCTAGTGCTGCAAAGTGTCCTGAAACCGGATTTAAGATTTCTGTTAAGATCTCTACAGAAATCTCTTGGAAAATAAAAAAACAAAATAATTTCAAAGTTTTAACTGTGATTAAGAGTCGAGCAATTCGCTGAAATCCTCTGCCGGAGGCTCGCCCAAGGTCCAAGGGTTGGGTAAATACACAGAGAAATGTGGATAAACCTTAACATTTGTGGATGTTGCAATATGGACAGGGTGTCATATGATCGAGACAAGTTCTTTAAGGAGGAAACATGTCAGGGTCTGTCAGTTTTGCGCGAGGAATCATTGTTGTTGCATTTTTAGGAAGCTCATTGGCTTTCGGCGCGAAGCCCAGTCTGTCGAAGGTTTTCCCTGAAGGGGACCAAATGGTTTTCACCAAACTTTCGAAGTCTTATCAAAAAGAAGATCTGAATGATGTGATTCAACAAACTGAGATTTTACGCAAAAAATATCCTCGAAGCCTCTACACCGATCAAGCTGTTTATCTTAGAGGCTACCTTTCTTTAAAAAAGGGGCGTTTTGCAGAAGCCCTCAAGGACTTTAGTGAGCTTGAATCCAAACGTCCTCTCAGCGTCAAGCGCCGTGAAGCACTTTTTGCAAAGGCGATGACCTATAAAAAGCTGAATCTCCCCAAACAAGCGGATTCGGTCCTGTCGCGACTGCAAAAAAACTATCCCGGAAGTCCAGAGTCTCGACGAGCCACTTTAGAAAGAAGGCTCTTGAGAGTAAAGTAAAGGAGACTGGATCGATAAAGGTCAAGGAGGACCGGTGAACTTGTTTCCCCAAGTGAAAACAAAAATTTTGGGTTGCGTGCTGGGCGGAACCCTAACCTATTTATCCTTCGGAGTCTCTGCTTGGGCTCAAACAGCCCAAGAAGAAAGGCTTCATGAGCTCTATTTAAATTACTATTCCAAACCCACCGACCAGCAGGCATGGAAAGATATGACGTCTCCCCTTAGATCTGAAACCTATAAGATTCAGCCTGGTGATAATCTTTGGATGATCAGTGAGATTTTTTTTGGGGATGGGAATTATTGGCCAAAGGTTTGGGCCGTCAACTCTCGCATTGAAAATCCCCACTTGATTGAACCTGGAAACGAAATTCAATTTAAAATGGGTGGTGTAAATTCGGAACCATCATTTTTAATTTCCGAGCAGAACTCCTTGGTTGCTGTTGACGAGAATTTACCTATGGGCACTCGAGAAAAGACCGAGCTCAATGAAGAAACGGACATCAAAAGCGATCGAGGATTTCGTCCGGTCCTCCAAAATGTTCCTCCAAGTTTTCCGACTTGGCAAAGCAGTGTTTATCAGCCGGCAGATGATTTTAACAACTGGGGTGTGGAAATTGTTCCTCGCAAGCAGGTAAAGCCTAAACAAGTGGCAATGATACAGAGTTTGATCTTGGATGCCCCAGTGAACTTTGAAGGTGAAGTGATTGAAACACTTAAAAATGCGGAGCTTATGCTTCGAGGAAAGTCTATTATTGTTAGGTTCAAAGCCAACGCAATGCCTTCTGCAGGAAAACACTATATCATTGTGAATCCCCAAGGAAATGTCTACGAACAAAGAGGGGATCGCAGTGTTAAGGGGCAGGTGCTTCGTATGGCGGCCCAGATTTCATTGACGGAAGAGGTGACGCCGGATCAATCCTCACCCGGATACATCTACTTTCGGGCTGTTGTTGATCAAACTGTCGGTTTGCCATTGAACGGGTTAAAGCTGTTGCCGGGGCGTTTGGAAGGTATTGATTTTATGAAGGCGGGCCGTGTTTCTGATGTACCCGTAAGAATTATTGGCGGACATTCCGATAGCAATTCCTTTCTCTATGGAACTGGAAATTTGGTATTCCTCAATCGGGGGCAGGTAGATGGCGTGGAAAAAGGGGATATTTTCGTCATCCAAGAGGTGAAGCAAAAAGAGTGGCGCTCGCCAAAACCGTTGGTCAAATACACTCAGTCGCCGGTGGGGCAAGTTCAAGTCGTGGATGTTCGAGGATCTTTTGCAACAGCAGTTGTGCTGGGAGGTTCTCAAGAGTTAAGGACTGGAGATCAAAGTTTGGGTTCGGATCGTTTCTGATCCGAAAACCGTCTAAGATATTTTTTGTTAGCAAAATGAACCTGGGCTTTACAGGATCATGACTTTGCAAGGAGGTCTATTTTATGAAATGGACTCACTCCTCAATTTTGTATGCCTCGCTTTTTGGTGCCTCGTTTGATTCTACAGACCTTTTGCAAATATCAAATTTGATCGATCATGATGCTGATGAAATCTTCAAACAGCTTCGCTCGGAGTTGCGCCTCCATCTGGAAAAAATATCGTGGAGGACAAAGTGGTCTGAGTTTTTAGAAGATCAAGATCGTGGTCAATTTAAGTATTGTGACTTCTATTCAGAGAACTATCCGCGGATATTTCGTTCTCTTTTAAAGCCTCCTCTTTTTATATCGTACTTGGGTGAGCCCATTTGGAATCAATCTCGCTGTTTAAGTGTGGTTGGTAGTCGAACTCCGGCTCGCGAATCCTTGGAGTGGATGAGCTATCATCTGCCACCCATCTTGAGGCGCCACCGGATGATTGTTGTTAGCGGCGGGGCCCGCGGAGTGGATCAATGGGCCCATCAAATTTCAAATCTGATATATGGAACTTTGTGTGTTTTGCCGTCGGGATTGCTTGAGTGTTATCCGGACAGCTTAAAGCCTCGGATTCAAGATTTCGTTGGAAATCTGGGTGGGGTGATGAGTACTTATCCCCCTCGGCAGGAGATGAGAAAATTCTTTTTCCACCAACGCAATCACCTGATTGCTGCCCTGGGGGAAGCCTTGGTTGTGGTGGAAGCCAGTCCTCGCTCTGGAAGCATGGTCACGGCAAAGCAGGCGGGAGATCTGGGAAAGGACATTTACTGTTTGCCTTTTTCCCCTTGGCAGGGTCGAGGGGGTGGAAACAATGAGTTGATAAAGAGTGGCGCACAACTTTTGGTGGAGGGACGGGATTTGGAAGAAGGGCTACGATTTTTGTGGCCTTAGAAACCTATTCGGTGGAGCGAAACTTCTTAACACCAAAAATGAAGAAGACCAAATTTCCAGCCCACAGAGAAACCCAGGCTGGAACAAGTCCGTTGCGCGCAACACCTTCAGCAATTACGTAGGAAACCCAGTAAGTGACAATGACGATGAGACACAGTACGAAACCCGAGGACTTTGCATGTCTTCGGTTGGCGGTGGTTCCCAGGGCCACTCCGATCAGTCCAAAGACCAAACAGACAAAAGGTAATGACCAGCGGCGGTGATACTCCACGCTCAGTTTTTTTCGTTCGCCTTCATCTAAATTGGGATCATCTAGTTTCTTTCCCACTTCAACCGTGGTCATGGAAGGCGGAGATTTTTTTCGATCGCTGGCTTCATGAGGATCAAAAAGTTTTACCTCGTAGGTTTCAAAACTGATTTGAGTGTAAGTCTTGTTGACGGTGCGGTGAATCTTTCCATCCTGAAGCTCCAGTGAGGCCTTCCAACCTTCCGGGGTTTTTTCTTGAATCACACGGCCCGTTTTAGAAATGATTGTTAGAGGTGAATCGGGTTGCCTTTCGTCATAAATAAAAACTCGGTCCAACTTTCCTGTTTTTGTATCCACATCATTGGCGTAAACAACAAAATCAAAAAAGCCCTCGGAAAATACTCCCGCCTTGATGGACGCTCCTACTTTCTGAGTGCCTAATTCATGAATGAGTCTTTCAAAATTGTAGTTTCCCCAAGGGCCCACATTGTGGGCGGTTTGAAGTGATATCACTGTGGCAAAAAGACTAATCAGTAAGGCGGGGATCAAAAGCTGGCGTTGCCCTACGCCCAACGCTCGAAAGGCCACAATTTCAGAGTCCTGACTCATCCGACTGTAGGTGAGCAAAATGCTAAACAGCAAACTCATGGGGAGAATGACGGGTAAAAAGCTGACTGAAAGATACAAGGTGATGCGGCCAATGGTTCGAACATCCACGCCGTGAATCAGAATAAATTCCGTCAGCCGCAGAGCTTGAAACATCAGCAAGATGCCTAAGAACACCAACACGCCGATGATGAAGGAAGGCAGCATTTCGAAGAAAATGTAGCGGTAGGCCGTAAGGTTCTTCAGTCTCACAGCCTCAAATTCTACAAAGTCGGAGCGGAGATTTCACCCACATTCTCGGGTTTTTGAATGGCTTTACGAACGGCCAATGCCATTTTCAGCAGATCTTCCATGTGAGCCATGTTCAATTGAGATGCAGCATCACACTTTGCAGTCATTGGTCGAGGATGGGTTTCCAAGAACAAGGCGTCCGCACCCGCGGCCACAGAGGCCAAGGTCAAGTGAGGGACGAAGCGAGGTTCTCCGCCCGCAGGGTCTGCAGAGGAAATTCCATAAAGTCGAATCACGTGGGTGGCGTCAAAACATGCGGGAGCACCAGTCTCTTGCATGATGGGGATGGAGCGCATATCCGCGACCAAACGGTTGTAACCAAAGCTGGCGCCACGCTCAGTGAGGAGCACATTTTTGTTTCCTGTGGAGTGAATCTTTCCGACCACTCCTGCCATGGTTTCTGGAGCAAGAAATTGCCCTTTCTTCACATTGATGGGGCGTCCGGTTTCTCCGCAAGCAATGGCCAATGAAGTTTGTTGGCACATGTACGCAGGGATTTGAAGCACATCCACGTACTCGGCCACTTCTTCCACATCTTCCACACGATGAACGTCGGTCAGTACGGGAACTCCAAATTCCTCGCGAACAGATTTCAAAATTTTCAAGCCTTCTTCAGCCAAGGGTCCTTTCCAGTTCTTTTCAGAGCCCCGGTTGTCTTTTTCGTAAGAGCTTTTGAAGATCAGCGGAATCCCAAGCTTCTGGGTCAAGTCGGTCATGTATTTTGCGGTTTCAAAGATCAGCTCTTTGGAGTCAATCACGCAAGGTCCAGAGATCAAAGCCAAAGGCTGATCGCTTCCAATGAGAACTTTTTGTTTTGCGGAATCCACTTGAAAGTGACGTTTAGGAAGATGGATTTTTTCGGTGCGTTCTTTTTGTTGCATAGGGACCTTTCCTCAAAGCCCTGTGTATAGCCCTTTATCGGGGTCCTGTCCAGACTGTGCTCTAGGGACTCGTGGGAAAACTGGTCTTTTCTGGCTGGGGGGAGGGGGATAGCCTAGAATTGTGAATAAAGTATTGCTTCTTTTGGATGACTATTCGGAATTGATGTTCATTCAGATCCTTTTGAAAAAACTGGGTTTTGACGTGGACGCACTTCAAAATTCCCGATCTTTGAGGGACCGCCTGCTGGGATTTCACCCCAATCTGTTGATCCTCAACGAAGAAGGGCGAAAGTTTGATTCGGCCAAGGTCATTGCCATGGTGCAGTCACAACGGACAGATTTAAAGGTTATCTTTCTCACCTCGCAATCTAAGGGACCAAAGTTGTTGGGGGCAGATGTTCAAAGGATTTCAAGTCCGGTGAAACCCACTCAATTGATAGAAGCTGTGGCTCAAAGTTGCCAGGTGGACGTGAGCACTTTGCTCGAAAAATTTCAGAAGTTTCGTGGACAACTTCCTGGAGTGGAAGATTCCACGACGACCTTGGAGCGAAATTCGAATGAGGATGATGAAATTTACCTGGAAAGATCTCCAGAAGAGGACGAGTCGATTCATGTTGGTTCCTCCTCGGCAGGTCGCGAGGAAGATTACAAAGCCTATCTGAACTCTCAGAAGAATGACGTGAAAGAAACCTTTGAGCCTTCCAAGGTTCAGCAAATTTTAAGAGCGGAGAAAAAGCTCATCTCGTCCGCTCCTAAAGTAGATAGGGATCGCAAAAATTTTGTGAAGACTTTGTTTAAAAAGGGCTCTTAAAAGCTCAAGAGACCTTTTTCTTTGAATTTCCTGAAAAAAGAGTGTCGACCACTCCGCCCAAAATCCCAGCTTTAGATTTCTTTTTTGCCAGACGTCTTTTTGAGGACTCCAGCTCTCGCATTGCGAATTTTGATTTGGGCTCATAAATCAACGCTCGTTTGAAATATTGAATGGCCATCTCGTAATTCTGGGCGCCTTTGTAAAAGAAAGCCTTGGCTAGCATGTACGCAGCATTTTGTCGGTGTTCTGGATAGACACTGTTCAGCTCACTCTCCAAGACGATGCTGCGATTCGCTTTAGAGCGAGAAACTATCAAGTAAGATTTGAGTTCTTGAAAATTGAGCTTTTCCTCGTCGAGGGCGCGAAATTTTTGAAAAGCTCTCGCGTAATCTCCGGATTCCAAAAGGTAAATGGCTTCCTGGAGATCTCCCGATTTGTTCATTAAGCGGTGGGCGGCTTCAGCGTCAAGGAACTGCTTGTATTCACTGCGAGTCAGATCATTGGAAAGGATTTTATAGGCCAATTCCACCCGATGGAGGATCTCGTTGTAACAGTCTAAGGCATCGGCTCTTTCAAGAAGTTCGTGGTTGTGATTCATTGACTTTTTAATATTGGAATAGGCTCGTTCAATGTCTCGGTTGAGGGATTTTATAGAAAGTCCAAGTACTTCGAAATGGTTTTTCTTCTTTAAAGACATTCGAAGAGATTCATACTTCTCCCGAATGGCCTTGTAGGAATTTTCCTCATTATTTTCTGGGGGGAGAGGAAGGATATCTCGGCAGAACAAATGAACCAACGCTTCTCCAGGTGTTAGTGGAGAAAGGCATTGAAACAAAGTGGACTGTGCAAAAGATTGAAAGGTGGGAGTTTGCACTTTTACTTTGAAGTGAAGTGAGGGAGCAAAAAACTCTTCTAAAATGGCATGGTCATATTTGGATTCACCAATTTCTTGAAAAAGCTGTCGAATTCTTTTCTCTGTAATTGGCGGCTCTTCGCTGCTTTCGATAGCTTGAAATTCGAATTTCAATTCCAACTCTCCAGGTGTGACCATTTGACTGAGGCGAAGCACTTTTTGCTCGGCCAAAGCCAAATCAATGGCATGGGGACTGATGGACATCTGATCAATCAGTTTTTCTCCGATGCGCAGGTCTTTTTGGTTTTCGAGTGCTTCTTTTAAGTCTTCAGGTTCAAGGAACCCCAAATCCATCAGTAAATGACCAATGAGAGTCTTGGACTGATCCAATTGAACTTGGGTGATATGGCCCTCTTCAAAGCCAATGCGGCCTTTCACTTTTGATGGGAGGGTCACATAAAGGCTTCCAGTAGTTTTTGTGGCCATGAGAGTGGAAATCAAAAAGGGCAGGTGAAGACCTTCCAAATGATCTAATCTATCAAGGAACCCATTGAGTTGCGCTCCAGGTTCTCCCGTGCAATAGATGGGAAGGAGGGGGGAGTAAAGGGGGGCGTTACTGTCTTCTTTATGTTCTTCCTTTAAAGATCCAACAAATTCACAGAACTCACTGAGATCAAAAGGTTTTGAAAAAATT
>DKGG01000007.1 GCA_002453155.1 Bdellovibrionaceae bacterium UBA6776
GGATTTGTTTGAGGGATTTGTTTGAGGGAAACAAAAAAAACATTGACAGGTTTTTTGTCATTGAGAATTTCGCTGACAACAAATTAATTTTTGAAACACCACCAGGAACATCTTTTTAAACCTCATTCCATGGGCGAAGTCACAGGTTCATTAAAACCCTCTCTAACCACGGTTTTACAATTCATTGGAGATTTCAAAATTGGCAAAAATGAGGATTTAAAATGTCGTGGTAGATTTTGGTTTAACTTCTCAATCCCAGAAACCTTTTGAATGCACTCACGGTGTTTAACGGACCTTTGAGAAAACAAGCAATTCGTTGCAAGAAAAGGCGTCACTTTATGAAACAACTCCAGCTTCTTCCGAAACCAAAAATGGAATGTGGTGGTTCGCTGAATAACACACGCAAACAGCAACGAACCCTTTCTTCAAAGAAACCTCTTCACCTGGTACTTAAGGCCAACAAAAATACGCTCTTTAAAAATCGTGACTTCATCCAACGCACAATGGACCGGCAAGCCAACCGTTTCGGTCACCGCGTCTTCACTTGGAGTGTCCAGCGGAATCACATCCACATTCTTCTGAGAATTTCAAAAAGGGAAAACTACAACAAATTCATTCGTGCCTTCACAGGACTGATGGCTCGAAAATTGGGAAGGGGGCTTTGGAAACTTCGCCCGTTCACAAAAATTCTCAGTTGGGGAAGAGAGAGTTGGAACGTCAACAACTACATCTTTCGCAATGAAATGGAAGTCTTCCAAATTTGGAAATACAAACCTCGGCGCAAATGTTCCCCGTGAATCCACTTCAAGATGAGATTATTTTTCATCGATATTTTCGATGAGAGTTTAAATTTTATAATGTTTGTCTCTGGCCGACGTTTAGAAGAATTCGACATATGGGTCAGTCATTACTGTTTCTGCACTTCGTGGAATCTGAGCATGCACTTGGTACAAAGGATGGTTTCGAGAATTCTGAGGTAAATTTCCTTTTTTGAAGTCTCTCCTTTGATACGAAAAGGACACGCCCATCCATGGGGCTCTTCCCGTATTTGCCCTGCGGGCAAAACACTTCACGTTTACGGGAGGTCCTTTTCGTATAAACGAGAAGCTTCTGTGAATGAAAATATTTTGCAAATGAGTTCAGAAAGAATCGGCTCTCGGAGTAAGTAAGAATTAAAAAAAGGGACTTGCAACAAATTGAACTTTCAAAAAGGAAAAGCTCTACGACTCGATAGTCTTGGTCAACTGCTCCAGCACAAACTGAATTTCATCCGCAGTGGTTTTTCGACCCAACCCCAACCGAACGGTCCGTTGAGCCAACCCTTGATCTCTCCCCAATGCCATCAACACATGGGACGGAGTGGGATTGGCCGAAGTGCAAGCAGATCCAGAACTGAAAGCCACCGTCTTCAATGCACTTCGCAATCGGTCCGCGGGCAAAGTCTTAAAACTCAAACTCACATTGTTGCAAAGCCGCTCGGTCTCACAGCCATTAATAACAACTTCATCACCGTAAGATTTGGCCCAATCTAAAATTCTTCGCTGCAAACCCGACAAATGCTCAATCTCATCATCCATGGACTGACTCAACAGAGCGCAGGCTTCACCAAGACCTACAATTCCCGCCACATTCAATGTGCCTGGACGAATTCCTTTTTCCTGCGCTCCACCCACCATAAAAGGAGCAATCTTCTTTTGCACATCCTCTTTGATGATCAAAGCTCCAATGCCCTTCGGCCCATAAATCTTATGACCCGACAAAGACATCAATGAAATTCCATCTCGAGCAAAGTTCAAATCCTGTCGTCCCACCAACTGCGCGCAGTCGGTGTGAAACAACACTCCATTTTCGGAACAAACTTGCGCCAAATCCCGAACCGGATTGATGCTGCCGATTTCGTTGTTGGCACCCATAATAGACACCATATAAGTATTGGGCTTCAGAGCCTTCTTCAAAGCCCCAGGAAGCACGCGACCCTCTTCATCCACATCAATAAAAGTCACTTCCGCACCCAAGACCTTCAAGCGGTCAAAAACTTCCAGCACCGCTTTGTGCTCATAGTTGGAAGTGATGAAGTGGGGAGGCGTGCTCGCCGAAAACGATCCACTCTCTAACAAATGAATAAACGATCCCTGCAATGCCAGGTTGTTGCTCTCGGTGGCTCCACTGGTAAAGATCACTTCCGAAAGGGCACACCCCAAAAGATCAGCCACTTGGGTGCGAGCCTTTTCCACAGCCATCTGAGCCCGCCATCCATAGGGATGGGAGTTGGAGGAGGCATTTCCAAAATGCTCCACCAAATAGGGCGACATGGCCTCCAAAACTCGAGGATCCAGAGGAGTTGTCGCATTGTGGTCCAAATAAATGGGCTTCATCACGGAATTCATAAATTTCCCTCGAGTATGGCGTGAAGGCCCCCGCGGGGCAAGCCCTGTTGACGGGCCACTGACGGGAGATTAAATTTCAACGGTTCCCTACAAAAATGGCTCAGACCACTTCAAGGAGGCCCCATGGATATGAAGTCCTTTGATCTGTACAATCCCACGGAAGAGCACAGCATGCTTCGCTCCATGGTAAAGGATTTTGTCACCAACCAGGTAGAGCCTCAAGCGCACCAATACGACCGCGAAGAGAAGTTTAACTTGGAGTTGTTCCGAAGCCTTGGCGAGATCGGACTCCTTGGAATTACAGTGCCAGAGGCCTACGGGGGCTCTGGAATGGATGCCTCTGCGGCAGTGATCGCCCATGAAGAAATCTCTGCCAGTGACCCAGGATTTTGTTTGGCCTATTTGGCCCATTCGATGCTTTGCGTGAACAACTTGGTGATGAACGCCAATGAAGATCAAAAGAAATCTTGGCTTCCAAAGTTGTGCACCGGCGAGTGGGTGGGTTCCATGGCCATGTCTGAACCCCATGTGGGAACCGATGTTTTGGGAATGAAAACCACTGCACAAAAAAAGGGCGATTCGTACATTTTGAACGGACGCAAGATGTGGATCACAAATGGGACAATTGACGAGGAGAACACGCCCGGAGATGGCGTTTTGGTGTACGCAATCACCGGTGAAAAGGGGGGGCGACCAGAGATATCCACATTTTTTGTGGAAAAGTCCTTTCAGGGTTTTTCCGTGGGGCAAAAGATTAAGGACAAATTGGGAATGCGCGCCAGCAATACGGCAGAGTTGGTTTTTCAGGACTGTGTGGTTCCCTCCTCACATTTGATTGGAAAAGAAGGGGACTCCATGATGCACATGATGCGCAACTTGGAACTGGAGCGATTGACTTTGGCTGCCATGAGCTTGGGCATCGCGCGGCGTTCCTTGGACATCATGATGAAATATTCCGCAGAGCGGGAAGCCTTTGGAAAACCTTTGAGTTTTTTTGGTCAGATTCAAAAAGCCATTGGCGATTCTTACGCCGAGTACATGGCTGGGAAAGCCTATGTTTATGACACGGCTCGACGCATGGACCTGTCTCAAGGGGGCCAGCGTTTGGACAGTGACGGGGTAAAGTTGTTTGCCTCGACCATGGGGAAGAATGTTGCAGATCGAGCCATTCAAGTTTTGGGCGGTTACGGTTATGTGGGTGAGTATGTGGTCGAAAGATTGTGGCGCGACGCCAAGCTCTTGGAAATTGGTGGTGGAACCATTGAAGCCCATCAGAAAAACATCACTCGGGATCTGGCCAAAGGTTTTGTCCTATAGTTTATAAATTGATATTCGTTAAATTTAGACTTTAGAGGGCTCGAAATTTATTTCGAAGATAAATTTTTTTTGAACTCAAGACTTTTGCGGGGAGTTGAACTTCCGATAAGTCTTCTATGAAGTTATTTTCAAAAGCCCCAATGGATGAAGTCGAAGTCGATGAACCCCAAGACCACTTGCGTCTGGTTGAAGACGAAACCACGTTGATGGACTCGGGCTTGGAAGCGGCTCAAAATGAAATCGCAACTTTGAAAAAGAAGCTGAATCTTTTAGAAAAAGAAAACTACCATCTCAAAGATGGTTTGACCAAAATTCAAAGTAACCTTGCGGTTTCGGTGGCAACCAACAACGATGCCCTTCAGATTTTGGATCAAGTGGCTTCAGCCTTTGAAACCATAAACACACAGTCAAAAGATGTTTACTCCCAAACCACTCAGCTTCAGGAAAATCTGGAAGCCACCAACAAGGCCTCTGCAGAAATCGATCAAGGTGTGAACTTGATCTTGGATGCGATCAATGGGATCTCGGAAATTGCTATGCAAACCAAACTTTTGTCGTTCAACGCAGCCGTTGAAGCGGCACGAGCCGGTGAGGCTGGAAAAGGTTTTTCTGTGGTGGCTTCTGAAATTCAAAAACTCTCTGAATCCACGTCTAAATTGCTCACGGCGATCACAGATCGAACAGGGAGCTTTGCTGAAATTTCTAAGACCTTGAAGAAGAACACCTCTGACTCTCAGGTCAGCTCTGAGAAAGTAAACCGTGTGGTTCAGCTTTTGAACGAAGTGATCGCAGACACTTTAGTGAAAAACAAACAGGCTCACAAAAGCATTGTCTCTACAAATGATGATATCTTTATGAGTTTGGCGAAACTGGATCACGTGATCTGGAAGATCAACACTTACCTTTCGATTCTAGAGGGAAAGCCGGCGTTCAACTTTGTCAGTCACCACAACTGCCGTCTTGGAAAGTGGTACTATCAAGGGGATGGTTTCCAAAACTTCTCTCACTTGCACAGTTACAAAACCATGGAATCGGATCACGCGAAAGTTCACGATGGAACCAAGCGCATCTTTGATTACCTGGACCATGTGGATGAAAATATGGAGCGCATCATTGAAGGTGCCAACGAAATGGAAAAAGCCAGTGAAGGGGTTTTCCAAGGCTTGGATGAAATTCTTAAAGAGAAAAAGTCTTCAAGCGTTCGATAAGCAAAGTGCGAGTTTCCATCTTGCACTGAAGAACCTTTAAAAAGATAAATACGCCTCCCAACTTTCGGTCTAAAAAAACCGTCTCTTTGGGAGGACTTCGCAATTTAAAATTCAATGCAATTTCTCCACCTTTTTTGGCAACTCTTTTTGGAAGATCACTTCCACCCCAATCATAACGTCCTTCGGAGTCCATCAAATTTGAGGGAACTCGATGATCTTCAGGGTTGGAAAAAGGCTCGGTGATCAGTAAGCACAGCTCTTCAAATCGACGGGTTAATTCTGGCGAATCTTCATCAAAAATCAGTTTGAGGTTTTTTCCGGTTTTAATGATCTGTTCAGAATTTTGTTCAAGACCGCCCTCAATAAGGCTTCGATAATTTTTTAGAAACTCAGGAGGGACTTCGCGAATGGCGCCAAAATCAAAAAGTACCAGTTGATCTTGCTGTCCTTCGGAATCAATTTTCACCCGGTAGTTTCCAAAGTGAGGATCGGTTTGTACTTTTTGAAATTGCAAAAGCTCCCTTAAGTACAAATCCAAATAGTTTTCGCCCAGTCGATTGCGGCGCTCTAAAGAAAGCGCTTCCACCTCCGGCGAGTCCACAGCGACACCTTCCATAAATTCCGTGACCATGATTCTTTGGGTGCAAAATTCTGGGAAAGTCTTGGGGACCAAATAGCGCGAGTCCTCTTGAAGCTGCTCGTAAAAGAAATTCGTAAACGCCAACTCTTGGCGGTAGTCCATTTCTTGAACCAGCATGGAACGGACTTCTTCGAAGATCTGTCCCATGTTGGCTCCTCGGGGAAGCAAATTCAAACTTCCAAGCATCAGTTTGAACAGCTTCATGTCGGAATCAATGGCCTGATCCACTCCAGGGTACTGAACCTTTAAAGCAACCTTTTGGCCGGTGTCTTTGATGGTGGCACGATGGACTTGTCCAATGGATGCAGACGCAATCGGTTTGCAGTCGATCTCTAAGAGATTCATTTTTTCGCCCAACTCGGATTTCAATTGCTTTTCGACCACGGACCACGAAACTGGTGGAGATTTTTGCTGCAGAGATTTTAAAATTTTATTCGCTTCGGGAGGCAGAAAGTGTTCCCCATAGGTGGACAGCAACTGTCCCACCTTCATGGCACTGCCTTTCAATTGACCAATTTCATCGGTAAAACCTTTTACCTGGCGAAGAATAAAGGCCAATTGTTCTTCGGGGTTCTTGGAAGACTGGCGCAATTGCTTTGCGGCGAAAGATCCGGCCTTGATTGATGCTTTCAACAGGGATAATCCTCTAGAAAAGCCACTGGATTTGATTTTATCGAGGGGTTTTGGATCGTCAGAATTTTCAGCCATAAAGTAAGTTCTCACTTTTTTGAGAGCTTGAGTAGTCGGGAAAGGGCACGTGACCATGAAAGTGAGTCTTTTAACCATTGGAACAGAAATCATCACCGGTGAGATTTTGAACACCAATGTTCAATGGCTTTCGGACCGTTTGGAATCCTTAGGTTTGGAAATTGTTCATCACCTGACGGTTCCGGATCAATGGGATCATATGCTGAAAGCTTTGGACTACATTTCGACCTCAGATGTTTTGGTTCTAACGGGGGGCCTTGGCCCCACGCGGGATGATTTGACTCGAGATGTGGTTGCGAAGTGGGCCGGAAAGGACTTGGAGTTTTCGGACTCCAGTTGGCAAAGTTTGGTTGAAAAGCTGGCCACGCGGGGGCGCACTCCCAAGGGGTCCCACAAGAGGCAGTGCTTTTTTCCAGTGGGTTGCCACATCCTTCCAAATTCTGTGGGCACCGCAAATGGCTTTGAATTGAAAACGTCCAAGCATCAGTTGATTGTGCTTCCCGGCCCTCCGAAAGAACTCAAACCCATGTGGACGGATCACGTGGAACCACGACTTCCCAAAGGAACCCTGACTCCTTGGGTGAAATGGCAGATCTATCGTTTGCCCGAGTCCGAAGTGGCGGAGCGTTTTGAGTTGGTGCTTTCGGAGTTTCGAGATTTGGAGGGAGTGGAAATCGGCTACCGCGCTTCTCCTCCAGTGATTCATGTGAAGATGCGAAAGAATTTGATTCCGGATGGTTTTGAAGATCGCATTCAAAAAGAATTCAGTGCGAACTGGAAAGCCTCTGAATAAGTTCCACCATGGCATCGGTTTCTGTGTCCGTTAGAGGAGTTTTTGGAGGCATTTGTTTTTCGTCTCTGCGATGAATGCGATTCAGGATCCGTTCACCCAAAGATGTGGATTGAAGCAAAAAACTCAATTCTTGAGGACGATCAAAGGGAATGTAAGGAGCCATTTTTAAATCCGGAGAATACAGATCATCGGGCAGGCTGTGGCATTTGATACAACGACTGAGGGCGGGTCGGCGGTCAGAGACTTGAGCCAAGGAATTGAGTCTTTGGTCTTTAGGTTCAAAATCTTTGAGGGATTCTTGGCTGAGCTTTGCCAGCTGGGAGCACTCAGGGACAATCATAAAATGCTTTTTCTCTGGAGAGAGATAAAATTTCGACAAAGTGATCCCCTCAAAAAGATGAGGACGATGAAGGTAAAGCTCTCCGATCAGATCGGTTCCAAAACTAGAAGGAGTGAAAACGATCTCTTCGTTTCCAGCATGGGACAAAATAAAATCTGAAATTTGAAGACCCGCCTGTTCTAAGGCCCATCCGAAATTCGTGTAGTAAAGAATTTTTCTTTGCCCTTTTTCTGAAAAAATCCTGCGATTGGGACTCACTCCAAAAACATTTCTGTAAGTGCGATCCAGGAGGGTTTGAAAAGAAGTCAGAGCTTGATTTCCGTAGCGTTTGCGCTCCAGAAAGTCTGCTTCAAAGGTTGATCTGACCGAAGGAGGAAGAAAATTTTTGGCAAAAAAGGTATCCTCATCGCAGTGGGCGAGAACTCCCAGGGCAAAAGGAAGAAGGCCAGATTTTTTCAATTGAATCGGCATTTCAGACTGGGCCCATTTTTCCAAATTCAGATGATAGAGATAAGAGGTAAAGCCATTCATCGCAGAGTCCTCGGACGTAGTGCTGGCGAGATTCTTTTGAATCCAATGGGTTTCCTCTTCGCTGCTGGAAAATCCAGAAAAAGAATTCAAGGCCGTAGGCCAAAAGTCATAGGGCTCCCAAATGGGACGGGAATGAACTCCGTGACAGGCCAGGCAGGCTTTGGGGTTTTCGTGAAAAGTGGGGCCGTTTTGATTTGAAAAAAGAATTTCGTTGAACTCAAAGTTTTTGCCGGAAGAAGTTTCCATCATCTCTACACTGTTGGTTTGCAGAGTAAGAACTTTGCCGCCTCCGTAAAAAATTCGCCGAGGGTGGGCAAGATTGGAAAACTGAAGACTTTGAGACCCCACCACCATCACAGAATTTTGATAAAAATCAGGATAGGTGGTTTTAAGATGCTCCACAAATTCGGGATAGGTTTTATAAAGCCCTTTTTCAGACGCCTTTTTTAAGCTTTGAAAGTCGGGGGCGGGAGTGCTGTAAAGTCGAAATCCTTTTGTTTTGTAAGTTTCAATATTTAAAACAAATAGGCTTTCAAAGATTTTTTCGAGGTCCGAGCCATAGGTGTCTTCATATTTCTCGCCGTATGTCCCGTCGTAGGTTCCTGCAGAAGAAGTTGCAGCAAAAAGAATCGCGAAGCCGAGAAAAAAACACAGCACCGTGTTTTTCTGCCCCGCAGATCTTAAAAGAAGCCTCAATTTTATCCTCGAAAGTCTCAATGCATTTTCCCCCTAGAGGGGTAATGTGTCGAAAAAGAACTGTTATGAAAAGAAGAAAATTTTTATAGCAGGAAAAAGAGAATTTTACAGAAAGGCCTGTTTGAGAAAACCTTGGACCTCATCCACATGGGTGTAATTTTGATGTTTGATAAATCCTTTCATCAACACCTCGCCTTTCAAGCGAATTTGTTCTTTGACCTTTTTCAATTCAAGCTCACTAAGGCCATCGCCCTTTAAATGTTTAGAGAGGGCGCGCAGTCTCCACAAATCCATAGAGTGATATTTTCTGGAAAGTTGATCTTCGTGGCCTCCATACTTAAGCGTCAAAGCCTCGTCGATGTAGCCAATCTCGAATTTGGAAGCAATTCGAAGCCACAGATCATAATCTTCGCACACCACAAAGGACTCGTCGAACATTCCCACCTGATCCAGCAGCTCTCTTCGAAAAACACTGGCCGATGGAGAAATCACGCAAAGCTCAGTGCAACGTTCGAAGATGCGGCCTCCGCTTTTTTGATGTTTTTTCATGGGGTTGACCCGAACGCCATTGCGAATCCAGATTTCGTCCGTGTGAACCAAGGGAATGTGAGGATGATCTTCCAAATACTGAATCTGCTTCAAAAGCTTCTCTGGAGCCCATTCGTCATCAGAGTCCAGCAGACCAATGAACTCGCTGCTTGAGGCTTCGATCCCGGTGTTTCGAGCGGCACTGACGCCTTCCCCTTTTGCAAGCAGCCAACGAATGGGAATGGGCGGAATGTGTTCGCCCAGGTTTTTTCGCTGCCGGAACACTTTGGGATTGTAGGACTCCAGGATTTTTGAAGGGCTCACCTGCGAGTGATCGTCCACTACAAGGATCTCGAAGTCTCGAAACACCTGATTCTCAAGGGAAACCAAGGCCTTTAAGAGGGACTCGCTGCGGTCTTTGACTGGAATAATGACACTCACTAGAGGTTGCATATTTAGCGGCTAAACAGCTGGAGACAGTTTGTCAAAGAATCCTGATTGTGCTACGTTCCATCGGCTCAAAGGGCTGCTGGAGGTTGAGGCATTGTTTTTTGAAGGTTCTGAGAAAAAAGTAGAGATCGTTGTCGGTTCCCAGTTCAACTTGATGGAAATTTCAAAGGACTTTTGGGATCAAATGGTGGCCTATGCGGGTGCGAAGATCATTTCGGAAATTTCCACAGAGGACTGTACGGCTTATTTGTTGTCTGAAAGCAGTCTGTTTGTTTGGAAAGATCATTTGACCATGATCACTTGTGGCACCACCACTTTGGTCAAAGCCGTAAAGTTTTTCTTTAATCGTTTTTCTCCGGAATCCATTGAGTCTTTGATTTACGAAAGAAAGAACGAATACTTTCCCCACCTTCAAAGCACCAACTACTTTAGCGATGTGAAGTTTTTAAGCCCCAGTGTAAAGGGAACGTCCTATCGCTTTGGAATGCCCGACGAGCATCACTTGATGCTGTTCGAAATGGATCGGTCCTATCAACCGGCCCCTTCAGATGTGACTTTTGAGCTGTTGATGTACAATCTTCAAGGGGACGCCAAAGAAATTTTAAATTCTCCGGGCCACACCATTGAACAGGTCAGAGATCTATTGAAGCTTGAAACTATTTTTCCAGGCTTCAAAGTGGACGATTATTTGTTTCAACCTCGAGGCTATTCCTTGAATGCTTTGAGTGGAAGCAACTACTACACCGTGCATGTCACTCCAGAGGAAATTGGATCCTATGTTAGCTTTGAGACCAATTTGGACATCAACGAAACCGTTAAGCATCAGCTCAGTCATATTTTAGAGATCTTTCAGCCCGAGTCCTTTGATGTGATTTGGTTCCGACCCGACCACCAGGTTCCCGATTTGAGTGTGCCCCAGTATGTGGCGCGAAACCGTTATCAGCAGACGTTAAAGTCCGGTTACACCGTTTCCTACTCCTCCCATTTTATGGAGGCGAACGACTACTTGCCGGCGACGAAAATGGAGGGACTGCAATGAGTGAAGTGAATGGGAAGGATTTTGTTCTCGAAAAATCTCCGGAAGGTTCCTATCTTTTTGGATTTGGATTGAAGAAAAAGCTTTTTGAAAAGCAAAGTCAGTTTCAAAAGATCGAAATCTACGACACCGTTCATCACGGGAAAGTTCTTCTTCACGATGGTTTTTTTATGCTTTCCGAAAGAGACGAAGCCATTTATCACGAAATGATTTCTCATGTTCCCATGTTTGTTCATGGAACCGCCAAGAAAGTTTTGGTCATTGGCGGAGGTGACGGGGGAACGGCCCGCGAGATTTTAAGACATCCTGGGGTGGAGTCCTGCACCATGGTGGAAATTGACGGTGTGGTCGTGGATGTGTGCAAAGAATTCTTCCCCCAAGTGGCGGAGAGTTTTTCAAATCCCAAGTTGAATTTGATCATTGATGACGGGGTGGCCTTTATGAAAAACACCCAGGAAAAATTTGATGTGATTGTGATCGATTCCACAGATCCCATCGGACCCGCCACTCCACTTTTTGGAGAGGACTTTTACGCCGATGTGTTCAGATGCTTGAATGAAGAGGGCATTGTGGTGGCGCAAGGGGAGTCGCCTTTTTACTCTTTAGAGATGCAGCAAAAACTTTTAAGTATGAACTTTAAAAAATTCCAGTGGACCAGCATGTACAACTTTTCCAATTTGACCTATCCCGGTGGGCTTTGGAGTTTCTTTTTTGCCTCGAAGAAAAAACATCCCATTTTGGACTTTCGATCTGAGGGAATGGAAAAACTTCCTCCGCGATCTAATATGGATTTGCCCTTCCACTACTACAATTCAGAAGTTCATAAGGCGTGCTTTTCATTGCCTGAGTTTCAAAGATCAAGGCTGGTTTCGTGGATCTCGATCTGATTCCTGCGAGCGAGCTTTTTTCAAAATCAAAGATTCAATTGGCCTCGCAGATTCAAGTGGGCGGCGGGTTGTATTCGGTCGAAGCAATCATCGCAAAGTTAGAGCCTTTGCTCTTGGAAGAGCGGGTGGAAAAGATTCAAAAAGTGGTTGGAAAACGCTCTTTGAAAGTGATGACCGTTTTGGAAGACATTTACGACCGTGGAAATGTCAGTGCTGTCATGCGAACGGCGGAGAGTTTGGGATTTTTTCGATTTCTGATTCTTGAAAAAGAAAATGCAAAGTTTAAAGCTGCAAACCGAATCACTCGGGGAGCTGAAAAGTGGTTGGATGTGAAGGTGTCTTCAAAGCTTTCAGAAAGCGTTCAGTCCTTGAAAGCCGAAGGTTATCAACTTGTGGGTACGGACTTAAATGCCACCCACGAACTTTCTGAAGTGCCCTTGGATCAGCCGGTGGCCTTGGTCATCGGTAATGAGAAAGACGGAATTTCCGAAGAGATGAAGTCCTTGGTGGACATTCGAGTGAAGATTCCCATGGTGGGCTTTTCTCAAAGCTACAATTTGTCGGTGGCTTCAGCGATGTGTCTTTATGAGTTTTCCAGACATTTGAATCCCGATCAGGGGATGAGCGAAGAAGAACGCAAACAACTGTATGCGAATTATCTCTTGCGCGGATTCGACAATCCCGAGCGTCTTTTAAAAAATTAATTGTTCATTCGATTCAGGCGCTTTTGGTTTTTTGCGTACAGTTTTTTAAGCTGTTCGATTTGATCCGAAAGAGATGCGCCTTCGGTACTTGCAATGTTACGAGAACGGGCCTGCTTTGAGAGCAGTTCAATTCGTCGAGCCAGTTGCTCGTTTTGAGCTTTGAGTTTTCGGGATTGAAGACCTTTGTTGTAACCTTGAAGGAAGGTTTCCTTCATCACTTCGGGGCAAAGGTTGTCGAGAGATCCACCCATTTGACCGATTTTAAATGCATTCTCGGGAGTGCAGTAGTCTGTCAGGCCGGCATGGTAGCCATTCATATAAAGAGATTTTTTATCTTCGTTGAAAATGGGCCCGCACTCACTGCGATTGGCATCCAACTGAGGAGACAATCCTGTGGAACCATCTTGTCTTCCTTTTTCAAACCAATCTGAAGAGCGGCAGGTTGCGGATTCGTCTTTAATGGGTGCTTGGTTACATGCGATGAGCTGGGTTGCAAAAAGGGTCATCAACGCACACAGGGCCAAGGCTTTTGACATTAGAGAGTCCTCTCACATTTGGTGGGTGGTAAAACCATCACTGTTCACACTGTCTCAGTATAGATCGCCCATGAGTGGGTATCCATCATTGACTCGTTCGCTCAACCATCTTTAGCAAATAGTCGGTAATAGACTATCGGCCAGAAGACCAAAAATCTTTAGTCCGTTGATTCATATCTACACAGTCAATGCCCTGCGGCACAATCAATGATGCGTTGCCAAAAAAAATGGGAATTGATAGAGGTTCTCAGGTCTTAGGGCGAGTCCATCAGATTTTAGTCGAGGTGAATATGTCAGACAAACTATACGGAGAGCTAGAGATCGAGAACAACAAACTGGAGCGTTTTGAAAACCGAACGCCCGTTCGGCGCTATGAAGTCAGTTTTGAGTGCCCGGAGTTCACCTGCATTTGCCCCAGATCCGGCTTCCCTGATTTTGCCACCATCCGCATTCGCTATGTGCCGGATCAATTCTGCGTCGAGCTCAAGTCTTTGAAGCTCTATATCAATGGATTCCGAAACGATAAGGTATTCCATGAGGACGTGACCAATCGAATTATGGATGACTTGATAGAGCTTCTGGATCCCCACGAGATCGAAGTGGTCGGGGATTTTAATGTTCGTGGAAACATCAAGACCGTGGTTCGAGCCCATCACGAAAAAAAAGCCTCAAAGTAAACTTTGAGGCTTTTAACTTTTAGGTGTGCAGGGCCCAAAAGGTCTAAAACCCTTCTTAATGGGTCATCTGCTTAAAAATCAATCCAAATTGCATGCCGCATAGGCTCCTAAAAAACAGGCAGGAAAGGTCTGGTTTCTGACTAGACCTCTGATATTGCTAAGAAACTCGACAATTTTTCCAATCTCGTAGAGACTTTGAAAATGGCAAAAAAATCCTCCTCTAAGAAAAAATCAAGCAGTGCAGCAAACCCCAAGGCTTCCGTGAAAGATGGGGCATCTTCCGGGTCGTCTTCCATGGCCACCAAGAATTTGTTGTTTCAAAAGGTTGCCATCTTTGTGGATGCCGAGAACATTGAGCTTTCTGGCTTAAAACACCATGAGGGGCGCACCGATTACCGAAAGATTTTGGATGAGGTGGGCGACCGAGAAATCATTCGCATTTTGTATTACAAGCCTGAATACAAAGAGATCTCATCTGAGTTTCAAAATTTTTGGTTCAAGCTTGGGGGAGAGATCCGTCGCCCCACAAAGAATGCGGACACTTTTTTGGTGATCGATGCGGTCACCATGGCGGACAAGATTGATGTGGCAATTATTTTGGGTGGCGATAAGGATTTTCTTCCTTTGATGTGGTACCTGCGTTCCCGAGGCTGCAAGGTGGAGATTTGGTCGTGGCCCGAGTCCACTTCCCCAGAGGTCAAAGAAGCTGCTGATTACTATTTTCCCATCACCAAAGAATACACAATTTGACCTGCTGCGGGATTGGTGGCAGTTTAGGAGTTCTTTTCGAGAGCACCCCTAGCTCAATTGGATAGAGCATCGG
>DKGG01000027.1:0-140 GCA_002453155.1 Bdellovibrionaceae bacterium UBA6776
TGCGACAGTTAAGTGTGAAGAGCCTGTGCATTCAACAAATTTTCAATAGCTTTTGTCATGGAAGATCCGTGTAGATCGTAAATGAAAAGTGGCGTCCCCTACGAGATTTGAACTCGTGTCTCCTCCGTGAAAGGGAGGTG
>DKGG01000027.1:468-589 GCA_002453155.1 Bdellovibrionaceae bacterium UBA6776
CGTGAAAGGGAGGTGTCCTAGGCCCCTAGACGAAGGGGACGCATATTTGAATTTTCAATGAGGAAAAGTTTGGTGATCCGCGATGGACTCGAACCATCGACCCTCTCCTTAAAAGGGAGAT
>DKGG01000027.1:905-56745 GCA_002453155.1 Bdellovibrionaceae bacterium UBA6776
GACCCTCTCCTTAAAAGGGAGATGCTCTACCAGCTGAGCTAGCGGATCACTTCTTCACGCTCGAAAACGCAAGAGATCAATGTTTTAAATATTCTGGCGGCAGAGTCAACCATTTGAACGCGAACTTTATGAAAAAAGTGGCCGAATCCAAAGGGTTTGGTCTCTTCCAGGCCCAATTGAAATCACATCAATGGGAGTCGCCAACGAAGAGCTTAAAAATTGGACATAATCCTGGGCGTACCTGGGAAGATCTTTCAAACTGCGCGCTTGAGTGAGGTCCTCTTTCCAGCCTTTTTGGGTCACATACTTCGGCTTGCATCGAGCCAATTCCCCAGGAGAAACCGGATATTCGGTGATCTCTTGGCCGTCCAGCTCGTAAGCCGTACACACCTTGATCTCATCAAACCCACTCAAAACATCCAATTTCATCAATGCCAAAGAAGTGATTCCGTTCACACGAATCGCATACTTCAACGCCACCAAATCCAGCCATCCACAGCGACGCTCCCGACCGGTGGTTGCTCCGAACTCATGGCCCTTCTTTCGAAGCTCCTCGCCCACTTCGTCCGTGCACTCTGTGGGGAAGGGGCCAGAACCCACTCGGGTCGTATAGGCCTTTGTGATTCCCACCACATCCAAGTTTTGAGAGGGACCCACACCTGAGCCCACCAAAGCAGATCCTGCCAGGGTGGAAGAAGAAGTCACATAAGGATAAGTCCCATGGAGCAAATCCAAAAGACTTCCCTGAGCCCCTTCAAACAGAACTTTCTTTCCCGAACGCAAAGCCTTGTGGATTCCTAAGGAAGTGTCCTTTGAGCGATAATCTTTCAATTCTTCAGCGCACTCATCAATGACCTTGATCAGGTCTTCCACCTTAAAGGGTTCTTCTTTGTAGTAGCTCTCAAGAAGGAAGTTTTTTTCCTTGAGAGCAGCTTCCAATTTTTGCTTCAAAACATCTTTGGGTCCAAAGAGGTCACCAAAAACAATGGCTTTTCGAGAGGCGCGCTCTTCGTATGCGGGGCCGATTCCTCGTCCGGTGGTGCCGATCTTCTCATTTCCAAGAGCCTTCTCTCGGGCCAAATCTAAGCGGCGATGATAGGGAAGTAAAACCGTACAAGAATCAGAGATCAAAAGCTGTTTGGGATTTTTCAAAAGGCCATTGACCTTTAGAGCGCGAATTTCCTCGCAAAGAGTGACGATGTCCAAAACCACACCCGCAGCAATCATGCAAGTGACTTGCTCATGAAGAATGCCCGAAGGGATCAAGTGCAAAACCGTCTTTTTTCCATCCACCACCAGAGTGTGGCCAGCGTTGGCTCCACCTTGATAACGAACAACCAAGTCTGATTGAGAAGAAAAAACGTCGACGACTTTTCCTTTTCCTTCATCACCCCATTGAGATCCGACAACTATTAATCCAGGCATTTTGTCTCCCTTTGAAAACGATCGTATTCGAGCACAATCGGCACAGGGGAGCAAGTTCTAGGTTGGAAACAGGCTTTTTTTAAACCATGGCGTTGACAAGGGGAGCTGATCTGAAACCACCTCGCCTTTCGCAAAAGCAACCAGCTTGCTTGCAGCCTCCATGGATGCGCGCTCCCAGGCTTCCTCTGTGTACGCGCCGGTGTGTGGAGTTAAAAACAGTGTGGGTTCTTTCAGCAAAAAGCTGTTCGGAGCCAAGGGCTCCTTTTTATAAACATCGAGAGCGGCTCCTTTGATTTTATGCTCTCGAAGGGCCGAGACCAAATCGCTCTCTTCAATCACATCACCTCTTGAAGCGTTGATGATGTAAGCCTCATCGGACAATTCACTCAAAGTGGAGCCGTTAATCATGTGTTTTGTTTCCGAGGTCAATGGCACATGAAAACTCAATAGGTCTGAGGCCTTCAAAACCTCGGTGAATCCTTTTCGTTCAACGCCGAAGGCTTTAAAATTTTCATCGCTTTCGTAAGGGTCATGGGCCAAAACCTGGGCTCCAAAGGCTTTGCAAAGCTGAGCCACTTTTTTTCCCACCCGTCCAAATCCCACCAGGCCAACGGTGCGCTCCGACAGCAAGCCTCCGCGTTCAACACCTTCGCGCCACATTCCACCTCTTAAAGAGCGGTACTGTTGGTTGGCGCCTCGAAGCAAACTGAGCATCAAAAACAAAGTGTGCTCGGCCGTACTTTGAGCATTGGCCTCGGGACAGTAAGAAACCAAAATGTTTTTTTCACGACAGGCTTCAATGTCAATGTGATCAAAGCCGCTGGTCGCTGTGACCACAAATTTTAAATTTGGATGGTCTTTTAAAAATTTTTGATGAACTTTTGTGTGCGATCGAATCATCAAGGCTTCGCATTCGGAACTTTGATTTTTCTCAATCATCTGAATTTCAGAGTTTGCTTTCAAAACAGAAAAGCTTTTTGGGGAGTGGGCTTCAAGGACCAAAGTTTTCATGCAAAATACTCGAGGGATGGAAAAAGACTTTTTGAAAGATGATGTTTAAATTCCATAGGCTCTGGCAAATTCAAGCCTTCCATCAAAGCGTCAAAAAATGCCAAAAGGTCGTCATTGTAAATGGCTCCCATGTGTCCAATTCGAAGAACTTTTCCTTTCAACTGATCTTGGCCACCCATCACAGTGATGTTTTTTTCGGTTTCCAACCAACTGCGAAGTTTTTGGCCGTCCACTCCTTCGGGCAATTCAATGGCAGTCACCGATGAGGATGGATTTTTTGAAAAGACTTTGAGGCCCAGTTCTTCCGCTCCAAGGCGAGTGGTTTCGGCCAAGATGCGACACCGGGTTTTAACAGCGTCCATTCCCACCTCTTCAAAAAGACGGAGCACTTCGGAGAGGGCCACAATTAAAGAGTTCGGAGAGGAGAATCGAGTTGTCTTGGGGTAGGACTCTAATTCTTTGACCCAATCAAAGTAATATCGAGGCTGTGGGTTTGCCCGCACAATTTTTTCGGCGTCTTCAGAAATTCCCACAAAAGAAAGCCCCGTTGGCAGCATAAAAGCTTTTTGTGAACCTGCAACAACCACGTCTAAATTCCAAGCGTCCATGGGAAGATCCATGCATCCCATGGCGGTGATGGCATCAACCAATACCAGTGCTTGGGTGTGCTGTTTTGTCAGGCGCGAGATCTCTTCCACGGGAAACAACGTCGCAGTGCTGGTTTCGCAGGCTTGCGTGGCGACCACTTTTGCATCTTTGTGATCCTTTATGAAATTTTCAAAGGCATTTAGGTCTAGAGATTCCCCCCACTCCAACTGAAACGGAACCACTTGAGCGCCAAAAGTTTTTGCCATTTGTGCCCAGCGCTCTCCAAATTTTCCTCCCACGATAAAAATCCCTTTATCGCCAGGTTTTAAGCAATTCACAATTGCAGATTCCATGGCCCCAGATCCGGTAGAGGTATGGATCAAAACTTTGTGTTTGGTTTCAAAAACTTCTTTGAGCTTTGAAAAGCAATATTGCAGTTTTTGTTCAAACGCAGGAATTCGGTGATGAAGAGCCGGTTCGCTTAAAGATTCGAGAACTTTCTTCGGAATAGGAACTGGACCAGGCGCCAAAAGGCGATAAACAGAGGATTTTTGCATAATTCATTTGCAACCGACACAGACGTTGAAGTCAATGGGATTTCGAGATTGAAATGGCGTGGAAAGACGATTATTTTGACAGTGTGTTCAGTCGACGAATTTTACTCTCATTTTTAATATTGAACGGATTTGTTCTTTCCTCGTGTGCCTATCACTGGGGCTTTGCAGATCGATCCTTGCCCGGAGGCTATCAACAAGTGGCCATCCCCATGTTCGAAAATAAATCCGAAGAGGTGGGATTAGAAGTTGATTTTACCAGAGCTTTGATCGAACGTTTTCACCGTTCTAAAGTGGCGCGCATTCAAGACAAGGATACGGCTCCCGTATTTTTGGATGGAAAAATTATTGAAATTAAAGTGGAGCGAGGATTGGGTGCCAGCAGTTTGGAGAGGTTGCCCGATCGAGCGGTGCTCAATGCGGAGTATTTGGTGACGGTGATTTCTGAGATCAATTTGATCCGTGAAAGTGATCAAAAAATTCTATGGTCGCGCCGATTTGTTCGAGCGAAAGCCTATTCGGCTCCTCGAGTGGGTACGCCGGTCGTAAACTCAGTAAACGCCACCTACAATGACTCCAACCGACGGGAAGTCTTACGTGCCCTTGCCGAAGAGTCCATGTTGGATGCCCACAATCAGTTGACGGAGAATTTTTAATGGTCACCCTGGATTTGAGAAAACTTCAACAACGCCTTGAAAAGCAAAATCCTGGCAACGTTTATGTCTTATGCGGAGATGAAAGCTTTCTGGTGGAAGAGTCTGTCAATCTGTTGAAGTCGAAGATTGTTGATGAAGGGACCATGGACTTTAACTACAGTTCATTTATTGCCGGAGAGACTTCGGGTGCGGACGTGCGCGATGCGGTTGAGATGCTTCCTATGATGGGGGCTCGGCGCATGGTGCTTTTAAGGGGAGCGGAGAGTCTCAAAGAAAAAGACTGGGAAGCTCTTTACGAAGTGATCGATCGTCCCGTGGACTCGACCGTTTTTGTGGTGGCCTGTGAAAGTTTGGACAAACGAAAGCGTCCGTATAAAAAACTATCGAAGGCTTCGATTTGGGTGGAACTTCAGCGTCCCTATGAAAATCAAATGCCTCAGTGGATCGAGTACCTTTGTTATCGCCAGGACTTGGAAGTCAGTCGTGAAGCCATCGCTTTGCTTTTGCAGTTTGTGGGAACGAATTTGACCGAACTCAACAGCGAGATTGAAAAGTTAAGTTCTTACATCGGAGATCGAAACCGCATTGAAGAAGCAGATGTTTTGAAAGTGGTTTCTCGAAGTCGGGTGGATCGAATCTTTGATCTGACCGATGCCATAGGTGTTCGTGACAAAGCGAAGGCCTTAACTCTGTTGGCAAATCTTTTGGACGGCGGCCAAAGCGAGATTGGTGTGGTGGCATTGCTGAACAGGCACTTTCGAATTTTGTCTCAGCTTCGGGCTCTCGCTCCTTTGGGATTGAGCGGTGGAAAACTCTGTTCAAAGGTGGGCATTCCACAATTTTTGCTCAACAACTATTTGAGCCAGTCGAAGGTCTGGCCCGACCGCAAGATGACTCAGATGTTTTCTCTATTGGTCCTAACGGACCGCGCCCTAAAGTCCTCAGCCATTGCAGGACATGTCTGGTTGGAGAACCTGATCCTTAAAGCTTGCGAGTAAAAAATCCGACGAGGTTCATATGAACCCAGAGCGTCGAGTCCCTCGAAAAAAAGTCAATCGTCCCATCGGTCTTCTCAAAAAGGGCGAGTACCAAGTGGAGCGCATGCTTCAAATTGGGGAGGGGGGCATGATGATTCAAACCGCTTCTGAATTCACAGTGGGGGATCGTGTTTTGGTGACCTTCAGTTTGAAGGGCGAAAACTTCTACACCAGTCGAGGAACGGTTCGAAACACTTCCGAGCAAATGTTGGGTGTGGAGTTTGATGAATTGCCTTTTCAGGTGCTGAGAGAAATTCGATCTTTTGTGGCGTCTCACAAAACCAAGTCCGTTTTGTGATCAAATAAAAAGAGCCCGACGCTAAAAAACATTCGGGCTCAAATCTTTGAAAATAACAAACTATGAAAGACCGGAAACTTGGCGGCTCAAGCGGCTGATTTTTCGAGCAGCAGTTTTCATATGCAAGCGGCCTTTTTGAGCGGCTTTGCCCACTTTGCTTGAAAACAACACCAAAAGCTTTTGGCTTTCTTCTTTGTTTTTTGAACCGATGGCAGATCGAAGTTTCTTTTCAAAAGTACGAACTTCACCCATCGATTGACTGTTAACTTTGTTTCTTCGAACCGATTGACGGGCTCTTTTCTCTGCGGACTTATGATTTGCCAAGGTTTAACCTCCGGTGATTTACTGAACTTCTCATATCTCGAAAACGTCTGGAGTTAACACAGTATGGCTCAAAGCTCAAGCCCCAAGCTCAAACATGGAAAATCCTCATTCGGAGCTGCGGCCGTGGCCATGTCAGCAGGGACCTTACTGTCGCGGATCTTGGGATTTGTCAGAGATGCCGTACTCTTAGGGGTCTTCGACCGCACCCTGACGGATGCCTTTGTGGTGGGATTTCGCCTCCCCAACCTGTTTCGAAGGCTTTTTGGGGAAGGGGCTCTGTCTGTCAGTTTTATCCCTATCTATTTGGAATCTTTAAAAAAAGATCCAGAGGCCGCAAAAGCCCTGGCCTCAACGGTTTTTACGGTTTTGTTGACCCTGACGACCACCTTATTTGCTTTGGGTTATCTTTTTATGCCCCAAATTATGAATGCCTGGGTCAGCGATCCTCAAGGCTATGCAGCCATTCCTGGAAAAATGGAGCTGACCATCCAGCTGGCTCGAATCATGTTGGCTTACCTGATTTTGGTGACCTCTTATGCCTTCGGGATGGCGATCTCCAATGCGCTGGGATACTTCTTTTTGCCCGCAATGGCTCCGGCCCTTTTTAACCTGTTGGTCATCATCTTTTCGTTTTTGCCCTTTTTTCAATTCCAGGGAGATCAACTGGCCTGGGGAGTGATCGCCGGTGGGGTGGCGCAGTGGGCGTTGGTCTTTTTTATGTTGGCCAAAGTTCATGCTTTCCCTGCTTTTCGGTGGGATGTGGGGAGCCCTCTTTTTAAAAGAGTTTTAAAAAATATGGCTCCCGGAGTTTTTGGATTGGGAGTTTTTCAAGTGATGACTTTGGTGAACACCAGTTTTGCCGCACGTTTGAAGGAAGGGGCGCAAAGTTACATTTACAGTGCAGATCGGATATTGGAGCTTCCCCAGTCTTTGATTGCCATTTCTTTAGGTGCGGCTCTTTTGCCCAGATTTTCAAACTATCTGACAGATGGTCGAAAAGATTTGATGCTTGGAGAAGCCCATCGAGCAATGAGGGCTCTTTTGTTTTTGGCCATCCCCAGTGCCTTGGGAATGTATTTGCTGAACACCGAAATCACAGATCTTCTTTTTGGTCGTGGAAACTTTGATGCCAATGACATTCTTCAAACGGGACAAGTGGTTGCAATCTATTCCGCACTGTTGGTGGCAACCAGCATTTCGAAAGTTCTCAGTCCGGGATTTTATGCCATGAACGACACAAAGACGCCGGCAGTGATCGCTTTTTTTGCATTGATCATTCACATTCTTATGGGAAATTTTTTGGTGGATGAATATGGTTTGCCCGGTTTGGCTTTTGCCACAACTGTTTCTTCCGCACTTAACATGAGTTTACTGAATCTTCAGTTTCGTCGAAAGTTGGGGTCTTTGCGGTGGCTTGAAATATTGAAAGCCTTTTTCCGCTGGATTCCCGGTTTAGCTTTAATGACCGCTCTGTGTATTTATTTGCCTCGTCAGTTGAGCCCGTTTGTGGGCGCATCCTTAAGCACAGCTCTTGTGATTGCGCTTTCGGTGGTGGGGTATTTTTATTTGGCTCATCTTTTTCATGCGCCAGAGATTCAAGCCATTCGCCGTCGCCGAAAATAGGTGCAATTTGAATTACCGGTGAATTTTTTTGGCCTTTTCCCAAAGAGCTTCTTTTTCCTCTGGGGAGAGATTTTTGAACTGTTCCAAGTCTTTGTTGGTGTGAGTGAGCATCTCTGAAAAACGAGAGCGAAACCGGTGGTTGGTTGTTCGCAAACTTTTCTCTGAATCCAGCTTTAGGTGCCGAGCCAGTTGAGCCAAAGAAAAAAGAGCATCACCAATTTCTTTAGAAAGGGCTTCCAAATTTTCAGAACTGGAATTTTCGGAAAAATTGTGAAGAGCGTCTTCCACTTCAGAAACTTCCTCTTTGACCTTTGCAAAAACTTGAGAAGCCTCTTGCCAATCAAAACCTAAGTTCTTTGTTTTGTGTCCAATTTTTTGAGCCTCCATCAAAGCGGGCAATCCTTTAGGTGTTTCAAGGGGAGAGCTCTTTTTTTTAGAAGCGTCCTTTTCTTGAGCTTTGATTTGTTGCCAATTTTTGATCACTTCGGAGCTGTCCTGAACCTTCACATCAGAAAAAACGTGGGGATGCCGCCGAACCATTTTTTGAGAAATGGATTCAATCACATCACTCAGTGAAAATTTATTTTCTTCCTGGGCCAATTGACTGTGGAGAACCACTTGAAAAAGACAATCGCCCAGTTCTTCTTTGAGGCCCTCTGCAGAGCCCTGTTCGATGGCCTCCACCAGTTCAAAGGTCTCCTCGATGGCGAAGGGCGCCAGACTTTCGTGGGTTTGCTCTTTGTCCCAGGGGCATCCATTTTCGCCTCTCAAAGCTGCAACAATTTCCACAAGAGCAGAGATCTCGCGGGTGTTTTCTGGGGGTTTGGACATCTCCTCGCCTTTCGTCACCAGTCTATGGTATCATTTCTGGCAAGCTTAACATTTTTTCTCGCAGGCAGAAGCTTAAAAAAGGACAATGTAAATAGACTATGGATCATCGTAAGAATTTGCAGAAGCATTCCAGATCGAAGGAAAAGAATGCCTCCTTTTTAACATGGGTGAAAAACCTTAAAGGGGATCGCAAATATTTCCAAAAGTTTTGGCTTTCTTTTGATCGAAAGCTTGGACTTCGATGGTGGAGTTTGGTCTTTGGATTTTGTCTGATTCTTTCTTCTATTGTTTTCTTCGAAGTCAATTTTAATGAAAATGTGGAGTTGGGTGAGCCTGCCCCCAGTGACATCAAATCGCCAATGTCTTTTCAGGTGGTGGACGAGCGCGCCACTGAGGAAAAACGACGTGCGGCCGAAATTTCTGTTCCTGCGGTCTTTGATTACGACCCGTATATTTATGATCAAGTTTTAAATCGTGTTTTTAAGTCTTTCCGAGAGATGCGAAGTTTGGTGAAATCCACGAATTGGCCCAAAGGGGAGCGGGCCCAGGAAGAAGCTGTTAAAGAATTCGTCAAACACAAGCCAAAATTTGAAGATCTTCTGGGAGTTGAAATTTCCCAAGCCACTTTTGAATGGCTGGCTGAAAATCGTTTCACTCCTCGAATTGAAAACATTCTTGTTCGGGGCCTACTCAATTGGTCCTCTGGAAAAATCATCGACGGACGAGGCCTTTTGTTTTCCTCCGGAGATCAAAGCATCTTGGTGGAGACTGCAGATTCAAACGGTCAAGGACAGATCATTCCGGTCAATCAAACTTTGGACATCCGCCGTGAAAGTGATTTCAGTTTAGAAAATGTCCGTGGATTTAAGGCTCTATCGGCAAGAGACAAACGCTTTGTCTCTCGCATTGCTCGAAAAGTTTTGGTTCCCAATCTGATCTTTAATAAGAAGGTGACAGAAGATCGAAAGCAAGAGGCCCGTGCGGCCATTCTGCCCGTTCAAATTTCGGTGCAAAAGAATCAAGTGATTGTGGCAAAAGGCGCCTTGGTTCAACCCACTCACATGTTGTTGATTTCCGAAATCAACAATTTAAAAAGTGCGCGGCGCATGGATTATGTGGCCCTTGCCGTAGCGATTTTGTTTTTTATCGCCATCGCTGTGTTTTTCAATTACATCCGAAGGACTTTGCGCTCGAAACTTCTTTTGGAGGCCAAGGACTTTTATGCCATGGCCACCGTGCTGATTCTGATTTCTGTGGTGACGAAGTTTTATCTTTTTGTTGTGGACAGCTCTTTTGTAGATAAATTTTCGGCCACCATTCCGGCATCCAGTTATTTGTTTGCAGCGCCTGTGGCCGCCGGCCCCATGCTTGTCGGTCTTTTGATCCCTTACGGAGAGATGGTTTGGCTCTTCACCTTGTTTATGTCCGTAGTTGTGGCCTTGATGGTGGATCCCAGCTTTTATTTGCCCATGCTGCTGTTTTCTGTGGTGGGAGGAATTGCGGGTGCCCGTGGGGTTTACTCTTGTAAAAAAAGAAACGACATTTACTGGGCGGGAATTCGAGCGGGAACCATCAACGCCATTGTTATTGGAGTGATCACCTTTTTGATCTCGGTTCGTGAAATGTCTTTTGTGGATCACCTGGTTTGGAATGTGGCCTTTGGATTTTTGTCAGGGGTTTTGGCTTCTATGGTCACAATGACTTTTATTCCCTTGTTGGAAAGTCTTTTCAACTACACCACCGATGTGAAGCTTCTTGAGCTTTCGAGCCTGAATCATCCTTTGATGAAAGAGATGATTGTTAAGGCTCCAGGCACCTATCATCACTCGCTGGTGGTGGGTAGCATGGTGGAGGCTGCCGCCGAAGAAATTGGCGCAAACCCTTTGCTTGCAAAGGTGATGGCCTACTATCACGACATTGGAAAGATGGAGCACGCCCATTACTTTATCGAAAACCAAAGACCGGGGCACAATCCCCATGAACACATTTCGCCACACATGAGTAAGACGGTCTTGGTGGCTCATGTCAAAGACGGTGCAGAAATGGGATTTCGTCATAAGCTTGGAAAATCCATTGTGGATGGAATTCGTCAGCATCATGGGACGACCTTGATCAGCTACTTTTACAACAAGGCCCTGGAAGAGCAAGACGAGGACATCGATCTGGTTCATGAGGGAGATTTTCGTTATCCCGGGCCAAAGCCTCAGTTTAAAGAGGCCGCACTTTTGATGTTGGGTGATTCTATTGAAGCTGCGGCAAGATCTTTGGATGAGCCCACTGCGGGGCGATTGTCTTCTTTGGTTCGAAACATCATTCAAAATAAATTCTTGGATGGACAGTTGGAAGATTGCAATTTGACTCTAAGAGATCTGAAGGTCATCGAAGCCTGTTACCGTCGAGTGATTCTTGGAATTTATCACCAGAGAATTGACTATCCTCAACCTCCTTTTCAAAAGGTCACTCCCGCATTGCCCCCTGTGACAGGTGGCCGGGAAGCTTTGGGAAAAAAGAAAACCCGTACGGTTTCCTCATGAAGCTCTATTCCATCAATCAGTCGGGCAAAGCTTTGCCTCAAAAAATGTTGGATCGCTGGCTCAATCAGTGTGAAAAGCAGCTGCCGAAACGGGATCAAAAACTATTGAAATCCAAAGAGGTATTGATTGTTTTTGTCTCTCGAAAACATGTGAAAAATTTGAATAAAAATTTTCGCGGCAAAGATTATCCCACAGACATTTTAAGCTTTGAGTCCATGGAAGATCATCAAATCGGTGAATTGGTTTTGTCTCCTGAGGTGATTTTCGCTCAGGCTAAGAGAACCGGTCTCAGCTATCACCGTGAGCTGTGTTACATGATCCTTCATGGCCTTCTGCATCTTTTGGGCTATGACCATGAAACCTCTCAGAAAGAGGCTAAAAAGATGTTTGACCTGCAAAATCAGATCTTTGATCGTCTTGCCCCTCGTTTTGACTTCAGGTAAAGTGGCGCCTTAAAGACGAGGAGACATTGAATGTCGTTAATTGCTCAATCTTCAGAAGTAAAATCTCAACTGTTGCATCTGAAGTCTCAGTCCTCCAACCTTCGGAGGTATCTTTGACATCGACGCCAAGTTAAAGCGTCTCGAGGAGCTGGAGCAGGCCGCTCAGAACCCCGAAGTCTGGAATGATCACCAGCAAATGCAAAAGATCAATCAAGAGAAGATTTTTTTAGAAAAATCCATTTCCGATTTTCAGTCGCTCGAACAGCGCATTGATGATGGTTTGGTCCTTTTAGAGATGGCTGCGGAAGCTGAGGATGAAGCCTCCTTTAAAGAAGTGAAAAGTGAATGCCAAGCCATCGAAACTCTTTATGAAGATTTAGAATTGAAAAGCTTGCTTCGAGAAGAGGTGGATCAAAATTCCTCTTATCTTTCGATCAACTCCGGAGCCGGAGGAACGGAAGCGCAAGACTGGGCCGACATGTTATTCCGCATGTACCGGCGCTGGGCAGAAAAGCAAGGTTATAAAGTGGAAGTTCTGGCGCTTTCGGAAGGGGAAGAAGCCGGAATCAAATCGGTGACCCTGTTGATTGAGGGACCCTATGCCTATGGTTACCTGAAGGCAGAAACGGGAGTTCATCGGTTGGTTCGGATCTCTCCGTTTGATTCCAATGCCCGACGCCACACCAGTTTCGCTTCGGTTTATACCTGGCCAGAAGTGGACGACACCATTGAAATTGAAATCAAAGATGAAGATCTTCGAGTGGACACTTACCGAGCCAGTGGAGCTGGGGGGCAGCACATCAACCGAACGGATTCCGCGGTTCGAATGACCCACATTCCCTCAGGAATTGTGGTGCAATGCCAAACTCAACGCAGTCAGCATGCCAACCGTGACAAGGCCATGAAGATGTTGAAGGCCGCACTTTATGAACAGGAAATTGAAAAGCGCCAGAAAGAATTGGATGCCATTGCGGGAAACAAGTTGGCCAACGAGTGGGGCAGTCAAATTCGATCGTATGTTTTGCATCCCTATCAACTGGTGAAAGATCATCGCACAGATTTTGAAGTGGGTGCTCCGGACAAAGTGTTGGATGGGGATCTCAATGGTTTTATTCAGGCCTTTCTCAAAGAAAGAGCCATTCGCCCCAAAGAGCAATGATGAAGTCCAGTCCAACGCCCTGGTGGTACTTAGAGAAATCCTTCAAATCCAAAAGTTTTTTTGATCTGACCACAGTGTTAAGCATCATAGGATTGACTGCGGGCGTGGCCACCTTAATCGTCAGCATGGCTGTATTCAGCGGGTACATCAAAACATTGAAGATTTCGGTTCAAGGCTTGTTTGGGCATGTCGTCGTCTTTAACAGAGGGGCGGAATCTCAAGATCAGATTCTTGAAAAAATAAAAAACTCCAAAGAACCCATTGTGGCTCAGACTCCGTTTTTGGCTGTGGAAAGTGTGTTGGCCCACAAAGGACTGGTCAATGGAGTGATGCTTGAAGGGGTTGACCAAAAGTCGCTGTTTTCGGTGTTGGACATGAAAAAGCATTTGGTTGCTGGAGACTTTCGTCTTTCTTCAAAAGAGCCGCTGGCCATTGTAGGCAAAGGAGTGGCAACAAAATTTCAATTGAAAGTGGGAGACCAGTTTCGAATTGTGATCCCAAAGTCCAAGGGCATTGGCGCATTTCAGGTGCAGCCCAAAGTTCTTGAAATGAAAGTTTCAGGAATCCTCAATTTTGGACGTTATGATTTTGATTCTCGCTACATTTTGACAGATCTAAATGTGGCCCAAGAATTTAGTGGGGATTTGGGAAAAATCTCCGGAGTTCGAATCAAAATGGAGGGTCCCAGTCAGGCCAGCGCATTGGCGCAAAGGCTGTCCGCTCATTTGGGAGAACGCTACTGGGTTCGCGATTGGTCGGACATCAATCGCAATCTTTTTGAAGCTGTCGGCCTCGAGAAAACAGTGATCTTCTTTTTGCTGATGATTTTGGTTCTTGTCGCAAGTTTCAATCTTTCCAGTCAGCTGATTGTGGGTGTGGTCAAACGCTATCAGGACATTGCAATTTTAAAAACCTGTGGAGCCGGGCCCAAAGCCATTCAAAAGATTTTTACATGGCAAGGTTTGGTGACCGGTGGAATCGGCTGTCTGGCGGGATTTATCTTAGGCGTCGTGCTTTGCTACTCGTTGGAATGGCTTCAATACTTTGTTCCCATTGTTCCGGCCGAGGTTTACAAACTGGATCACATCCAGCTGGACATTCGTTTTATGGATTTGCTTTTGATTTTTTCGTGCACACTTGTGATTAGTTTTTTTTCAACTTTGGTTCCCGCGCGTTTGGGAAGCCGAATGTCTCCTGTAAAGGGGTTGCGTTATGATTAAGGCAGATTCCGTCTCCAAAAGTTATGGCAGTCTTCAAATTTTAAAAAATTTAAGTTTTGAAGTGGTTCGTGGAGAAGCCGTTTGTATTTTGGGAGCTTCCGGTGCGGGAAAAAGCACCTTTCTTCATTTGCTTGGAACCTTGGATAAACCTACATCGGGTCGAATTTTTTGGAACAATGTGGATTTGGTTCAAATGTCTGAGGAAGATTTGGCTCAATTGAGAAACAAAGAGATGGGATTTGTTTTCCAGTTCCATCATTTGCTTCCAGAGTTCACCGCAGTGGAAAATGTGACCATTCCCGGACGAATTGCAGGCCAGTCCCCGGAAGCCTGTCGCCGCAAAGCAAGAGAGGTTCTTGCGGATTTGGGGCTTTCTCACCGATTTGATCACTATCCTTCCGAACTTTCTGGGGGGGAGCAGCAAAGAGTGGCCATTGCCCGTGCCCTTTTTAATGAGCCTCAAATTCTTTTTGCAGATGAGCCCACGGGGAACTTGGATTCGGAAAATAGTCAGAAAATTCAGGAACTTTTCTTTCATTTGAAAAAAGATCGGGGTCTGACCCTGGTGGTGGTGACTCATGATGCCTCATTTTCCAGCAAGTTTCCCAGATCGGTCAGAATGGCCGATGGCAGCTGGGTATTTTAAATTTTTGACAACGGGATAGGTCTGTCGATAGTCTTGGAAACGTTATTTTTAAGTTATTAAAAACACAGGGTTTTTTTTGAAGTATTCCATATTCACTGCACTCCTTATTTTTTTCTGTTTTCCGGTTTTGGTTTTTGCACAAACCATTCAGAAAATTGAAGTTGAAGGTCAAAAGAAGATCGAAGCGGATGCCATTCGCAATCGCATTCAAACAAAGACCGGTCAGAATCTAAATTCGGACCAAATTCGCAAAGACATCATCAATCTTTTTGAAACGGGATATTTTTACGACGTTCAAGTGGAGAAGTTTCCGGTTTCAGGAAAAGGGATTCGATTGGTTTATCGAGTCACTGAAAAGCCCTCCATGGTGGAAATCAATTTCAAAGGAAATGATGAAATTACGGATGATGAGCTTCGAGAAATTGGAAATTTAAAAACCTATGAAATTTTTGATGTGTCCCGCGTGCGCGACGCTGTGGAACAGATGGAAAAGCTTTACGAAGAAAAGGGCTATTTCCTGGCTCGGGTCACGTATGATACGGAGCCCACGGACGAAGGCGTAAAACTCAATTTCAAAATTCAAGAGAACGACAAGGTTCAGGTTCGAAAGATTACGATTCTAGGTGCCAGTAAGATTTCGCAGCAAAAGATCAAATCTGTGATGATCACTCAGGAAGGTTCCTTCTTTAGTTTTCTTTCCGGCTCGGGCTCTTACAAACAGGAAGCCTTTGACCGCGATGTGCAAATGATCAATTTGCTTTACTACAACGAAGGTTATGTCCAAGTGAAAGTGGATCGACCTCAGGTGTACGTAACTCCGGATAAAAAGAGCATTTACATCACCTTGCGCGTGGAAGAAGGGGATCAGTACCGAGTGGGTCGGGTGGATTTTTCTGGAGATCTACTTTTTTCTGAGGAAGAGCTTTTTGAATCCACTCAAATTGAAGACCAAGGTGTATTTCGTTATGAGACCCTACAAAAGGATTTGAGTGCTTTGCAGGCGAAGTACGGAGATTTGGGTTACGCTTACGCCAACATCATTCCTCGCACCCGGACGCGTGAGTCCGACCGCGAAATGGACATCACCTTTGAAATTGATAAAGGCAACAAAGTTTACATCAATGAAATCAATATGGTTGGGAACACTCGCACCCGCGACAAGGTCTTGCGACGAGAACTGACCATTCTTGAAGGTGAGCTTTACAACGAAACCAAGAAGCGGGAGTCTTTCGACAACATCAAACGACTGGGTTTCTTTGAGGAAGTGAACTTCAACACGAAAACTCCACGAGGCCGAAATGACTTGATGGATATTGATATCGTGGTGAAGGAAAGAAACACGGGAACCATCCAGGCAGGTGCCGGATACTCGAGCTTTTATGGTTTTGTATTGAATGGTCAGGTCAGTCAGATCAACTTCTTGGGTCGTGGCCAAAGTCTTTCGGCTCAAATTGATTACAGCAAACGGCAAAGTCTCTTTCAGTTCAGCTTTACAGAACCTTACCTTTGGGACACCGAATGGTCTGCGGGAACAGATTTGTTCCAAAACCAAAGATCACTTCCTGATTACAAAGAAGATAAAAAGGGGATGGCCCTGCGCTTTGGACATCCCTTGGCGCCTTATTTCCGAGGATACTTGCGCTACAAGTTGGAAAATACCGATTTGAGTGTGGACCCTACGAAAAGTGATCCAGATCTGTTTCCTGTGGAAACGGCCAATGGAACCACCTCTTCGTCCACATTTACTTTGGAGTACGACAAGCGAGATGATCGTTTTGCGCCGACAAAGGGACTCTATGCAAGCACCTCTTTGGAGTACGCTGGGATTGGGGGCTCTCTCAATTACACCAAGGGTTTAACCAATTTAAGGTATTTTAAAACGCTCTTCTGGGATGTGGTTTGGCGAAACAACATCAACTATGGATTTGTGTCGAGCAATGATTCCAATAAGGACGTCCCATTTAACGAACTGTTTCTTTTGGGTGGGGCCAATTCTCTTCGTGGATATCGATGGTTTTCCATTGGAAAACGCAAATTTTCACGCAAGATCTTTGATGAGTTGAGACCCTCATTGAGTGAAGATGACGCCTACAATCAGGCTTTGCGTCCTTTCGGAGGTACGCAACAATTTTTCTACAATATGGAGCTTCAATTCCCTCTGATCAAAGAGGCTGGAATCTTAGGTGTGGCCTTCTATGATGTGGGTGATGCCAATGACGAGTTGAGTGTGAGTGATTTTCGGCAGAACGTTGGATTCGGATTCCGATGGTTCTCTCCCATTGGTCCCCTTCGATTTGAGTGGGGTTTTCCACTTCAGCGCAAGCAAGAATTTGACGAAGACGCGGTCAACTTTGAGTTCGCCATTGGGGCCCCTTTTTAGCAGATCCATTGTGGATGTCTTAGGCCTTGTTTCCAGAGTTCAGAAAAGATATACCTAGAAAGAATTTATTCTTAGGAGATTCAAATGAAATTTTTTAAATCGATCCTTTTGACCCTTCCGCTTTTGGCTTTTGTTGCGCCCACTTTTGCGGAAACCAAGATTGGTTTTATTGATATGCAAAAAGCCATTCAAGAAACCAAAGCTGGAAAAGCGGCTAAAAAACAATTGGAAGCCGAGTTCAATAAAAAGAAGGCGGAGCTTCAGAAAAAAGAAGCCGATTTGAAGAAGAAGTTCGAAGACTTCGAGAAAAAGGCCATGGCCTTGTCCAATGAAGTGAAAGCGAAGAAGCAACAAGAGCTTCAAATTGAGATGCAAAAGCATCAGCAACATGTGGCAAAAAGCCAAATGGAAATTCAGAAAAAAGAGCGAGATCTTACGAAACCCATTATCGATAAAATGCAAAAGATCATCAGCGATTTGGCAAAAAAAGAAGGCTATACAGCCATTCTTGAAAAGTCAGAACAGTTGGTTTTGTTTGCACAGCCAAGCATCGACCTTACGGATAAAGTTGTTAAGGAATACAACAAGTAATCGCCGGTCATGGAAAAGGTCTTAACCAACAAAGAAGTTCAAGAGATTCTTCCTCATCGCTATCCCTTTTTGCTTGTGGATTGCGTGTTGGAATTGAAAGATTCGGAACAGCCAGATTCAAAAGTGGGACGTTCTGCGGTGGTAATTAAAAACGTCACGGCGAATGAGCCTTTTTTTCAAGGTCACTTTCCGGGTTTTCCAATTATGCCCGGCGTGCTGTTGGTGGAAGCCATGGCTCAAGCCGCAGCATTGGCTTATTACCGCGATGGTGAACCTAAATTGAACTTTATGATTGCCGGTGTGGAAAAGGCGAAGTTTCGTCGCCCTGTGACCCCAGGGGATCAGTTGGAAATGCATGCTCGCATTCTAAAAGACCGAAAAAATATGATTCAAGCGGAGTGTTTTGTTCGCGTGGCAGGCAAAGTGACAACAGAAGCGACCATTTTGGCCGCCATCTCTGCTCGCGAAGGTGAAGGGTCCTTCTAATGTCCATTCATCCTTCAGCCATTATTGATCCGCGCGCAAAACTTGATCCCTCTTGTGAAGTTGGCCCTTTTGCAGTGATCCGTGGGGATGTGACCATGGGAAAAGGCAACAAAGTGGATAGCCATGCGATCATCGGCTCCGAAAACGGCAAAGTCACCATTGGCGAGAACAATCATTTTCATTCCGGCTCGATCATTGGGGGGCCCCCTCAAGATCTGAAGTTCAAAGGCGAGGTGACCGAGCTTCGCATTGGAAACGGGAATATCTTTCGAGAATTTGTCACTGTGAATGTGGGAACCGTCACGGGTGGTGGAATCACTCAAATCGGAGATCAAAACCTTTTGATGGCCTATGTTCATATTGCCCACGACTGTCAGTTGGGCAGCCACATTGCAATTGCCAACACGTCTAATTTTGCAGGTCATGTGGTTGTGGAAGATCATGTTCGAGTGGGTGGCGTGTGCAGTTTCAATCAGTTCATTCGAATTGGTAAACACAGCTTTATTGCGGGGGACTCTGCCGTAAATAAGGACATTCTTCCTTTTACTCGTGCGCAAGGGAAGTATGCTGTCAGTCGAGCTTTGAATTCCATTGGACTGGAGCGGGCGGGCTATTCAAAAGATGAAATCGCAAATCTAAAAAAGGCAGTTCGACTTTTGATTATGGGCGATCGCACCATTGAGGAAGCTTTAAAGGAAATTGAAACCCAGTGCGCCCCGTCTGAGGCCATTCAGTACTTCACTCAGTTTATTCAAGGCTCCGAGAGAGGAGTCGCGCGATGAGTTTGGTCAAAGCAGGAGTGGTTGGGGTTGGTCATTTGGGTCGCTACCACAGCCAAAAATTGGCGGCTCTCAAGGATACGGTGGATTTTTGTGGAATTTTTGATTTGGATGCAGCTCTTTTGAAAGAGCGTGCGGAGGAATTAAAGGTTCCTGCACTGACCTCGTTGGAAGAAATGGGAAAGCAATGTGATGCGGTGATTGTGGCCAGCTCAACACCTTCCCACTTTGAAGTCTGTAAAACTTTGATGAATTTAGGGTGTCACATTCTGGTGGAAAAGCCCATCACTCAAACTTCTGCGGAGGCTGAAGAGCTTTGTAAATTGGCCGATGAGAAGGGGTTGGTGTTTCAAGTGGGCCATGTGGAGCGTTTCAATCCTGCTTTGATGGCTGTGAAAAAGAAGCTTAAAGATCCGTTGTTTATCGAGTGCCATCGTTTGGCACCGTTCAAAGTTCGAAGCACTGAAGTGGATGTGGTTTTGGATCTCATGATCCATGACTTGGATGTGATTCTCTCTTTGATTGATTCAGAGCCGGTCAAAGTTTCTGCGGTGGGCACTCCGGTGTTGACCAAAAAAATCGATATTGCGAATGCGCGCATTGAGTTTGAAAACGGCGCTGTTGCCAATGTGACTTCTTCTCGGGTTTCTCAGAACACCCAGCGAAAGTTTCGTGTCTTTCAACAGTCTCAATACCTTTCCATTGATTTCCAAACCGGGGAGGTCAATCTGCTGACCAAAACTGGGGATTGGAAAGATGACGAGTTGCCTTTGGAGGCGGACAGTTTGAGCCTGGAAAAAGGGGACGCTTTGATGGATGAAGTCTCTTCTTTTGTTCAGACCGTATCCACCAAAGGAAAGCCTTTGGTTTCGGGTCGAGATGGGTTGAGAGCACTTCGACTTGCGGAAGAAATCTTGGCTGATGCAGAACGAAGACTGTAATCCTCGAATTCTTATTGTTGCGGCCGAGGCTTCCAGCAGTCTTTATGCTCAACGTTTATTGGAACATTGGAAGAACACGGGCTTTGAAGTTGAGGCTTTCGGAATTGGAAGCCGAGACATGGAGGCTTTGGGCTTTGAATGTTTGGGACGTTCTGAAGACATGGCCGTCGTAGGTGTTACGGAAATTTTAGCTCACTTTTCTGAAATTCGAAAAGTCTTTCACAGTCTTGTTGATGCGGCAAAGCTTCGAAAACCGGATGTGGTTTTGCTTTTGGACTATCCAGAATTCAATTTTCGTTTGGCGAAGAAGATGTCTCAATTGGGACTTAAGGTGGTCTATTACATTTCGCCTCAGATCTGGGCCTGGAGAAGTTCTCGTGTTCAGTTGGTTCAAAAGTACATCGATAAAATGTTGGTGCTTTTTCCCTTTGAAAAGGATTTTTACAAAACCCATGGCGTGGATGTTGAGTTTGTCGGGCACCCCTTGTTGGACGAGCTGGGCGTGGATTATAATGATCCCACAGAGGTTAGGCACCTTAGAGGCAAGTATGGCTTTGGGCCTCAGGATCGCGTGTTGGGCTTGATGCCTGGATCTCGTCGGTCGGAACTGGCTCATCATTTGAAAACCCAGTTGGAAACTGCCGAATTGCTCTACCGTAAAAATCCAGAATTAAAAATTGCTCTTTTGGTCGCTCCTCATTTTGACTTGGACAAAATTAAGGCGGAGATTCCCGAAGTGAACTTTCCGCTGACGTTGGTTAAGTTGAATCCATTTTCAATGATCTCTATGATGGACGTGATCTTGGTGGCCTCGGGAACAGCAACCTTAATGGTTGGTATTTTGGGCAAGCCCATGGTGATCATGTACAAGATGAGTGCGATTACAGGTTGGCTCGCAAAGATATTTGTTCGGTCGACGAATTTTTTTGGTTTGATCAATTTGATTCACCAAAAAAAGGTGGCCCCTGAGTTTTTTCAGTCCGAGGCGAATCCTGCAAATCTTGCTAAAAATTTAGAAGCTTATTTGTTTGACAACAAACAACGGGAGCAAGTTTCCAAAGAACTTTTAAAGACTTCAGCTTTGCTGGGCACTCAAGGAATTACTTTGCGAGTGGCCGAAGCCTTGAAGCCTTACTTTGAAAAGGAGGGCTCTGATGGGTCTTTTTAAAAGCCTCAGTTACCTTTTTGGCAAGGGCGTGGATTTTAGAAATCACCTTTATGAGAATAATTATTTAAAGGTCTCTCAACTTCCTGTTCGCGTTGTGAGTGTGGGAAACATCAGCGTGGGTGGAACGGGAAAAACTTCTTTTGTGATTTGGCTCCAGAGGGCTTTGGTTTCTCGAGGACTTCGTGTGGGTGTGGTTTCGCGGGGCTATGGCGGCCAGGTCAAAGAAGTGGCAGAAGTGCCTAAAGATGGAGATCCTAAGACTTTTGGTGATGAACCTTGCTTGATTGCTCGAGAAGCTCTGGGCCCCGTGTTTGTGGGCCCTCGACGCTTTGAAGTGGGCAAGAAACTATTGGATTCTTACAAAGTGGATATCATCATTGCGGATGATGCCTTTCAACACCGCCCCCTTCACCGAGATGTGGACGTGGTTTTGGTGGATTTTAGTGAGCCTTTGCAAAATCTGACTTTGATGCCCTTTGGAAGGTTGCGTGAACCCTTTCAATCTTTGGATAGGGCCCAAGTGATTGTCAGTACAAAAAAGAATTTTTCGGATCTTAAAGATTTTGAACCCATTGAACGTCTGCTTCCTAAAGATAAAATCCGATTGAACATGGAATATCATTTAAAAGCCGTGGTGGATGAAAACGGTGAGCCCGCCGCAAATCCCATGGATCGATATCTTTTGGTTTCGGGTGTGGCACAGCCCAAAGGTGTGGAGATGTTGGCCAATGCTCAGTACCACCTGACCGATCATATGATTTTTGATGATCATCACAACTACACAGAGTCAGATGTTACAGAGATTCTTCAGCAACAGTCTGAGCATGGCGCGGACTACATTTTGACCACTCAAAAAGACGCAGTGAAGCTTTCCCATTTTAAAGAGTTGCGTTCGGTGCTTCGAGTGATGGAGCTGAGTTACACGGTGGAAGGACAATTGGATGAGTTCTTTGAAGTTCTTATTGGGAAAACTCACTAAGGGTTTTGCTTTTCTTCTATGGAAATCCCCGGTTTTTGTGCGTCGGGGAGTGGGGATTCTGCTTGGAACCCTATGGCTGGACATTCTTCGAATTCGACGAAACATCGTCATTGAAAATATTCAAAGGGCTTTTCCAAATCTTTCGGATAAGGAAGCGCTTCGGTTGGGAAGAAAATCTTTGTTTCAGTTGGGGCAAGATTTTGCAGAGTACAGTTTTCTTCCATTTTTAACGGCCGAGAACTTAAATTCTAAAATTCAATTTCGGGGACTGGAAAATTTGGATCATGCTCTTGAGGGAAAAAAGGGCGTGTTGCTCTTAACTCTTCACTTGGGGCATGGTGACCTGGCCGTGGGGGGATTGTCTCTCAAGGGTTATGACATGGTCTTGGTGTCTAAGTTCTTTAAGCTCAAATGGTTGAATGAACTTTGGTTTGGTATGCGCGCTAAATTAGGAACAGAATTTATTGCGCCACGGGATTCATCCTTTCAACTTTTGAAGATGCTTCGTAAGAACAAGGTGGTGGTTATCCCCCTGGATCAATTTACCGGCCCTCCCATTGGGGTGAAGACGACTTTTTTTGGGCATGAAACGGGAACTGCCGCCGGATTGGCAGTGATGTCGTTTCGCTCAGGAGCGGCTGTTGTGCCGGGTTACACGTTTCGAAGTTCCGAAGGGATTCATGAGGTGCATTTGCTTCCTCAGGTGGATATGGAAAAATTCAAAGACTCTGAAGATGCGGCTCAGAAAGCCACGCAACATTTCAACGGCCTCTTGGAGCAAATGATTCGGGAGCATCCGGATCAGTGGATGTGGATTCATCGAAGATGGAAAGAGTTTGTAGTTACCTGAGATCTAGGTAGAATAGCAGTATGAATTTTTCGACTTTTTGGCGACTCTTCTTTTTTTCTCCTCTCGTCATGATTTTGATGTCATGCTCGTCAACCCTTTTGAAATATGAAAAAGAAGAACAGCTGAATGACATTGGGGACTACGAGAAGCGCCTCGAAGTAAAGGAGATTGAGGAGCCCAAGGAAGAAATCTCTAAGAAATCTTCGGATAGCGAAGGGAAACCAAAGGACTCTGCGGAAAGTGCAAAGGATAAATCTAAAAAAGAATCTGCTAAAAAGTCCTCTCGGAAAAAATCAATAAAAAAGGCGCCTCGTAAGGAAGCTCAAAAAGACGATAAAAAATCTTCGTCCACTCCAAAGAAAAACGTAATTGCCAAAAAAAGGTTGCCCGAAATGGAAGATTCAGTGGGATTTGATGGTCGTCGCCCCGAAGTGGACCCTTTTCGCGTGGGTGAAAAGGTCACCTTGGATGTGACATACTTCAATATCAAAGCTGGGGAAATTCATCTCCAGGTGAAACCCTTTGTGGAAGTGAATGGTCATAAGGCTTATAATTTCCAAGTGGACTTGAAGTCCTATTCTTTATTTTCTCACATCTATTCGGTAGATGATCAAGCAACCACCTATGTGGATTACGAAGAGTTAAAGCCATATAACCTTTCCATCACCATCAAAGAGAGCAAACAACTTGCCGAGACCCGTACACTTTTTGATTGGGACAAGATGAAGGCCTTTTACTGGAAAAAGCGATACACGGAAGATAATGGGGAAGAGAAGAAAGAGCTTTCTTGGGACATTAAAGACTATTCTCAAAATGTGATCAGTGCGCTTTATTACCTGAGAAATTTTCAAATGGAACCGGGAAAGAAGCTGGCCTTTCGTGTGGCGGATGAGGGCAACAACATTGAATTTACCGGTGAGGTTCTTCGCCGCGAGGTTTTAAAGACGAAAATTGGCAAGCTGAAGACTTTGGTGATTCGTCCGCAAATTCAAGTGGATGGTGCGTTCAAGCCCATGGGTGAAAATCTCATTTGGATCACGGATGATGATCGAAAATTTATCGTTCGGATTGAATCCAAAATCAAAATTGGAACCCTCGTGGCCAAGCTAAAGTCTATAGATAAAGGTCGCGATTAAACAACATCCTTCATGAGAGATTCAGAATCCAGCTACAATAAATCATGGCTGAGATTCGATGTTTTCATTTTACGGGGTACAAGCCCTGTTTTCTTTCGAAAGTCTGTGACCGGCGTCATTGTTCGTCCTTTCGTGAAATCAAAGAAAACATTTTGGTGGTGCATTTGGGCGCCTTGGGTGCGGTGCTTCGAAGTACCGCACTTTTACCTGCACTCAAACGCAAACATCCCCATTCGCGGTTGGTTTGGTTGACGGATGCGCCGGCACAATTTCTGTTGCAGGGAAATCCTTTTATTGACGAAGTGATCTGCTCCAAGGATCTTCAGCATCACCCGTTAACGGCACTTCAATATTCGTCCGTGTATTGCATTGATAAGTCTCTTCAAGCCTTGCGGCTTTGCCAGGAGTTTCAATCCCAACGTCAATTTGGGTTTATTGAAGATCCTGTTTCAGGGGGAGTGCTTCCCGCAACAGGGGCGGCTCGTGAGCTTTGGAAAATTGGGTTGAGTGATCACATGAAGTTTTTTGAAAATCAAAAAACAGAGATCCAATTGGTTCATGAAGCATTAGAGTTGGGAGCCTATCTCAGGGAGAACTATGTCCTTCAGTTGTCAGGTCTTGAGCAGCGAGAATCCGATCAGCGTCGGGAAGGCTGGAAAGATGCCTCGAATCAGATTTTGGTGGGACTCAATGTGGGATGCAGCACGGCCATTCCTTACAAAAAACTTTCTGTAAGTGGTCATAGAGAATTGGTGGATTCAATTTCTAAAGAATTTAGAGATGACGTTCGCGTGGTTCTGTTGGGCGGGCGAGAAGATCAAGATCGAGCCCTAGAGATCGCGAAAGGTAAAGATGTCGTTGTTTCCCCAATGAATCTGGGACTTAGAGATGGTCTTTGCAGTGTGAACGCTTGTGACCTGATCTTGACAGGGGACAGTTTGGGTCTTCATATGGGAGTGGCTCTTAAAAAATGGGTGGTGGCGTGGTTTGGCCCGACCTGTGCCCATGAAATTGATCTTTATGATCGAGGTGTAAAAATACTTTCCCAAGCTCCTTGTGGACCTTGTTGGAAAAGAGTCTGCGAAAAAGAACTCATGTGTTATGACCAGGTTTCTTTTGATGCAATGATTGATGGCATTCGACGAGGTTTAGAGTGGAAATTCTCATCATCCAAACAGCCTTCCCCGGAGACTTGTACTTAAGTCTTCCCTTATTAAAACAGATCCGCAGAAAATTTCCGCAAGGGAAAGTTCGATTGATGTGTCGAAAAGGCTTAGGAAAAATGTTTTTAGAGCATCAGATTGTGGACTCTGTTCATGAAATTGAAAAAGGAAAATCCTCCTCTTACAAAGACACCTTGAAAGAACTGCGACAGATTGAATTTGATTGGGTCTTTTGTCCCCATCGTTCCTATCGGACGGCTCTGTTTGTTTGGCAGTTGAAAAAGAAAGTGGCCGTGGGATATTCCCTTTGGTGGAATGCTCCGTTTTTTCAAAAAAGAGTTCTCTATAACCGTGAGATTCCCGATGCGTTGAGACAGTTGGAACTGTTTACCTGTGCCTCCGAGGATTTTCAAAAACAATGGGCTCAAGAGTCTAACAAGCAAAGGTTCTTAGGAGTCAGCCAGACGGAGGTGGTCTCCTTCGAGGACAACCCTCTTCCCGAGTGGATGAGTGCGGAAGTAACGTCTTGGAAGCCATTGAAAAAGCGAATCTGTTTGGCGCCGGGAAGTGTTTGGCCCACAAAGAAATGGCCTTCCTCTCGATATGCGGAATTGGCCAAACGATTTTTAGAAAGCGATTATGAAGTCTGTTTGGTGGGGAGTGCGGCGGACTCACGCGACTGTGAGCTTGTGGCCCAAGCCGATGATCGCATTCAAAATCTTTGCGGAAAAACCTCTTTGTTGGAGTTGATGGAGATCTTCCAAGAGTCGCAACTTTTGATTTCAAATGACAGTGGAGCCATGCATGTGGCGGCGGCGACCTCTTTGCCTACGGTTTCCATTTTTGGTCCAACGGTTCCTGAGTTTGGATATCGCCCGTGGCAGAATCGAGTTCGAATTGTGCAAGAAATTTTGAGCTGTCGGCCTTGCTCACCCCATGGAACGAAATCCTGTCCCATTGGAACTCACGCATGTATGAACAATCTCAGTTCGGAAAAAGTTTTTCAAAGTGCTATGCAATTGATTGGTATTGGTTCCTCAAAGGGAAAGAGGTCTTAAAATCGAGCTCCGCAGCCGCAGGTGAGGACTGGTTGAAGATTTTAAGACCTCTTTCCTTGTGAGGAGATAACCAAATCAATTGTCACTCTTTGGTGTATTCTTTCACGTTGATGTCGTATTTTCGAATTTTGCGAAGCAAGGTGTTCTTTGGAATTCCCGCATGGGCCACCGTTTGGTTGATTCGCCCTTGGTTGGCTTTCAAGGCCTGAACGATAAATTCCTTTTCCGTAGCTTCTTTAAACTGATCAAAATCCATGGGGCCCGAATAGGAAGAAGCCATGGAAGGGTTGTCACTGTCTTTTGGAAGATTTCGGATCTGCTCGGGCAAGGAGCCCACTTCAATCAAGTTTCCTCGCTCCACAATAAAGCAACGTTCGATGATGTTTTCCAATTCACGAATGTTTCCAGGCCAAGGGTAGCGCTTCATCAACATCAAAGCCTCGTTGCTAAAGCCCGTGATCTTTCGGCTGAGCTTTTTGTTGAAGCGTTTGATGAAGTACTGAGTGAGATTTTGCAAATCTTCAATTCGCTCTCTCAATGGCGGAAGAAAAATCGGCATCACGTTCAAGCGGTAAAAAAGATCTTCGCGAAAGGTTCCATCCTCAATCATCTTTTCTAAGTTTTGATTGGTGGCTGCCACAATGCGCGCGTTGGTCGTCATCTCTCTATGACTTCCCACCGGAGTGAATTTTCGCTCTTGAAGAACACGTAGAAGTTTCACCTGCATTTCTGGTTTCAATTCACCAATTTCATCGAGAAAAATGGTTCCTTTGTTTGCGACTTGAAAGCGTCCAATTTTTCGTTCGATGGCGCCGGTAAAAGCACCTTTTTCGTGCCCAAACAGTTCGCTTTCCATCAAGTTCTCCGGAATGGCTCCGCAGTTGATGGCCACAAACTCCCCATGCTTTCGAGGAGAGCTGGAGTGAATTGCGCGAGCAACCAATTCTTTTCCGGTTCCGTTTTCACCGCGGATCAATACCGTGGTGTCCACATGAGAAAGCTTTCCAATCAAATCAAAAACTTCGCGCATTTTTTGAGAAGAACCGACAAACTCTGTGTCCACATCGTCATCAAAGATGGGCGCAGAGATGGCAAGACTGGAAACCATTTCTCGTGTTTCCAAAGCCTTTTTCACCAAAGAAGTCAGCCGTAAAGAATCAATGGGTTTTTCAATGTAATCATAGGCGCCAATTTTGATGGCGTTGACCGCATCTTGGAAATTTGCATGAGCGGTCATGATCACCACAAAAGTTTTCGGATCATGGGCCTTGATCAATTTCAAGGCTTCAAGTCCGTCCATGTTCGGCATGCGAACATCCATAAAGATCAAATCAAAATCATTATTTTTGATCAGGTCTACGGCCTGTTGGCCATCACCGGCTTCAACAAATTCAAATTGGAGTTGGGTGACTTTTTGAGTGAGAATGGTTTCTACCGATTTTCTCAACTCCGGTTCGTCGTCAACGATCAATACTTTCAGTTCCGTGTTCACTAGGGACTCCTTTATGCGTCAGTGGTGGGAGCAGAGAGAGGAAGGGAAAACCCGGCTCGCACCCCTTGGCTGGCTCGGTTCTCAAATAAAACCTTTCCGCCGTGCAGTTCAACAAAATACTTCACTAAAAACAAGCCCAAGCCAGAGCCTTTCGTCGCGCTCTGGTGGGCTTTTCCTCTGAAAAACTTTTCAAAAACCTTTTCCTGTTCATCCATGGCAACTCCCGGGCCACTGTCTTCTACCAGAAAGTAAACCAGATCACCCACTTCACTGGTTTTAAGAGTGATGGTGCCCCCAGTAGGAGTGTATTTGATGGCATTTTCGATCAGGTTTAAAATCACCTCTTGAATCAAGACCGCATCCATATCGACCAAAAAGAGGGGTTCAAGATTCAGTTCGATGTTCTGGCGTTTGTCCACGGCAAGGCTTTGCACCTGGGCGTAGGCATGTTCCACCAATTCATTCAAATCTGTCGCGTCCCGACGAATTTTCACCTCACTGGATTCCAGGCGGCTGATCTTCAGAATGGTTTGGATGTAGCGATGGAGTTCGGTGCTTTCTTTGCGGAGATTTTCCAAACCTTCGCGAATTTCAGGGGAGGATTCCTCCCGCATGGAAAGGCGATCGCAAATGCTTTGAATCTTCGCAATGGGTGTTTTGAGATCATGGCTCATCATTGAGACAAAGTTTGATTTGAGCTGCTCCACTTCGGTGCTGAGAATTTTTTCCTGTTCCAGCTTCCAAGCTTGGTTCTCTTTCAATGCCAACTTGTATCCTATAAAGACCATATAGGTTGATATGATCGTCACCAGCGAAGATGTGATCGGCATCCAAAAGTAAAAGCTGTCAAAAACCCAAAGTGAAATGGCAGTGAGGGCTGTGGCCAACCAAATCAAAAAGACCAGTGCCACTCCTTGAGGATAAAAAACCATCAGAGCGGTGGAGAGTGCTGTGACCAAAATGATGTACAAAGCACTGAGAGGAAGGTTGAGCTTTCGAATCCACCGGCGGTGGGCCAAGTTGTCCAATGAGGTGGCCAGGATTTCTGCGCGAGTCATTGAGCCCACAGGCGTTTGATAGCTGTGTCCGTCGGCCTCCTGACTTCCAAGAATTACGATTTTGTCTCTGAAAAATTCAGGAGGAATTTTCTGACTTAAGATGTCCGACGCAGAGATCGAGGGAAAAAGGCCTGGAGGGCCTCGAAAATTGATCAATTGGGAGGTGCCTAAGAGCCGATCCAAGTTGGACAAAGAAGTTCCCGTAATCACTTCCGCCAAGCGAATGGACATGGAGGGAGAACTGGACAGTGGAAACTCGGCCCGGCGAACGATGCCATCTTCATCTGGCCGGATGTCCAAGGTTCCACTTTTGTATCCATAGGAAGTTTTAAAAGGCGAAAGAGTGATCTGCCCCTCTTGATCCACCTCTGAGGTCCACAAAATGCGGTTGTCCGTCAATGTGCGCACCAGTTCCGAGTCGTAGGCGGTATTGATCTGAGTGGAAAATCGAAAAGTCACACCGACGATCTTTGGATTTTGAGAGAGGATCTGCTTGAGCAGCTGCTGCCATCGAGAGCTTTGCCAATAAAAGTTGTCACTCAATAGGGAATATTCCTTGAGGGAGCGAATCATGTTTCGGCCGTAGGTGGTTTGGGCACCCAGGTCATTCTGCTCCAGGTAGACAATTACGATATTTTTTAAAATGGGTTGGGGGCCACGAATGGCGAACCTCAAGTCAAAGTCTGAGGTCTCTTGCACCACGCGAAAACTGATTCCAATCAGGGCGCACAACAGGGCGCGGACCCAGATGCCGCGGGCTCTCCAAATGGAGTTGAAAAGGACTGATAAGGGGCGGATGGCAAAGTTCACAACGCTTCGTATCAAAACCCGGGTGAAAATTCAATTGGTTAATCTGAAAACTTAAGTCATTTTGAGGCCATGGACCTCTTTTACCGCCTCTCACAGATGACTTCGAAGCCCGTTGGGGCTGCAACCATTGGGAACTTTGATGGTTTCCACCGGGGCCATCAATGCTTGGTCTCCCAGGTGGTCCAAAAGGGCAAAGGGGAGGGGGGGAGTCTGTTGGTGACTTTTGAGCCTCACCCTCGGGAAATTTTAAATCCCCAGGTCCGTGTACCCCGATTGAGCTCTGATTGGACCCAACTTTGTGGTCATTTTGAGGCCGCCGGTTTGGATGAGGTCTTGCAACTTCAAACCAGTCGAGAATTTTTGAAACTCACAGCCACTGACTTTATGGAGATGCTTTGGGAAAAGCGTCCCTTTCGTCATTTGGTGGTGGGGCATGACTTTGCTTTGGGAGCCAATCGTGAGGGGAATGCAGAATTTTTAAAAAAGTGGTGTGATCAAAAGCACATCGAATTTTTTCAAGTGGAAGCTTTCGTTGTGGATGGCGAAGTTGTTTCCAGTCAGCGGATTCGATCAGAACTCTTAAACGGTCATGTGGATAAGGCGGCGACTTTGCTGGGGCAGCCTTATTTGGTTCAAGGAGAAGTTCAACGGGGAGAGGGGCGTGGAAAGCTTTTGAAATTTCCAACCGCAAACATTTTGATTGAAGGAAAGCAACTGGTTCCCCAAGCGGGAGTCTATGCCGGTTGGGTTTGGGTGAAAAACAAACGTCATCCCGCAGTGGTCAATTTGGGAAAAAAGCCCACTTTTGAAAACTCTGGGGAAGACAGTCTTTTGGAAATCCACATTTTGGATTTTGAAAAAGACATCTACGGAGAAATTTTAAAATTTGAGTTTGTTCATCACCTTCGGGAAGTGAGAAAATTTCCTTCCTTGGATTCTTTGGTGGAGCAAATCGGCAAAGACGTTCTTCAGGCTCGAAAGGCATTGGATCAATGATTTACTGGTACGGAGATACGGAAAACTCGCAAAGGTATCAGATCTTATCGAAAGAAAATTCTGATTTGAAAGTCATCGAAGACTTTCAAACTTTTTTAAAATCTCCTCCGCAGGATGCAAAAGCGCTTTTGGTTTCAGAGAGTCAATTTATTCCCAGTTTGAAGCGAGCGCGCTACCTTCCAGAAAATTTAATGGCTCTGGAATTTTGCGATGGTTTCCTTTTGGAGGAAGAAAAATGGAATCCCAAGTGCGGTTACCTACCTGTCTTTCGAAGAATTTTTTCGAAAAACTCAACCTATTTGGACACTTCAAAGTCTATTTTATTGGTTTCGGATTTTGAGCCCGCACGTGCGGCCGTCGTTACTCTATATAAAATGGGATTTCGTGAATTTTTAGTCTTAGATAAAAAGGGTGAAACCAACGCGTGGTTGGACCATACGAAAAAGACCTTGTTTGATTTGAAGGTCAAACATTTGGTCCCTCAAGATCTTGTCAATCTCAGTGGAGACGCCTCAGTCTTGGTTTATGGAGTAGCGAATCCAGACAGAGTGAGATTTGAACGCGAGTTGTCCTATTTTAACTTTATCAATCGTCCAGGCATGGTCCTGGATTTCTTGGCACCAAGCTTTTTGTTAAAGGTGATCGAAGAAACCCAGGACAAAGATCTAATGTTTTTGTCGCGTGAACAGATTGAAAAAGAAACCTTCCAGTGGTGGACCCATCAAACTGAGGCCTTGGTCTAGTTACAAAAAATGTCACGTCAGAGTAATCTTTTACTATTAGGAGGCGTGGCTCTATGGGAGCAAGGAAATCCCTTGGTGAAATTTTAGTTCGAGAAAAACTCATTGGTATCGATGATCTTGAAACGGCACGTAGAGATCAGCGAGCAAACGGTGGACGTCTGATTACGTCTTTAGTGCGCCTAGGTCTTGTCGATGAAATTAAGCTGACAGAGATTTTAGGCAAATATTATGGCCTTCCAGTTCTTGATCTTTACAGTTTTGAAGTAGATCCCGACGTGATCAAGATGATATCTAAGCAGGTTTGTGAAAAGAATATGATTTTCCCCGTTTCACAGGCAGGAAAAAGTCTTGTCGTGGCTTTTTCGGACCCTTCGAATTTGTATCTAAAAGATGATCTTGCCTTGATGACCCGCTCGAAGATTGAAGTTGTTGTTGCTTCTGAATCTTCCATTCAAGCTGCTATTGAGAAGCATTACGGATCTAGCGGTGCAAATATAGAAAGTTTGATTTCAAGCATCGAAGATGCAGATGCTGATGTTTCCGCTGAGCCGTCGAATGTAGAATTCGTGGATGATGATCAGGGCGGTGCTGATGCCCCGATCATTCGTTTTGTGAATGCAATTTTAACAGAAGCCATTCGAAGCAAAGCCTCTGACATTCATGTGGAACCCTACGAAAAAAGATTTCGAATTCGATACCGCATTGATGGAGTTTTGGTCGAACGTACTCAGCCTCCACAAAACTCAGCCACAGCAATTACCAACCGTCTAAAAATTCTTGCCAAACTTAACATCAGTGAACGCAGAAAGCCTCAAGATGGTCGTATGAAAGTTCGTTTGAAAAACGGACGAGAAGTAGATTTTCGTGTGAGTTGTTTGCCGACGATCTTTGGGGAGAAAGTGGTTTTGCGTTTGCTCGACAAATCGAATCTACAAGTGGATTTGATGGCGCTTGGGATGCAGGATAATCAATTGGAGATTTTTCGAGACGCCATCAATCTCCCACAGGGGATGGTGTTGATTACGGGGCCGACAGGAAGCGGTAAAACCACAACGATCTACTCGGCATTGGCTCAGCTCAATCTGCCCGATGTGAATCTTTCGACTGCGGAAGATCCTGTGGAATTCAATTTGGATGGAATCAATCAGGTTCAAGTGAATCCATCTGTGGGATTTACGTTCGCGGAAGCATTGAGATCATTTTTACGCCAAGATCCAGAGATCATCATGGTGGGTGAGATTCGAGATTTAGAAACTGCAGAGGTTGCCTATAAGGCGGCCAGTACAGGCCACATGGTTGTAAGCACTCTTCACACCAATGACTCAGCCGCTACCATTTCTCGTTTGGTGGAAATGGGACTAGAGCCCTATGTGGTCGCTGAGGCCACCAGTCTTGTGGTTGCGCAACGTCTCCTTCGCCAAGTGTGTTCCCATTGTGTGGCTCCTGCAAAAGTTCCTGCGGAGATCTTGGTGAAGTTGGGAGTTCCTGAGGATGAGTTGGGTCAGTACACCAAGCTTTTGAAAGGCGAAGGTTGCGAACTTTGTAATGGGACGGGCTTAAGAGGACGATTGGCTGTATTTGAAGTGATGAAGTTGGGTATGGATTTGAAAGAGGCCATTTATAAAAGTTCATCACCGCTAACTTTGAAACGGACAGCCATTTCCGAAGGGATGAGCACACTTCGCCAAAGCGCTCTTGAAATGTTGAAGAACGGAAAGACGACAGTGGAAGAAGTCGCAATGAATACAGTAGGTGACGACGTATGATCACGCTCCATCAGTTGCTTAAAGCAGCGGTTAAACAAAATGCATCGGACCTTCACATTGTGGCGGGTTCTCCGCCGGTATTGAGAGTTGATGGTCGAATCGTTCGTGTGAAAACAGAAAACCTGACAACGGACATGACTCAGCGTTTGTGCTACTCCATATTAACAGAGTCACAAAAAGGCAAATTTGAAGCCACAAAAGAGTTGGACTTCAGCTTTGGAGTGAAAGGTACAGCGCGATTTCGTGCGAACCTGTTTTTTCAACGGGGTGCCGTCTCCGGAGTGTTTCGAAAAATTCCCGTCGGCATTCCGGACTTGGAGTCTTTGCAGGTTCCACCGGTGGTGAGGGATCTTTCAAAGTCTCCCTCGGGCTTAGTCTTAATTACGGGCCCAACAGGAAGTGGTAAGTCGACGACGATTGCTGCAATGATTGACCGAATCAACCAGGATCGTCGTGGTCACATTGTGACTTTGGAAGATCCCATTGAATATGTCCACGGTCATAAAAACTGCATTGTAAACCAAAGAGAAATTGGTGTGGACTCTGTCAGCTATCGTTCGGCATTGAAGCACATTCTTAGACAAGATCCCGATATTGTTTTAATGGGTGAGCTTCGAGATTTAGACACCATTGAGTCGGCTCTGAATGTTGCCGAGACGGGTCACTTGGTCTTTTCAACTTTACACACAAACTCTGCGGCTCAATCCATCAATCGTATTGTCAATGTGTTTCCTGCGGAACAGCAAGAGCGGATTCGAATGCAGCTCAGTTTAACATTGAATGCCGTTGTCAGTCAGAGATTGATTCCCGGTCGTGAGGGGGGAATGGTTGCTGCTTTTGAAGTGATGATTATGAACAGCACCATTCGAAATTTGATTCGAGAGAATAAAATTCATCAACTCTATGGAATGATGCAAGTGGGACAAGACAAAACAGGAATGGTCACCATGAATCAGAGCTTGGCTCGACTTGTGATTGCTCGAAAAATTGACGTAAAGACGGCATTTCTATTCAGCCAAGATCCAGATGAGTTGGACAAAATTTTAAAACAAGCAGGAGTGTAGGTCGTGCCAGTTTATCAGTTTCAGGCCAGGACGGCCGAAGGGAAAATGGTTTCCGGAGAAGTGGACGCTTCTAATGAAACCGAGGCTCGAGTGCGCCTCAGGGCGCAACGCTTGAATCCATTAAAAATCAGTCGATCTGGAAGCGGAAGTGGACTTGGTGGCATCAAGGGAAGCGGAAGCGGCCTTTTTGGTCAGGTTTCAGAAAAAGATCTTCAAGTGTTTACTCGGCAGTTCTTTGTATTGGTTCAATCCGGTGTTCCCATTGTGCAAAGTCTTCAAAGTTTATCTCAAGGAACAAAAAGTGTTTCACTTGCCAATTGTGTGAGTCGAATTACCAATCGGGTGGAGACTGGGCAGAGACTTGCTGATGCCATGGCTCAAGAGCCTAAGGTTTTTGACCGTCTCTATGTGAACTTGATTCGAGCTGGTGAAGAAGCTGGTGCCCTGGATACCGTCCTTTCTCGTCTTGCGGATTACATTGAGAAATCGGTAAAGCTTAAGGGAAAACTAAAAGCCGCCATGTTTTACCCCGCGGCGATTGTGCTTGTGGCGATCGGTGTCATCACCGCCATTATGATTTTCGTGATTCCAAAACTTTCTCAAATGTTTAAAGAGTCAGGACAAGAGCTTCCGGGCCTTACTCAAATGGTCATTGGGATCAGTGAATGGTGTCAGAGCTATTGGTATTTGATCATTTTGTTCACCATTGGAGTACCAATGGCATTGAAGATGTTTCATGAAACCACGGACGGACGGAAAAAGATCGATACCATTCTTTTATCTGTTCCGCTTTTTGGTGGTTTGATTCTAAAGGGTGCCATTGCTCGATTTTCAAGAACTCTGGCAACCCTTTTGGCTTCCGGTGTTTCTATCATTGAAGCTTTGGAAATTTCCTCAACGACGGCAGGGAATTATGTTTTAGAATCGGATTTTTCGAAAGCGAAAGAGTTTGTCTCCAAGGGGAAAGCCCTGGCAGAACCCCTTCGTAACATGCCTCAGATCCCAAAAATGGTGACCCAAATGATCGCGATTGGTGAGGAGACGGGAAACCTGGATCAAATGTTGAACAAGGTTGCAGACTTTTATGAGGAAGAGGTTGAGAATGCCACGGCAGCAATGACCAGTTTGGTCGAGCCTATTCTGATGGTGGTACTTGGAGGGATCATCGCAGTGATTGTGGTTGCCATGTACCTACCAATCTTCAACTTGGCTGGATCTGTCGGGGGGTAGATTGGACGGTCTCAATCAAAGAAATCTTAGACTTGTAAGTCCGATCTCTGATTTTAGCGTCAAAGACCCAGACCGGTTTGTCGCGACGGTTCGTACCCTTTTGTTGGTGGGTCTTTTTGGTGTTGTACTTTTCTTTCAAGTTCAACTGGGTCCTTTTTCCTCCCCGAACCAGTGGTTGCCGTTGTTTGGGTTGCTGTTCTTGGGATTTCTTTTAAACCTGGCTTACTTTGTAAAGAATGAATCTCGAAAGGGAAATACAGACACCAAACTGGCCGTTTTTTGCTTTGATGCGATGGTGATTTCCTCGGTGTCCTATTTGATCGGACTTCACCACAGCATCTATCTTTTGATATTTCTACTGAACATTTTTATTGGAAATATGGTTTTCAGTAGGAAAGAGTCTTGGATCTTGGTTCTTTTTATTTCGACCTGCTTCAATATTCTGATGGTCTTTACGCCGTCTCTTTCGGGCAGTGAGTTAACCTTGTCTCTCTTCATTAACAATGCGTCATTGGTGGCTGTAAATGTTCTTAGCGGACAGATCTCAAGACAACTGAAGGTCGCGGGTCATCATTTGGATGAGGCCAGATCCAGTTTGGTTTCACTTCAGAACTTCAATGATTTGATTGTCAGTAGTATCCGTACAGGTGTCGTGGTGATCTCTAGAACGGGATTTATACAGTACTTCAATGGAGAGGCCGAGCAAATTTTTCCCGAGGGCTTGAAAACTCAGGAGAAAATCTCGGAAATTTTTCCTCAGTTAGATTGGGAAGAGGTTTTTCAACAAGGACTTGATGGTGGAGTTCAAAGATTTGATTGCGAAATTGAATCGCAGGATCAGATCAAACTTTTAGAAGTCAAAGTTGGAGATTTTCGGGACGAATCAGATCGATCAAAAGGATGGATTTTGCTTCTTGAAGATCGAACTGAAGTGAAGCAATTGGAAAAAGAGCTTCAACAGAAAGAAAAGTTGGCGGCGGTGGGACAGTTGGCTGCCGGGATTGCCCATGAAATTCGAAATCCCCTGGCGAGCATTAGCGGCAGCATTCAGATGCTCTCTGCGGAAGCGCAAATTTCAGCGGAAAATAAAAAACTGATGAACATTGTGAACAAAGAGATTGATCGATTGAATGGATTGATTTCTGAATTTTTGACTTACGTGCGTCCCGAGGACGAGGTTCGCGATCCCATAGATATCAATGTGGTTTTGCGTGAATGCTTGGAAATGTCCGAGTTTGATCCCAAGCTTCGCAAAGACGTGAAAAAGAAAGTGGATTTGCAGTCCGCTTCGATGATTCTTGGAAATAGAGACAAATTGAAGCAGGCCTTCTTGAACTTTATCGTCAACGCCTACCAAGCCATGGATGGAACTTCAGATCCACAGCTAGAGGTCATGACTCGAGATGAAAGAGAACAGGTGGTTCTTGTCATACGAGACCATGGTTCGGGAATTAAAAAAGAAAATCTTGAGCGAATTTTTGAACCCTTTCACACAACGAAACCAAAAGGAACAGGACTGGGTTTGGCGATCACTCATAAAATTTTAGAGGCTCACAAGGCGCGTGTTTTGGTCAACAGTGAAGAGGGAAATGGCACGAGTTTTGTGATTGAGTTTCCCTCTTTCAGAGGGAATTTTTTAGAGTTTAATCCCGAGCGAAAGCGGGCTTAAAGTCGGGTCAGCAGTTGTGTTTAAAATAGAATCTAGTGAGAATAAAGTTTCGAGGGAGTCACTATGAAATCGAGAATTTTGGTCGTTGATGATGAAGAATCTATAAGAGAATTTCTTGAGATTATGCTCAAGAAAGAAGGCTATGAAGTTTCTTGTGCCGAAGATGGCCAAGTCGCCGTAGATATCCTCAAGAAAAAATCTTTTGATCTTGTCATTTCAGACATGCAAATGCCCAATTTGTCCGGAATGGATCTTTTGAAACATGTTAAAGATCAGTATCCGGATGTTGTTTTTATGATGATCACGGCATTTGGGACCACAGAGACTGCTGTGGAAGCCATGAAGATTGGCGCCTACGACTACATCACCAAGCCTTTTAAAATCGACGAAGTGCGAATTAACATTGCAAATGCCCTTCGCTCTCAAGGTCTGGAAGTTGAAAACAGAAATCTCAAAAAAGAATTGAATATTGAATACAACTTTCAAAATTTGGTGGGGAATTCAGAACCCATGCACCGGATTTTTGAGTTGATTCGAAGAGTTTCATTGGCTCCGACAAACATTTTGATCACTGGTGAAAGTGGAACCGGTAAAGAAGTGATTGCGAAAGCGATTCACTACAATGGTCCTTTAAAAGATGAACCTTTTGTGACTGTAAACTGTGGTGCGATCCCTGAAAGTTTGATGGAGTCGGAAATGTTTGGACACAAAAAAGGTTCATTTACCGGTGCGATTGCAGACAAAGCCGGTCTTTTTGAAGTTGCTGATGGTGGAACTCTCTTTTTGGATGAGGTGGGGGAGCTTCCTCTTAGCATTCAGGTCAAACTTCTTCGTGCCATTCAAGAGCGTACAATCCGTCGTGTGGGTGGCACTGATGATTCAAAAATCAATGTTCGCATTATGGCGGCCACAAACAGAGACTTGGAAGAAATGGTCAAAGAGGGAACCTTCCGGCAGGATTTGTTCTATCGTTTGAACGTGATCAACATTAAGTCTCCGGCTCTCAGAGAGCGCTCTGATGATATTCCGGCTTTGGCCAATCACTTTCTTAAAAAGTACAACAAAAAGCTCAGCAAAAATATCGAAGGCATCAGTCAAGAAGCCATGGATGTGTTGAAAAAATACAACTATCCTGGAAACGTTCGTGAGCTTGAAAACATCATCGAACGGACAGTGGCTTTGGAAGCTGGGTCCTCGATTCTTCCTGAAAGTTTGCCTCCATTTGTGAATACCTCCGGTGGTCGAAAAGTGGCCTCCAGTCATGAAATTGAGGTGACCGAAGACGGTTTGGACTTAGACAAGGTGATGGGCCAGATTGAAAAAGAGATTTTAATCAAGGCCATTCACACTGCAGGTGGAGTAAAAAAGAAGGCCGCCAAACTTTTGAACATCACTTTCCGTTCTATGCGCTACCGGGTTGAAAAGTACAATCTTGGCGTTCCTGGTGAAGAGGACGATCTTGAGGATGAGTCTGCATAGTTAATGAGTCAAAAATCTCGTTTTGAACGCGCAATTGAATTTATAGACCAGCAAGGAATCTTGCTGGTCTTTCCCGTTAAGAACCAAAAAGATGCAGATTCTTTGTGGGCTCGTTTTCATCCTCGCACTCCTTTGAGATGGGAATGGACGGACGATGGGGACGATAAGGTCTTTCAAATGTGGCATTTGATGAAAGAACTTTCGGACTGTGAGCAGGTGGTTTATTCCAAGTGGTATCAGGGACGGGCCACGTATTTTTCAAGAGAACTTTTTCAAGCGCTCTATTTTTTGACAATGCAAAATTCGGAACTCTTTGAGAGCCCACCAGATGCTTATGAAGACCTCATGGAAGTCCTTACGGAGAGTTCGCCGCTTTCCACAAAAGAACTGAAGAAGCACACGGATTTGAGGGGAAAAGACTGTGCAGCCATTTACAACCGTGGAATGAAATGGGCATTCACTCGTTTTTTAATTGTTGGATACGGGGAAGAAGAGGATGGCTCTTTTCCCTCCTTGAAAGTGGCAAAGACAGATTTGATTTATGAAGATTTGGTTTCAAGTTCTGAAAAATTGAACCCTCAGAAGGCCTTGGAGATCGTCAATAAGTACATGCCCCAAGGCTCTGCATTTCGAAAATTCCTCTTTCGAAATTTGAAAATTTAAATTACATTTTGGATCGCTCTTGAACCAAATCTTCAACCACTTTTGGATCGGCCAAAGTACTGGTGTCGCCAAAATTTTGAGTCTCTCCTTCACCAATTTTTCGAAGAATGCGTCTCATGATTTTTCCAGAGCGAGTTTTGGGAAGTGCCGGAGCCCATTGTACAAAATCTGGTTTAGCGATGGGACTGACTTTTGTCGAAACCTGTTGAATCACTTTCTTTTTAAGTTCATCAGAGGGCTCAACTCCGGCTTTCAAAGTGACATAGGCATAGATGCCTTGTCCCTTAAGGTCGTGGGCAACACCCACCACGGCGGCCTCACTGACTTCATCCAAAGAGACAATGGCGGACTCCAATTCTGCAGTTCCTAAACGGTGACCTGAAACGTTGATCACATCATCCACTCGACCTGTGATCCAGTAAAAACCATCTTTGTCTCTTTTGCATCCATCACCGGTAAAGTAGCAACCTTCAAAGGTGGAAAAGTAACCTTGCTCAAAGCGTTCATGGTTTCCATAAATGGTGCGCGCCTGTCCCGGCCAAGATTGAGTGATGACAAGTAGCCCTTCTCCTTCGCCCTCAATTTCTTTTCCCTCGGCAGTGAGAAGTTTGGCTTCGATTCCCTCCAGTGGAAAGGTTGCTGAACCGGGTTTTAGAGGAGTGGATGGCGGAGTGGGAGAAATCATGGCTCCGCCGGTTTCTGTCTGCCACCAAGTGTCCACAATGTAACAGCGGCCGTCTCCAACCACTTTATTGTACCATTCCCAAACTTCTGGATTGATCGGCTCGCCCACGGTGCCCAAAATTCGAAGAGAACTTCGCTTGCATCTTGTGACGTAGTCATTTCCTTCGCGCATCAGTGCGCGAATGGCAGTGGGTGCAGTGTAAAAAATAGTGACTTTGTAGCGGTCCACCTCTTCCCAAAAACGTGAGGGACTGGGATAGTTGGGAACGCCTTCAAAAAAGACGGATGAAGCTCCATGGCTCAATGGACCGTAAACCATGTAGGTGTGCCCAGTGATCCATCCGATGTCCGCGGAGCACCAATAAACATCATTTTCTTTGTAATCAAATATTCTTCGGAAAGTCGAGTTGGCGTAAACCAAATATCCGCCCGTGGTGTGAAGGACGCCTTTTGGTTTTCCTGTGGATCCGGAAGTGTAAAGAATAAACAAAGGATCTTCCGCATTCATAGTTTCCGGTGGACAGTCGGTGGAAGCTTTGGCTCTTAAATCTTCATAGATTAAATCTTTCGTAGGATCCATAGGCACGGTGTTTCCCGTGTGACGAACCATCAATACTTTTTTGACTTGAGGAGTTTGTTTCAAAGCTTCGTCCACATTTTTCTTCAAGGGAATGATTTTCCCACCGCGCCGTCCTTCGTCGGCCGTGATCACAAACTCAGATTTTCCATCTAAAATTCGATGGGCCAAAGAGTCCGCAGAGAATCCGCCGAAGACCACCGAGTGGACGGCGCCGATGCGCGCACATGCGAGCATGGCAAAGGCGGCCTCCGGAATCATGGGCATGTAAATGGTGACGCGATCCCCTTTTTGGACTCCTTGAGATTTTAAAATGTTTGCAAATCGTCCCACTTCCTCATGAAGCTGTCCGTAGGTGATTTCCTTACGCTCTTGATCCGGATGATCCGGCTCGTAAAAGTAGGCCACTTTATCTTTGAGTTTTGGAAGATGCCGATCAATGCAATTGTAAGTGACGTTGAGCTGACCATCTTCAAACCACTGAATCTTTACAGGTTTGTGGTAGGTGGACTCATCACCTTTTGTGGGAGGTTTCACCCAGTCAATGTTCTTGGATTCTTGTTCCCAAAAGGCCTTGTGATCAGACATGGTGCTCTCCCTATCTGGATAAATTTCAAGACTTTAGAGTAGCCCGGAATTTTTCAATTTCAAGGACTAAAGACCGATTCGATCTGGTTTCTCCCTCTGAAAAGACAAGTTCTTTTTCAAACTTCCAAATTCTGAGTAAAATGATCTTATGCTTCGAAATGTCATGGTGATTTTGTTTGTTGTGGTTTTTGGAATGATCTTTATGCGAGGTGCAAATGCGACCATCGTTTTAGATCTCAACGGGCTTTATTTTTCGGATGCTCTTTCGGGATCCAGTGACCAATCCAACAACCGCACCTTCTACCAACTTTTTGCGGGTTTCTCATTGGACAAAAAGGATCAATTTCAATTGGGATGGAGTTATACGATTCATTCCACCGCGGACACGGTTTCGTCTACGGAGTCGACCTATTCTTCCACCCAAATGGGGCCGGGTTTTCTTTGGCGGATAGACAAAGATCGAAGATGGAGATTGGCTGCTTACTATCATTTGCAAACCACGGGAAAGTTCAAGTCGGGAAGCTCCAGTGAAGAGGAATGGCGGGGGTACTCCTACTCCGTGGATTTTGGATATCAAATTCCATTGACGATGAATTTTGAAATGGCCTTAAGATTGAACTATTCTGCGGCCGCCTACAATGAGTCCTTTGATACGACAACCAAAACAGATGTCTCCTATTCTCGCTCCTTCATTTATCCCTCCATTGGATTTACAGCAGAACTCTAGATTGCATCTTTTTGTGCAGTGCCAATTGCTGCACTGCTTAGACGAGAAGACGAAGATTTTCTTGTCAAATCTCCTGGAAGTTTTCTAGGCTTGGAGCACTTTTTCACAGGGGGAGACGCATGAAAGGAGCTGTTCGGGCCCATTGGGGCAGTCGCATGGCATTTGTTCTGGCCGCGGCAGGAAGTGCCATAGGCTTGGGGAACATCTGGAAGTTTCCTTACGTTGCAGGCGTCAATGGGGGCGGACTCTTCGTATTGATTTATATCTTTTGTATTTTGTTGGTTGGAATTCCCGTTTTTATTGCAGAACTTTACATTGGCCAACAAGGGCAAAAAAATGTGGTGGAATCTTTCGAAGTTTTAGACAAGAAGCGAACCGTTTGGAGCTTCCCTGGGTACTTGGGGCTTGTCAGTGCTTTTTTTATATTGTCATTTTACAGCGTTGTCGGTGGATGGGTTTTAGACTTTGAATATCGAAGTCTGATGTTTCAATTTTCGGGAATGAACCATAAAGATGTGGGTGAAATCCTTAACTCCTTATTTTCAAATCCACTTCGCCAAACCTTTTGGCACTTTTGTTTTGTGTTGCTTTCAGGTTCCGTGGTTTGGGCTGGGGTATCCAAGGGACTGGAGCGATTCAACAAGGTTTTGATGCCCAGTCTGTTGGTCATTCTTCTTGGACTTTTGGGATATTCTTTTACACTTCCGGGTTTTTCAAAAGCTTTAGACTTTTTATTTTTTCCCCATGCCACAGACATTTCCGCAAGTTCCATCTTGGAGGCTGTTGGTCATTCCTTTTTTACTTTGAGTTTAGGGATGGGGGCCATCCTGACTTACGGAAGTTACCTTTCCAAAAAAGAAAGTCTCTCTCGAGTGGCATTCACGGTGGCCTTTTTGGACACCACAATCGCTTTGATTGCAGGGATGATCATTTTTTCCATCGTCTTTTCCTTTGATCTGGAACCGGCCGCGGGACCAGGACTTATATTTGCGACATTGCCCTCGTTGTTTGTTCAACTTCCTGGGGGATCTATTTTATCAATTTTGTTTTTTCTCTTGGTCACATTTGCAGCTTTGACCTCGGCGGTTTCAATACTTGAAGTGGTTGTGGCATTTTGGACGGAACGATTCAATACGTCTCGCCACAAGACAACATTGGTCGTGGCCCTTGTTGTTTTTCTTTTTGGCCTTCCAAGTGTTTTTTCCACAAACATCATGTCTGATGTAAAAATGTTTGGTTTGACCTTTTTTGATCTGTTCGACAAGCTGACATCCAGTTATTTTCTTCCCATTGGTGGACTTCTGATTTCACTCTTTTACGGTTGGAAGTTGGGTCCAAAAGCCATCGAAAAGACCTTTGGCGGCCCCATAAAATTTTGGTCCACAGGTCTTTTGTGGCTGACTCGAGTTGTGGCTCCATTAGCGATCTTTTTGGTTCTCTATAATATGGCGGTGGGTTTTTAATTATGAATAAAGAGCAAGAAGCTGGAGTGGAGGTTCCCTATAAGAATCTTTCTGAAGATGCCCTGCGGGGATTGGTGGAAAGTTTTATTCTGAGAGAGGGGACCGATTACGGTGTGAACGAGGTGACTTTGGACAAAAAAGTGTCCCAGGTTTTGGGGCAGTTGGACCGTGGAGAGGTGCAAATCCTTTTTGATGCGGAGTCAGAAAGCTTTACGCTTCAACCGGTGAAGCGTAAAGGCGGAGTGATCTCTACCTAAGGCTGGGTGTCCCGTCGTTCGCCTTGATGATTTAAGGGATATTTCGTGAAATGTCCTTATTCATGAAGCGTTGGGTTTATCTTTTTACATCGATGTCTGTGATTTTAATGGCAAGCAAGGCCGTTGCTTTTGATTTGTCTGCATTGGCTTACCAGCCCAATGTGATTTCTCAGGATGAAAATGGCGATGAGGAAAAAGACCCTCTGTCATACGGTCTGACCGTAGGGCATCAGTGGAACTGGGCCCCTGGAATATTCTTTGCTCCCAGGTTCAGTTACGTTAAGAACAGCGAAAAATCTCGAGACAGTTATTCGGACTATGACTTGACAACGATGATTGTGGCCTTGGATATTCTTTACCGCATTCACAGTGTTCATCTTTTGTTCTTGCGGTTTGGAATTGGGAACCTCATTAAAGAAATCAAAGGGCCTGGTGGAACTGTGACCATTCCCAATGGAAGCTCCACAACAACGGCCTACCGTCCATCTGGAAGTAGCAAGTCTAAATCGGGAACACTTAATCTTGGGCTGGATTGGAGAATGGGATCCAGTGAAATGGACGGTGGCGGAAGCTGGGGCGGTTCTCTCACTTTTATGAGAGTGCAACCCATTGACTATCGAAAAGCCTATACGGTGTATCTTTTAAACTTAGGATATTATTTTTAAGAGGATGATTGCTTGAAAGCTTGGCTGGTACTTTTATTTTTACTTTCATCAAAGGCATTTGGATTTGTATTGGTCAGTGACACCTACCGATTGGCAGATCCGGAACAAACGGTGATCAATATTGGCCAAGGAGGTTGTCAGGCCAACGGTCTGAGCAATGATTATTTAAAAACAGTGATTGAGCGAGCCATTGGAAATTATTGGAATTCGGTGGGGGAAAGCCGGTTGCAAATGTTTGTGGGGGATGAAGTCTCTCGCACAACCAGCGCCAGCAATGCGCTTCCTGGAGAGGTTTTGGTTTCTTGCCAATCTATGGATTCGAGTATTGCTGGAATTACTTTTCGAAATCAAGCCAATGGGTCTTCGGCGATTTATTTGAATTCGGGGTCGTTCACAGCGGGAAATTATACGGAAGAGGGCATTGTTTTCGTGTTGGCTCACGAATTGGGACATGCTGTGGGCTTGGCTCATTCTGATGATCCTGCGTCCATTATGACCTATCGGTCTCACGGTTGGACGGGGGCACCAAAAAGTCTGTCGAGGGATGACAGAGATGGAGTAATTTATCTTTATCCGCAGAAGTCGCCTGCCCTTGATTTGGTGGGCGGGTGTGATGCGGTGGCGGCCCCTCCAGGTGCAAAAATACGATTTTCTATATGGTCTTTCCTGATTGAATTGGCAATGTTGATTGCCTTAGGGAGGCTTCTTTGCTCACTCCTCAGAGTTTAGGTTGGCTCAAGGGAATTGATCTCACTTCTAACCTTGTCAGTTCACTTCTTCTTTTTATAGGCTTCGTTCTTCTAAGAGTTTTAGTGGGGCGTATATTTTCTCGACTGATGATAGAAAATGGTGAGTTCAAAAGAAAGCTCTATGTTTATACAAAAAATTCACTGAGTGCGTTGTTCTTCGTGGCGCTCGTGATTATATGGGCTGGAAAGCTCGAGTCTTTCGCACTGTCCTTGGCGGCAGTGGCTGCGGCCATTGCAATTTCATTTAAAGAGTATTTTCTATGTGTCCTTGGAGGGATTTATAAGTACAGTTCACAGCTTTTTCGTGTGGGAGATCGCATCGAAATTCGTGATCTTCGTGGAGATGTTGTCGATCATGATTTTTTAACGACCACATTGCTTGAAATTGGACCCGGTTCAAAAATTCATCAATTCACTGGTCGAACTCTGGTCATTCCCAATAGTATTTTTCTCTCCCACCCTCTAATCAATGAAACTGCACAAACCACCATTGGAATACATAGCTTTGAGTTTCCAGCATTTATTACCGATGATCTTGAAACCATAGAGAGCCATTTGATGAAGGCCGCCATCGAAGCTTCAACTCCATACATGGCAGCAGCAGAGGAAAGCTATCGAAGGCTTGCGCGTGCGGAAGGAATTGAAGAGCCCAACGTAAAACCTCGCATCTCGAAATTTTTTCCCGAAGCGCATCATGTTATCTTTGTGGTTCGATTTTCTGCACCCGTGAAACGCAAAGGCAAGGTGGAGCAAGAGATTGTCTCAAAATTTCTAAAAACCATTCCTAAAGATGCTTTTGATCGAGATCAATAGATCGAAGGTTTAAACTTCCAAATTTTTTGTTTCAATCCATTGGGAATGATAAGGGCGACGCCACGAGCCACTCGACGAATGCGTGAAAAACTTTTCATTCCCCAAGGATAGTGGGACAAAAGAATTTCGTTGTCGATGTGGTTGAAGAAATAGTCCATAACTAAAGCAATCATCACAAAGTCATCCATGACTCCAAAGATCGGAATCCAATCTGGAATCAAGTCCACGGGCGAAAGGATCAATGCCAAAAGACCAAGGAGAATGGCTTTGTCTTGACTGGGAATGCGTTCGTCATTTGCGACCGCCTTTACGAATGCGATCAATTCTTTGAGTGTTTTCATTTCGAGAACCAAACTAGCACAGGTTTTCTTGGACTTACACCTTGGATTCATAGGCACCGAGGTCCAGTATTGTCCTGCAGCATCTCAACGAATTCCAGGAGTTCAAGTAATCTAGGATCTATGAGAGTTAAAATTTTCTTCATCACAATGTGTATAGGATCTCATACCTTAGCCCAGGCAGATTTTTTGAAGTCCTGGGATCAGAAAATTCATGTGGTTGAGCGCGGGGAAACCTTGAGATTAATCGCACGAAAATATTTTGGTGTGAAGTATGGGGTGTTTTGCCTCAAGGACCAATTGGGTTTAGAAAATCCAAACAACTTGGAGGTGGGGCAGAAATTAGAATTTGTCGCGCCGACAACGACCAATGACGAACTGGCACTTTTCATGGATGCAGATTTAAAGTGTTCTAAGAATTTCATTCAAGTGAATGACCAGGTGGTTTATCCGACAGAGGGAATGGCTCCAAGCCCAAAGAGGGACGAAGGAAATGATTCGGGCTGGGATGATATGGAGACTTCTGAATTAGAATCTGAAGCACCCGCTGAGAGCGAGGTTGTGAAAGAGGAGGCTCCAGAGAAGCTGGAAAAAGAATTGAAAGAGGTCGCAAAACAAGAGCATTCGGATTTTGAAAAGTTAGAAATTTCAGAAGGTTCTGGGCCGTCCTCTCGTTTGACGTTGGGGTCAGGGATCAACTTTAGTCACTTTAAAGAGGAGGTCAGTGGGGGACAAGGTGGGGTCACTTATAACTCTCTTGCCTTTGCAGATCTTCACTTGATTGGAAAGCTCAATCTTTTTTGGAACTTAGCCATTGATTTTGAATATTTGGTCACCCCATTTGAGGTTCCCGTTGCTGCGGACAAATCTGTATTCAAATCATCTGGTTGGAGTCAAAGTGCGGTTGGAATTTCCGCAAATATCCCGGCCTTTGAATTTCATTTTGGAAATTCAATCAAGTTTCACACTTTATTTCGCGCAGGCCATGAGTGGTCTAAATCGCCTTATTTAACCATTGTCTCTTCCTCCTATGAGTTTCATGAAGTTTCCTACAAGTCCGCTTACTTGGGGCCAGAGTTCCATGGGTTCTTGGGTGAGAATTGGTGGTCCATTTTCAGATTTTCTTATGTGATGCCCTATGAAACCATCAGCTCGACCATGGCCATTCAAGGTGGACTTGAAGTTTATCGCCGCATTTTCAATGAATGGTGGGCCGGGATGAGCTGGCACGGACGCCTTTTAAACTCGAGTTTTCGCAAATCCATTTCGAGCTTGGACCTTGAAATCAAAAATGAAATGTTTCACTCTTCTCTGAATCTCAATCTTCAAAAGAGCTTCTAAATCATCTTTTCTCTTTCTTTTTAAATTTTCGATCGAACACTGGACCATGGTCCATGAACTCAATATCGACAGATTTTTTCTAAATTTACTTCGAACTTCCTCGTCTTTAGTCTCTGACAAAATTTAAAGTCTCGGAATTTATTTTCCGAAAACTTCCCCATGAAAAAACAAATCGCGCTCTCTTTTAAAAGTGTCACAATCCTTTTAATTTTTCTTTCGTCGGTTGTAGCCTGTAGTGGACCTCAGGCTGAAGACCTTGCAAACTCCACAGAGAATGGCAGCTTCAACGACCAGTCGTCAGGTGGGGGTAGTGAGGAAGTTGGGGTTGGCCCTGAGAACCCAGGGGAAGGAGATGATCCAACTCCTACGGCGCCGACGACTCCCGAAATTAGAACCGCTCGATGGGAGGGTGTTTCTGGAGGTCGTGCATGGACTATTTTTACCTATCAAACTCTCAAAGACTACACTCCGGCATTGTTTACCTTAGCACCAAGAGATGTGGCGTCTTTTTGTCCAAACTACAGCAACCTGGATGAATACGAGCGCAGAGACTTTTGGGTTTATTTGATTTCTGCGATGGCCTACTTTGAATCTGGTTTTGATCCAAGCACGGATTACAGAGAGGCTTTCAATGATTCCCACGGAAATCCAGTAATTTCAAAAGGGCTTTTGCAAATTTCGGATGAAAGTGCTCGTGGATATGGCTGTGCAGTCGCGAACACTCGGAGCCTGTATGATCCAGAGATCAATTTAGATTGCACCATTCGAATTTTAAAGCGTTGGGTGGACCGTGATGGAGTGATTTCTGGCAAGTCGGGTTCCCGTTGGCGAGGTGGCGCACGCTACTGGGCAGTGCTTCGAAAGACCAGCACTCTATCAAACATTAAAGCTTGGACAAGAAGTCAATCTTATTGCAGATAGAGGCTTTCTAGGAGTCTCAGAACCAATTCTTTTTTCTCTTTAGAAAGTGCCTCAAAGCTGGGGCACTTTTTTAGATCAAGCAAGTCAGAATCTTCTGCAACCCAGCTTTCTTTTTGAGTTTCAAAATAGCGAGCCCAGGTGGAGCAAGAGCAATACTCTGAACATGTTGATTTTGCTTCTTCTTGTGGACTGGAAGGAGCCAATTGTTTGAAAAGGTCATCCTCCCAAGCTTGAATTTTTGGCATTAGGCTTAAAGCGGATTGTGAATTTACTTGAGAAGGACAATTCATCCGATCAGGCGAGTCCGCGCAGTTGAGCAATACGGTTCCAAGCAGACCTACCTCGTTGATTTTTTGAATGTTGTCTGCTTTGGAGAAAGTTGTTCTCTGCGGCCCCAGGTAGACCCAAGCCACAAAGAGAAGTCCAAGAATCGCAAATACTAAAAAAGCAGAGTTTCTTTTGATCATTTTCATCGAAGAGCTTCGCCCACAGACATCAAGTCGCCTGAAATTTCACCGGAGCGAACAGCTTGCATCAGCAATTGAGAGGCCTTGACAGATTGCGCATGTATGTCATGAAACAAAATCACTCCACCTTTTTGACGGGCCATTTGACGTTTGACCCGATTGAAAATGGATTGAGAATTGCGATCTTTCCAATCCAGACTGTCCACATTCCAAGCCACATGAATCAGATTGCGGTTGGAAAGAAGATTTTGAATGAGAGATCGAGTTTGGCCCGAGCCGTAGGGAAGTCGAAAGAATCGAAGGGGACGCTTGGAAACTCCTTCGATGACATCACTGGAAGTATAAATTTGAGTTTCAAGGCTGCTCAGGCCAAGTTTCGCCATGTTTGGGTGAGAGTAGGAGTGATTCGCAATCTCCATTCCCGAATTGACAAGCTGCTGGGTCACTGATGGAAGTCGCTTTGCAAGTTTGGCCAGTTGAAAAAAAGTTGCGGTAAATCCATAGGTCTTTAAATTATTAAGAACAGCTAGAGTACGACTGTTGTGGGGACCGTCATCAAAAGTGAGGGCCCAGCGTCCACTGGAAAATCCATTGCCATCGATGTTTTTAAAACTTCCACCACTCAAGTGAAGAAGGTGATTGGATAGATCTCTTTGAATTTGAGAAATTTCTTCTGTGACTTGGTCTGAAAAGGAGGTCAATTGTTTGTTCGAAGCTTGGAAGTTGCTGTTCTTGATGTAGGACTTCCAATCTTTCTTGATCATGGAAAGCTCCATTTGAGCTCTTAAATCTTGGCTGTCCATGATTTGATGTTCAATGGATTCAATCATCGAACGTTGGGCGAGCAAACGGTGGTAGGAGCTTGATGTGAAGAGGTCAAAGCTTTTGTCTTCCAGCTCTTGATCAAAGTGCGCCAGGTCCGTATCGCTCGCCGCCTCTAAAACGGCGCGTTGGTAGAGAAGCTCTTCCATCGGCCGAAGAGTCTCGTTTTCCGGACTGAGGGAGGCGGAAGAAAAAGATTGAATCAAAAGGGGAGACAAGAACAGTCCGGTCATCAAGACGAACAAGCCGCGCATAAAAAAGCTCCTTAGCTTTGGGTTGTGGGGTTTGAAAAAAATCCGTTTTTTTTGGGCAACTTAAAGCACTTAATGCGCTTTGTCAAAATTGGTTTTGGTTTTGAATTCCTGACAGAGGGAGAAATCTCACGGTCAAGAGCTGGGAAAGTGAAAGAGCATCTAGATGCCTGATTTTTAAGGACAATTCATGGACGGAGTTCTTCCCAACCTTCTTGCCTTTCCCGTGTCGAATTTTTTGACAGAACAGGAAGGTTTTCATGGGTTTTTGTCAGTTTGGGTGGAGCTGGGGAGGGTGTGAAAGATTTGATTTCTGAGCCAGATCATTTCTTGAGGTGAGGGACTTTTGCCTAGATCTGGAAACTTGCAATCAAGAATTCTAATTTCGCGTTTATGATCTTCCTTTTAGGTCCGATGGGGGGAGGAGTGAATGAGCCGTTCACTCATCAAATCACTCAGGAGAGCAACATGAAATATATCATTGGAATAGGAATTATTTTTGGACTTATGGGCTGTGCTTCAACAAAGTACAAGGCGTACACAATGGACCAGAGGTCTTGGGTTGAATCACAGATCAAGGGAAAGAATCCAAAACAAACAGCAGAAGCGCTAGGAAAACCGATGTCCGCTTTTTATGTGGAGGATCGGAATGATCGGTATGTTCTGATTTATCCAATTTCCGAAGAAGAAGTGAGTATGTTTCAATTGATGGGGCAAAGTGACTTAGAGTGCATGGCTCTTTGGTATGAAAAGGATGCCGGATACATTCAAGATGGACATGTTCGTCAGTTTCCCTGCTCTGCAATCAAAGGTGAAAAACTAGACACATCAAGAATTGATTAGATGATGAAAAAAAATATTTTCACTCTCTTTGTTCTTTTCATGAGTTTGATTTCTTGCACAGGGAAAAGTTCTCAAAGCTCTTCCCTGTCCTCAGAAGTTGAGGCCGCAATACTGTTTAAGAGCATGTTTCCAAAGCAGGTGAAAGTGCCGTTTTCTCCGAAGGAAAAGGACGTTCAAGAGTACAAAAGTTTCATGAAAGAATACTGTGAATTTAATGTGAAGGAGGAGTCGGAAAAAGAGGGAAAGAGAGAGATCAAAGGTACAATGACTATTAAAGATGGAAGGTACTTTGAGGCTTTTGTATCCCAAATTTTATTTGGCCAGAAGGCTGAGATGGCATCAGCCATGGCTAAATCTGCTCTGGATAAGGTTGAGGGAGCTCCTTTGAAAAAGATTGCAGCTTTTCATTTGGTGTTTTCTAGAAATGCAGAAGGCAAGCCAGAATTTAGTAAAATCTCTGTAACCAAAAAATAGAAGTTCAGTCTGTTCTCTATGTGTCCAACAGTATGGACCGGAAAAAACTGGTGACCACGGCAGGGATTGAACCTGCGACCTACAGTTTAGGAAACTGTTGCTCTATCCAACTGAGCTACGTGGTCGTAGAGACTTATTTCATAGATGATAAAGAGTCCCTGAGCAAGTCAGAGCTTTTCGAAAGTCAGCTTCTCCCCTGACTGCTCGAGCAAAAAGTCTCCACTTTCCTGAAAAGAGACTTTTGCACCAATGGACGGGATAGAAAAATGGATTTCATCTAAAGCCATGAGGCGAAAATGGGGTTGGTTGCTGGGTGAGATACTCAGTCGACCACTCTTAACCTCAATGTTTGCAGTCGTCTGGGTTTCTTTATTCAAATAATTGCCCTGAAAGCCTTCGAGCTTTTCAAGGGGAAGTTCTATGTATTTAGGGATCTCGCATTGAGCATTGAAGACTTTGGAAAAAAGGCATGCAGGCAATGTCTCTGTGTTTGAGAGGGCTATTAGCACCAGGTCTCGGGTGCGGTCCACAAAGACAACTGATGTAAACCCACCCGTGGCTCCAGAGTGAGTGAGAACCTGAAAGCCATTTCTTTCAGCGATTCCCCATCCCAAACCGATATGAAGATCCGACTCCCAGGGAAATCTTTTGATTGTGACGAGATCAATCACTTTTTGGTCAAATTCAGTTTTAGCGTTTAAAAAATATTCGCCATATTTTAAAAGATCCTCAACATTTGATTTCACGGCCCCAGCGGCCTCCATTACGGCCAAATTCCAGTAAGGAACGGGCTCATGAAAGCTATTGTGTCCAACGCTCAAAAATGAACTGTTTAGATCAGCTAAATTGAGCGAAGAACTTTCCATATTGATGGGCAAAAAGACTTCTTGTTTTAAGTACTGGGCAACTGACATGTGATTTAGCTTCTCAGCCAAAACCAAACCAAGCAGACCCACTCCAACGTTGGAGTAATCTGGAGTTTCTTTCATTTTTTCTGGGCGTTTATAAGTCTTTAAGTATTCAAGAAGGAGATTTTCATCATAGTCTTTATAAGGATCATCCCAGTCCTTAGGGGCGAAGTTGGTTGGAAGTCTTGGAAGTCCACTTGTATGAGTACTTAGTTCTAAAAGAGTGATTTTCCCGGCATCGAGGCCATCGAGTTCTTTCCAGATAGTGCCAATTTGTGTTTCCAACGAAACTTTGCCTCGAGCCACTTCTTTGGCCAGACCAAGTGCCATCATCGTTTTTGTGACGGATCCGATTTCAAAGATGGACTCTTTGGAGAGATTTCGTTGAGCTTCGTTTCCAGAAGTCCCCTTGAAAATATAAGATTTCTGACCTTTATAGGAAATTCCGACAGCGACCCCCACCTGGGTGTCATTCTGAAAGTTTTGATCCAGAGCTTTTTCAATCAACGATTTCCAAGCCTCGAGCTGATTGGCCAAGGTGGTCAATGGCATGAGGAATGTAAGACAAATGAGGCTGAAACCAATCTTTTTCATATTTACTCCTAGGAAGCCTTATAGTGGCGATCTTTGAGGTCGTCATCAATGTGTTGAATTGAAGAGGCTCCTTGTGAAAATTTCAATTCAAAGCGTTTTCAACCCTGTGACTGCTCGAAATAGGCTCTTGTGTTAAAGATACGGCTTTAATCAGAATCAGTGAGGTGTCTATGATCTCAGGCGTTCAGGATATTTACTATAACGTGTCTGATATGAAACGTTCCATCACCTTTTATACTGAGGCATTGCAGATGAAGCTCAGGTTTGATGCTTGGAGTGTCTGACAGTTGGAAGAAAAGGTACAGTTTAGATTGATTCAGAGGGAATAAAAATGAGCCTAACCGATGCAGAGATGGCGACACTAGAAAGTCTTGAAGAGTCTCTTTGGAAGAGTGAGACTCGGTTTGATCTTGCACATCAAGAAAAGGTATTTGCCCCTGATTTTTTCGAATTCGGAAGGTCTGGAAGAAAGTACACTCGAGACCAGTTGGTTAAAGCTGAACGACAACCAATTAAAGCCAAATTACCTCTACAGGATTTTAAAATTCATCCCCTCGATTCGAAGAATGTTTTGATAACCTACATCAGCGAAGTGCTGTATGAGGAACTCGAACGAGCGAATAGGTGCTCTGTTTGGTCTTTAACGCCAGATGGGTGGCAGCTGCGATTTCACCAAGGAACTCCAATTCCATAGAAGGTCAAGTGGATTAAAGAAATCCTCTTGTCAAATCCTTCCGGCTTTTATTCAATATGACGAACTGAGGAGGATTTCATGCGGCTGATTATTTTAAGCCTTATTGTGTTCCCGACTTTATCCTTTGCTGATTCAAACGAGGATCTTTCAAAGACTCTCAACGATGCCAAGATGGTTCCAGTGGTTCGTAATGGCCAGGTTGTTGGACATGCTCCCGTTGAGTTGAAAAAGGGCAGTAAAATGGAAAAGCTCGGTTTTAAAAAAATGGACATCGTTAAGAGCGTTAATGGTGAGGAAGCTGAGAGTCCAGCGAAAGCCATGGAGCTTTATAATAAGCAAAGAGCTGGTGGTCAGGCTGGAACGGCAACTGTCATTCGTGACGGAAAAGAACAGACGATCGTTTTGCCAGCCAAGTCCGAGTAAGTTCGTTTTACATGTTTGAACCAACTTTGCTCAAAGAGCCAAAGCCGCCTTGGACAGAAGTTCCTCTGGATTTAAAAAAGTCTATTGAGTCGCATCTTGGAAGCCAGATTTCTAAAGCTGAGATCACATGGGGAGGATATACCCCTGCGGCTAACTTTAAACTCGAACTTCACGATGGAAGACAAGTGTTTTGCAAGGGTCTTCATTCTGGCCAAACAACTGTTGGTAAGAAAGCCTTTGAATGGGAGTTTAAGTTTTTTTCTCAGCTTAAATGGCTTGAAAGGTTTGCTCCAAAGTTTTTAGGACATGTGGCCTCTGAAGGTTGGGAGGTCAAACTTTTTGAGTTCATCGCGGATCGAAATGATGTTCCACCGTGGACACATAGGGATATTTCACAGCTTTTAGATCGGCTTCACCTCCTTCATTCAATGGATATTCTGGAGGGTAATGAAGTTGTTCGTCACATTTCAGAGAATGGATTTTCAAAAAACTTATATTTCGGCAAAGACACTTGGTCATTGTTAAAAACAGATGAGGATATTGGGGAGTTGTCTCAACTCTTTGAAGATCCAAAAAGTGTCGGGGACTGGGGGAAAACCTATTTGTCACAAATGCTCGAAATCGAATCTGGTTTTGCTCAGCTTGATCTTGCAGAGTCTTTTATTCATGTCGACCTTAGGTCTGACAACATTCTTTTTTCAAAGAATTCTGGTCCATTCATAGTTGACTGGCCACAACTTACAATTGGCCCCACAGTGCTCGACCTGGCCTTCATGGCTCCTAGTATAGCTGCTGAGAATGGTCCTTTGCCGGAAGAAATTTTTGGCCTTTATCAATCGATCAGTGAACGAAGTTTTTCAAATGAAGGACTTCTTGGTGCTGCGACTCTAGCGGCTGGCTACTTTGCTTCACGGGCTTTTCAAGCTCCGATGAAAGAACTTCCTCGATTGCGATGGATTCAGAAACAGCAACTCTTTCCTGCAATTCAGTGGATGGTTAGACTTATTGATCCTGGGCCAGAGTCTCTGTTCAAGCCTAAGGCATAAAGCTGGGGCGAATTTGGGGCGAGACACGAAAGAAACCCAAAGAACTCACAAGAATTATAAGACCAAAAAGAAAGACCGATTGTTGGACCTAAGAGCTTGTTAATTTTAATAAACTCTGAAAATCAGACGCCTTTTTACAGGCGAAGTGCGGGGACTCAAGCTAGTTTAGGAAACTGTTGCTCTATCCAACTGAGCTACGTGGTCGTTTTAGGAAGGACTAAACTATATTCTTAGTCGATTTTTAGAGTGCAGAAAACCTTAATTCATAGGTCAGGGGTGGTGCGGTCCAAAAAATCTGAGATAGACTTAAGCTACTTCTTCGGCAGCGAGGATTTTGGGGCTTCGATGTAAGCTGGGGTCTCGATAAAGTTGTAAAACTTTTTGCCGTCAAATTCCCAGCCCAAGTGGGAGCTCATCATTTGGGCCTGCAAAAGCGCACCTTTTGCCAAGCGATCCACAATCAACTCGCGGTAGTTCTGTGCAGACTTCTTTAAACTTTTGCGGCCTTGCTTTTTGTCGATCTTCAGCATTCGATCCACATTGTTTTGGGAATCTTTTGAAAGCTCAATTGCCAAAGTCAGTAAGTCTTTCCCCTTGGCCTTTTTCTCATAAGCCTTCCACAAAGAAATCGCCCGCTTGTAAACACTTTCTTGAAGACTCAAATGGCTCTGTAAAAACAGCTCGTCGACCAAGGCTTCTTCAAAGTAATGGTGAATGCCTTTTTGATCTGTCATTTGGCCGTCATAGTTTTCGGAAACGTGCAAAGGCATGGCCAGGTCCCCAATGTAATGACCTATCACTCCCGCGAGCATCAGCCATTCTGCTTGTGCTGTTTTAAGGTCATCACCTTTGAGTTCTCCTTTTTTTAATTTTTCGGTCACTTCTGAAAGCTTCTTGTCCAACTCTTGAATGCGCCACCAAGAGCGGCCGTATTTTTCAGGAAGATCCTTGTGCTTTTCATCAAACTCCACCCGAGACATGCGGTAAGGACTGGAATCTGCAAAAATCGTTTTTGCATCAAATTTTTTGTCAAAAGGTTCCAAATCCATAAAGTGATTTGAAGTTTCCAGTTTGTAAGTGGCAGGGCGTTTCCAAATGATGTCGGGAACATTGCAGTAGTAGCCCAAATCAAAGCTATGAACTTTTAAAAAGTAAGGCTCTTCTTTTTGTGGTTGATCTTGAGAGGCCAGGTAGGCAGCAGTTTGACAAACAATCGCGTGCCCCCGACGACCCCAAGCAAAAACGTTAAAACTAAAAGAGAAAAGAACGAAGGAAGCAAGAAGCAAAGTGATTGATTTCATACCTGCTTCTTAAGCGTAAAATCCGCAAAAAGGTACCTGCTTCC
>DKGG01000027.1:57115-76652 GCA_002453155.1 Bdellovibrionaceae bacterium UBA6776
GAAAAGGAAGCAGGTACCTTTTTGCGAGGAGCAATTAAAGCGAGAGAGGGACGCTGACGGTCACTCCAAACATGCTGAGCTTGTGATTGGGGCTTTGAGAGTTGCCATTGGCTTTGTCATAGGTGGCCGTGATGTACTCAAGGTTCACATCAATCAACGGAACCGGAGAAAGGCCCACACCAAAGCGGATCAAATTTCCCTCGTATTTGGTGGTATCTTGCAATTTGGCGTCAAAAAAGTAAGACGCATAAGCTCTTACCAAAATGGGAAAGTCATAACCTACAAAAACACCCAAGTTGCTGGCGCTGCCATTGAACTTTGGCGAACGGTCCAATTCCCAGTTGCCACCCATGTAATCCGCGCCAAATTGAAGTCCCAAATTTGAAAACCCAAGACGTCCGCCAAAGGTTGGCCCTTTTGCCGTGTCGTCCGCGCTTCCACGGTCATAAGTTCCGAAGTGATAGCCCAGGTAAGGTTCAATCAAAAAACTCGCATGAGACAGAGGGCTCACCATCACGGCAAATGCCACAGCCAAGCTCTTTATCCAATTCATAAATGCCTCCTCGTTAGCAAAGAATTCGTCTCTATTCTTCTCTTACAACAATAGACCATTGAGAGAGAAAGTCTAGTTAATCGGAAGTTTGATGATCCGCAAGAGGTTGATAATAGGTGGTTAAAACCTCGTCGCCTTGAACCTCATAGACTTCAATGACGGGGCCCTCTTTGGCCAGCCGTTGGTCCAGGATCACTTCTTCCATTTTCGGGTAAACCTTAAAAGGACCAATGGCAGGTGATCCTTGAAATTTTGCGACCACTGCGGGCTTGGCTCTCCGGAAATCAAATTGATACCCTAAATCTTTGCTGACCTTGCGGATCTTTTCCTCGGCGACAGAAAGCTGACTTCCTTTTTTGTCAAAAGCGCAGCCCACATGAGATCGCAGTCGATCCTCACTGATTTCATTGGGGTCATCTAAAAATTCACCAAAGGTTTTTGAGCAGGGAAATCCCTTTTTGTACAAAGCCTCTTCCACCGTCTTTAGACTTTCATTGATTTGGTGGTAGGGCCCAATGTGATCCTTATAGACCAACACAAATCCTGGCATTTCGCCCACACGGACATCCACGGATTTGAAAAATCCCAAGTACAGGTAAAGGTAAAGGACCACCCAAAAAATCAGCGTGAGGACACTTAAAACAAGCCATTTCATGAAGGATCCACTTTCCATTTGATCGAGCAACCCATAGAAGGAATCTGTTCCACAGGGGCATCCTTTCCAGTGAGGGCCGCCAAGAGAGCTTCTTTTAAATCTTCACTTTCCACTTTGGCAGGATCTCTCCAAGAATCATCCAAGCGACCCCGGTAAAAAACAGAACCCTGTCGATCAAAAACATACAAATCTGGAGTGCAAACCGCACCCAACATCCGCGCCAATTCTTGAGACTCGTCCACCAAGTAGGGAAAGGGATATTTTTTCTCAACCGCTCGAGCCTTTAGATTTTCGATAGAATCTTCTTCGTAATCGCTGGGATCATTGGAGCAAACCGCTGCAAATTGAATTTCACTCTCATTCGAAAAGTTCTGAGCCAAAGCAATCAATCGATCTTCGATGGCTTTCACGTAAGGGCAGTGATTGCAGATAAACATCAAGCAAAAAACTTTTTTAGAACTCAGTTCTCGCAAGTCCACAGTTTTTCCAAACACATCTTTGAGAGAAAATTCCGGAACCTTCAAATCTCCTTGAGACTTGGGCGAATAGGTCAAGGCCATGCTTACAGTTCCATCCAATTGAGAACTTGGCCATCATAAACCAGTTGGCCTTCCGCGTTCACTTCACAGTACTGTTCTTTGAGATTTGGATTTTCATTGAGCCAATCTAAAATTTGCGAGCACTCCGAAGGTTCCAACTTGCTCATGTGACTCATGCGAGCGGCATGTTCCAATCCATTTTTAAGTTCCTTCAAAAACAACGACCATTGGTCCGTTGAAACTTCTCCCAAACCTTCTGTCAACGAAGTCGCTGTCTTTAAGGCTTTTGGAGATTTTGAAACGTTCACACCCAATCCCACAATCAAACGAAATTGATCTCCCTTGCTGACCACCTCGGTCAGAATTCCTGCGACTTTTTTGCCGTTTAAAAGAATGTCATTGGGAGCTTTTAAAGACCAAGAGCCTTCAGGAAAAATCTTCGAAAAAGATTCAACCAACATCAAACCAATGCGAGGTGTAACCATGGGGGAAGGGGAGCGACTCACATCAAAGGACCACGTAGAAAGCAAAAAACCTCCATGGCCTTCATCTTCCCAAGTGCGATCAAAACGTCCGCGACCTTCCGTTTGGTGTTGTGCCAGGTAAAGTTTGAGCGGGTCGTGGGTTTGAAAGGCCTCTTCCTTCGCCACATCATTGGTGGAAGTCATTGCGTCTTTCATGGTGCATGGAATTTTTAACTTCTTCGCCCAGGTTCCAGTTTGTTCAAAGGCATTCATGATTTTTAACTCCAATCAAACAAAAGGCTGAGGTCTGCACAAGGAGCCGAGTGAGTGATTTGGCCCACACTGATAAAATCAATTCCGAGCTCTGCTACAGACCGAATCCTCTCTAAGTTCATGTTACCACTGGCCTCCGTATGGATGTGGCCAGGGATGGATTCAAGGCAGACTTTTAACGCATCTAAATTCATGTTGTCCAGAAGGATGCGGTCTACATTTTCACTGACGGCCTGTTGAACCTCAGAAAGGTCTGAGCACTCGACAACGATGGGAAGATCAGAATGTTTCCTCATTCTTAGCACAGCGTCCCGGATGCTTCCGGCAGCGCGAATGTGATTGTCTTTAATTAAAATGCCATCAGACAGATTCATGCGGTGGTTCTTTCCGCCGCCATGGACCACAGCCTTTTTTTCAAGCTCTCTCCAACCAGGCGTGGTTTTTCGCGTATCCAAAATTTGAGTCTTTGTTCCGTGTAACTTTTCAACAAAACATCTTGTCAGCGTTGCGATGCCAGTGAGTTTTCCCAGAAAATTTAAAGCCACTCGTTCTGCTTTTAAGATCGACAGAGCAGACCCTTCGATCAGGCAAACAGTTTGCTGGTTGTAAACAAAATCTGAATCTTTGAAGTGCCATTGAAAACTTAAAGTGGGGTCAATTTTCATCATGGCTCTTTCAAAACACTCTTTTCCCGAAAGCACCAAATCTTCTTTGGCCTTCAAGCTGGCAAGAATCATTCGGTCTTTGGGGACAACCGCTTCTGAAGTGATGTCTCCTTGGGGCAGGTCTTCCTCAAAGGCCATATCTAAGAGTCGATCAAAAGCCTCCATTAAAAGACCTCATTTCTCAATGTTTAAGGGGAGATTTCTTTTTCTTTTTCGCTCAGAAGTTTTTTGAGTTCACGCTCAATGATTTGTGTGGCCAAGTCGGGCACCACTTTCCATGCGATGTCTTCAATAATCTTAGGAGCCAATCGCTCGACGATTTCGCGAACCTCTTCAGGCTTCAATCCAATCACATCATCGCTGGCCGAAGAGGGGGAAGGGCTTGAGCGATGGAAACTAAAATCCTCATCTTCCAGGGAGTCATCATCCAGCTCCAAAGTGGTTGGAGCCGAATTTGAAGCGTTCTCTCTTTCAAGGTCCACGGCTTGAAAGCTGGTGAACTCCTCTTCGGGATCCGTGCTCGTCGCGTCGGAGGATTCTTCGGTCTCTTCAGAGGTTGAAAACTCCGCTTCATCCACTTCCAAATCATCCAGCTCCACTTTGAAGGCGTCTTTGCCGCCCGTGGATTTAAACTGCACCGCTTGAAACTCGTCTTCGCTCTCGTCTCGAGGGGAAGGTGGCTCTTCGATTTCCGCCGGTTCCTTGTTTGCCACACTTTGAGAGGGCTCATTGGCCTCTTCTTCGCGATGAGGAAATTCCAAATATTCCGAAAGATTTTGAGTTTTCGTTTTAGGAACCAAATCTTGAACCACTTTGCGCAGTTGGTTCACGTCAAAAGGCTTTTCCAGCTGCCCATCCGCTTCGCAGGCTTCAAACTTGTCCTGATCCAACTCCATGAAACCACTCCACATCAAAACCACAGGAATGGACTTCAACTGATCGTCGGCTTTCATTTCGGAACAGACCTCGTAGCCGTTCTTTTTTTGAAGCAAAATGTCCGCAAAAATAATGTCCGGTTGAAAATCCAAAGAGACCGCATGGACGTCAATTCCCAAAGCCACGGGCGTAACCTCCACACCGTAATCTTGGAGAGCCAGCTGGAATACTTTTTTAATGGTGGAACTTTCGTCCGCAAGTAAGACGCGCAAAGCCATAACTGAAAGTAAAATCTTTTTGAGATAGTCCGTCAAGCAAGTAAATTGAAAGCCAAATGAAGATTTTCGATTTTTATATCGTAAAGATATTCTTCGGTTTTTGGATCGGCGGCCTGGTTGTCTTTGCCACATTGTATTTGACGGTAGATGCCCTTGGAATGGTAACCCGTTACACCGATGTGGGCATGGGCGCTTTCGTTCGCTACTACGCATTCAGCTTGCCGGCACTGATCTATCAGCTTTTTCCGGTAATTTGTCTTTTTGCGGTCCTTTTCACTTTGTCTCAATTGAATCGGAGCAATGAGCTGGTTGCTCTTTACTCCATGGGGAATTCTCTCTTTCGAGTGGCCCTTCCTGTTTTGTTGAGTGTGTTGTTTTTGTCTTTGGTGTTCTTTGGAATTTCCGATCGGATTTTTCCACGACTGGCTCTCAAGAAAAAGTATGTGGAGTATGTGGAGATCAAGCAAAAGCCCGGCGCCTTTGGGATGGTCAAGACCAACCGCATTTGGTATCGCTCAGAGAACACTTTGTTCAATATCAAAGTGTTAAATCCCCAAGAGTCTACGGCTCAGGGAGTGACTCTTTACTACTTCAATGATGCCTGGGATTTGGTTCAGTTGATTTCTGCTAAAACTGTGGCCATGCAGGGTTCCTTGTGGAAACTCAAAGACGGCCTGATCACCATTTTTCTGACAGATTCCAGTTTTCCGCTGACTCAAAGTTTTCAAGCCAAAAATATCGTCATGAATGAAGAAGTGTCAGATCTGCAATCGGCATCAGATTCTTCCGACCAAATGAGTTTGGGGCAATTGGGGCGATTTATCGAGCGCAACCGCGAGGCGGGGCTGGAGACCACTTCTTATGAGGTGGATTATCATTCCAAATTTAGCTTTGCCTTGGCGGCTTTGGTTATGAGCATTCTAGGCCTTCCATTTGCGGTGGAGCGAGTCCGGTCGGGTGGTGGTTTTAAGAATGTGGGAATTTGTTTGGGCTTGGCCTTTCTTTATTGGTCTCTTTACAGTTCTTTTCTCACACTGGGGAAATATGGGGCTTTGCCGCCCTTTCTCGCCGCATGGACGCCCAATCTCCTGACCATAGGCGCCTCTGTGGTCCTCTACAAAAGGCTCAATCGCTAAAGCTGAAAAGTTCAGTGGAAAATGGGGCCATTTTCACCTATACTACGTCGGTTATGGCAATACTCGAGATTCTAAAATTCCCAGACCCACGGCTGCGTTTAAAGTGCAAACCCGTGGATGAAGTGACTCCTGAGTTGGCGTCGTTTGCTCAAGATATGATGGAGACCATGCGTTCTTTCCATGGCATTGGCTTGGCTGCGGCTCAAGTCAACCGTCAAATCCGACTTTTGGTGTTGGATACGCGCCCCAAGGAAAATGGCCGGTACAAACCTGAAGAAATGACCGAGCTGGAGCAAAAAATTGAACAGCCCATGATTTTGTTCAATCCAGAGATCATCGATAAAAAGGGGAAAACCACCTTCGATGAAGGCTGCCTCAGTGTTCCCACCTATTTTGAAACTGTGGAGCGTTTCGATTGGATTCGCGTGAAGGCTTTGAATGAAAAAGGCGAAGCCATTGAGTTTGAAACGGATGGTTTGCTCTCGATTTGCATTCAACATGAGATCGATCACTTGGACGGAAAACTTTTTATAGATCGTTTGAGTCCGATCAAAGCGAATCGTTTGAAATCAAAAATCAAAAAATTCGGATATCCAGATCCTTCGGAAGAGGACGACGCTGACGAAGATGGCGACCTTGTCGGAGAATCGGTTGGGTCTAAAAGTTCATTGTGAGTCGCGTTCGAATCGCCTTTTTAGGCACTCCAGATTTATCCAAACAGTTTCTAGAAGCTTTGATCAAAGATGAGCACTATGAAGTGGTTGGGGTGATCTCACAACCCGATCGTCCCGCTGGCCGCAAAATGATTCTTCAAGCTTCACCGGTCAAATCTCTTGCGGAAAGCCTTGGGATTCCCACGCTCTCACCAGAAACTGTAAATACCGAAGAAATCCGCGAAGTGGTCAAATCCTGGCGTGCGGAAGCCTGTGTGGTGGTGGCCTTTGGCCAAATTTTAGGTCAAAAATTTTTAGATTTGTTTCCCAATCGTGTGGTGAACATTCACGCCAGTCTTCTTCCTCACTTAAGAGGAGCGGCTCCCGTTCAACGGTCCCTGATGGCTGGTGAAACAGAAACCGGAGTGACTTTGCAAGTGATGGTCAAAAAGTTGGATGCGGGTCCGGTCCTTGGAATGCGAAAAATTTCGGTTCCTGAAGAGATGAATGCCATCGAATTGTTTTCCGAAATGATCCAAAAGGGAAAAGAACTTTTGGAAGTGGATTTTATGGACTATCTCCGAGGGAATCTTTCTGCATCTCCTCAAAATGAAGAGCATGCCACTTACGCTCACAAAATTGAGAAGTCCGAATCTAAAGTTCAGTGGTCCAACTCGGCAAAAGACATTCACAACTTGGTGCGTGGATTGGCCATGGGGCCACAGGCTTATGGCGTGCGACAGGAAAAAAATTTGAAAATTCATCGAACAAAAGTTTCCACTGAGAATTTGTCCGGTGCCCCGGGCACTTTGGTTCAAAAGGCCAACCAACTTTTTGTGGTTTGTGGACAGGGAGTTTTGGAATTGATTGAAGTTCAGCCCGAATCCAAACCGCGCATGAGTGTAGAAGATTATTTGCGAGGTCGACCTGTGGAATCCGGGGAAAAACTGTCATGAGTGCTAAATCCTTTTTGGTGGCGCCCAGCATTCTTTCCGCGGATTTTTCCAAACTGGGCCAGGAGATTTCGGCCATTGAAGAAGCTGGAGCGGATTGGGTCCATGTGGATGTGATGGATGGACACTTTGTTCCCAATCTCACATTGGGGGCGCCGGTGGTGAAAAGTCTTCGTCCGGTCACAAAGCTTCCTCTGGATGTGCATTTGATGATTGATGATCCGGACCGCTATGTGGAGGATTTCCTCAAGGCGGGTGCGGATTACATCACCGTTCATGTGGAGTCTCGAGGCTTTTCGAAGGAATTGCTTCAGAAGATCCGTTCTCAGGGCGCCAAATCAGGAATCACTCTTCGGCCAGGAACACCTCTTTCTGACATCGAGCCTTTTTTGAGTGAGGTGGATTTGGTGCTGGTGATGACCGTGGAACCTGGCTTTGGCGGCCAGTCCTTTATGGTTGACCAGGTGAGTAAAATTGAAGCGCTTTCCAAATGGCGCAAAGAACATTCGCTGAGCTACCTAATTGAAGTGGACGGTGGAGTTTCCGACAAAACCTTATCCCATTTGGCTGAGGCCGATGTTTTGGTCGCAGGCAGTTATGTCTTCAAGAATGACTACAAACAGGCCATAAAATCCCTTAAAACTCTCCCGTAAGGGCAAAGTGAGATTCTACTTTGTTATTTCGCTCATCGAAGTATTATGCATACTCCTTCGAGCTCATGCCTCGTAGAATCTCACTTTGCCCCTTACGGGTAAGTGGAATCAATCGATTCTACTTTGTTATTTCGCTCATCTAAAAAAGGGGGCTTTGTGGAAACCATCGAACTTAAGGGTGAAGAACTCAATTTAGAAATGTTATGGCGAGTGGCTCAAGGAGACGTCAAAGTGACTTTGGCGGGCTCCGCTCGCAAAAAGATGGAAGCTTCTCGAAACTACATCGAAGGACGCATCAAAGCGGGCGAAGTGATTTACGGTGTGAACACTGGATTCGGAGCGTTCAGCAATGTGCGAATTTCTGATGCGGACATTGTTCAGCTGCAAAAAAATCTGATTCGCTCTCACGCCTGCGGAATCGGAAAGCCCTTCACTCCCAAAGAGACACGAGCCATTATGTGTTTGCGCGCCAATGCGCTGGCTCGCGGTCACAGTGGAATTCGACCATTGGTAATCGAAAAAATTCTAGAATTTTTAAACGCAGACATTCTGCCAGTGATTCCCTCTCAAGGAAGTGTGGGGGCCAGTGGGGATTTGGCGCCTCTGTCTCATTTGGCCTTGGCCATTATTGGAGAGGGCGAAGTGTGGAAGGATTTCAATCCCGTTTCAGTGAAAGAAGTACTCAAAGAAAAAGGCCTCGAACATTTAGAGCTTCAAGCCAAAGAAGGACTGTCCATGATCAATGGCTGTCAGGTGATGACTGCTGTTGGACTTTTGGGAATTTACGAAGCGGTTCGCTTGACCAAATTGATGGATGTGGCGGGAGCTCTAAGTTTAGAGGCTCTAAGAGGAAGCCGAAATGCCTTTGACCCATTGATTTCAGCCACCCGACCTCATCCTGGTGAAGCCATGACTGCGCACAACATGCGTGTGCTTCTTGGAGAAAAATCTCCCATTTCAGAAAGCCACGCAGACTGCTCCAAAGTTCAAGACGCTTACTCCTTGCGATGTATGCCTGCAGTCCATGGAGCTGCGAAAGACTCCCTTCGAAATTCATTAAGAACATTGGAAATTGAAGCCAACTCCAGCACAGACAATCCCTTGGTTTTTTCAGAGGAAGGAAAAATTCTTTCCTGCGGAAATTTCCATGGGGAGCCAGTGGCATTTGCTTTGGACTTTTTGGCCATTTCAATGAGCGCGGCAGCCAGCATTTCTCAATGTCGCATCGAAAAGCTGATCAACCCCTCCATGTCGGAACTTCCGGCCTTTTTGGCGCCCAATGGTGGGTTGAACAGTGGACACATGATTGTTCAGGTGGCAGCGGCTTCATTGGTCAGCGAAAATAAAATTTTATCTCATCCCGCATCTGTCGATAGCATTCCCACTTCGGCGGACAAAGAAGATCACGTTAGCATGGGAACCATTGCTTCTCGAAAATTTCGTCAAGTGGTGAAAAATGCCGAAAACATTGTGGCCATGGAGTTTTTGTCTGCGGCTCAAGCCATTGATCTTTTAGCGCCATTAAAACCTTCAGGAATTTTAAAAGAAGTGTATGACAAGATTCGTGAAAGCGTTCCCTACGCGAAAGAAGATCGCATTTTTTCTCAAGACATTCGAAGCATTAAAAACTTGATTCGATCAGGAGAACTTTTAAGTTTGGTTGAAAAAACAACGGGGGAATTGAAATGGTAAGAACAGTAAAAGCACCTCGAGGATCCGAGTTGAACTGCAAAGGCTGGCTTCAAGAAGCGGCCTACCGAATGATTCAAAACAATTTGGATCCCGAAGTTGCAGAGCGTCCAGAAGAGCTGGTGGTTTACGGAGGCCGAGGAAAGGCTGCTCGAAACTGGGAATCCTTTGATAAAATTTTGAAAGCTCTTAAAGAAATTGAGAATGATGAAACCCTTTTGGTCCAATCTGGAAAACCGGTGGGAATTTTAAAGACCCATGCAGATGCCCCAAGGGTATTGATTGCCAATTCGAATCTTGTGGGAAATTGGGCCACTTGGGATGTTTTCAATGAGCTCGAGCGCAAAGGTTTGATGATGTACGGTCAAATGACTGCGGGCTCTTGGATTTACATTGGAACCCAAGGAATCGTTCAAGGCACCTACGAAACTTTTGTAGAAGCGGGTCGAAAACATTTTGGGGGAAGTCTCAAAGGAAAAAGCATTTTGACGGCAGGGCTTGGTGGCATGGGCGGAGCGCAACCTTTGGCGGGAGTCTTTGCCGGAGCTTGCGTACTTGCAGTGGATGTGGATCCTACGCGCATTGAGTTTCGACTGCGCACCAAATACTTGGATGAAGTTGCTGAAAATCTAGAAGACGCCATTCAAAGAATTGAAAAATACAAAAAAGAAGGCGTGGCCCGATCGGTTGGTCTTTTGGGAAATATGGCCGAAGTGATTCATGAGTTGGATCAAAAAGGATTTTTGCCAGACCTTTTGACGGATCAAACTTCGGCGCACGATCCTTTAAGAGGATACATTCCCGAAGGTTACTCGGTGGAAGCTGCAGAAACTTTGCGAAAAGAGAATCCTGACAAACACATCGAGCTTGCGAAAAAGAGCATGGCCAAACACGTGGAAGGAATGTTGGCCTTGCAAAAGAAAGGCGCCATTGCATTTGATTATGGAAATAACATTCGAGCCATGGCCAAAGATGAAGGTGTTGAAGATGCCTTTTTGATTCCTGGTTTTGTGCCGGAATACATTCGACCTCTCTTTTGCAAAGGCAGTGGACCTTTCCGATGGGTCGCTTTAAGTGGAGATCCTGAAGACATTCGAGTGACGGATCAAGCCTTGAAAGAACTCTTTCCCGAAAAGAAAGCCTTGCTTCGATGGTTGGAAATGGCCGAAGAGCGCATTGCCTTTCAAGGTTTGCCAGCCAGAATCTGTTGGCTGGAGTATGGCGAGCGTGTCCGTGCCGGACTGAAGTTCAATGAACTGGTGAAAGAAGGAAAGCTCAAAGCTCCTATTGTGATCGGTCGAGATCATTTGGATTGCGGAAGTGTGGCTTCTCCAAACCGTGAAACCGAAGCCATGAAAGATGGAAGTGACATGATTGCCGATTGGCCTATTTTAAATGCTTTGGTGAACACTGCTTGCGGAGCCACTTGGGTGAGCTTTCACCATGGTGGAGGCGTAGGAATTGGCTATTCCTTGCATGCCGGGCAGGTGATTGTGGCGGACGGAACCGAGGAAGCTGCAAAACGTTTAGAGAGAGTTTTAACTGCAGATCCGGCAATGGGACTGTTTCGCCACATTGATGCGGGCTATGAAGATGCTCGCGAGGTGGCGCAGGAACGGGGAGCTATTCGCCACGAACTTCCATAGGGTTCGGGCCCATCAAGGCGTGTAAAATTTACATTGAGTCTTGGTGGGACAGTCCTTTTGGATTTTTGGCGGAAGACTTCTTATATTTTACTAAAAGGGGGAATCATATGAACATACTAGCTTTGCTTTTGAGCAGTGGGATTTCGTTCGCACAAATGCCTTGGGACAATCCTTACCTGGTTCCCAACTATGACTGCACGGTGATTGTTGCCGCTGATGAGGACAAATACATCATGGAAGAAAAGTTCAAAGCCGACTTTGCATCCGGATCCCATGGTGGAAGAGAGTATAAGTTTGAAAAGTTGGATCAATCGGTCACGGTTCAAGCTTCGAACAATTGGTTGTCTTTGAGCTGGTTTCGCGGAGAGACCATGGTTGCAGCTGGATTGACGGCATCAAGTGAGATGAGTCTGGCGGATCGGGTTTTGATCTTGCTCAATCCGGTGAATCCGGATGAGAGGGCTTCGATTGACTGCTCTCCCGAACCGAAAAATTAGCGCCTGCCTGTCATCCACAAATTCTTTGTTGCTTCGTCGTCGACGTACCTTCGTACGCCTTCCTCCTCGCGCCGCGAATTTGAGGATGGCATTCAGGCTTTGAATCGCGTTGCGGAGCTCGATTTCGAGAGAAACCATAACTCTACGAACACTTTTCAAAATTTTTTAAGGCTTGGCGCCGCGAATTTGAGAATGACATTCAGGCTTTGTTGGAGATTTTGAAATAAAAAAAGGAGTGATTCTCATCACTCCTTTTTTTTGTCTAAATTTTTGAGCTTGGAACCTAATCCAATTGGTTGACCCAAATTTCCAAAGACTCGGTCCAGTTCGCTCCTTGGTAGTGAGCAGATTTTCTCAAGTAAGCGGGTGTGTAGTGCTCAAATCCCATGGACTCAAAATTCTTGATTTCTTTTTCAATGTTGAACGCGCGTCCAGAGTTACAGCTTCCTGCGATGCCAGAATTGTAGTAGCTGGCTTTTTGAAAGAACTCACAGAAAGAAGATTTCACTCCGTAAGCCAAGTTCAAAGCATCCCAAGAGTTGGCAAGATTTCTTTTGAAGTACTGAAGTTCAGAAACAAATCGTTCTTCAGCAAGACCTTTTCCGTGAAAAGGAGCCACATCCAAAGTCATCAAAGCTTTCAGTGCCACATCCGGATTTACCCATGGGAATAAATTTGTTCCTTCGCCCACAGCAGACGGATCCAAGCTGATCAAAGTTCTGTAAAGCCTCAAAGCATCCGAGTTCACAACCAAGTTCAAGTTGGCCAAAGCCGTTCGCGCTTCGCTCACTTGGAAATTGATAAACTTTGGACCTTGTCGGTAGATCAAAAAGTTTTCGATTTCATCACGTTGCTTTTGAACCAAGTATTGACCAGGGGCCAAAGGGTCCTGCGCTTCAGACTCAATCGTCCGGATGCGATTTAGAATCCATTTTCTGGCGGTCAATAGTCGGACTGTCTTTAGGCCTAAGGTGTCGTTGTCGCCCCTGAAGCCTTCGGAAATACGAAACAAGGCATCGTTGTCTTCGTTTTCGAAACTTTTCAAAAGGTCGGCATTTTGAGGATCTGCAGACATGGTTTTGTCCAGCTCGCTGTTCACCAAAGCCTTTAATCTTGCAAGTTGGTCAATCGCCTTATCGGGGTGAATCAAAGCATAGATTTCATCTTGCTGTTCGTGAAAGCTACAAAGAGTTTCAACATATCCTTGCCATTCTTTTTTATCATTGAAGTCATATCCAGGCAGTGACTGAATGAACTTGTTCACTCCAGTCAAGAATCCAGAAACCACCTTTCCACCGATGGACAAAGCCGGTCCCCAGGGGCCTGCAACCGTCGAAAGTAAAGTAGAAGCTTCGTTTACAAAAGAAGAAAGTGTGGAAAGGCTGGCGTTCATATCTTGCTTTCCAAAACACTGATTGGCCTGAGAAAGCAAAGTGGCCAAAGATGCCGAAGCGACGGTGACATCTTCTGCATAAGTCAGAATGTATCGCTCCATTTCAAGATCATTTAAAGTTTCGCCCGCGTTGATTTTTTCGATGGCAGCCAAAAACTCCTGACGACGATCGCCGGAAAGATATTTGATCTGCTCAAAATTTTCCACAAGCTTGCCGCAGTTAGCGTCCGCTTTGATTTTATCTTGAAGCACATCCAACTGACTGATCATTTGAGAAAAATCTTTTCCCACAGTCGGACAGCGCAAGGGCTGCATGTTCATTTGTGTAATATTTTGTGATGGGTACCAGTTCGTGGCCCAGCTGGAAGTGCTTGCCATCAAAATCAATGGTACAAGTGATAAAAGTCTTCTCATATAGATTCCCCCTCTATTAAGTTGGCGCTAAAGTAGCGCTGTTTGTGGGGGAGGAAAAGCCGGGAGTGCTGCGGCGGGAAGAATTGTAAATTTTACATGGCATTTTAAGCCCTTGAAATGTATAGGTTTTTGCTTAATTCTGCGGCTCCGGCTGGGAGGTGTGTGGGTGAAACAACTCTTTTTAGACATTCAGCAATTGATCACTTTGGAGGCTGCGGCCAAGAAGCAGGGCCGTCAGATTCGTGAGGAAGACCTTTCTGTGATTTCAGATGGGGCTTTTTTGGTGTCAGAGGAGGGGCGAATCCTTTGGACAGGTGCTCGCAAGGAGGCCCTTAAAAATTACTCCGGTCCGGATTTTAAGATGGTGTCCTTGGGAGCCCAAACGGTGCTTCCGGCTTTTTTGGAATGCCACACCCACTCTCTTTTTGCCGGAGAACGCTTTGAGGAGTTTGAGCTTCGATTGACCGGAGTGAGCTATGAGGAAATTTCTCGAAGAGGTGGAGGCATTCAATCCACGGTCAATGCCACTCGCCAAGCCTCATCTGAAGAACTTAAAAAGCTTTTGCAAAAGCGCATTCAGAATTTTCGCAAACAAGGTGTGGGCGTTGTGGAAGTGAAGTCCGGTTACGGTTTGTCTTTGAAAGAGGAACTGCGACTTTTGGAAGTGATTCGCTCTTTAAAAGATCCTCTGGTGGTTCCTACTTTTTTGGGCCCCCACAGTGCTTCCCCAGAAACTCCCAACTTGGATGAATACATGGAAGATTTGATTCGCAAAGGGCTTCCAGAAGTTTCGAAACGCTCGCTGGCCCATCGGGTGGATATTTTTATCGAAAAGGGTTTCTTCACTTTGGAGCAGGCGGAAAGATATTTTAAAGCGGCAACGGACATGGGTTTTCAAGTTGCTGCCCATGTGGAGCAACTGAGTCGTCAAGGAGGCGCCGATTTGGCTCGGAAGTTTAAAGCTTTGTCTGTGGATCACTGTGTGAACTTGAGTGACGAAGACATTCAGGAACTTTCCAACTCAAGCACCACTTCTGTTTTGCTTCCCTCGGCAGATCTGTATCTGAATGTGGACTATCCACCGGCCCGGAAGTTGATTGATCAGGGAGCCCGTGTGGCTTTATCTACAGACTTTAATCCAGGTTCCAGTCCCTCCCAAAGTTTAGAGCTTTGTTCGCTTTTGGCGCGCTTAAAAATGAAAATGACCTTGCCCGAAATCTTTTCGGCATGGACTGTGGGCGCGGCTTTTGCCTTGGGGCTTGAAAAAGATCGGGGCAACTTGGAAGTTGGAAAGTTCGCGGACTTTCAAGTTTGGGACAAGCCCTGGTCCTCTTTCTTTTATAACTTTGAAGAAATCCATCCCAGGGACCTCTACCTTTCAGGAAAAAGTGTTGCAATCTCCTAAAGACCTTTTCTAGTCTTGGAATTGACAGCAAAGAGGTGACAACATGGGAGCTTCCGTTTCTCGACTCACTCAGTCTCAGTATTTCTCGCCGATTTTTAATACGGCGGTGTTTGATGGGCCGGTTCGAATTTACTTTTCTCAAAAGCAGGAAGCCTATGCTTTGGAGGTGTATTTTAAAATATCCTCTCAACTTAGGTCCATCTTCGGAGAAGCACTCAATCGCAAAGGTCCCAGCGTCTTTGTGATGCTTCATCCAAAGGGTGAAGGTTATGAAGAAAGCTTCAATGGGTCTGATCTTTCTTTTACGGTCACCCCGTTGGACAGTGATTACGTCATTGGAGTCAATGGGCAGTTGAGCGACGGAGACCTAAAGACTCTGATCGAGCGTGTGGTACAGATCTACTCAAAAGATCAGGCCTCCTCGGAAAGCGAATCGCGAATTTAAAGCGCAAATCCTTTTGCGCCGATAAGTCTCAATATGAGTCTGAAAAGCCAAAAAGGTCAGGTTGTGATTGAATATGTTCTGCTCCTTATGATTGGAGTGGGAATTGCGGCTTTATTTACTTCTTTGATGGTCAGTCGAAGTCCAGAGACTCCTGGTTTTTTGATCGTGAAATGGACTCAAATCATTCAAACCATTGGGCAAGATTATCCTGATTGATTTGCCAGGCCTAAGATTCCAGCCATAAAGACAAAGCAAACGGAAATCAATGCGGATGTGGGAAGCGTGGGAAGCCAGTAAGAGCCTAAAAAACCCAATGCGTTTCCGAGCAATGCACTGAGGACAAGAAGAACTTCAAAGTTTTTTAAGGACTTTGCGAATCCACTCAGGACCAATCCCGGAACAAAAAGTGCGCTGACCGTAAAAAGAGTTCCGAAGGACTTTACCGAAAGAACAATCCAAACCAGACTGAGCGCTTGAAAGATGCGGTTGGTCCAAGGGCTTTGCAGAGCCAAACTTCCAGACTGGCTGGAAAGCGACCTTGTAAATGTGGCCAACGTAATAGATTTGTGACCTTTGATCAGGACTCCCGCGGAAAAAAGGCCGAGGAAGACCATGCTCAAACTGTCGCTGTCAGAACTTAATGCCACATCGCCAAAAAAACTGTTGTGTGAGTGGGCATCCAAATGGGACGACTGAGAAATCAAAATATAAGATCCTGCAATCAAGAGTGCATACAAGGCGAGATAAAAATTTTCCCGCTTTTCTTGTTTTCGGCCCAACCAAATTTCAGACCCCCAGTAGATCAAGGCCGAGACAATCAGTGCGAATCCTACTTCGGAAACAAAGTGAGAATGCTCAAGCCCAAGAACACCTGTTAAAAATAGAGCGAGCAAAACTCCCAGTGAAGAGGATTGAGTGATGACCAAAGTTTGAAGCCCTTGATTGCGTGCACTGAGGTGGGATCCCATCCAGGCCAAGGTCGCTGCAGAAAGGGTTGTTCCAAGCAAGGTCCATTTAAAGAGTGTGAGAAACTCAATCATAGAGAGCGCTCCTCAGAATTCAGATTTTTTCGGATGGAAATTTCTTGAAAGTTTAAATTTTTAAATCCTTCAAGACTGTGCGAGGAGAGAACAAAACTGGTTCCTTGGGACATTCTCTTTTCCATGGCCGAGACCAAAAGGCTTTGAGCGTCTTGATCCAAATGATTAAAAGGTTCGTCCAAAAGGATCAAATCTGCAGGTTTTCGAAAAACCAAATTCAGCAAAGTTTTTTGCCTCTCCCCTCCACTGGAGTGACTCCATAGGGATTTTTCGGAGACGTGATACAAAGACTCGCCGGGAAGAAGTTGAGAGATTTCATTCAACTGAATGGGGAGTAAAAATTGGCTGCGAAGAACTTGAGGCAGAAAGACAACCTTTTCTAAAGGAACATGATTTTGAAAATTGCCCTCATAGGACTGTCGCTGACCGGAGATAAATTTTAAAAGGGTGGATTTTCCAGAGCCATTGGGGCCAGTCAGTATCAAGAGGCTTCCAGGATCCATGTGGAAGCTCAAAGGTTCAAAGAGAGAAGTTTTTTGTCCTCGAAGGCGGATGGAAAAATTTTTGAATTCTAAAAGGCTCATGGCATTAGGTCTTTCGCCGAGAGAATGGAATTTATCAGAAACTTTTGAAGCTTTTCAATGGTGTTCGTTTCTCCAGAGGTTTGTACCATGGTTGGCACTCGGACTGTGGGAATTCCACTGAGTTGCTGGAACTTCTCCACATGTTTTTCAGAGGACTGAAGGGAGGCGATGGCTAAAGCGACCTTTTCTTTTTTTGCCTTTTGAGCAGCCTGAAGAAGAAGTGGTGCGGAGGGCGGAACGCCCGGCAACGCCTCGATGCTTCCTATGGAATGCAGATTGTAGCATGTCCAGAAATAGACAAATTCTTTATGGTACTCCATAAAGTTGGGAGAATCTTTCGGCCATTTTTTTTGAATTTCAGACTGCAGATCAGTTTTGAGCTTTTGCAACCTTTCCGACCAAGATTTAAAGTTGGCTTGAAAAAATGGCTTCTTCTCGGGGCGAAGTTCCGACAGTTTATCCGCGAGGCCTTTTCCGGCCTGCAAAAGGGCGCAAGGGCTGATGTTGAAATGGGGATTTCCTTGACCATGAACATCCCCTTGGGAGCGGTCAAATTTTTGGGTGGGTTTTTCAAGAACATCAATGACACTTCCAAGTTCAAAGTATCCTTCCCCTCCGGGCTGAAGATTCTTTTTGCCCGTTCTTGCGAGAACTTTTGGAAGCCATCCAACTTCCAGTCCCAGTCCGGTGGAAAGCACCAAATCACTTCTCATCACCCTTTTGATAAAATAAGGAGAAGCATCTAAAAAGTGAGGATCTTCATCTCCGGACAACAAAGACTCGGCCTCAACTTCGCTTCCCCCAATTTGTCGGACCAAATCCGCCCAATCCGGAAGAGTGGTTGTCACTTTCAAGGGGGCCGCCAGTGCGCAGCCACTCCAAACAATCAGAAAGGTTTTAAGCAATTTAGAAATCATGAACGGGGTGTGCTCCGAGGTGGTAAACCCATTGAAGTAGAACCATGCGATCTTTCACATCAGGTAAAGACTCTGTGGTGTCAATTTCGTGAATATAAGACACGCGGAATTTTGAAAACTCTGAGTTTTGATATTCCACTTGAGCGGTCAGGCCGTAATCCAAGTCATCTTGGTCTTGAGTGGTTCCTGAAAACTTTTTGTTCAGATGTGAAAACCCATCGACTCTTAAGCCATAGTACATTTGATCTTGGCCGTACTGAGTGAAGATGTATCCGCCCAGTTTTTGACTGCGCTCTTCCGTGAGTGGAGTTTGTTCTTGATACTGAACTTCAGATTGAACGAGCCATTTTAAAGTCTTGCCTTCTCTTTTTTTGTAAGTGGCATCCACGCCAAAAAGTTGGGTTTCTGTTTTTGCTGCGTCTTCGCGATTGAGGAAAGTGGCACCGATCAAGAGTCCACCCTGGGGTGACCCTAGAAACATTGTTGTGGGGCGCAGGTACATCAAAGGCCTGGGTGGCTTTTCGCCGAGGGTTTCGCAGTGCCCGTAGCATTGGCCATTGGTGGCACCTAAAGTGATTTGATAAAAGTGTTCTGTGGGAAGAATGTAGCTGGCTTCAATGCCGGTGTCCGCCACGCCTTCTGCTCCCAGGGAGTCTTCGCCACCGGGGACGAAAAATTCGCGGTGGGACTTTGGAGCCATGGAAAGGACCCAATCATGTTGATGAAAGCGATTGAGGCGTCCCAGGTTTAGAAAATACTTTCCCACTTTAAATTCAAGTCCAGGAAATATTTTTGAGGAGCTGATATAAGCCTCATGAAGTTCAAAATGAAATTGGCCTTCGTCGTAGTGACCTGCGAAATCGATCCAGCCATCAAAGGTTTGATCGATGGCTCCGAATGCCATCAGTTCGACCGACCGGACTTGTAAGGTGTTCTTGGAAGGGGAGTCGAAGTTGAAAGGGTGAATCATATCTACGCTGCCTGCGATTTTTACATCTTCAAGGAGATTTTGCGCCATAGAAGGTAGGGTCAGTGAGGAAAGGGCTAGCAACATCAGCTTTGTGAGAAACCTCTGGCAATTTCGCCGAGAGCAAAGCTTTCGCATAAAATCAAAATAGGGGGAAAGGGGGATCCTGGCAGAATTTGAGTCCATTCTGTTATTTGCGCGATTCATGAAACTCCCTTCAAAAAAAGATTTCAAATGTTAATTCCGAAGCCATGGGAACGTCCTCTCTCGAGGAGATCGTTTTTAAAGAGAATTATTTTAAATGCAATAAAGTTGCAACAAGTAATTGCAATAGATTTGCATTTGTGTCAGAGTTTGAGGCTATGAATGATTCTTTGTCCAGAAGCCAGCAGTCTCAATTTCAAAATTTATTGAAAGACTTCAATTTGAAGCTGACCCGTCCGCGGCAACAGTTGTTTGAAGTTTTGGTGGATTCTGAAAGAGCGATGACTCCGACAGAGATTTATGAAGTTCTTGAGGGCCAGATGGGTGAATCGGTGGATAAAGTTTCTGTTTATAGGAATTTATCTCAGTTCGAAGAGTTGGGTTTGGTTCACCCCCTTGCCGAGGGCACCTATAAGGTTTGTGAGCACTTGAATTGCCGGTCCCATCCCCATGTGATTCTAAGTTGTGAGGATTGTGGAGAGGCTCGCGAGATTTCTTCTCACAATTCACAGTGGATCAAAGGTTTTTTAAATGTGCCCCAAGGTGTCGGTTTTTTGAAAAAGGTGGAATTGATTACCTTTAAAGGGCGCTGTATGGACTGCGAAGGCGGCGTGAATCTGTAATCTGTAATCTGTAAT
>DKGG01000046.1 GCA_002453155.1 Bdellovibrionaceae bacterium UBA6776
CCAAAGGGCAAATGCGGGTGAGTCCAGGGAAGGACGGGTCTGATAGAAAGGAATTTGGATGGAGAATTGCGATTGATTTGCAAACGGTGACCTCAAGAAGTCAGGGCGTGTTTGCGTGATGAGGCCTTTGAGCATGAGGAGGCAATATCTATTGAAAGATTCCATGGAAGCATGGGTCTGATAGAAAGGAATTTAGATGGAGGAGTGCGATTGATTTGCAAACGTTGACTTCATTAAATCAGGGCGTGTTTGCTTGTTGAGACTTTTGAACATGAGGAGGCAATATCTATTGAAAGATTCCATGGAAGCATGGGTCTGATAGAAAGGAATTTAGATGGAGGAGTGCGATTGATTTGCAAATGTTGACTTCATTAAATCAGGGCGCGTTTGCGTGATGAGGCCTTTGAGCATGAGGAGTCAATATCTCTAACAAATGGGTTGGCCCATGCGGGTGACACCGGGCTCGAACTTCAATCGGCCACTCAAGGACTCGTCACAGACCAAAATAACCGTAGATCCCATTTGAAAAATTCCAGCCTCATCACCGGCATTCACGGTCACGGGACTTTCAAAAGAAAAATCTTTCGACTTTCGATCCCCGTTCAAATTGGTTTGCAGATCTGGAACAAAGGGCGTGGTGATGTGACCCACATTGGTCGCCCCCACCATCACCAAAAACATCACCCCTTGGGTGGTGCGAAGTTCAAACACCAAGCGTTCGTTCAAGCAAAAAAGATTTTTGACGTTTTGAACACTCCACTCATTCACCGGCCAAAGCTTTCCCACCAAGTGGCGAACCTTCACCAAATTCCCTGACAGCGGAAAATGCACCCGGTGGTAATCCGTGGGGCACAAATAATAAGTGGCAAAAGATCCTTTCGAAAAATCTTTTCCCAACTCTTCCCCCACCAACTCACTTGCTGAATAGCTCCAACCTTTCACCTGTGTGAGCTGCAAACCATCCAATGCCCCACACTGAGTGATCACCGCATCACAGGGATGCACCTGACCTGATAAAATGGGCCTCAAGCCCGGTTTCAAGTGCCGGGTAAATAGATCATTCAAGCTTCGATACTCTTCCAAAGGCTTTTCCGCCTCGGCCATATTCAACTTGTAGCGACCCACGAACCATCTTTTCATCCACTCGATGAGGGGCCGGGGAGATTCCCAGTGCTCCATCCACCCAAGGAATCGACTCAATAGCTCTTTTGGTAGGAGTAAAAACAGTAAATACTTCATATGAGGCCTTATTCTTCGTGACCCCCGCCTGTGGGTCAAATATTTTGAAGCTTTATGAGTCGGAAAATCACAAATCTCGAGTTGGAATTGGATCAGGATCTGGAAGAGCAGCTGCAATGGCTGGCTCCCAACTTCTCTCATTATGAAATTTTAAAAAAGTCCGTGGATGCCCGTCGAGGTCGCCCAAAGTTCATCTATTCCGTGGAGGTTTTTGAACAGGGGGAATCTGTTCCTCAAAAGCATTTTGAATTGGACCGACTTTCAAAATTTTCCTCCGCACCCGTTTGTATCGTAGGAGCCGGCCCAGCAGGACTTTTCGCGGCCTTGCGACTGCTCGAACGGGGAATTCCTTGCCGCATGTTTGAGCAAGGAGAGCCCACCGAAAAGCGCATCTTTTCCATCACAAAATTTTGGCGAAATGGCACTTTGAACGAGCGCTCCAATGTGGGTTTTGGCGAAGGGGGTGCCGGGCTTTTTTCTGATGGCAAGTTGATCACACGGATCAAATCTCCTCACATTCCCTATGTGATGAGACGGCTTGTGGAGTGTGGAGCTCCAGAAGAAATCGAGTATCTTTCAAATCCCCATGTGGGCTCCGATAAAATTCGTAGGGTCATTCCTGTGCTTCGAAAAAGGCTTCTTGAGTTGGGTCTAGATCTGCGTTTCAACACCAAGGTTACTAGACTTAAATTATCAAACGGAAAAGTTTCTGGTTTAGAGTTGGAAAGCGGCGAAATCATTGACTGCGAGCATTTGATTTTAGCCACCGGACACTCCAGCGATATTTTTTCAGAGCTTCATGCAAAAGAAGTTAAAATGGAAGGCAAGTCCTTTGCGGTGGGACTTCGCATGGAGCACCCGCAAACAGAAATCAATCGAATGCAATACCGCGAATACGCCGAACATCCAAAACTTGGGTCCGCCAATTACAAACTGGCCTACACCAAAAAGCCCGAAGGACTTGGAGTTTACAGCTTTTGCATGTGCCCGGGTGGATATGTTTTGTCCTCTGGAACTGAAAAAGATGGACTGGTTTCTAACGGCATGAGCAACTTCAACCGCAACTCCCCGTTTGCCAATGCCGCCATTGTGTTGTCGGTGGATTTTGAAAAGAATTTTTCTGGCGATCTTTTTGGAGGCATGAAGTACCGACGAAGTTTGGAGCAACGTGCGTTTCAAATGGTTGGGGAAAATGGCGGAACCAAAGAACTCCCTGCTCAAAAACTTTTTGATTTTCTTGAAGGGTCTCAATCGCGGGAAATCGCAAAAACCTCGTCTCCTTCGGGAGCGATTCGCGCGCCTTTGCATGAACTGTTTGATGGAAAGTTTCATGGGTTGTTTCGTGAAGCTTTGGAAAAATTCAACCGCCAAATGAAGGGCTTTGTGTCTGAGAATGCCGTGTTGTTTGGAGTGGAAACGCGGACGTCATGCCCAATTCGCATTCCCCGCGGCGAGGACATGCAGTCTTTGTCTCATCAAGGCCTGTATCCTACCGGTGAGGGCGCGGGCTACGCCGGCGGCATCACTTCCGCCGCCTGCGATGGCATCCGCGTCGCCGATGCCATTTATGAATCCGCACGAAGCCAGACCAGGGTTTAAGGTTTCACTTATTCACAAGAAACTGCGATCCAAATAGGACTGATTCCATTTCCAAGCGCCTGAGAAGATTAACTCCCTAAGCTTCTACCTGATCTTCAGGAGTGGTGGGTTCTTCCACAGAAGCGGACTCTTCGTCTTCCACCATGTCTTCTTGGATCTCACCTTCAAACAAAGCTTCAGTAGCTTCAGAAGACACATCAGCATCTTCAGCATCTTCAACAGTTTCTACGGTTTCTACGGTCTCGACCGTCTCTTCATCACCCGCAGCTTCCAAGACTTCATTCACCTCAGCCGCATCTGAATCTGCTTGCTTTAAGCTTTCTTCAAAGCGCTCAAGCCAACGCAAATCCTTGTCTTGAACTTCATCACCCAGGGCAATGGCATCGCGGATGTCACGGGCACGCTCTTTGTCACGGGCCAGTTTTTGCCGCTCTTTCTCCCGTTCGAAAAAGTCCGTGGTGGTGGTGATGTTCTCAAGCTGACCTGTAATTTTCATCAACTCGTCTTCACCTTCTGAATAGGTGGCACCCACTTCTTGAGAAAGACCTTCTGTCAAATCACCCAAAGTTTCCTTTTCCTCTTCTTCGCCAATCCCTTCAGGAATCAACTGATCAATCTCATGAAGAGAAGGAAGTTCTTTGATGTTTCTCAAACCAAAAATTTCTAAAAACTTTTTTGTGCTTTGGTAATACATGGGGCGACCGGGAAGCTCGCTCTTCTCGCCAAAAGCCACCAAACCTTTTTCCATAAGTGCGCGAAGCAAATGCCCGCTTTCCACACCACGAATTTGATCAATCTCTGATTTGGTCAAAGGCTGCTTGTAAGCCACAATGGACATCACTTCCAAAGCCGGACCAGAAAGCTTAAACGGTCGAGCCTTCATCCCTTGTCGAAGAAAGGTCACATTGTCACTTTTGGTGCGCAGCTGATAACCGCCGCTCACTTCTTCCAAAGTGAAACCTCTGCGTGCACTGGCGTAATCCGACATCAATGCTTCCAAAGCAGCCTTGATTTGCCGTGACTTCACATTGGTCCCTTTAAAGCTGGCCTTCATGGCCGCCAAACTCACAGGACGATCTGTTGCAAACAACATGCTCTCAATGATCGAGGCCAATTGGTCATCATCGATAAATTGAACATCTTCGATCTCTGCAGATTCAAAACTCTCAAGTTCTGATCCGGTCACTTCCACTTCGGGTGCAGATTCTGAATCTTCCTGAGCCAAAAGCTCTTCTTCGGAAATTTCTTCTTCCTCGGGAGTTTGCTCTTCACCCACTAGTTCTTCGGTCTCTTCAAAATCCATTTGAGCCATTTCGAATGATTCAGCATCTTCATCTTCGTCGTCAAAAAGCCCAGTTTCACTCAAAGCACGAGTGACCAAATCCGAAAGCCCCGCTTTTACATCGGTAACCGGAGATTCAGTAACGGGAGATTCGGAAGAATCCTCGTCTTCGGAGGATGATGCCTGAAGCTCAATCTCTTCAACCTCTTCGGAAATTACGGGAGTTTGCTCCTCCGCAACCTGAAGTTCTGGAGTGTTGTTCTTTTGCTTCTTTTTATTCTTGTTTTTTTTCTTCGCCATGACTCATTCACCCTTTTTAAGCTTCAACTTCAGGATCTTTATTTTCTTCCAGTGCTACAGTTTCTTCCACGATTTCTTCGGAAGCGGCTTGCTCCGGAGAATCTTCAATAAACGTCAAATTGTGAATGGCTTCCGTATCTGGAACTTCCACCAAATTTTCGCCCATCTCCATGCGCCGCTCTTCTTCCATGATTTCTTCGTCCGAGGCGCCTTCAGTCTCCATGTACTCCAAAGACTCTTCCAAATTCATTTGGGCGTCTTCAGAATCCCCTTGGACAGGCTCGGATTCCTTCAAGCTGACACTTTTATGAATGATGGCTTCTGCAGCGGCTTCGGCATTGACGTTTTCATAGCCCTCGACCTGAGAGACCACATCTTTTTCGATGATCTTTTTGGTCTCCACATGAATCTCTGTTAGGGCTTCTGATTGAAACAAAGAAACAAAACCAATTTTAGCAAGCTCCAGCAAAGACAAGAATGTCACCAGTACAATGTTTGAATCTTCTCGATCTTTTTCAGTGATCAACTCACTGAAACGCCGACGTTGCCCCAAAACCAAACGCTCTTTGATTTCTAAAATTCGCTCGGCAATGCTTTTCAACTCCCCCGCCACTCGGTGAACGGTTTTCTTCATGGATCGAACCACTTGGCGATAGGACTTGATCAAAGAAAACAGCGGGTTTTCTTCGGTAATGATTTCGCCCTCGCCCAAAGGATCCAGAGCGGTCTTCTCTCCACGGGCAAAAACATCGCGACCCAGAAGCGGACGCTCGTACAGCTCTTTGGAAAGCTTTTGAAACTTTTGGTATTCGATAAGACGTTGAACCAATTCTTTTCGAGGATCTTGAGCTTCCTCTTCGCCCTCGCCCGCACCGTCATGATTGGGAAGAAGCATCTTGGATTTGATTTGAATCAAGGTGGCTGCCATCGCCACAAACTCACCCGCCACTTCCAAGTCCAACTTCTTCATGGCCTTGATGTATTCCAAATACTGCTTGGTGATGTGGTTGATGTTGATGTCAAAGATATCCATCTCTTGCTCTCGAATCAGATACAAAAGCAAGGCTAACGGACCTTCAAAACGCTCTAAATGGACAGTTAATGCCAACGTGACTCCCCGGCTCAAAATCCCATTCCAACAAGACATTGGGCCTGAGATCAACCCCTTTTTAAGGCTTCAGCGGGAGATTAAAGAAAATGGCTTAAGCTCGCGGAAAAACTGATCAATACCTGTGCAACAGCATAGACCGGAATGGCCAAAAACCGAAAGCCGCCCAGTAAAAATGCAACCAACAAAACCATGGATAGAGTCCCTTGGTTCATCTCGAGCCAGCGGTTCCATTGATGGGGCAAAAAGCGCGCAAAGACCTTTCCTCCATCTAAGGGATGAAGAGGGATCAAATTAAAGAAGGCCAGGAACAGATTGATCAGAATAAAGGCCTCGAGCATCTTGTGAAGACTGGCTCCGGAATTGCCGGCGTAGCCCGAGAAAATAAAGACCAGCAAAAAGGACCCCACCACTGCCAAAAACAGGTTGGAGAGAGGGCCCGCAAGGGCGATCCAAAACATATCTGTTCGAGGGTTTTTCAGGTTTCGAGAGTCTACGGGAACCGGCTTGGCCCACCCGAAAAAGGGCATGGCAAAAAAGATCGCCATCAAAGGCAAAATGTAAGTTCCCAGAATGTCGGCGTGGGAGGTGGGATTGAGGGTCAACCGGCCCTGGCTTTCGGCTGTATTGTCGCCAAAATGTTTGGCCACCATGCCGTGAGCGAACTCGTGAAAACTCAAGGCAAACAAAAAAGGTATAAAATAGATTCCAATGCGGTAGCCCACTTCGAGCAGATTCAAATCACCCATGGGACGACACTAGCCCAATTTGGGCGGAGAGGAAATGAGATTTCCAGGCTTTTGGAGGGCTAGACTCTGAAAAGCCAGCCTAGCGTCCTTTCTTTTGCTTTTCTACAATAGAGGGATGGCTGCAAATGACACCAAAGTAATATTCGATAACATCCACGGCTACATCACCCTCAATCGGGTGGAAAGTCGCATTTTAGAAACTCTTTACTACCAACGTTTGCGGTGGATTCGGCAGTTGGGGTTTAGCTTTTACATCTTCCCGGGGGCCACTCACACCCGTCACGCCCATGCCTTAGGTGTTTCTCACATTATGGATCGGGTTTTAAAGAGCATTGGCCTGGCCACCACCGAAGAGAAACTTTTTAATCCTAAGATTCAAGATGAACGCACTGTCTTTCATCGCACCATGAGACTTGCAGCCATGCTTCACGATGTGGGGACCTTCCCCTTTTCGCACTCTGTGGAGATGGGCTACATCAATCACTACAAAAAGAAGCTTCGCCACAGAAAGCCCAAATACAAAGCCAACCACGAGGTTTTGGGTCGCAATCTGATTGAGAACACCAACTTTGAAGGTGGGATTACAAAAATTTTGATTGAAGAAGGGATTGATCCCAAGGTTTTGTCCGACATCATCTCGGGCGAGTCTAAAAATGTTTTGGCCAACCAGCTGATGCATGCGGATGTGGATGCGGATCGCATGGACTACCTGATTCGCGACGCAAAACATACGGGGGTCAATATTGGCTTGTTCGATCTGGATTTTTTGGTTCGAAACTTACGCACTTTCGAAGATCCCGACGACAAGAACCAATACCTTTGCATTTCCGAAGATGGTTTGAATGTGGTGGATTCATTTTTGGTCAGCCGCTATTTTTGGTACTCTCAAATCATTCACGAAGGAACCGGATATAAGTTTGATCTGTTGGCTGCAAAAATTTGCGAATACTTTTTAGAGAACGGATTGATTTACTCGTTTGATGATTTGATCGAAAAATTAGTTCCAGACCCTTACAAGTACTTCACCTTTGATGACAACTATTTCGTCGGCAAACTTCATGAGTATTTGGATGGCCGCGGATCTCACCCGATGATTCGAGATCTGACAGAGATGTTGGCGCGACGGCAACCTCCTGCGCAGATTCGTATCAAGCCCTTCACCTCCAGCGTGGTGGAAAGCGAAGAGCATCGGGCGACATTGGTGAGTCAATGTGAAAAGGCTGTGGAGTGGCTGGAAGAAGAGTTGAAGCGACTGGATCCCAACGCCTGGATGATTGCAGACATTCCATCAAAAGATGTGATGTTTACGAAAAGTGCTCAGAACTTAAAAAAGGAAACGCACATCAACCCTTTGAAGTCGCGAGATTCGGTGAAAGTTTTAACTCGGGATGGGCAGTTGAAACTTTTGGTGGAGTCCTCCAACTCGTTGATGAAAATTTTAAGCCAGTACCGAAATTTTATTCCTCGAGTTTACGTCAGTCCGAAGACTTACGAATTGCTTCAGCGCAAAGGCATCTTCGATGCCCTCCGCCAGCAATCCTTCTAGTTGGCAGGTGCATGGCACCTAAACGTCCAAAACCTAAAGGGTGAGGAAGATGGATTCCTCTTCGAAGGCAAAAGGGGGCGCTTGGGCCGACGGGCCTGTGCAAAAGAATTTTCGATCAATCTGCCGCTTCATCGTGGCTTCGCAAAGTTCGCGAAGCTCCGCGCTTTCTCGCCCCAATTCATAAACGAAACTTAAAGAGGCCACGCGAGCCAACTTCTCCACCGCTTCCCGAGCCAAGCGTTGTTGAGACGATACATCTCTCAATGACAAGTCCTTTAGGTATTCCGCCAATTCTTTTTGAAGCTTCTGCAGTTGCTGATGGCCAACGCCTTTTGAATCTTTCAAACAGGCGGTCAAGCGAGCAAACAAAGCCTCTGCGCCCTCTTTCTTTAAAGACCGCAAGAGATCTAACGACTGAATGTGCGTGGTCCCTTCCCAAATGGGCAGAACTTGAGCGTCTCTCATCAAACGGGGCAAAATGTGATCCTCGATGTAAGCATTCCCACCGATCAACTCCATGGCTTCCGCAGAGGCATGCACGGAAAACTTTCCTGTGATGGCCTTGCAAATGGGAGTCAATGCACGAGCAACTTTATGGGACGCCTCATCTCCACACTCCCCTTTGTCCAAAGCTCGTATGGTTTGAAACAAAAGTGTGTGAAGCAAAACATATTCACTGACCAAATCTGAGTAACTGCTTCTCCAGAGAGGAAGTTCGGAAAGAGTTTTGCCAAAAGCTGTGCGCGCCTTGCCAAAATACAGAGCTTCTAAAAGAGAGCGTCTGGCAATGGAAATGCTCGACACCGAATTGTAGAGCCGAGACATGTTCACCATTTCGGCCATCATTTTAAAACCTTTGCCAAACCCTGCGAGCAAATGAACATAAGCCCCATTGAAAACAACCTCACCGGAGGCCATGGATCGCACCCCCAGTTTGGACTTCAATCGATTCACCTGCCAATTTCGCCAATTTTCTTTGGGAGTTTCTCGAAGAAGCAGGAACAGCCCAAGACCTTTGGTTCCATGCTTCAGATCCCCCTCTTCCCCGGGCAATCGAGCCAACACCAATGCGGCTTGAGCATCCACATTGGAGCAAAACCACTTTTCGCCAAAAATTTTCCACCCGTCCTTGGTTTGCTCGGATCTGAGAATGTTTGCGCCCACATCCGAGCCCCCCTGAATTTCAGTAAGGAACATGGCTCCCTGCCACTGATCTTTGAGCTTCTCAGCAGCCAAATGTTTTAAAACCTCTTTCACTTCTGGGGATTGTTCGTGTTTTTCCAAAACGTAACCCAAAGCATCGGTCATGCAAATGGGACAAAAAATTCCGGTTTCTGTTTGGGCGAAATAAGAACCTATGGCAAACCCGAGCTGATGACGATAGCTTCGATCTTTGTCGATCATGGGACTTTGATATTTTTTAGAAACAATTCCTTTGCCGTACGAAAGCTCCTCCAGAATTTGATGGGAGTGATGATATTTTATTTTGTCGACGCGCAATCCCTGTTCATCGAAGGAAATCAATTCAGGCTCATTCAAATCCGCCTCTTTTGAAAATGGAGTGGCTTTTGCTCCCGCCTCACCCATCGCTTCAAACTGACTTTTGTATTTTTCAAAAATTTCCTTCCCAAAAAAGTGACGAAAGAATTTTTGACCGAAAGAGTCTTCTTCAAAGAGATTTTTAAATTGTGGAAGAGGAAGTCTGTTTGAATCGCTCATCTCTCGCCTCCTAGAAACTTGAATTGATTGTCCCCATTCAAAGACGCAGTTTCAAGAGGCAATATTCCTTTAAGCTTTTCCGGAGAGAGACTTTACTTTGTCAGCAATTTCTTTCAAAGAGCTGCCTGGTCCAAATACCGCAGCCACTCCTTGAGAGGAAAGAGATTTTGCATCTTCATCGGGAATGATTCCGCCAACGAAAATGGGCCGGTCTTCTTGCTTTTCTTTCAGAAGTTTTTGAATGGCTGTAACCAATGGAAGGTGGGCTCCAGATAAAATCGAAAGACCAATGACATCCACGTCTTCCTGAATGGCCGCGGCAACCACCATTTCTGGGGTTTGATGAAGGCCTGTATAGATCACTTCAAATCCTGCGTCTCGAAGACCACGGGCCACAACTTTTGCGCCTCGGTCATGCCCGTCTAAACCTGGTTTTGCAATCAGCACTCGAATCATGAAGTCGATCATAAAGGTGCTCTGATGGAATGACCAGCTTCAATCCTCGCCCCTTGACACACCGATTACAGAAAAAGGTGCCAGGCACCAAAATCTGCACCCGCCGCGTTAAGGCGCAAGAACAAAGCAAAAAGGAAGGATTGGAGGCGTTAGTAGACTTCGTGGGGCCAGAGGTTGTCCGGCAGCTGAATCTGCAACTGATCCCGAGGACCGACCACACAGTATTGGGAATTGAGAACCCAACACTTCTCCGTGCTCACCTCCATGCCTTTCACCTCTGCAGGGAGATCCTGCACCCGAATCACGAATTGAGCTTGCTCTGGAGAAATTTCTTTCAACTGCTCCCTTGTGGCCGGCCGAAGATCAATGCCCCCATAAAATTTGAACTCTTGAAAGATCGACATGTCTTCATCGTAATAGCCCAAAAAATATACAGGCATTTCGTGAATCCCTTGCAGAAATTTGACCTGATTCACCACATTGGTCACTCGCTTGTGACGCCCACCCGTTGTCTTTAACGGCAATGCCACCATCATAAGGACCGCCACCAAGCCCAAGCGAAACATTCCTTTGGACCAATCCCAGTTTCGACTCCCCAGCCACCAATAAAGCCCCACGGACGAAAACAAAGCGTAAAAAGGCAAGGCCGGCAAAGTGTAGTATCCCAATTTGAAAGAAAACAAAGACAAGGGACCTAAAATAGAAACCACCATGACCAAAAATAGCCACACTTTTTGTCGCTGCCCTTTTTCGAAAAATTCTTTTTTGCTCACCAAAATAAAGAGGGAAAATAAAAACAAAAGAAACACATGGGGCTGCTTCACAATCATCTCTTGGGCATAGAACAAATAATCCGCAAGTGTGGGAACGGTGGTGTCCAGATAGGATTTTTTCGCCGTATAAAAAACCGTGTAGTAATCCCGACCATCAAATCGAAGCGCTGGCAAAAAAGGCAAAGCTAAAAATCCAACGGTTAAAATCAAAGTTCCAAAAAACTCTTTTGACCTCATCCATTGAAACTTTAAAAATATCAGCGACCAAATCCCCACTGCCAAAGGAAACCCAAAAGCCACGGGGCCTTTGGAAAAAACTCCCAATGCAAAAAACGGAGCCACGGCCAGTAGATACAAAGGCTGCTTGAAGGATTTTAAAAAGAAATAAGTGCAGGCCAAATACGACATCGTTAAGGGAACATCGTGCTTGATCGCCCCACTCCATTTGGTAGCACCAAAACAAAGGGCAAATACAATCAAGGTGATGTACCCGTAAGTTCTTCCGAAAATTTGCCTTGCGATTCCAAACAAAAACAAAAGAGACGCAAAAGAGCAGATCATAAAATACAAACGGGCAATGAAGTCCGAAACTCCAAAAAGCGACATCAGTCCGCCCATGATCCAATAGTCTAAGGGAAAGTGATCGAAGACCTCATTGGCAAAAAACGGATTGATGTAAAAGTGAAAGAAATCACCTTTCTCTGCGATGTTTCGAGCAACGGCACTGTACCACGTTGCATCAATGTGCCCGCCTGGCTCCCACTTTTTAAGAAAGACCAAAACAAATGCAAAGAGCAAAAGCCCACGCTCGTTTTTCATCCATTCCCAAAGACATTTTAAAGACAGGTTCTTCGCTGCGGTCATCCGACGGTCCTCTCGATGCATCCAAATTTTTGTAAAATGAAAGGCTCCACGCGCTTCCCGCGAGCCTTGTTGAAAACTCCAATAGATTTTGCAGAAAGAAAAATAAAAAAGTTGGAAAAGCTTCCACCCTTACCCTTTTGACACGGAGGGTGCAGATTTTGGTACCTGGCACCTTTTTCTGTAATCGGTGTGTCATAGGGAATTGGACGAGGGGGAATTTGGGTCTGGCCAATCCTTGAGCACCGCTTTAAGGTGCAGCTGAACGAAAAAGGAGACCGCACATTGAAGTTGGGAGTGATTGGGACCGGACATGTTGGACTTGTTGTGGCCGCAGCATTGGCCGAGCTCGGACACGAGGTTCACTGCACCGATGCCAACACTGAACTCTTAAACAATTTAGAAAAAGGGATTTTGCCCTTCTTTGAGCCCGGCTTAAAGGAACTCTTTGAGCGCAATCGAAAGCGCATTCACTGCCACTCAAACATTCAGGCCGTGGTCTCACCTTCCACCGCCCTCTTCCTTGCCGTCGGCACTCCCGAAACCACTGAGGGAACTTCAAACTTGGATGCTCTTTGGAAGGCTCTACAAGAGGTCTGCGCCACCGCTTCAGAAAAGAAACATCTTATTTTAAAAAGCACCGTTCCCGCCGGAACCGCCCATCGCGCAAAAAATCTGATCAAAGAGCACTCACAAATCGCCCACAGCATCATCAGCAACCCTGAATTTCTGCGCCAAGGTGAGGCCATTGAAGACTTCCTCCGCCCCGATCGAATTGTGGTGGGACACTCCACTCTTGAAGAGCGTGAAGTGATGGAAAAGATCTACGAACCTCTTCTTAAGAACTCCTCGCCTAAAATTTTATTCATGGACAACGTCTCTGCGGAACTTGTGAAATACAGCGCCAACTCTTTTTTGGCTCTGAAAATTTCATTCATCAATGAAATGGCCCTTTTGTGCGAACGCTTGGGAGCAAACATTGAGCAGGTTCGCGAGGGACTTACCTCCGATCACCGAATCAATCCTCACTTTTTCACTCCGGGCTTAGGATATGGAGGCTCGTGCTTTCCGAAAGATGTGCGCGCCCTCACAGAAACTGCCAAAGATTTGGGCTTTGATCTGTTCACCATAGAGTCTGCGGAAAAGGTCAACAATCGCCAAAAAGATCTGTTCTTTGAGAAAATCAAAACTCAATTGGGAAGTCTCAACAAGAAGCGCATTGGCGTTTGGGGATTGTCCTACAAACCGGGCACCGACGACCTTCGACGGGCCCCTTCGGTCGAGATTCTTCAAAAACTTTACTCTGAAGGAGCTCAGGTTCAGGCCTACGATCCTGTGGCTATGGAAAACGCAAAACAAGCTTTGAAAGATCAATTCACGCCATGTGAATCTAAAGAAGCCGCCTGCGAAGGCGCTGACGCTCTGCTGATATTTACAGAGTGGCCCGAGTTTCACACCTTACAGCTAGAGCAACTCAAAACTCTCATGCGAGGAAATCTCATCGTCGATGGAAGAAACCTGTTTGACGTGCAAAAAATGAAATCCCTGGGATTTAACTACCTGAGTGTGGGACGCGTAAGCTCCTTAAAAATTTGACTTTTTAGCCCCTCAAAGACTACTTTTTGAAAACACTTTTGGAACAAAAATATTAACCCCATCAGGAGAGACTCATTCCATGTCCGATTCATTTTCAGCACTTACAATTCTTCAAGACGATGAACAGGCCTTTCGCGAAGCAGTTCGCGAGTTTGCTGAAGGCGAGATCAAGCCTAAAGTTTTAGAAATGGATGAAAAAGCCCAAATGGATCCAGGCCTGATCAAGCAATATTTTGAAATGGGTTTGATGGGAATTGAAACTCCCGAACAGTACGGCGGCGCCGGAGGATCTTTCACCATGGCTTGCTTGGCTGTGGAAGAATTGGGCCGCGTGGATGGCTCGGTCAGTGTGATGGTTGATGTTCAAAACACCTTGGTCACCAATGCCTTTTTGAAATGGGCCAACGAAGATCAAAAGAAAAAGTATTTGCCCAAAATGGCAAGTGAGTGGGTGGGCGCCTACGCATTGAGTGAAAGTGGATCTGGATCCGATGCCTTCGCTTTGAAATTGAAAGCCGAAGACAAGGGCGACAAATTTGTCTTAAACGGTCACAAACTTTGGATCACCAATGCCAACGAAGCCAATTTGTTTTTGGTATTTGCCAACATTGATCCTTCTCAAGGTTACAAGGGTATCACTGGTTTTATCGTGGAAAGAGATTTTCCTGGATTCAGCGTAGGCAAAAAGGAAGACAAACTTGGAATTCGTGCTTCTTCCACCTGCGAGTTGATTTTTGAAAACTGTGAAGTTCCCAAAGAAAATGTCATCGGCGAAGTGGGCAAAGGTTATAAAATTGCCATTGAAACTTTGAACGAAGGACGCATTGGAATTGGCGCTCAAATGTTAGGTATTTCTCAAGGGGCTTATGATGCCACTTTGGAATATATCAAAACCAGAGAACAGTTTGGAAAGTCCTTGTCTCATTTTCAAGGGGTTCAATTTCAACTTTCTGAAATGCGATGCCTTCTTGAAAGCACCCGTCTACATGTGTACAACGCCGCTCGTTTGAAAGACATGGGACGAGATTTCGTAAAAGATGCGGCCATGGCCAAATTGATCGCTTCTCGAAATGCCGAAAAAATTGCCTCTATGGCGGTGGATCTTTTTGGTGGAAATGGCTTCACCAAGGAGTATCCCATTGAGAAATTCTACCGAGATGCAAAGATCGGTCAAATTTACGAAGGCACCAGCAACATGCAACTTCAAACCATTGCAAAAATGGAATTGAACTCTTGAGTGCTCAAGAAAAGAAAGTTTTTTTAACGGGAGCCACTGGCGGAATTGGCTCCCATGTCTCCCGGAGTTTACTGGCTGCGGGATTTAAAGTTGCCGCTTTGGCGCGACCCGAGTCCACAGAAAAACTCACCCCAGGATTGACCCCCATCGAGGGAAGCTTGACGGATGTGGAAGGGTTTTCAAAATCCTTTCTGGATTTTCAACCAGACATCCTTCTTCACTTGGGGTGGATTGGAGTGGATAAAACTTCCAAATCCGACCCCTCCCAAATTCAAAACCTGAAAGCCACTGTGGATCTATTGACCTTGTGCTCGCAAGCCAAGACTCAAACCTTTTTAGGAATGGGATCGGAAGCTGAGTACGGACCTCACCACAAAAAGATTGATGAGTCTGCCGCCACCTTACCACAAACCAATTACGCCATTGCCAAGTTGGCCGCTGGTTTAACGGCCCATAAGATTTGCAAAGATCACAACATGGACTTTGTGTGGCTCAGATTATTTTCTTCCTATGGCCCGGGAGATCGATCGGGATCTTTAATGAGCCTTTTGATCAAAACTCTAATGGATAAAAAGCCCATGCCGTTGTCTGGGTGCGAACAGGTTTGGGACTATGTTCACGTGAAGGACATTGCTCGGTTGATCACTCAAATTGCGAAAGATCCCAAAGAAGGTGGCTTTTTCAATTTGGGTGGAGGCCATGCCCAGCCTATTAAAAATGTGATTTTGCAAATCGCTGAGTTGATGGATCCCAAAGCCGACCTTCGCTTTGGCGAAATCCCCTACGGCAAAAATCAAAACATGCATTTGGAAGCCGACATTTCTAAACTGAAAGCGGTCTACGGCTGGGAGCCACAAGTTTCTTTAGAGGATGGTCTCAAAGAGACCATCGCCTTTCATCAGCGCTGAGGACGCACTGGTCACGGACACTCAAGATTCCAGTGACTGAGAAGACCTGCGTCAGACGCTTGGATTTATAGGCATGGGTGATTAGGAAGTGTGGCCATTCTCTATAAGATAGAAATTAAAACTCACTGAGTATTCTTCACTCAAGATGGACTTAAACAGAATAAGTTCAGCCCAATTTCATCTATCCGTCGGATCAGGTATTGGGGCGTCGAGCTTACACTGTTTCGCAACGATGGTATCAATTTCTTTTATTAGCTCTTTTGCTCGATCTTTTTCGCTGCCACTGTAGTCTCCTCCATTCATATGTCCGAAGGAATTGTAGTAGGAAATTGAATTAAATTTTGGATTACTTGAATTGTCCTCAGTAATGATAATTTGCGACATGGGGACTTTTCCTTTTTGGCTAGACACTTCTATGCTCGACAACTCTGGAATTTCATAAATAAAATAGTATGATTTACTCGAGATAGACTCACCTTTCCATGATTTAGATTCACCTTCTCTAACCCACGGGTATAGGAAGTTGACACCTTCGACTGATTTTATGGCTTGAGTTATGCAATCTTTATTATCAATCTTTTTAAGAAGCTTTTGCCTCGACTCAACTCCCCTCATCGTTTCACAACTCGTGAGAATTAACAAAATTAGTATAGAAATGAACGAGAGTATCAGGCCTTTCATTTAAGATCCTTCTCTAAATTAGCACTTCCAAGTCTACGTAAGAACACGATAAGGGTCTAGCTTATTTTGGTGTTGAATAAATCCCATTCCTCTCACAAGAACAAAGCCATACTTATGAGAACGAAAGGATTTAGAGTGCCGACTCTACCTAAAAAAGGCGAAGATAAAATGGATACGCACACTCAAGATTCCAGTGACTGATAAGACCTGCGTCAGACGCTTGGATTTATAGACAGGAGTGATTAGAGGGAGTTGCCAATACTCAATAATCTTAGATCAAAAACTATTAAGGATTATTTCATAGAAAAATTAAGATTTTAGAAAATATGAAATTAAAAATAGGGCGACAAAGAAAATAGCGACTCCCAAGAAAAACTTCCCAATTCTTTTTATTGAAAAGCTGGTTACCTCATCTTTGCCATTGGAGTCAGTGACTATGAGAAAGAAAGTAGCAAAAGGCCCCAGAAATATAGAGATTAAAAACCAGCTACCGCTATCTCTTCCCATCGCTTTGGCCAAAGCAGAATTAATGAGAGCAAGAGAAAGCCAACCAACATAGTAATCATTTTCCATAAAAAATTTTTATCTAAATTCTCTGTCAGAGTCAATTTAAGCGCGAAGGAAGTCTTCTATTAGAGAATCACACTTTAGTTTCTTTTGAAGAAGTCCCATTCCTCTCACAAGAACAAAACCCATCTTATGAGAACGAAAAACCTGAAGGCATCGACTCTACCTAAAAGCCGGTTTGGCGGAGGGCGAAGATAAAACGAATGGTTCGAAGGATCACCTTATAACGGGTGCGCCAACTTCCGCCGCCTTTGGCTTCGCCATGAAGGCGCTTGCCAAAATAAACAGGCAGTTCCAAAAACGAAATTCCATTTCGCTTGGCCTTCAAGAGCAAATACAAATCCAATGAAAAATCATAAGGCGCACTTGGCAAAACATGCTCTTCAAAGAAACATCGATGAAAGATCTTTGGCTGAGCATTGATGTCTTCTACATACACACCCAGTACCGCTCCCGAAAAATACTGCATACCTAAAGTCAAAAGCGATTCAAAAAATCGTCTCTTCTTTCGCTTCCCCTTCACCAAAACTTCCGAAGAATTTGCCGCCAAAAACAAATCATAGGCCTTCACCACATCCAAAGGATCAGTCTGAAGGTCTGCATGGGTCCAACCTAAAACGCCACCTCGTGCCGCGTTCAATCCTTGCAAAATCCCATAGCCATAACCCTGATTCTTATCCACCCGGATCAAAGAAAACATTTCAGATCGATTTCCCCGCTCCAACTCCCGAGCAAACACCTCCGAAGAAGAATCCGTAGACCCGTTGTCCACCAAAACCACTTCCACATCTTTGCGTTCGCCCACCGCCTCTTCAAACTTCTGAAAGATCAAAGGCAGATTTTCGGCTTCGTTGTAGCACGGAACCACCACAGAAAGATTTCGATTCAAATCTCCCATGGTCACAATCCCCTGCGCTGATGAAAATGCTCTTCCCAATATTCGTAAACCTGCAACTCAAAGGGATCTCCAAACGAAATCCACTGAGTCACATCAAAGATCTTAAACTTCTTCCCCACTTTCAAAAGCGCATTGATACTGGTGCCCACATAGTGCTCTCCATTTACAGTAATTCCATCCGCCATCATCGAGCGCGCACCCTCCACAAAGTCTTGGGCCCGGCGGTACCAAAAGGTTCCCACCACCATGGGGTCTTCTCCTGGTGAGTCACTGATGGTCTTTTTCTCCACCACTTCCAAAATGTTTTCTCCATCCTCCGCGACTCTGCAATAGGCAAATGCGTTTGGATTTTTAAACAGCTGACTTCTTAAACGGTAGGTCCAAATCACGCCGTCCAAACTTTCATCCGCAATCAAAGACTCCCATTTTTGAGAGTCATAAATGGTTTGGTAATCGCAAGATGCGATAAACAAACTCTCATCCTTCTCGAACTCTCTTTCCGCGAGCAAACAGGTCGCCGCCTGTCCAGAAGTGTCGTGATCCACCGGAATCACCCGCGCCTGTTCAAAGCGTTGGTGAATGGCCTTTTCAATGGGGTGTTTCGCAAGTTCCGTGTCTCGAAGCAAAAACACCCACTTCTTTGCCGGCGGAAAAGAATTGCTGGCTGCGACCATCATGGGCTCGCCACAAATTTGAATCAGGGGTTTGGTGACGCGAAAACCATCTTTTTGAAACCGAGAACCTTTTCCCGCCATGGGAACCAGATTCACACCGTTCTTCAAATCCCCCGTTTTTTCCTTAAGAGCCTTCAACTGAGGTTGATGGACTTCAAAGTAATCAAACCAAAATTGGTACTGCTCCACATCCTCTGGAGTGCCCAAGCACAAAAAGCGCTCCACATCAAAAACACCAATGCGTCGGCCGCTGGCCTTCATGGGATTGTAAAGCAGACTCGTGTAGGCCTCGGGAAGTTCCCGAGAAGTGTCCTCAATCACTTCTTGCCCGAAATCTCTAAAGTCCTTCCAACGTTTGAAATAGTAAATCCCGGTGGAAGCAGGCTCTTCCCACCTCTTGTCTGTCCAAGACTTCTTCTCGCGAAGTTCTAAAAAGTCATTCCCGTCCGTTCGAATGTAGGCATAAAAGGTGTGTCCAAAAGAAGCGGGCTGAAAGCCTCGAAAAACCGGCAAGGCCGCATCGTAGTCCGACGCAAATCTTTTAAATCTTGCATAATCCCAATCCACAAAAAAATCGCAGTAACTCACAATGACTTCGTCTTCGTCATCGATGCCTTCTACGGCCATTGCAGAAAAGGTGGGACCTTTTTCGTGGGGAGGAATCACCACCACATGGGTTCGCGGAAGCATGCGCTTCAGTTCTTCCACATGTTCTGGATAGTCCCGATTTTGAATTTCATTGATGATAAAATAGTACTCATCGGACGGATCAAACATAGACACCGCATGTTCGATCATTTTCTTATCGCCGATTTTTAAAAAGGGCTTAGGAATGTCATATCCTGCTGCTTGAAAACGGCGAGAGTGCCCCGCCAAAGTCATTACAATTTTCATATCACTTCACAATCAGTTGGGAACCGCATCTCTCCAATAGGCCACCGATTCTTTCAATACTTCAACCACAGTGCTGTCTGTGGGCTGACGCTCACGGAAACTCAATTCCAAAAGCAAAGTCACATCTTTAAATTCTGGATTTTTATAACTGTCTCTCAAAGTGGACAAAACTTTTTGCGGTTGAATGCGACCTTCCTCATTGTGCTTCTTTGTAAAAGGCCAATGTCCCCCTTTATTCATTGAACTTTGTTTCAAATGAATCAAAGGCGAGTCCTCTGCAAAATTGGAAAGCCATGCATAGGGATCTGTGTCCTGAGGATTTGGAGACATCACATCCCCATGATCCACATCCAAACAAACATAAATGGGAAGGGGTGCATTTCGACTCACGTCCTCTTGAAGCTTTCGGGCTTCTTCCAAGGTTTCCCCTTGCTCACGACTGATGGACATGGGTTCCCAGGTCAAATACTTCAAGCCCTTTGATTTTGCATACTCCGCAATCTCATGCCAGCCATCGATGTTTTGCTGACGACGGGTCTTTCGCAGTTCTGGATCTTGATCGTCTTTTTGAGTGAAAATCCCAAAGTGGCTGCCCATGGATTCCGATCCAATGTCCGCACTCATATCAGCAAACTTTTTAAACCATTCAATCCAGTGTTTCCGAACCTCTTTGTCCGGATGGGCCAAATGATTCACCCGAGTGAATCCACCGGTAAAAGTGCTGTTGATGTGCACCTTATGGGTTTCGCAAAGTTGATTGATTCTTTTCACATAACGGCTACGAAGATCACCGGGAAGATCCGGGTTGAGCATGTCCGCTGTCATTTGGGCATATCTTAAATCCAGCTCCTCACCGACGATGGGGATCCAATCTTCCGGCTCCGAAAATCGATTCACTGCAAATCCCGTATTGATTCCCAATTTAAACTGCATGACTTCTCCTTTTTAAACCTTCGGAAGCACTTCTGCGCATCTCTTTCAGCGCTTGAGAAAGTCCGATGTCTTTTCGAAACAAACCAGAGGACCCACAAACCAACACATCTGCTCCTGCAGCAACAAGGTCCACGGCCGTCTGAGGATTGACGTTCCCATCCACGTGGATTTCCGTTGGAATTTTTAGATTCTCGATCATGGATTTTAATTTTTCGATCTTTCGAAACACTTGAGGAACAATTTGCTGTCCCTTGTAGCCCGGATTCACGGTCATGATCAAAACCACATCGGCGTCTTCAATGATGTATTCCAAAGTTTCCAAAGGAGTTCCTGGACTGATCGCCACACCGGGTCTCCAGCCCTTTCGTCTCATGGTGACCAAATCCCGGTGCAAGTTTCTGCAAGCCTCTTGGTGAATGGAAACCACGTCACCTTCTTGAATGGGAAAGGCATCGAAAAGCCGTGAAGGCTCTTCCACCATCAAATGAAAATCCCCAGGAATTTGAGGGTAAGCTTTTCGAATGGGATCAATCACGCTGGAGCCCATGGTAAAATCAGACGCAAAATTTCCATCAATCAAATCCCAATGGAAGGAATCAATCCCCTCTTTGGTGATCTCGTCCAAGTCTTGTTTCACTTGGAGCCAATTGACACACATGATGGAAGCCGTCAGCTTCACTCCACTTTCCTTATTCATTGGGCTTCACAATCACTTTCAATCCGGTTTTGGATTGGGCCATTTCAAAAGCTTCCTCCAATTGATTCAAAGAATATCGATGACTGATGAGCGGCGCCACATCCACTTGCCCAGATTCGATCAACTCCAAAGCTTTTTTGTGCTGTTCAGGAGTGGATCCATGAGAACCTGTCACATAGGCTTCCCGGTAGTGAATAAAGTTGGAGTCCAATGAAATGGGCTCGGTGCCCTTTGGAAGACCTCCAAAAAGATTGACCACTCCCCGCTTCGAAACCATTTTCAAAGCCTGTTCGTGGGTTTCTCTTACAGAGCATGCGGTAAAGATCATTCCCGCACCTTGCCCTTCCGTCAAATCCATCACCGCTTTGACCGGATCTGTATTTAAGGGATTTATCGGTGTGACTTCCAACAACTTCGCCGCCAAGTCCAAGCGGTCCTGACTGGGATCAATCAAAATCACCTTTGGTGCCTTATAGTATCCGGCCAGCAAGGAAAGCATCACGCCAATGGGACCTGCGCCAAACACCACAACCGTCCGACCTGGCTCCATCAATCCCCGTTCATATCCGTTCAAGCAACAGGCCAAGGGTTCGGCCAAGGCAGCTCGATCAAAATCCAAATCTTTTGAAAATTTATGAACCGGTCCATGATCCACCATCACTTTCGGCAGCAAAACATAATTGGCAAATCCCCCATCAAACTGATAGCCCATGGCCAAATTGATGTCGCAACAATTTCCCCGTCCGTTCAAACAGTGTTCGCACTCTCCACAAGGAATGTCTGCGCCAACTGCCACATGGTCTCCGGCCTTAAAGTTTTGAACCCCATCACCCACGGCCGTCACGGTTCCTGAAATCTCGTGACCGATGATTCGCGGAGCTTGAATCCGTTCGTTCCCGTGTTTCAGAATTCTCAAATCCGATCCGCAAATGGCGCAAGATTCCACCTTGAGCAAAACAGATCCAGGTTCCACTTTCGGCTCTACATGATCCTCAAGTTTCAATTGGTCGGGACCTCTCCAAACTCCTGCTTTCATTCCGCATGCTCCTTTTGATGATCATCCATCGAAACCATCGACGTCATTTTTAAACCCCAAGGGGTTTTCTCCCAAGACAAACTCTTTGCTTCCTCAAAGGTTTTTTTCAAAAGCTCCTCAGAAACTTCCAAATCGCCTCTGTTGTGAAAAACATACCAGTATCCCAGTCCAGAATCCAACACCTGAGGTTCACGCAAGTCCACAAGATGCCCTTCTTGAAACGAACCCGGTGATAAAAACCGTCGAAACTCTTCAAAGGTCCAAGAACGGAAGAGGGCATAAACTGCAAATCCCTTCAACGCCGTGTCCACATCCACCTGGTTTGAAAACCGATTCAAAAACAAACTTCCATATTTTTCAGACCCTTCTCGAAGGGGAAAAAAGAAATTGGCCGAAACCTCTGGAAAGCCGATTTGAAGAGGCCGCCCTCCAAGAGAGCTCCATGGGATCTCTTCGGATTGCTGAAGGGACAAGGAGCTTTGCAAATTTTGAGACTGAGTAAATCCATTGTAGCCCCCAAAGAACACCAGAAGAGCACATAAGATCACCAAAAAAACCTGAGCCATTCGGTGAAAGACAAAGCTCAATACATTTCGAATTTGAACCAAGGACTTGGGAAAATTGTAAAGATGATGGTGCGGCAACCTTTTCGTCAAAAAGTAAAGAAGGGGCACATAAACGTAAATGTGACCAAACAGCAGAGCGAATCGATTGAATATCAAATTTGAAGACAAAGAGAATCCAAAAATTTTATGGCCGAAAAGCACCAAGAACTCTGTCAAAAGCAAAGCCACAACCGGCCAAAACCGATAGAGAACTTCCTTGGGGTCCAACTTGTAAACTGCACTTAAAAGCAACGTGGTGGCCAAGGGGCCCACAAAATAAGCCAACCAATAAAAGACCGAGATGTTCGAAGTGCTGGCCCTTAACTTCAAATCTAAGGCCTCCAACTCCAAATGGCTGGCTCCGACTTTTCCCAAAAAGCTCAACGCATAAGGAATCTGCAGCACACACAAAAGCCCCACAAAGAAGAGCCCCACTCTAAAAATTTGGAGGCTGTTGCCTGGATAAAGTCGGCGCAAATAAAAATAAAGGGCAAACGCCCAGAAGACAGACCCCACCACAGCATTTGTGGGATGCACATAGGCTTGAAGTCCCCAACCCAAAGTCAAAAACAAAAGCTCTTTCAACTCATAGCGCTTCAACTGAGTGGAGAAATAAAACAAACCTAAAAAAATCGGCAAGGACAGTGCGGGAAAAGGCACATGGGAAATCGCCAAAGGCTCAATCCCCGTGGGCAAAGATTCTCCTAAAACCAACGCCGCTAAAAACTTTCGAAAAGGAAGATCCACAAAACTGATCAAACACAAAAAACTCAAAGCCGTGGACCAGTCCGAAGACAAAGACCTGCGAAAGATCTTGTAGATCAACCCATAGGATGCCAGCCCCCCCAAAGTCCCCAATAAAAACCAGGCCCATTTCAATCCGAAAAATTTCACAAACAGCGCAGCGACCCACAAGCTTAAGTACGGATAATAGGCAAAGCCCATCTCCTCACTTCCAAGAGCACTGTTTACGGGAAACAAAACTCCCTCACTCATGCGCTGAATCAGTGGAGCCCAACTGAACTGGTCACTCATCACACTGGCTGGCCCCACCATATACCCAAAGGCATTTTGAAAGGTAGGCCAAGACGTCCATAAAATTAAAAGACTCAGGAAGATGTAAAACCCGGTCTGAAAAGTCATCACGCGCAAGCTGCCGTCTGGAGATCTCATCAGTTTCATCCATCAATCCTTGTCCGAAGCATCTTCAGAGGTCATAACCACTTTGATGGAAGTGAATTCTTGTTTTCTGGTTTTGTGCTGGTGCAACTTCTCGATGACCGAAGGAAGATCTGCCATTTCAATCTTCTGAGTGATAAAGGGCTCCACGTCGATATCCTTGGCCAAAAGTTCCAAAGTCTCCGACCAATCACTTTTTTGTTCCGGATCATAAGACGAATTCCAAGTTCCTCGAAGGGTCAGTTCTTTTCGCAAAATGGAGCTGACCTGTTTTTGAGAAAGCTCTAAATTTCCTGAAATGTTCCCCATCCAGACCACGGTTCCTCCTGGAGCGCACAGATCAATAGAATTTTGAAAGGTTTCAGGCACTCCCACAGCCTCCAAAACAAAATCAAAAGTGGCCAGGTGGGATTTCAAAAACTCTTCTTTTTCTTTGGGGTCTCGAAGCAAAACCTTATTTACTTTGGCGTTGGTGATTTTTTCTAGTTTGTAATCATTGCGATCGATCAAAGTGACTTCAGCGCTGGGAGCATACTTTGAAACCAAAAGTTCCGTGGCCACCAAACCCAAAAAACCTGCACCTAAAATACAAATCTTTTGAGGAGGCTTTTCCGGCAAGGTTTTCTTTAAAGCATGAACCACCACGGAAATGGGCTCCACCAAAGAAGCCTGATGAAACTTCAAGCCTTCGGGAAGAGGCAACACATTCCATGCGGGGACAGTGAGGTATTCGGAAAATCCTCCGTCGCGGCGAGAACCGAAGTAATCGTATTTTCGGCACCGAGCGTATTCTTTTTGAAGGCACTGATCACAGGTTTTACAGGGAAGCAACGGAAACACCACCACAGAAGAGCCCACTTGGGCTTTCGAGTGATTCCAATCCGCTCCCACCTCCACAATTTCTCCAGCCAACTCATGCCCCATGACCAAGGGGTAATGGTAGGCGCCATTTTCAAAGCCACGGTAAATGTCCGAGGAGCAAACCCCGGCAGCACGAATGCGAATCAAGCATTCGCCGGCCTTCGGTTGGGGCTTCGGCCGGTCGATCAGTCTCAATTTTTGATTCTCTTCCAAGACGACGGCCTTCATAACTCCCCTTTCAAACTCAATCCCAAAGCTCCGGAGACTTGGTGCACACGGCAGAATAAAAATTCCGGGTTGGTAAAAAACTCTGAATGCGCTCTTTCTCGAAGCCCTGAAGCTCTGGCGAGACCAAACAAGTTTTAAAGTTCTGGTTTAAGGTTTTTAAAACCTCTTCAGGGTAAGGCTGTCCTTGAAAACTATCAATCCAAACCCAGTCGCAATGCTCAGAAAACAAATTCACAAACTCCAGAGGTTCGTACTCTGAAAAGCGAACCGCATAAGGTTGCTTCTTCAAACCCTTGGTCTTTCGCACCAAAGTGGGAAGAGCTGTATCTAAAAAGAAATATTCAGAAACTCCAAACTGTTGAAGCAACTTCTCTGCAAAGGGCTCAAGCCCGTCTTCCTTGGTGTTTAGAATCAAGGGTGCCCTTCGAGAACCTTCGGCCCAAAGCTTCAAGAAGTCCTTGAACAAATCTCCCTCAGAAAAAGGATCGTGATGGAGAATGATCTCCCCATTTTGAGATCGCAGATCAATCTCTGCACCTAAGTGAAGGGGCAAATCTTTGAGGGCTTCAAGAGTGTTGATCCGGTGTTGAATCCTTTGCATGTCTCAGCGAAGTTCGAAGCTGGGATCCACATGCTGATGAATCAATTCGCGAATTTGAGCCACGGTGAGAAAATCCGGATTGGTGCCCGAGTTGTAATGGAATCCAAAAGGAACTTTCTTTCCTTCAAAGCGCGCCAGGAACTCCTCTTCCTTCCACAAGGGGTAGGAGGGGCCAATCACAAAATAATTTTTAAATTCGTAGGTGTTAAAGCAGTCGGAAGGCGTAATCATTTCCTCATGGAGTTTTTCGCCCGGTCGAATTCCCACAACTTCGGGGGCTTGATCGGGATCGATGGCTTTGGCCACATCCATGATGTTGTAAGAGGGAATCTTCGGAACAAAGATCTCTCCGCCCCAGCTGTTTTCAATGGCGTAGTAAACCAAATCATTGGCATCTTCCAAGGAAATGGAAAATCGAGTCATGCGCTCATCGGTGACCGGCAAAGGACCTTGACCCTTTTTCTTCAGGAAAAAAGGAATGACCGATCCGCGAGATCCCAAGACGTTTCCGTAGCGAACCACCGAAAAGGTCAAGGGTCGCAAACCCTTCATGTTGTTGGCCGCAATAAAAAGTTTGTCTGAACACAACTTCGTGGCCCCGTAAAGATTGATGGGAGCGGCTGCTTTGTCCGTAGAAAGAGCAATGACTTTTTGCACCCCGGTGTCCAAGGCTGCATTGATTAAATTTTCCGCACCCATGATGTTGGTGTTGATGCATTCAATGGGATTGTATTCCGCCGCGGGCACCTGTTTCAAAGCCGCCGCATGGATGACAATGTCGATCCCTTCACAGGCGCGCTTCAAGCGGGCTCCGTCTCTGACGTCCCCAATGAAATAGCGCAAACATTTGTGCTCTTGAGGATTAAACTCCTGCTGCATTTCGAACTGCTTCAACTCGTCACGGGAGTAAATCACAAGCCTTTTGATGTCGGGATATTTGGCCAATGTGGTGCGAACAAAATTCTTTCCGAAAGATCCTGTTCCTCCAGTGATTAAAACGCGTTTTCCATTAAGCATGTGACACCCTAACTTTGCTCTGAATGTTTTTCCTGTTTTTTTGGGGGCCGGCGGAGCTGATGCGGCGCAAAACCCTCCAAAGAATCCTAGAAAAATACCCCAAGTTCCACAGGTATGACAACTGCCACATCGACACCTCACATAATGATGCTCCACGGCCTTCCTGATAACTTCCGCATTTCCCATTGGGAAGGGAGTCCTCTTGTATCAGGCCATTCTGTTTGATTTTGATGGAGTGATTGTGGAATCGGTCGCTGTGAAGGGCCGCGGCTTCGCCCGCCTTTACGAAGACCAAGGCAAAGACGCTCAACAGCGCGTGGTGCGCTTCCACGAAGATCACGGGGGCGTCTCTCGAGTGGAGAAGATCCTCCACTTCAACAAAGAATTCGGACTTCCCACAGATGAAGTGACCCTCTCAAGGTATCGGCAACGCTTTTCGGATTTTGTTTTGGAAGAGGTCATTCAATGCCCCTTCGTTCCCGGAGCGGAAGAGTTTTTAAAGAATTTCTCCGGGAAAATCCCCTTTTTCATCGTGTCAGCCACTCCCGAAAACGAGCTTCATCAGATTTTAAAAGCAAGAAATTTGACGCCTTTTTTTAAAGACGCACTGGGCTCCCCCACAAAAAAGCCGGAACATGTCCGAAGGCTGATCAAAACCCATGGCTTTGATCCAAAAAAACTTCTTTTCGTGGGCGACGCAATGACGGATTTGGAAGCGGCTCAAGAAACTGGAGTCCACTTTTTGGGGCGAATCTCTCCAGAAGTGCCCGACCTCTTTCCCTGTACAATCGAAAAGTCAGCTGATATCTTTGGAGAACTCAAAAAACGGCTCTCCAAAGACTCTTAAACAGTGAGGTAAATCATGACGACTAAAGAAGAAATTCACGACAGCGACGTCACTAATGTTTTGAAAGACGATGGAGTTCCCACCATTGAATTGAAAGAATTTGAAAACATGACGGTCACCCGGTTGGCGGAAATCAAAAAACGTTTTGGTGCTCCCCCATGGGCGGTTCGAATCGTCTACAACAATCGCTTTGGTGGTGTTTTGATCTGCCAAAATCCCGGAGAAGGAAACCGTCTTCACTATCATCCGGATGCCGCTGAATGCTGGGTCATTATGGAAGGCGAATGGGAGTGGACCATCGACGGACAAGGCACTCAAAAAGTCACCAAAGATGACATTGTTTTGGTTCCCCAAGAAGTGCGCCATCAGATTCGCTGCGTAGGAACCCAACCTGGAATTCGATTTGCTGTGACAAAACCCGACGTGGATCACGTTTACTGATTGCCATGTTGAGATTTAAAGACAAAGCCGTCTTCATCACCGGCGGCAGCAGCGGAATTGGATTGGCAACCGCCGCTCGCTTTCTGAATGAAGGTGCAAAAGTTTTCATCTGTTCCCGCAACTCTCAAAAAATTAATTCGGCATTGAACTCCTTGAAAAGCTTGGGCCCCGTAAGTGGGTTTGCCGCGGACCTCAGTCAGGCCGATCAAGTGGAGACTGCCGTTCAAGCGATGATCAAAGAGTTTGGCCAAATGGACATCTTGGTCAATTCGGCGGGACTGACTCAAGCGGGTAAAATTTCGGACATTTCTCTTTCGGACTTTCATAAAATTTTAGATGCGAACCTGACCAACACCTTTTTGATGTGTCAGGCGGCTTTGCCTGAATTGAGAAAAACCAAAGGTCAGATTGTCAATGTGGCCTCAGTTGCGGGGCGCTTTCGAAGTGCCTTCTCAGGCGTTCATTACACGTCCTCCAAGGCGGCAGTGATTGCCCTGACCCGGCAATTGGCTTTTGAGTTTGGAGGAGATGGCATTCGCGTGAACGTGATCTGCCCTGGGCCAACAGAGACGGAAATGCTCAGCCCCTTCCTGAAGGAATTTGGCAAAGACCACGTAAAGAATCAAAACCCCTTAAAAGTTTTGATGCAGCCCGAAGATGCCGCAGGCCCCATCTTGTTTTTGTGCTCCGAAGATGCCCGATGCATCACCGGAGCCAGTCTTGATGTGAATTGCGGTATTTTTTAAAAAGCGTTTGAAAAACAGAGGAGAATTTACTCGTGGGAAAAATGGTGGCTTTGATCGCCGTGAAGGGTCAATCGGACCGCGTACCAACCAAAAACATTCGGCCCTTTGCCGACACCAGTTTATTGGAATTGAAACTTTCGCAAATCAAACAGGTGGCTTCTATTGATGAAATCGTGGTGTCCTCGGAAGATGAAAAGGTTTTGGATCTGGCAAGACCTTTTGAGGTGACCCTTCACCACCGAGACCCCATTCACTCAAAAAGCTCTTCACCCATGAGCAAGGTCTACTCTTATCTGGCCACAGAAGTGGCTGAATCCGGGGATCACATTGTTTGGATTCCGGTGACCAACCCCTTGGCGGAAGCGCCCATCTACGAAGAGGCCATTCAATTTTTTAAAAAAATGGACACCCAAACCTATGACAGTTTGATCAGTGTTCACGAAGTGAAGGACTACATCATTTACAAGGGAAAGCCTTTGAACTTTCAGCCCAACCCCTGGCCACGGTCACAAGATTTAAAAGACACCTATGAAATCAATTTTGCGGTGAACATTTTGCCTCGAGACAAAATGGTGGAATGGGGATCTCTTCACGGCGTAAATCCCTATTACTATCCGGTTCCCGAAGAAAGTGCCATGGATATCGACTTTCCCATTGATTTTGAAATTTGCGAATACATTTACAAAAAGAACAAAGGACTCAAATGAAAACCTTGCTTATCACCGGCGGCGGCGGATTCCTTGGAACTCACCTGATCGAGCGCATTCTTTCGGAAGAAAACGCGCAGATTGTGGCTGTGGACAATGGCAAGTCCATCGGCGGGATTTTTTACAAGCATCCCAAAGTTGAATTTATTGAAGACGACATTTGCAATCCAGCTCTTTACGAAAAACTCTCCAAGTACCAGTTTGATGGCATTTATCATTTGGCCGCTCAATCCGCCGGGGAATCTTCCTACGACAATCCCCAGTATGATCTATTGACCAACTCCTATGGCACTTACCTGATGGCCAACTTTGCAAAAAAGAATGGCGCTAAACGCTTTATCTACTCCAGCACCGTGGCGGTCTACGGGAACAGTGCCAGTGGCTTGACCAAAGAAGATGCTGCGATCAAGCCGGATTCCATTTATGGAGTTTCAAAGTATTCCGGAGAACTTTTTGTTCGCCAAATTTTAGAAAAATCTGACTGTGAGTATTCGGTCTTCCGGGTCTTTAACACCTTCGGCCCTGGAGAAAATCTCAATTACTTGAAGAAGGGAATGGTCAGCATTTACGCCAGTTACATCTGGCGCGACCAACCGGTTCAAGTGAAGGGTTCCTTGGAGCGCTATCGAGACCTCACTTACATAGATGATTGCATTGAAGCGCTCTATCGCAGTTATGATCGAAGTTCGACCTACGGACAGACTTACAATCTATCCTCTGGCGTAAAAACCCTTATCAAAGATCTTGTGGCACTTATGGTGGAAGTGGCTGGAAAGCCCAAAGACTACCCGGTGGAAGAGTTGCCTAGCACCCCAGGAGACAGCTTCGGATTTCATGCCTCCATCGAGAAGATGTGCAAAGATTTGGAATGGGAGCCCAAGGTGTCCCTTCGGGAAGGATTGGAAAAGTACTTTGAATGGATTCAATCCATTCCTGTGACGGACGACCTGAGCTCTCATCATCCATTGGCACGGAAATATCAATAGAGAGGGACCTTCAAATCGTGGAAAAATTCAATCGCTTCGCTACTCTGTGGATCGGAAGAGTTCAAGATACGCTCAGCACTCCTCAAGGCAATAGAAGAGATTTGCTGTTTTTTTTCCTCCTTTTAATTCTGGGTGCGGTAGGAGTCTTGATTACAGAGCCTATGCTAAAAACAAGCACCTTGGCACTGGGGCGCCACACGTCCTCATTGTTTATCCCTTTTGTTTTATCCAGTCTCTATTATGGATATTGCAATCTGGCCAACCGAAGAACATGGTTTAACAAAGGATTGACGCTTTTTTTATTTGCAGCCCTCATGGCCCCTTTGACTCCAAACTTCAATAGGATTGTCACTCACCTGGATGGGGATGACTCTTCTGAAACAACAGACGTGGCTGAATACATGGTTCGCAACAAAACACTTTACGGAGTTCACCTTCCAAAGGAAAAACGTCAAATTCCTTTCGAGGATTTGAAGGCCTCGGAACAACTTCCTGTTTTTAAACTCCAATATGGATTGCGGTATGTGCTAGCAGGATTTATGGCTGCTTATGGAGGCCAATACCGATGGATCCATGCCTCTTGGCTGCTTCTCTATCTGGTGACCTTTGTCCTTGTGATGGATGGAATTGCTCTTCGAAATTCTTATCCTTTTGTATTCTGGTCCAGCCTTATTGGAGTGCTGTCGGCCCCCTACGCTTGCAAAATTCTTTTAATGACTATGAATGAACCTTTCGCGGTGTTGGCCATGGCCTGGTTTGCCATTTTTTTCAGTCATAAAAAACGAGGTCTCGCTGCGATTGCGTTAGCACTCGTCCCCTTCTTTCGGCAAAATATGGCCATTTTTTCTGCACTGACATTTCTGTTTGTGGTGCGCCCCAGAGCCATCAAAGAGATTCTGTTATTTGTGGCTATGTTTCTATTTCCCGCTTGGCACAACCTCTATTACTCCGGAAAATTTGCTTTTTTCACCAATGGCAGTCTGGAAGGAGTGAGTCAAAGTAAATTTTTATCAGTGGCAGGACTTCATGGAGTGGATGCATTTATTCACAACACTCTTCATTACTTTGGATTTTGTTCATTGCTCAGCAACTTAGGGTCCTATGTCATCGCGTGGCTGTTTGTCCCTTTGTCCACGCTCGTTCTACTATGGATTTTGCTCTCACCCAAAAAAGATATGTGGATTAAATTTCTACTCATTGCGGGAGCTGCGGTGGGACCGTCCATACTTTTCGGAAGCGACACCTATCCTCGATTTGAATACGTGAATTTTATCTGCATCTTTTTGGCCTATTCCGCACTCTTTTTTCAATTTCAAAATAGGGAACCTAAAGCTTCAAGCGATTAAAAATAAACAAAGGCAACGCTTTAATGATGCACATGATGTATTTCCAGAAAAACGGCGTATAAAGTACAGCCCTTCTCCTTGAAATGGCCCACGCGATGTCTTTAGCGACCTTCTCTGGTTTTGCAAACAAGAAGTTCTTGGGAACATGAGCCGTCATTGGAGTGTCCACAAATCCAGGCCTCACATCAAGCACATGGATCCCCATCTTACTCATCTCCGCTCGCAGACCACTCAAGAAAATAGATACCGCACCTTTGGCGCTTCCGTAATAAAAATTGCTCCCGCGCCCTCGATCCCCAGCAACAGAAGTCACCACTGCCATGGTGGAGCCTTTCGACATCATCGGTGCAAACTGCTGAAGCAATGCAATTTGTGACAATCCGTTGGTTTGAAATTCCGAAATAGCATAGTCCAAATCAGATTGACACCTCTCCTGGTCCGAAAGCGTCCCATAGGAAACAAATAGCAGGTCCAATGCTCCCAGCTCTTCTTCCACCTTTGCCTTGAAAATCTTTACAGACTCCAAGTTCGTAAAATCCAAGACATGGGGAATAACTTCCTTTGCTCCCCACAATTTCAAATCTTTTCCAATGGCCTCTACCGATCCCGAGTTGCGTGCAGCCACGACCACTTGATTTCCGGGGGACAACAGACGAGCCACCTCCGTGGTGATCGCCGAAGTGATTCCACATATAACGATTTTTTTCATATCTTCTTCTCCATAACTCGTTTCCAAAAAGACGATTCAAATTGAGGATCTCTTATTTGATTGAATTTTTCCCAATTGGGATAAAAAGTTTTAAAAGACTCGCCCTTCATCAACATATCCTTTGCGGGGTAGAGCCTTCCTCCATGATTTAAAACCATTTTTTCCATCTGAGAAAATAATTTTCGAGTGGAAGAGCCAAGATTTGGAAAATCCAAACACAGAGTCACTCCTTCCCGAGGAAAGGACATCCACCCAACGGAAGGGATCGAGCCAAAGAGCTTCAAAACAGACAAAAAAGAACCCTGACCACTTTCAGCAATCAAATCCAAAAGTTCTTGAAGCTTTTCCTTACGATCCATGGGTAAAACACATTGAAACTGAAAAAAACCCTTACTCCCATAAACCAGATTCCAATTTAGAACACCGTCCAATGGATAAAAGAAAGGATCATAGTGTTGCTGACTCTGGACCGGAGTCAGAAAGGATTTGGAATAATACAAATGATTGAAAACCCTCGATGAAACTCCGTTGATCATGGAAAATGGCAAGGCAATAGGAACCTTTATTCGAGGACTTTTGTGCAACCGCAAATCCCCTTTCTGCGAAGACTGCCCGGCCATGAATAGTCCTCTAGGTTCCGCACGCCCGCGCCATTTTGCGTAACAATCAATCCACGAAACCGTATAGGTGGAAGACGCATATTTTTCACTGAGTTCAAAAAACTGGGAAAGTCCCCGAAATCTTTCCACTCGATTATCGATAAAGCTCGATGAAATGGAAACAATTTTGAACTTCACCGAAAGGATCGCTCCAGTCAGCCCCAAACCTCCAACGGTTGCATGAAAGAGGTCCGAATGTTCTTGAGGAGAGCACCGAAACACTTCCCCCGATGATCTTAAAAGTCGAAATTCAAGAACATGACAACCAAAACTGCCCATACTGTGGTGGTTTTTCCCATGGACATCATTGGCCAATGCTCCGCCCAAAGTGATGTACTTTGTTCCAGGCGTTACGGGAAGAAAAAAACCTCGAGGGACAAGGAATTGAAGCAGTCGATCAAACGTTATGCCTGACTGAGCCTCAATCCACATTTCCTCAGGCTGAAAATTTAAAATGTTGTCTCGTCCGAGGTTTGAAAGGTCTCGCCCCCCGTCTATCAGACAGGAATCTCCATAGCTGAGTTGACTTCCTGTAACCAAATTTTTTCCTAGCAAACTTTCCCACGAATGAAAGGGATGTTTTTCAGATTCGGCTTTGAAGGCTCGGCCCCAAGAAAGAACTTGCGTCAATTCCATCCCCCTTTTTCAAATGGCAGATGCCACAAGTGACAACAGAAAAAAGACTCCCACAAACAGGCTGGTTCTGTCTTTCAGCACAAATTTCACTGGGTCCTTAATAATTTGCCCCCGGTTGGCAACCATCCAAATGTAATTGGTCCAATAGAGCAAGGCCAAAACACCAATCCATAAAAACTCAGGATGATTGTAGTTGCTCGCTTGAGCGGACTGATAAATGTACAAACTAAAAATAAGAACCGACGCAAAGGTACTCAATCCACCGAAAAGTAAAATGATGGGCAAATCTTCGATGTGATAATTTCTACCTTCAAGAACCCGGCGACCCATAGAAATTTCAAAAAACTTTAAATCTGAAAAACGTTTCAAATATCCCAATCCTGAAAAGAAAAAGAAGGAAAACAATTTTAGCCAGGCCGAAATTTCAACACCTATTACAATTCCTCCCGACAAAATTCGAATGGTGTAAAAGAACCCTAGAAAGAAAACATCAAGGATAATCACTTTCTTGAGATAGGAAGAGTAAAAGAGGTTTGTGACAAAATAGAGAGAGACCACCCATCCAAAATCCACGTGAACCAAAAAGGCTCCGGAAATCCCCAACACCAACAAAGAAAAGGCCAACGCAATTCCTTGCGGAATTTGCAAATCTCCAGAGGCAAGAGGGCGATTTTTTTTAGAAGGATGTAGTCGATCGTTATTTAAGTCAAAGAGGTCATTGAAAATATATACCGCGGAAGCTGTAAAGGAAAAGGTCAATGCGGCCACTGTGAGCAAGGCCCAATTTTCAAAACTTAAAATGGAGTGAGCCAAAACCATCGGCAAAAAGATCAAAATATTTTTGATCCATTGATGAACACGCATAGCCCTTAACACCACTTTCAAAAAACTTTCCGAGCGGCTCTTCTTAATGTGAAAAATCAAATTATGAAGGCGTTTTCCAAAAGCTTCGCTCTGACCCACCAAAACTGCCCCTTGGGACAAGGACCAAATTTTTAAATCTTTCGGATGATCTCCAATGTAATCAAAACCCTTTTCACCAAATTCTTCTTTGAGAAGGCGAGCTTTGGCCTGTCCCCCTAAATTTACGTTTTCGCAACTGCTAAACTGGCGGTCAAAAATCTCAAAATTCTTTAGAACATCCACAGATATTTTTTCGTGTGCAGCAGTCGCCAATACGATGGGACGTCCTTTTAGCTTCTCGGTTTCAATGTACTGAAGAACCTCTTTGTTTACTGGATAGTTTGACACATCCACTGGAGAGTGATCACAAACATAGGTCTTAAAAGCGGCCTTCCCTTTGAACATCGACAAAATCAAAGGGAACAATAGCCACGGGCGTTCTTTCAAAAGGACAATCAATTGTTCCCAAAGAGTATCCGTCTTAAAAAAGCTGTGATCCAAATCTACACACAGTGGCACTTTATTGGTCATGGATGCTGGACTCACCTTCCCCATTGATTTCTTCCAAAATCTCAACCAAACTCTGTCCCAAATCACAATATTGGTTCATCACCATCTTTTTTCCAGTTTTTGGCATATAGGAAAATGGCGTTTGACTGTAATGGGAAACATTTTGAGTTTCGTCATGAATCAAATCCACATCAGAACCAAGAATCTCTTGAATCATAGACAACAGTTCCGTCACCTTCATTCGGTGGTGACCAGTAATTATGAGGTTTTTCCCTTCAAATTCGGACTCCAAAATTTTTACGCAGATCTGAGCAGAATCTTGAACATGAATGTATTCACGAACTTCATCCCCTTTGCCCTTGAACAGAATCTTTCGCTCATTCAAAGCGGATTTCAAATATCGGTAGACGGAATTGTGCTCGTCGGAGCGCGTTCCATAAAGTGTTCCAAAGCGTAAAATGGTGTACGGAAGATTGTATTTGAGGTGGTACTCTTCGATGATCTGTTCGCAGGCATGCTTGGAAATGCGGTAAAAAGATCCGCTGCGACTGTGAACATAAATCGAAGAGGAAAACATCATTCTTTTCACCTTGTGCCGAACACAAGAGTCCAAAAGATTGATCGTCCCCAAAATATTCACTTCCATGGTCTCATAGGGAAGATCCTTGCACACATCGATGTCGGCAATGGCTCCCAAATGGTAAACGTAATCGATGTCTTGGCAGGCCTGATCCACGGACTCTTTGTCTTTCAAGTCACCAACCACCATCTTTTGGTCGGAACGCAAAAAAGGCGACGGTTTGACATCAAAGAGGGTCACATCATGCCCCTCGTCCGACAGGGCGTCGGCAATATGACTGCCCAAAAAACCAGATCCTCCGGTAACTAGAATTCTAAATTTTTGCATGAAAAGGCCTCCCTAGACGGGCTAACTGAAATCTCAATCCTAACCAGAATATTCCATTTGAACAATCCCTGAGGGCCATTTAATCTGTGTCTCATGATTTTAGATCGTATTGAAAACCACTGTCGCTATCCCCTGGGTTCTGCTTGGAACCAGGCCTTTGATTTCCTCAAAACCCTCTCTCCAGAAACCCCGGAAGGGCGCTATGACTTGCTGGATGAGGACCGGATGTTTGCCATGGTGATGTCTTACGAACCCCTACAAAAAGAGAAAGGCCGGCCGGAGGCCCACAACACTTATGTGGACATACAGTCCACATTGAGCTCCATTGAAGGAATGTACATCTACGACCGCAAGGAGCTTGAAATCCAATCTTCTTATGATTCAATGAAGGACGTGGAATTTTTTGCGCAAAATGGAGCTCATGAGCATTTTATCTGCGTTGCTCCAGGAGAATTTGCGGTCTTCTTTGCCACAGATGCCCATATGCCACAAATGAGGGTTCCTGGAATAAACGACCTGATCAAAAAGGTCGTGGTAAAGGTCCACAAAGACCTTCTGACCCCAAACCTCTAAATATTACGCAGTACAGATCTCATTTTTTGGTAGGTGGGGAATTTTACGAAGTGTGACATCAAAAAAGGCACATAGTACTTTCTTCCACTTCCCAGAGCCTTTCGAAAATGCTCCCTTGCCCGGTCATTTTCGCCCTTTTTCCAGGCAGCAACGCCGTACATGTTTTCAATCACACCTCGAAGTCTGCGAATCTCAGAGGCATATTGATTTTTAAAATCTGGAATCATCTCACTCAAATCCTCAATCAATTGCTCATATTCCCTGGGGAAGCTCTCATATTGAGTGATGGATTCCGTCACATGCCCATGGCGCCATTTGGCCAGGGCTTCCGGCAAATACTGAAAAGGCGCAAAATAACTGAGCTTCACAAACAGCTCCATGTCGGAACTGACATTGTACTTCTCGCTAAAATAAAGATTGTGCTCTCTCATAACAGAAGTTCGCATCATCACTGTTTCTAAGGACAAAAAGTAATTGGACAAAAGCTGGGAAAAAAGATTTCCCGAAGGCATTTCTTTGTCTCCGTAGGCGCGGACCTCTTCTCCATTGTCTTTAAAATAAATGGTGTCACAGTAAACGGCTCCCAGCGCAGGATTTTCTTGTAAAATTTGAACCTGCTTTTCGAACTTGGTGGGAAGAATCAAGTCATCAATGTCCAAAACCGTAAAGAACTCACCATCAATAAAATCCCTGGCAAAAACCCGCGCTTTGCAAAGACTCATGTTTTGAGGGGTTTTTAAAATGCGAACTTTATCTCCAAATTCGGATGTAATTTCAGCGCTTTTATCTGTGGAGCAATTGTCCACAAAAAGAACTTCGAAGTTAGAATAGGTCTGAGCAAAAACACTCTCTAAGGCCTGGCGGACATATTTTTCCCCATTGTAACAGTTCATCAAAAGACTGACTTTTCCTGGCGTCACAAAACCCTTCCTTTTCCCATGGATCCTTCTCTCAAAGATCCCCTCCCCCTCCGGGGATGTCAATTATTGACCCAGAAATCAAAAGGACGCAGAATCAAGCTTCCATGAAAGCACCAAAAATTTCCGTCACATCAGAATCCTTTTCCTTTCACCCTGTGCTGCGCGAGGAGCTGCTGTCCTCCTTTCCAGGAGCCAAATTTCGTGAAGATAAGAGCAAGCTGAGCAAAGAGGAATTGCTGGAATTTTTAAAAGATTCGGATGGAGCCATTGTTGGATTGGACCCAATGGATGACGAGGTTTTGTCTCGACTTCCCAAGTTGAAAATGATTTCCAAATATGGAGTGGGTCTCAACAACCTGGATCTTCATGCCATGGAATCCCGTGGCGTTCAGTTGGGTTGGACCGGCGGAGTGAACAAAGAGGCTGTCAGTGAAATTGCTGTGGCTCAGATGATCAATATTGCACGAAACATCTCCTCCTCCAGAGATCTTCTTCGCTCCGGAAAATGGGTAAAAAACGGAGGTCGCCAACTTTCCGAACTCACCATTGGTGTGATTGGAGTGGGCCACATTGGCAGCGAAGTGATTCGAAAACTGATGGTTTTTGGGCCTCAAATTTTGGCCTGCGACATTGTTTCTAAAAAAGATTTTTTGGAGCCCTTTGGAATTCCCCAAGTGGGCCATGAAGAAATCTACAAAAGCTGTGACATCATTACTCTCCATGTTCCCTTAGACGAATCCACCCAAAACATGATCCACAAGGAAACCTTTGAAAACTTTCGACCAGAAAGCATTTTGATCAACACGGCCCGTGGCGGATTGGTCAACGAATTGGATCTTCAGGAAGCTTTAAAATCGGGACCACTCTTGGGGGCGGCCATGGATGTTTTTGAAGAGGAACCAAACACCACTCACCCCTTATTTCAATTGCCAAATTTTTTCCCCACGCCCCATATTTCAGGAAATTCCAACCAAGCCATTTTGAACATGGGAAGATCGGCCATCGAGCACTTAAGAAACTTTTTCTCAAAGGATTCTCAATGATCTTTTTGAGCCACTGGATCAACGGAAAAACTCCCTGCTACGGAGGGCGGCAAGAAAATTTGGTGATTGAACCTTCCAGCCGCATGGAAGAAGGTGCCACTTCCAACTCTTTAAAAGTTCACTTGAGCAATCACGTGGGAACCCATATGGATTTTCCTCGACATTTTGATGCTCAAGGAAAAACTTTAAGCGATTACTCTGCGATAGATTTGAGTTTTCAAGCTCCAAAATTGATTTCTATGGAACTTTTGCCGGAACATATGATCTCTGTTGAGGACCTTAAAGATCATGTGGATGATCAAATGGACTTTCTGTTGCTGCGAACAGGATTTGAAAAGCGCCGTGGTGAGGAGTCCTACTGGAACAACAATCCCGGCTTTTTACCGGAAGTGGGATTTTGGCTCCGAGAAGAGTTTCCAAAAGTTCGTGCCATTGGATTTGATTTTATTTCTTTGACCTGTTTCCAAAAAAGAGAACTGGGTCGAGAAGCCCACCGTGCGTTTTTAAATCCCTTTAAAGACAAACCGCCAATATTGATTGTGGAGGACATGAAACTGGCCCATGCCCCCCACACTCTTCGACGCATTCACCTGGCTCCGCTGATGATTGAAAATGCAGACGGAGCTCCAGTGACGGTTCTTGCGGAATAAGTTTTAAAGACCCATCCAAACTTCTTTTCGAAGAAGTCCCACAAAGTCATAGGTTCCATCACCGTAGGGTTTGAACACACCCGCATCTCCTTGAAGCAATCGGTAATTGACCTTCAGAATGCTGTCATAAAGGGAGCCGTGGGTGAGAATGACAGTATTCGTACCTGCCAACGGCAACTCCGCCATATGATCTTTCAATGCGGTATACATGGGATCTATTTCTTCATCCAACCATGTGGGGGGACGAGCGGCCCAATTCACAACTTCGCCTAGAGTCCCGAAGGCCAACTGTGCCATTTGTTTGGTTCGGCAGGAAGGGCTGGTATAAATGTGCCCCACGGTGAAGTTGTTGTTTCGAAAAACTTCACCCAACTTTGTGGCTTCCATTTCACCCGTCGCATTGAGCTGACTTCCCACCACGCAAATTCCATTGCGATCAATGTAATTCATGTCGGAATTGGGATCATCGGGATCTCTGGTCGTGTGTCGAAAATAAAGAACATAGCCACCCTCAGCCAAGATGGATGGATCGATGTCTTTGATTTCAATGGGATCTTGTGGCGTCTCGGGAGCTTCTTGGCTCTCCGGCGCATCACTGGCCTGAGACAATACGGAATCCTCACTTTTTGTGCACCCAACTGCCAAAACTGAAAAACCAAAAGCCAATAAAACTTTGCGAACTGTCACGACAAACCTCCTTTTTAAGGGTCGATGTGCCATGGTAATGAATTTTGCTTTCGAAAGTCTTCGGACAAAAAACCACATTTACAAATTTTGATTTATAAAGGCGCAGAGGCGATCAAGAAGCCCTGGTGACCCGACTTTCGGACTGAAGAAATCCTCCAGTTTTGTGTGACAACCAAACCTTCTGCATTCTGACATTCCACAGCAAGAACCTGATCTTCCTGGGAAAAATTAAGTGGATTGGAAAATAATTTTCTTAGTTCTTCAGGCTCTTTGAGAGACGGAGAGAGCTCCCAAACCCACTGCCCCAAAAAATTTCCGTCTTTCATCTTCAATTTTATAAGTAGGGCCTGGTTGAGAAACAGCACCTTGCCTTCCATTGAAAGAATACAAACCTGACATTCCAAAGAATCAAAGACCTTTTTTAAATCTGCGGTGTGCTTCAGAAGGAGCATCAAAGCTTCCGACTCACTCCCTTGATCCCCTTTTTTGACTTCAAAAAGGGAACAGCTTTTCTTTTCACCCAAACAGGTCTCGATGATACTTTCAGAAAGCGCATCCAAAAACTCCACAGAGTTGGCTGAAAGATGGGGAATCAATTTTTCCAAGGTGGATATGGTCATTGCTCTTTTTCCCCGTTCCAAAAGAGAAACATGGGTGCGATCCAATTCCGCAAGCTCTGCCAATTCCTCTTGGCTCAAGCCTTTCAAGTGCCTGAGGTTTCTCAGTGTCGCAGCCATAATTTGGTTCAAACGACAGTCCGAGGGAGCCCCTTCCAATTCAGAATTCATTGATTTATTTCTCGCTTTTCTCAAATGAATTGAGCTTCTCAGCTAACATTAACGTAAAAAACATCCCACTTTCATTGGCCATGTGAGCACCATTTTCCATGGGCAATGGATGATCTGAATGAAATCTCCCCAAATGAATAATATGATCTGAATCTACAAAGTAGGGAGCGTATGCCCGAAGTGAAGTGTAATGATATTCAAAAATTGATGGATGAATAAGAAAATAAAGTTCAAAACCAAGATTAGAAAACTCCTTGGCCGTTAGTTTTAAATTTTCCAATTTCTCCGGATCTGCCTTAACCGGGCTACCATCGTCAACAATCGCAAATTTGGTGGGCTTTTCAATAAAATAGGTTTTAAAATTTTCACCGACCAAAATCTTTCTCTTCCGTGATTCCTCTTCTTGATCACGCACGGGATTGGAGACAAGCTTCGAATAGAATTCAATTTGAGGGAGTTTTAGATAAAAACGATTGGCCAATATGTCTCTCAATGAAATATAGAACTTCCTGTAATTCTCAAATTGAAAAAACGAAATTAAGCGATTTAAACTTATTCCCGAATGAGAAACTGGTAAAATATGTTCTTCTAAAGTCTCCTGGTTCAATTCCACCAGATCACTTGGAACTTTAGATTTTACTGTTAGAGGGAGATTTTCACTGAGCCACGACGTAAAATCTTTAACATTCATTTTCGAAACTTTACTCACCCAATCCTTGTGGACCAACAAACTCGCATCCAAACCCACATCCATAGTCCAATAGTCATAAGCTAAAATAACTTTTCCACCTGGCTTCAAATACACTTTCGAAAGAAGCTTGATCACCTGGATCATTTCCAAATTGATTCTTTGAGCCCCCCAATTGAAAAAACGAATTTTAAGCCCCGTTTTTTTCTCCAAAACATCTGGCAAATATCCGTAAGTAGAACTGTCTCCAAATACAAGTATATCCACACTCTTTGGAGGCTCACCAAAGAGTGAGAATTCAACCAATGGATCTTGATTTTCCTCTTCTTGAACCATGTCTACAGTTTTCAGAGAACCGAGATCAAATTCATTCCCAAGCATTCTTTCATAGGTTTTAAGAAGTGGATTCTGAATCCATTGATCCTGATTCATTTGGTACAATTCAATTCCCGACAGGTGAAATGCCGCAACTCCAATCAAACCCAGAAGACATGTTCCAAAATAAACTCGTAGCATCGCAAACCTCTTAAAATTAAAACTGAAAGTAGATGTACGGCTGTTCATGACCACTCAAAAACAAAGCCAAAAGAAAAAGAGCCGCCACCCATAACAAATTCATTTTTCGCTCAGTCAAATAGATCTCCCCCTGTCGATTGACTTTATAAACCTGGAGCAAATGGTCTAAAGATACAAAGGCAACTCCGATAAACAAAGGTAAAATATGATGGGGTGTTTGACGGGTAATAAAGCGAACTTCATTGCCAATCATAAAAACTTTAGAAAGGATCAAATTTGCATCCGAAAAGCTCAGGCGGAAATAGCTCCAAGCAATCACAACAATAGACATCGTTAAAATATACCGAAGGACTACTGGAATCCTATCAAAGAGCTTTGAAAAACGTTTTTCCAAAACCAACACGATTCCATGCAAACCTCCCCAAATCACAAAGTTCCAGGCCGCTCCATGCCACAATCCAGAAAGAAGAAATACAACCATTATATTGAGCGAGTTCCGACCTTTTGAAACTCTGGATCCACCAAGTGGAATGTACAAATAATCTCGAAACCAAGTAGACAGACTGATATGCCACCTTTCCCAAAATTCTCCAAGACTGACGGCTCGATATGGATAGTTAAAATTAGCTGGAAGTCGGAATCCAACCAAGAGAGCTAAACCAATGGCCATATCCGTATATCCACTAAAATCAAAGTAGATTTGAGCACTATAGCCCACCACAGTGGCCAGAGCATCTACCGAAGACATTTCAGAAATTCCATAGCCAATGTTCCAATTGACGTACGAGCCCAAATTATCTGCAAAAAGCAACTTTTTTGTAATTCCCCAAAGAATAAGAGTGGTCGCCAACATGAGATCTTTCCGGGTAAAGGAAAATCTTTGGTGCATACTGCTAAACATATTCTTAGAACGTAAAATGGGTCCCGCTGCCAGATGAGGCCAAAAAGAAACAAACAGCATGGATTCAAAAATATTTTCCATGGGTTGTGTTTTCCTTCGATTTAAATCTACGAAATGACCAATGATGGTAAAGGTATAAAATGAAATCCCCAGCGGAAGAATCAGTTCTAATGAGTAATGACCAACACCAAAAATATTAGAGACAAAAAAATTGTAATATTTAAAAAAACCAAGAATTGCCAAATTCAATGAGATTGAGAATCCCAGAATTCCTTTTTTTCCTCGAAAAATGCCGGGAGAAACCAAATGCATGTAGATGCCTTGAGCTAAAAGCAACAGGGCTCCCGGGGGAAACCAGGTTGCATACAGGAAAACGGAATACACTGCGATAAAACGATTGAGCCGTTTTTGATTCCATCCCAAACCGACTTTAAAAAATGCAAACAAGGCAAAGAAAAGACTGATCAAAAGAATGGATATATTCTCTGTAAATTCCAAAAATCACCTCAAATAACTTTTATGACCACACCCAATCCCATTTGCCACGTATTTTTTGGCCAAATGAAACCTTAGAGTCACAGGAGTAAATGCACTGTCTAAAAATCAAAGATCCAAAACCATCTCCATTTGGCTTTGGATCACTGGTGCCGATCTTTTTATAACCAAGATCTTTTGCACACTTCACAAGAGCCTCATTGTAACTCCCGTGGGGAAAGCTCATGGTCTCAACGGGCCGCCCGACCAAAGTTTCAAGAACTTCTTTGCTCTCTTTTATTTCAAGCTTTGCCATTTCAAAATCTAAATCTGCCAAGGGCCGATGAGTCTTCCCATGTGTTCCCAATGTCACCAAAGGATGCTTTGCCAAAATTCGAATCTCCTCTTCACTCAGATACTCCGGATAACTGGAGCTTAGAAAATCGGTCACGATAAAAATGGTAAAGGGAAAGTTAAACTTCTCTAAGAGGGGCAAGGCCCGCAAAAGATTGTCTTTGTAGCCATCATCAAAGGTCAAGCTGATCGAATGGGAGTTCCTATCCGAGTCTTCAAAGCGAACCACTTTTAGACCCAATGTTTTGACGTCCTGAAGAAAGCTTTCAAATTTTGATTGTTCTAAGGAGTAAAGGTCTTCTTTCTGAAATCTTGCGGAATCGAAGATCGAATGGAACATCAATGAACGGTAAACTTCCAAATTTTGTTTTCCACGAATGGCCGCCAGAAGGCTTGCCATTCGGTGCTTCAAACAAAACCGAGTTTCATTTTTCATTGGACTGGGCCCAAAGAATTCCTCGCTCTTTGGCTCTTTGCTCAAAGCGTGAAATCTGATGGGTTGAAATCTCTGTAATGTCTTTTTTATCCAACCAGTGATTGTACCATTCTGAGGTGAAATCAATGGTTTCCGAGAAGTTCAATGTGGCAACCCAATGGAGTCTTCGAAGGGCCTTGTCACAGTTCAACTTTAGCAAGCCCGCTTCATTTTTCGCATAGGGGTCTTTTTCATCCACAATCCATTTGAGACTGGGAATGCGCTTCTTAATTTCTTCCAAAACCCCATTGACGCTAATCTCTGTCTCTGTGGGAGGACCAAAGTTGAAAGATTCTCCAACCAGCTCGGAAGAAGAGGATTTCAAATACAACTCAGAGGCCAAATTCAAATAACCACTGAGCGGTTCCAAAACCAGCTGCCAAGGTCGAGTGGCTCGAGGAGCACGAATGATCAGATCTTTTCCAGACTCAATGGCACGCATGGCATCGGGAATGATGCGGTAGTTGGCCCAATCTCCTCCGCCAATGACATTTCCTGCACGGGCGGTGGCGATCCCTAAGTCTTTTCGGTGACAAAAATAGGACCGGTAGTAAGCGCTGAAGCAGATCTCCGCACAGGCTTTCGAAGCACTGTACGGATCTTTTCCGCCCAAGCGATCTGGTTCTCTGTAACCAAAATCCCATTCGACATTTTCATAGCACTTGTCCGAAGTGATCATCACCGCCGCTTTGATGGAGGGTGTGGAACGAATGGATTCCAAGATATTCACAGATCCACCCAAGTTCACATCAAAGGCATCTTTGGGCTGATCCAAACAGGTTTTTACAATGGCCTCGGCCGCCAAATGAAAAACAATGTCCGGCTGAACTTTCTCGAAAACCCCTTTTGTGGATTCAAAATCACGAATGTCCACCAGGTTGTGACTGGCCAACTTCTCATCCAGGTGAAGCAAATGAAAATGTGAAGGATCATCAAACACTTCCTTGCTCAACCCGTGAACTTCTGCACCCAGCTTCATCAACCAAAGGCTGAGCCAAGAACCCTTGAAACCCGTGTGGCCAGTGACTAAAACTTTTTTTCCTTGAAAGACATTTTTAAACATAAATTCACTTCTTTAAGAGGTTTATTTGCTCAATTCTTTATTCTTTTACTATCGAATGGAATTGGGAACCCATGGAGCATTTCCTTCTTCCCACAACTCATTCAGATAAATCTTATCGCGAAGAGTGTCCATGCACTGCCAAAATCCTTCATGACGGTAAGACACCAATTGCCCATCTTTGGCCAAGTTCGCCAACGGAGCCTGTTCAAAAATGGTCAAATCACCGTCTTTCAGGTAATCAAAAACTTCCGGCTCCAAAACGAAAAATCCGCCATTGATCCAGCCCACACTGGCTTGAGGTTTTTCTTTGAATTCCACAACAAGATCCCCGTCAAAGATCATTTCACCGAAGCGAGCCGGTGGGCGCACGCCAGTGACCGTGGCCAATTTTCCATGGGATTTGTGAAAGCGAACCAAGGCCTCCAAATCCACATTGCTCACACCATCTCCGTAAGTGAGCATAAAGGTTCCCTCTTTGTAAAGGTGGTCACGCATGCGCAAGATGCGACCTCCCGTCAAAGAGTCATTTCCCGTGTCGATCAAATTGACCCGCCAATCACAAGGACCCGAGTTGAAGTGCTCCACCTTTCCCGAACTCAAATCAATGCGAAAGTCGGAATCTGTGGAGTAAAATCGCATAAAGTAATCTTTGATGTATTCCTGCTTGTAGCCCAGTGCCAAATAGAAATCCTTAAATCCAAAACTCGCGTAATGGTTCATGATGTGCCAGAGAATGGGGCGATCTCCCACTTCAATCATGGGCTTTGGACGCACATCTGTCTCTTCACTCAATCGAGTTCCTTTTCCGCCACACAGTATGATTGTATTCATTTTGCCATCCTCTCTAAAGGTTTCAAATTCGATTCCATATTATTCTCAATGATTCAAAATCAGTTTCTGATTGAAAAACGTCTCTTTGTTTTCTGCCAATTCTTGCCAAGAGCCCTTTTCAAAAATATTTCCCTGATGGACCACCAAAATTTGGTCTGCCACTTTGACCGTTTCCAAGCGGTGCGCGATCAAAAGTATGGTCAATTCCCTCTGGCTCTTCAACCGCTCTAATGTGTTCTTGATCAGCAATTCCGACTCTGAGTCCAAAGAGCTGGTGGCTTCGTCCAAAATCAAAATCTCAGGCTTTCGAATCAGGGCTCGAACCAAAGCAATTCTTTGCCGTTGTCCGCCAGAGAGCTTACTGCCACGATCCCCCACCATAGTGTCCAATCCATTCTCCAGATCATAGACAAACTCCGCATGGCAAAGTTCAATGGCCTGTTTCATCTCTTGCTCGGACACACCCTCCTGGCCAAACAAAATGTTATTTCGAATGGTATCATGAAAAAGTAAAGTGTCCTGAGTGACGTAAGAAATTTTGGAGCGCCATGAATCCAAAGAAATTTCAGACAAAGACTTCCCATTGATTTTATAAAGACCACGGCCGATGGAATAAAACCCAATCAATAAATCCACCAAAGTGGTTTTACCCTGACCAGAGAGCCCAACAAAGGCCACCATCTCCCCTTTTTCGATTTTTAAATTCAAATTGGAAAGAACCTTTTTCCCAGGGACATATTCAAATTCCACTTGGGACATTTCTAGGTTTTTAAACTCAGACAGGCTTTCCCCACCCTGCCGCTCTTTGACCTTTTCGCTTTCATTTAACATGTGAAAGACCTGACCCAGTCCAGGATAAGAAACAAATAGATTGTTTTTGATCCCCTGCATGGAGGTGTAAGAAGGGAGCAATCTTTGAAAGGCCACTAGAAACACAATCAAATCCGGAGAGGCCACACCCAAAAACTGACCGGCATACAAGACCGCACACAAAATCAAAACTCCGATGGGGTTGGAAAAAATCTGAATGGCACCAGAAAGAAAGTAGGTTTGACTCCAGTTGGTTTGAAATTCTCCAATTTTTTGAAACAGGCGACTTTGTAGAAACCCTTCATATCCGGCCGCCTTAATAAATTTAATCATAGAGAAGCTTTCAGAGAGATCCCCTTGAAGTTCTGCATTCAGTGCTGTGGCCTGAGAACCCACCCGTTCACACTCGGTGGTGATTCGGCGAAGGGGGTAAAAGAAAGCCAATCCTATTCCCAATGCAAGGGCTGTCAATGTGGGCGAAATATAAAGAGCAATAGAAACGTAGAGCAAAACGGAAAATCCAAAAGAGATCCACTGGGAAAGATAAAGAAAACTTAAAGAAGCTCGATTGGCTTCCGTCACGACGGAGCTGATCAAAACGCCCTGTCGGCTGCTTTGAAAAAATCCAAGATTGCCTTTCAAATAACTGCTGACCAATTTCTGCTGAAGCTCTTTCAAAACCAATCCAGAAGAATTGGAAATGTTTCTTTTTGAACCGTACATAACGGCTCCTCGAAAGATAAAAAGTCCAATCATGGACAGGAGCAACACCTCAATGCTTGGTTGGACGCCAAAGTACAAAAAAATCTTTTCAAGCCAAGCAAAGCTGGAATTGCCCTGGCCCTCTCCCAAGATTTGGTAGAACACAGGAACAATCAATGCCAGCCCAAAACCTTCCAGAAAATTTTCGAGAAAAAAGAGCAGACTGACTCTTAAAAAATAAAGTGGCTTCATGCGAAGCAAATCTTTCAAGATGTTCCACATGGACAGGCGCTGACTGGACGGAAAACTCAATGGGGCCTCCGTTCCTGGATAAGTTGTTTTGCCATTTGAACCACTCTTCGAGAGTTTTCACCATCTTGATGTTGATGAAAAAATCCCAAAGAGGACTTCCGCGTCTCGCCATAATGGTCGGGATCTTTAATGGCCATCTCAATGGCTTCAAGCAAACTCTTTTCGTCCTTCACCTTAACTCCAGGAGTGATTCGGTCTTCAAAATAATCAAAATAAAGCTCACGATCTTGAGAGGTGTATTTTTCCAAGTCGTAGCAGTAGAAGATCACCGGACGCTGAAGATGAAGAAAGTCAATGTACACACTGGAATAGTCCGTAATAAGGACATCGGAAATTTTCAAAAGCTTTTGGGTTTCCACATCGTTGGTCAGATGTACCACGGCATTTTCTGAGAGGCGCTCTTTCAAAATAGAGTTGTGGTCTTTTTGAAGAACCACAATCTTTTGTTCCGCCAAAGATTCTTGAGCCTCTGGATTTTTGTGGAAAATTTTGTAATTGAGACGTTTGTCCAAAGAGTCGCGAAAGGTGGGAAGATATCCTACAATTTTATGGTCCTTGAATTCCTCCAGCCCCAGCTCTTTTAAGATTTCATCTCTTTGATCCACAAAGTAAAACGCATCATCTCGAGGTTGGCCCGTCAAATACAGGCGAGGATTGTTAAAAGCTTCCATCATAATCTGCTTAAAGCCTTCCGAGGTGTAAATGATGGCGTCGTACTCTTCCAACTCCACTCGCCCTCGAAACCATTCCAAAATGCGCATTTTCACGGACCGTTGATTGTAGCGCTCCATCATCTTGGGGCTTCCGTAAAAAATCTTTTTTAAGGGAACTCCATGCCACAAATGAACTTTGATAGAATTTCGTTTTGAAAAGTTTGGGATTTCATCGTGAAGTTCTCCACAGATAAAATACACCTGACCCCGAAGTCCCAACCAAAAGGCTTTCCATGTGTTGGGTCGAACCGTTTCCACTTCCAGATTTTTCAATTGCTGTTCCACTTCCGCAAAGGAAGTGACTGCCACCACGCGAACATGATCTTCATTTTGTTTTAAAAAGTTTAAGAGGTACCAAGAATTTCCCGAAAGACGAACGCCTCCGCCATCGTCCATTCCAATCAACCACAGGTGTGGATCCTTGGGGACCACCCATTCAAAAATGCGTATTAAAAAATTAAAGCCCGCAAGCTTTAGAAATTCAGAAATCTTCATAAGAATGATCCCTAAAGTTTTCTAATTTCACCTTTATTGTCAAATACTTATGGCACCTTCAGAAAGAGTCCTGTCAACCAGACTCAGGCTGTCAAAAAATCTTGTGTCTGCACTCTCTATCTTGGTTTATAAAAAGAATATGCGCGAAAATGTCATTCCTAATTTTTTCACTCCGTGGATCCATAAAAAACAGGTCCAAAAGGCGCTTTTGACCCTAAATTTGCTGCTTGCCATCCATTTTTTGTACCGTTTCAATGAAATGATTGAGGAGAATCGCTACGAAAAGCTCTATCACCTCAAGGTAGATCACCTTCAGGTGCTAGGCTTCCTTTTGCTCGATTATTATAAGAACTGTAAAGAGCTTCCTACGGAGCTTGGAGACGTGGATGAACTTCAAAGATGCATCACTTACCCCATCAAAAATCACAATGTGACGGACACCTATAACAAGCCACTCTATTACGTCCGAACGCCTCACGGAGCCATTGCGTCGCATTATGCCAACAACGCCCTGTTTAAATCAGAGACTTCCATCGATGCCACAGCCCTTTACGTGGATACGGAAAAAATGCGGGCTCAGATCGTCGTTTTATCAAGCCCGGTCATGGAATACTGCTGCCACTGGAAAGAGCCTGCACCGGTCAACTTCACAGGTCATCCTTCCCGTCCCAAATAATTGGCAACGGTCTGAATCGGGTCTGGAAAATGGTCAAAGTCCACATAGGCCTTGGCAAATTCTCGAGGAACTCTTGAAATATTGCCCAATGACCTTCCACCTGAAGAAATAACGTCTTCCACGCCATTTAGAAAACTTTCTTGATTGAAATAAGGATGCAAACATTCCAGGAGCAGGGGCCTTGCAGCCTCGCAGATTTCCACAGAGGTTTCGTCAAACAAGCACATCACCGGTTTGTTCAGGGCCAACAGCTCCAACAGTGAGGTGCTGGGAAGTTCAGAAATGAACAGATCAAAATCTTCCACTCGGTCCAAGAGTTTTTCGCCAGAACCAATGGCCTCTATCTGAGGGTGGGAAAGAATCTTCTTTTCCAGAGGATAGGCCTTGTTTTCAATTCCGTATCCAAATTTAAAAGTAAATTTCACATTGGAACTTAAACCAGATTCCAGTCTTTCCAATAGCTGATAACGCAGGTTTACCAAACCGGAATCATCCATTCGCCCCCACTTGAACAGGGCATTGTACACACCCGTTCCGGCGTAGATGTAACAAATTCGAAGGGGTTGATTACCTTTGAGGTCTGGATTTTCCGCACCTTTGCTCTTTTCAAGAAGATTGTGAAAATAAATGTCGCCAATGACTCCCACGGAACACTCGGGTCTTCCCGTTTGCTTTTTTGCGTACTCGAAATCCGCCTTCACCATTTGACTGTAAAGCAAAAAATGGCAGGAACTGTCGGAATGCATGCGCGCAGAAAACGGAGTGAAACCACTTCCTCGAACCACTCCTGTAGTTCCCCCGTGAAGCATAAAAAAGGATTTCCGCCCCAACCGCCTTAAAATTTCGTGCAGGATTTCCGTTTCAATGACGTAATAGGATGCAAAAACAAACTGAATGTTAAATTTAGAGATCAACTTCTGCGAAAGATCAAAAAGAGCAGAAATTTTCTCAGCATCATTTTCTAGGAACTTCTCTATCTCACAACTCATCACGGAAACCATAGAAATTTCTTGGTACTTTGGCCCACTCGCTTGGGACTTCAAAATGAGGTGACGCATTTTTTCAGTGGGCACCGGCCTCTGAAAACGAGACCGTTTCCACGCAGAGTCTTCAAAAAACAAAACATTAAATCTTTGAGAAAGCCTTTTCAAGATCTGATCGTGATTCCAATCCACCATATGAACCAAGTAGAACGGCTTCGAATTGAAAAAAAATGAAATCCCAAAGACCGAAGTCAATAGCGAGGACCAACTCTTATAAGAAGTCTTTCCCAGAATCTTTTTTAGGAAAATTTTAAATAAAGAATTTTCGGTGTACCAGGACGGCGATGAAGCCTGTGGCAATGGAGATGGACCTTCATGAACCTTGACTTGAGGTGCCCATTGGCGAAAGACCTCCACCAAATTTAATGCTCCCACAGAAATGGAGCCGTAGAGATCTGAAAACTCAAAATGATCGAGCAAATACTTCAGCTTATCCAACTCATAGGCATAAAGAAAAAAAGGCAAACGCATCGAGTGTGTTTGACTCTGAAAGCAAAAGGAATTTTCACCCAGTTCCTCTTGAGCATTCTCTTCACAAAATTTGATAAACTCTGGGAATACCTTGTATTTGTCATAGATAAAATCCGTGTTCACCGGACTGGAAATAAAATCCGAAAGCACAGAATAGGAAATTCCAGAACTCTTTAAGGAATGAACACCTTCTTCTGTCCAAGCCAAAACCAGAGAATCCTTGTCCATGTGATCTCGAAAAAAATCCAAGTCCTCGGAACTGGAAATCAAAAAACATTTTTTCAAAGGTGAGGACTCAGATTCTGCCATTTCAAGGCTCAATCACACGTTCAACAAAAAAAGCCTCTGCCGCATTCAATCCCGCTTGAGACCCTCGGACCGTGGCCAAAGCCTCCACCACTTTAAAACTGCGTGGATGAGGGGCTTCCCTCATTTCAGAGTCGTAACATTTCAGGGCTTCGAGCTTCGTCGAAAGGGTTTCTGAAATGTTCACAAAACAGTTGGGCACAAACTGAGACCGAGATTGAACAGAACTCCACTCGGTGCTGGAAGGAATTTCGAAAGTTAAAATCTTTCGAACAGAAGATCTGGGAACGCCGCGAAAAGCCGTCAATACGGCTTCATGGGCGACTCTGTGGTCCACATTTAAATCCGCATTGGAGTGGGTGTAAATCACCTCCGGGTGGAAATCCTTCACTTCTTGCTCGATCTTTTGAATCACTTCCAGAAGGGGATACTGATCAAAGCGGTTGTCCGCAAAATCCAATGCGGAAACTTTTTGAACTCCCAAAGTTTGACAGGCTTGGATCAATTGCTCCCGTCGAGCCTCCACTTTGGCACCCGGCCGTGAGGTTTCACCGTCACCCAGAGCCAAGACAAAGACTTCATCCCCGTCTTTGGCGTGTTTTGCCAAAGTTCCACCGCAGCCTAAAACTTCATCATCGGGATGCGCCACAACCACCAAAATTTTCATGAATCCGTCCTTCCTGAAGCTTCACTCATTCAAAGGGAATATTTTGTTTAAGGATATTGCCCGAAGTTAAAATGGACAATGAATTTGGCCCGCAATTAAAGATTAAATCCAAAATGCTCATGTAGGGCAAAAACTCCCCATAGGCCTGTGGGTAAACCGGGTGTTGATAATCTTGAAAGTAAAACTTTAAGTTTTTAGCTCGATACTCTTCTAGAAGGACGTAATCTCTTCCATGAGCTCCAAAGACGATTTTGTTTGCCTCCAAAGCTTCCATCATTTGAAAGATTCCCTCATTTTTGGGCTGATCAATGGGAAGATCTGTGGATCGGATGAGCTTTACATTTAAACCTAAAATCTCAAGAAAGGTTTTCGTCATTTCAAAGACCAAATCTGAAAACTCCCCGTCATAGGATTCATAAAAGGGTCGAATCTGATCCATGTATTTTGAAAAATAAGGAGTTTTTCCGTAACAGGTTTCAAGACTTTTCAGATGCTGACGTTGCCAAGGTATCTGCGGATTGATTTTCAGCTTTGAAATCTGATCCTCTTCTCCTTTGAGAACTGGAACCGTCAACCACATGGGACCTTGGGAAGTTTTGATTTTGTTTCGAGTTGTAAAATCCCTTTTCGAATGGGAGACATGCTCATAATAAACAAAGGTGTCGCAAAGACTGATTTTATGGAAGTAACCCAACCAAGGGAGGTAGGCCGGCTGATGGGCAGAGACAATCATTGCCCCCTCACCTTCTCCTTGTAGTAACCTTCACGAACTTGCATGGGGTTTCCAAAAATCAAAGAATACGGCGGAATTCGAACTCCATCCACCACACAGCCTGAAGCCACCACGGAATGCTCGCCAATGTGAGCCCCACCTTTGATCACCACATGACTTCCAACGAAGACATTTTTCTCAAGGACGATGGGCTTTCGATCGATGTCTTTTGAAAGGCCAATGCAGCGTTTGTGAGAATCTGCGCTGTTGATAGAAACAAAAGAGGCAATGTCGCAATGGTCCCCGATGCGAACTTCCACGCCTTTGGCATTCACAATAGAGTAACCCCCTATGTAAACGCCCTTACCGATCACTGGATCTCCATGAATCCATGCGGTCGGATGAAAGTCGTTGTGGGGAATTCCAAGAATTTTGCGTCGCAACCACTTGATCATGGACTGGTAAAATCCCCAAATTTCAACTGCTCACCAGGCTCCAGGTCCCGCGCACAGGTCTTTCCGACAATTTCTTCCAAAAGAATGGGAGCCAATCCGGTGCCCGGTCTTTTTAAGGACAGATCTTCCACACGAAAGACCTCCCCTTTTGCGATGTTTTTCCCGGCAACAACACTTCGACGGGCAATCTTTCGCATCTCATACTCTTCCGGACTGGGAAACAGATCGCCCTTTCCCATGATGGTGGAAGACAATCGAATGTGATCCACATAGGCCTTCAGCTCTTCAGGATTTTCCGAGAACCAATGGTCTGGACCCGGAAGGTTTTTATCTAAAGTAAAATGCTTTTCAATGATCCGAGCGCCCAGTGCCACGGACAAAGAAGCCGCCATGTACCCTTGAGAATGATCTGAAAACCCCACCAACAAACCTGGAAATGTGCGCTTTAAACTTTCAATCCGTTTCAAATTGATGTCTTCCGGAGGTGTAGGATATTGAGAAATGCACAACAGCAAGGCCAGAGGATGGCCTTCGTAAAATCCCGCCGCTTGAAGACTCAAGTGAATTTCGGACAGGTCCGCCATTCCACAAGATAAAATCAAAGGCTTTCCGCAAGCGCGGTACTTTCGGATCAAAGGGATGTTGTTGAAATCATCAGATCCAATCTTGACCGCATCCATTCCCAATTCCAAAAGAAGTTCCAAGTCTGTGTAGTTTTGCGGAGTGGACAAAAAGTGGATTCCCACCTTCTTGCACTCCGCCTCCACCTTCACCCATTGTTCTTTTGAAAATTCATAACGGGTAAACAGATCTATCATGGACTCTGTCACTTCTTTGCCTTGGGACATATAAGTGTAGGTCAAATTTTTATCGTCAATCAGCTCTGAGACTTTGAAGGTTTGAAACTTAATGGCATTGGCTCCGCAGTCCTTTGCCACTTGAATCATCTCGAAAGCCTTTTCCAACTCACCATTGTGGTTGATTCCCGCCTCTGCAATCACAAAGGGTTCGGAACGCTCATTGATTTCAAAAGACCCAACCTTAAACATCACTCACTGTCTTCCATAAATTGAAATTCATGAACCACATCTTGCCAAGGTCTCATTGTGTAAACCCGTTTTCTCTCATCGTGAGGAGGTACGGTTGTAAAACCAAAGGTTTGCTTTTGAAGATCGGTCAACGCATCAAACTGTTTTCGGGTAAAGACCTTGGTGTAATCCATTGAAGGTTTGAAGTACCAAGGACTGTACGTGGGAATAAAGTACCAACGGTCTTTAGAGCTGGTCTTCAAAGTTCCTCGATGAAGCAAATTGGCGTTCATAAACACAAGGTCTCCCGCCTTTGCCAAAACCTTTTTCACATCTGCATCCGCAGCCGGCTTTCGCGCTTCATCGTATCCCACTTGAGACAAGCGATGGGTGCGTTCGATGATCTCTGTGGGACCACTGTCCATATCCACATCATTGAGCATCCAAAACGTGATGATCCAAGAGGGATCTTCGGTGACCTGTCGTCCATCCCGGTGCCATTCAAAGGCATAGCTGTCTGTCAAATTTTGAGCTGGATTTCGAAGCTCCGTTTGAGAAAGGATGGCTTTGGTGTGAAAGAGATTTTCCAAAACACCATGGACCAAAGGATGCCCAATCAAAGCATCAAATTGCCGGTATTCACGGGTGGGATTGTAGAAGTGATTTCCACTGTACTGATACAGATTGAAATCCACATCCTTGTCTCGCAAACCTTTGTCCACTTTTTCTTGTTCTTTGCGCGTGATCTCACGGGCCACTTCCACGTAGCCTTTCACTTCCTCTGGAGTCAGAACGCCTTCAATTTTCGAGTGTCCCAGCTCATGGATTTCTTTGGCGACTTTTTTGAGCAAATCTTCATTGTGCTTTTTTGGAATCTCGACTTCCATTTTTTCTCCTCGGGCTCTGTTAACGTTGAGCCACTAAATTCCATGATGAAATGGTTCGGGGCAGCTGTTTGAAAGTGTCCACATGAACCGTTGTTTTTTCTTCCAGATGCAAAATTTCAAAATCCTTAAAGATCTCTCGCAAATGCTTTTCGTCTGAAAAATGCATTTGGGGAGGATGGAAAAACGCCGTTTCCAACTCGAACTGACGGAAAAAGGGATCTTCCTTGGGAGACTTTCCGCGAGAGTATTCGTCGTGTTTGGTGGAATACCAATCAATCCCCACAAAGAAACACTCATCGGCCATGTTCTTTTCAAGACCTTTCAGGCAGCGCTGAATGTCTTCGGTGCGATTGCAAGTCAAAGAGGCTCGGTCCACAATCAAGTCGAACTTTACAGAACCGTAATCAGCCTCAATAAAATTTCCCACCTGAAGATTGTTTGCATATTGAGGATAAAGTTCCCGCAATTGATTTACGGTGTGAGGACTGGCTTCCACACTGTGGTAATCCGCACCGAGGGCTTGAAAAAAATTGATATTGGCGCCTTGCCCGCAGCCCAGTTCCAAAACGGTCATTTTCTCTGGAAGTCGCGAGCGGATGTACATCACTTTGGAAACAAGATCGCTCCAAGGCCAAATGCTTCGTTGCAAGTTGCTCTTGTAGATCTCATCGTAGTGATTTGAAAAATCTGTATAATTCATTCCTCGCCTTTACAGTGAATTTAAAAGTTCATAGGTATCAATCAAAACATCGTTGGTGAAAAACACCTTTCCAGCACTTCTCCCCACCAGACTCACATTCGAATACAATTTCATAGCCTCATCGTATCCCTCACGACTGGATTTCGCAAAATCCTTTGTCATGATGGGGAAGCCCTTTGGAAAGGTCATTTTCTGTTCCTCCACCGGCAAAACTTCAGATTTGACCAATCCCAATCCTTTCAGCTCCTCAAGCACTTCTGAAGAGGACAGCTTTTCGATGTCCGCACCCGATCCCAAAACTTCCACACAGCAAGAAAAATGCTTTTCATTGTTGGCCTTAAGATTTTGATAAAAGGTGATGCGGAAAGAGTGAAGGTCCGGATCAAAATTCATGATGTAGTACAAATCGGTGGTGAGGGGCTCTTCAAAGGTAAAGTAAAACAGTCCCACATCGCGAAATTTCAACTCTTTTGCAGGAGAAGATTGCCCGGCCATTTTGTGAAGGAATGGAACCGGCAAGGTCCAAACCAAATGGTCCAAATCAAAGCTTTGACCGCCCACTTGAAGGCTGGAAACCTTTCCATCCTTTACCTGAACGGACTCAATCTTTTGATTGCAAAGCACTTCCACCCCGCGGGATTCCAAATCTGCTCGGAGTTCTGTGATGAATCGACCAATCCCGCCGGTGCGTGGATAAAAGTTGTTGAGACCCGCAGACCCTTCTTCAAAACTGTGAAAGGCCAGGCGCTCGTCCCCCCAAGAATCCTTTTTCAACTCATGGGTCTTTTCCGAAGTGAAACCCACCATGCGGGTCATTCCAAACTGACGAAGGGCGTTTTTGTGAAGTTCTTCTGTCGGCACTCCATAAAACTTTGCCAGGGCCGGCAGAAACAGTTTTTCAGAATAGGTGGGACCGTAGGACTGGTAGACGTAATCCTTGGCGGAATCCAACTCTTTTTTAACGGGCGTGCAGTTGAGAAATTCGGACTCGGCCTTGGTGCGATCCTCCGGAGACAAACTGTTCCCGTTGATAAAAGCACTGTGCTTATAAAGTTGGCCTCCAGCCACAGATCCTGTTTTTAAGATTTCAAAGGAGCGCCACTCATCGGAAAGGTGAGAAAACATCAAAGCATCCACTTCCGAATGCCCCGTTTCCCTCATCACATGGGTGCCATAATCAAAATCCTGACCATGGGGCCCATGGAACGATCGCAACAGGCCTCCCGGCTCTGCCGCCCCTTCAAGGACTTTCACCTGATAATTTTTTTCTGCAAGAACCCTGGCTGCAAACAGCCCGGCGATACCTCCACCGACGACACAAATGTTTTTCACTGGTCACTCCGATATTTAGGAGGAATACGATATGCCAGTTTTTAGGATTTCACTAACGATTCGCTCTGCGCCATGACCGTCACAGAGCTTTTGAGAGCGAGCCACGACCTCTTGAACAAAGGTGGGATCTGAGAGTTGACTCAAGGCCTCTGGAAGCAAGGCCAAAGATTCCTTCCCAAAATCTCCCAAAGCCGCGCCCGCTCCGGATTCTTTCAAGATTTTTTCAATGCCCTTTTGATTTTCAGCCAGGGTAAAGCTGAGGGTGGGAATGCCAATGCAACACCGCTCCCAACTGGTGGCCCCGTTTGCGCCTACAAAAAGCGCAGAAGATTCCATCAGCTGGGGAAAGTTTTCCACTCGGGAATGGAGCTCCCAACCTGGAAGGGATGAAATCCGTTCTTTGACTTGAGAAAAGTGAGGGTCCTCCGAACTTAAAATGACAGTGAAGGACCGTTTTCCATGGTCCTTTAGGTAAGGAAGAGTTTCCAAAATGTAAGAGCCCACCTGACCACTTCCAAAATACAAAATCCCTTGGCTTTTGTTTGCGCAGGAATAACGGGAGCGCGCCACTCTCACCTGAGGGGAAACCAAAGCGTACTTTGGACCCAAAAGAACTTGAACCGAGGGGTTTTGATTGTGATTCTTGTATTCAGCCTCTGACCCTCCCGCCTGATTCAAGATAAAATCACTGCAATGTTGGGCTTGGCAAAAATCATCGAAGACAAAAACTTTTTTCGCTGAAATCTGGGATTCGAAAGGAGCACTCAGTCCATAGTGGTCCACCACTAAAAGATCCACCGTTTGGCGCCCAAGACTTTTTAGAAAAAGCTCTCTGTCTGCAATTTGCTCATTCTCTGTCCAAAGCTGATCCCCCATTTTGGGACCCTCTTCACCCATCCAAAATTGCTTCGCACCAGAAAGCTGGGCAGAAGCGTCCAACGACCCGGGCTGCCTTCGAGAGAAAATAGCAATCTCAAAACCCTGGTTCTGAAGTTCACGGGCCAGCGTCAGGCTTCTCCCCATATGTCCCGCACCAGAATGAATGCCGGAGTCCAGCCTAAATGCGGCCAGCATCTTTTAAAAACCTGTATTTAAATTCCGCAAGTTCCCAATCTTCGGGCTGATCGATGTCTTGAGCCTCCAAAGGAGGAACAACAAAGGCCACACACTTTCCGCCAAAAAGATACTTTTCCCGCTCCAGCGCTTCTGGCTGCCCCCAATAAATTTGCCCCACGTCATGGTACTGCTTCTCTAAGTCTTGAGAGCGTTTGGTTAAATATTCCGGACAGGTGAAAAACACTTCTCCCGATTCTTTCAGACTGAGACGCCGTTGTACGGGATAGGAATACTCTGTCACCGTCACACAAAAATCTGCCGTTTGTTCTTGAAACAATTTGTGCGAGTCCTTTAATTTTTGGGCCGTCACAAAAGGAGCCGTGGGATAGATGCAGCAAAAATGATCGAAAGTCTTTCCCTCTTTTTGATAGGCCTTTAAGACCTCCAACAACACATCAGCAGTTCCGCTGTAATCATCGGAATTTTTATTACTTCGGAGAAAGGGAACTTGGGCTCCAGATTTTTTTGCGATTTCAGCGATTTCCTCACTGTCTGTGGAAACCATCACTTCTTCGAACAGTTCGCTTTGTAGAGCCGCCTCGATGGAGTATGAAATCAATGGCTTTCCCAAAAAATTTTTAATGTTCTTTCCGGGAATTCTTTTGCTTCCCCCACGAGCGGTGATGATGGCCACTCCCTTTTTCACAGTGAAACCCTCCCTTCAGTCATGGTCTTCCAAATTTTCTGAGCGGTGTTTTCGCTGTTCATACAGAAAAATTCTGGATTTGGAACCTGAGCCCTGCCTTCTGGAGCCTGCAAAAGCTCTAGCAATCGTGTTTCAAACTCTTCATAGGTGACCACACGGTAAGGATCCAATTCTTCATGATAAGGAAGGAAACAAAACTCACGGCGGCCCGGATCTAAAAACAAACAGGGAACATTGTGGCCCAAAAGCTCATACCCCATGGTCGAACCCCAGGTCAGAGTGCACTTGGCCGCCATGGCATGCTCATAGGAATTGAACTCGTGGGTCACATGAATCAATTGGCTGTTGTCGATGATTTCTTTTTCTTGAGCATCCGCCACATTGTTGGCGTGGTGTTTGATTCCGATTTTGTATTGAGGAAATTTTTCTGCAAATCGCGCCATCCACCGAATGTGTTCGTAATAATCGGGCAAATAGGCGTCATAAGCGTTGTGAAAGTCGATCATATTTAAACCCAAATAGACCACATCGTAGACTTTATCAGGACGTCGCCCACCAATGGTGTACCAAGAGTACTCCATAAACATAGAACCCACAGGAAAGACATTTCGCAGCTCTCCTCCTTGACGAAGAGCCCTTCGAACCGTGCCCTCTCCCAGTGAAAAGAAGCAGTCCACATCATAATAGAATCCACTGTAGCCACCATGGATGATGTTCTTTTGCAAGGTGGACGTGAACTTCCCACCCATTCTTTTATAGAGTGCGGTCTTTATGGCGCTGGTTTGATAGTGACGCTCTTGAAGCAAATAGGTGGACCCGACCGTTTCAAACAAACTGAAGTAATAAAGATAGCGATCCACCAAGGGCAGATAAATGGCGAACAAATTCGTTTTTAAACTCACCGAATTCCACAGCGATCGAGGGAACACCCTTGTCCAAAAATGAATAAAAACCCGAAGAACTTCTTTTCGGCTGTAGCCTTTATAAAGAGGTCGGTGGATCGAACGGACTTCTGTATCCAATGGGTTCATGGTTACCAAAAGAGGGTTTTTAAAGTACCCAGCCAATTTTTTAAACCTCTTGGCTTCCAGGTCTGACTCAATCCACTCGATCAACAGGTCACATTCCTCCGGCGGAGATTTAAAGGAGCTTTGGGCACCACTGATGACATACAGAAAATACCCATAGAATTTGCCGATATACTTAAGAAGGGACTTTAGCTTGAGCTTTCCGGGATACTGGGCCCGCTTCCAATCGTAAGTCTCCGCCAACTGCTTTTTGAAATCCTGCTTCACCTTATCGTTTGGAAGGTCAAACATCCGTGCCAATGCCGCAAACTCGTTGTCCATTTTCTGAGAATCTGCGAAATCATCAATCACTTTTTTAAACTGATCCACTTCAGGTTCTAAATCCTTGCTGCGGTCATGGGAATATTCAGTCAACATTTCAAAGCTCCCTCAATCCTCGGTATTCACATGGTAGAAGTTTCTGTGAGTTTTATAGTCTGGAGAAAATCTCAACCGACCGTTAAACAGAGCGGAATAAGCTTCCAATTTTTTCTCATCACCCTTAGCCAAATCTTTCACGGCATCTGTCAAAAACCTCTGACCATCAAGGGCAGAGGGCCTCAGTTCTTCGAGTTCCGACACATTTACGGAAAACATTTCCGGATACTTAAAAAGTTCTGTCAATTGAACCTTAAACAAGAAGATTGAAGCCAAAGAAATCCACCACACGAAAGAGCTCTTCATAGAAAAGGCTTTTGACACCAACAGTCCAATCAAGACCCAAAGAGCCAAGTCAAAGGTCACGTAACTCATCGGAGCTTTAACGCCATTGGTTCCCGTCAATAGCATAAGAACCGTAATCCCAATCATTCCAAAAATTGAAACTTTGGCAGACTCAAAATTTTCCTCAGGAAAATAGGGTTTCAGAGCCAACACAATAAGTGTCGTTAAACCCAAATAGATCATGCTTACAAAAAACAATTTGGCTCCGTAAATCAAAACAGCCAGCAAAAGAAATCCTAAAATCTTTCGATATCTATAAAAAGACGTCTTTGAAAACTTAGGACATGAAGACCTCCAAACATTCAGAATCCTGACGACTCCACCCGCCTTCTGGATCCAAAAATAAAAGAAAGGAGCCAAACCTGCGATCATTAAGATGCCAAACAAAGGACTTCGCGGCCAAAACTTTAAGAATACTGGCGGCGGATCTCGTGGGACGAAGAAATGTAAACGAAAAAGACTCTCAAGAAGATAGGCGATCATATTATGAACACTCAGGATGGCCATCCAACCGTCATTGTACGGACCTTCGGAAAAAAACCGACCTTCTACATTTTTTCCACCCAGGAACAAGGTGAATAAAACATAAATTAAAAAAACCAAGAATAGAGCCGTGAATTTTCTGTGAGATTTAAAGAAATTCCAAAAAGCTTCTCTTTGAGGAACCACGCCTTTCGAAAACTGAAGTGCGCCCTCCAGATAAAGCCAGTACCCAACCAACCCCGCCGTGACGGGAACAAATCGAAAAGCACTGACTCCCAGAAGGACTGAAAAAAGAAAGACTTTTTCCGCCTTCCGCTCAAACAGACTATGAATCAAGTGAAATATTGCAAAGACCGAAAAGGTTCCAGTGGTTCCCAAGGTCCAAACCAGACTGCTGCCGAAAAAAGAAAATCCTAAATAGATCCAAAGCAATGAGCCCAGAACAGCCATTAAAAAAGATTTCCGAGGAACACTCCATAGGAATTCAAGAAATGATAAGAGAACTAAGACTCCAATGCACACCTGCGCCATAAAATAGGTGTTTAAATTTCGAAACGGTAAAAAAAACTGTACGACGGCTTGGCTGGCCGAATTGAAAAAATGATACTTCGCCCATGGCTTGGGAAAGAGATTCATGGCTTTCAAACGAGAGGGATACTCCGCAGACAGCATCTCTAAAGATTGGCCGCTGTAATAAGCATAGTGATCATTGAACGAAAGTTGAACAACTCCCTGGTCCGAAGAATAAAAAGTATCTTGAGGACTATTGAGTACAAACAGCCCAAGCCCAAAGGCCAGCAGCAAAAATCCTTTTCCAAAATTTGAAAAAGAACAATTTCCAATCTTTTTAAAACTCTTAAAAATCTCGTAGAGACTCAGTGCAATAAGAACTGCAGCCAAGGCACCAATCAAATACTTAATTCCCACAGCAAAAAAATTCGCTAAAATGCCAACAACCATGGAAGTGAGACATAGTCCGACCAGACTTGCACCAATCGGTCGACAAATCCCAAACATCCTACCCAGAGGCATATGAATTGCGATCATGAACAAAATGAGGAGATAATTCGAAAGTGAAAAGTCTACCCCCACGGCAAATTAACCTTTTCCCGTGGATGGCAGGTTCACAGATCTTTCAGAAAGGTAGACATAAAATATGATAAAGCTGAGATAATTCACACCCCAGCTTTCAATTCCAGAATAGTGACTGGCATTAAAAATAAATACGATGGGAAAGTACATCAAAGTGGTGATTGGCCGCCTTTTAATCCAATCGTAACAAAAAATGATAAACATCACAGCCAACGACAAATACCAACTCAATGTCCCAAGCACACCAAAACGAAACATAGATAACAAAGAATGAATTTCTTTGGAGGAACAGTACTCCGATGCTCCATCCAACTGGAACAGCCAAAACTCATCGGAACATCCTCCCGTGGAAGGAATAAAGTTGTGTAAATTGAGTTCGTTGACCAAATAATCTCTCAATCGATAAAAAGAACGAGAATAGGAAAATAGGTTTAAAAAAATCAAAAGAAGAGACGTGGCATATAGAAGTAGGTTTCGTCGAGCCACCACATAGAATCTGATCACAGAAACTACAAGAAAAATTCCTGTCAAAACAATAGAATCTACGATCCATAGGCTAAAGAGTACCAACGCCACACGAAGAGCCACTTCCCATTTGTTTTTCCAATTGGAAAACGCAAAAAAGCCTCCTAAGAGAATGGCTAAGCTCATATCCTTATAGACAAAAAATCCCACTGGCATAAAACGATTTGTATTGCAGTACTGAGAATCGAACGAATTTGCTACAAAAGATGCCCAATCACATTGGGAGATCAAATTGAGCTTAGAGATCACCAACCATTCGGCAATCAGACTCATGCTTCCAAGGTAGAAAGAAATGGCTAGCACCCAACGGGCAACTTTTCTCCAAGAATCCACATCATTTGAAAAAACCAAGATGCCAAAAACCAACAGAAAAGGGGTTGTGATCGGAGCAATGGTAGAGGAATAGGCACCCAAGCTCATCCCCTTAGCCAAAAATAAAATGGTAGAAACCAAGCTCCATACCGTCACCAAAATAAACGGGCCAAAACCGCGGAAATTCAGAGAAAACTTTTTATAGAGAAGCAAAGGGGAAAGAAAAACCAGAATATGAAGCACTGGTCCCATGGACCGAATACCAATGAAAGCAAACAGCGGCAGGCGAAAAAACTCCAACACCAAAAGGGCAACAACGATAAAAATTCGAACTTGCAGGCCCACGCTACTCCTTAGGATCTAGATGTCCAAAAATCTCTGACATGTAAGAACTTAAACGGGATCTTCCCGCTTTCAAATAGGTAAATGGCTTTAAGTCTTTGGGATGTTTTTCCAAATGCTCCACCAAGCCCTGTCGGAACTCATCTCTGAGGGCTGTCGCAAAATTGAATTTCACCCATCCTCTGCGCGCAAACTCCGTCAAAATTTGGGGATCCAACCCGGTGCATCCATGAAGAACAAAATTTCCATTGAGATCTTTCATTTGATCCACGACCGCCCAATTGAGGCGAGGCTCCCCTTTAAAATGACCATGGACCGTTCCAATGGCGGGGGCCGTTAAGGTTGCGGCAGTTTCTGAGACAAAGCGGGAAATCTCCTCGAAGGTCGGAAGTTTTTCGCCCTCCTCCTCAATTTCATCTTCTTTGCCCGAAATGGTTCCAAGCTCACATTCCAATGTGGCCCCTTTTGCTTTGGCCCAGGCCAAAGCCTTTTTGGTGTTCTCCACATTCTCTTCAAAACTCAAATGGGACCCATCATACATCACAGATCGAAATCCGGCTTGAAGGGCTTCCTCCACAAACTTCAATTCTTTGGAGTGATCCAAGTGAATGGCATAATCGACGCCAGGGTGTCTTTTTGCCACCATTTGAATGGCACTCACATAGCCTTCAAATCCCAAATAACTTTGCACCGTAGAGGGCGTGGAAGAAAGATACATTCCCCTTCCAGATTTTTCAGCAGCCTCAAAGGCCGCTTCTAAAAAGTCGACATTTCCGCCGCCCACATCAAAAGATGGGAGAGCTTTTCTGTCATAACGATCCAAAAGTTCTTGAGCATTGCAGGACGCCACTACTGAAAACCTTTCTCAAAGGTCTTTTGAGCCCGTTCAAAATCCTCGGGAAAATCAATTTCGATGGAACGAAAGTCTTCAATGTCCACCGCTTGAACTTGAATTTTATCCGCATCAATCAATTGCTGAACCGCATGTTCAAAAAATCGATTCAATTCCAAGTCCCGTTCGATGATCTGCTCCACTTGAGCTTTTAAAGTGTTTGCCACTTCCGGCGAAATCAAGGCAACTCCGGTGAACTCTCCATGGGCCGATTTGCAATCCATGGTTTTGTTCACTTCCACAACTTTTCCGTCCACCACGCGAACTTTCATCTCTTCTTCCACAGTGTTTTTAAATTCCACGGCAAAACGAACAGACCCTGTGGCCTCTTTGAGCTTTTGAAGCACCGGAGGATCAAACAGAGTGTCTGCATGCATAAAGAAAAATCCTTCTGAAAAATAATTTCGCGCAAACCAAAGAGAGCCCAAAACATTGCAGTGCTCATAAAAGGGATTTTTGACCAACGTGATTTTTGGATCCTTTCCAAAAAGCTCCTCAAAAAGCCAGTTCTTATAGCCTGTCACGATGACAATTTCGGAAACCGCATCCCCAAGGGCCTTGATCGCATCCACCTGATGCTCGATGATCTTTTTGCCGTTCACTTCTAAAAAACTTTTTGGAATTCCACGGGAATCCGATCCGATGCGACTGCCCTTTCCCGCTGCCAAAACAACTGCTTTCATCACGTCCTCACAATGCCTGAGTGTAAATGGAAACCAGATCTTTTCCTTCGGACCACCAAGGATCGTTGTCCAAGGATCCACTGACCAAAGAGGCCAGCTCTTTGGCATCTGCTTCCGTGAGATCCATGGAGGAAAGATTTGGCTCCAAACCAATGGTTTTTAAAAATTCCTTTAAAGTAAATTCAATTCCCTCATCCGCGACTCCAAGCTCGTCACTGAGAATTTGAGAGATGGCTTGAAACTTCTCTGGACTGGAACCGTGAGTGGTTTTGACCCAAGACGGATAAAGAGCCGCCAATCCAAAGGCGTGTTCCGTTTGTGTCTTTACGCCCAAGGGATATTGCAAGCGGTGAGGCAAACAGGTGGATGAGTTTGCCAAATTGTATCCCATCAACATGCTGTAGTAACTCATTTGAGTGCGGGCGTTTAAATTGTCTAGATCTTTAAGAACCCGTGGCAAATAACGAGCCACTCCACGAATCGCTTGGCGGCTGAAAGTTTCCACAATGGGATTGGACTTTTTAGAAATGTAGGTTTCCACCGCATGGGTAAAAACATCGAATCCGGTAATTTGTGTGCTTCGCTTCGGAACACTCAAAGTTAATCTGGGATCCACTACGGCCAAATCGGGTTTTACCAAACTCCCCCGCACGCCCACTTTTTGAGCCTTTTCCTCCCAGGTGATGATCGCCCCTTGGCTCAACTCCGCGCCCGTTCCCGCGGTCGTGGGAATTGCGATGGAAAAAATCTTTTGGGAAAAGTTTTTTTCTTTTCCGGAAAGGTAATCTTCCAGCGGCTTCGATGAAGGCGCAATCACTGAAGCGGCCTTGGCCGCATCCATGGGGCTTCCTCCGCCGAGTCCAATCACCCCATCACAATTGTCGGAACGCAAAGTTTCAATGATTTCTTTGAGATTCTGAGCCGAAGGATCTTGGCTGATTTTTGAATACACACAAAGGGATTCCGCAAAGCCCTTTGTGGAGTTCTTAAGGGTTTCGACCCATCCATTTTTGACCGCCGAAGATCCACAAACAATCAGAAATCTCTTTTTTCCGGTTTTCTCTAGGAGGGCACCGATGCGATCGAAAACGCCACATCCAAAGTGAATTTCCGGTCCCAAGTTTGCTGTCCAAGAGGTCGAACGGATCTCTTCCACCTTTTGCTCCCTACAAGTTGTCAGTCATCAGTAGCTCATTGATCCCATGGGGATGCATGGCATTCAGTATCTTTGCTCTTTGAGCGTACACTCCCAAAAGAGAATGATAAAGACTCTTATAGAGCTCAAAGTATTCCTTATAAATTTGATGGTTCTTAAAATCTGGCTCATAGGACTTTTCAAAGGCACAAAACTTTTCAAAAGCTTCTTTGATGGAGGAAAAATGCCCTTCACCGTAAAGAGCGATCAATGCGGCGCCAATGGCTGTGGTTTCGAAATTTTTAAATTGATAAACAGGCACACCCAAAACATCGGACTTGATTTGGTTGATCAAACCTATGCGTGAAAGCCCACCTGCCGCTGTCACCGAATTGATGGGAACGTCATATTCCTTAATAGACTCCGCAATATGGGCCACGGAAAATGCCACCCCTTCAAAAACTGCGCGGGAAAAATCAGGGGCTTCATGAGCACGGTTGATTCCAAAAAAAACACCGCGACAGTCTGAGTTCCAAATGGGTGTGCGCTCTCCTAAGAGGTAAGGCAGAAAGATCATTCCGCCCGGACAAGCCGACCGAGAAAGTGCATCCTTTTCCATCAACTCATAAGGGTTTTCTTTTTCCTTGTACAAAAGAAGTCGAAGCCATTCGATGACTCCTCCTCCCAAGTTGTTAGAGCCTCCCAACAGCCACTGATTCGCGTTCACATGGCTAGAGGTGTAAAATCGCTTTTTGGAATCAATCACGAAATTTTCACTGACCACACGAAAGCTGGTCACAGTTCCCGAGACATCCACGGCATCGCCCGCTTCGAAAGCTCCATTTCCCGCAACAGCGGCCAACGCATCATAGGTGGACATCACCAATCGACACTTGCCTGCAGGAATTCCCAACTCGCTGGAAACTTCCGATCTTAAAACACCCACTCTCTGTCCTGGAGCGATCACCTGAGGCAGAGACTCCATGTCTATTCCTAAAGAGGAATAAAGTTCTTTGGGATAACTTTCCAATTCAGAATCATAATAAAACTTTGAGGCATTGCTTGGATCTGTGACGAATTCACCCGTCAAATACCCACACAAATAATCTCCCACATTTAAAAACTTGTACGCCTTTTCAAAATCTCTCGGCTTGTGCTTCTTGAGCCACAGTATTTTGGGAAGCATCAAGTCCGGAGAGGCCTTGAAACCGCGAGTCTTTAATCGCTGAAACTGAGGAAGCTTTTCAAGCTCTGCACACTCTTGTGTCGAGCGGGTGTCGGAAACCAAAATGGAGTTGCCTAAGGGTTTTCCTTCTTTGTCCACCACAACCAGGCAGGACGCAGATGTGGTCACCGTCATTAAACCAATGTCTTCTGCGCGAGATCCCAGTTCCTTCACCACCGAACAAATGACTTGGTGAGAAAGGGATACCCAGTCTCCAGGAACTTGTTCCACCTTTTCATTGCTCACAAGAGTATGAACCGGGGTCACAACCTGCGACAGAACCTGGCCTTCCATATCAAAGGCAATGCAACGGGTGTTCTTTAATCCGACATTTAAAACAAGTGTGATCATTGTGCGAAAATGTATGCCCCTTTGCGCATCATGGCAAACATTTCATTGCACCCGTGACACTCGACACAAATCTCTAGGAAAGACCAAAAAAGGAACGGATCTTCTCAATCACATAGGACTGTTCTTCATCGGTCATTGCATGAAAGAGAGGCAAACTCAGTGCACGTTCATAATAGTGCTCTGCTTGAGGGCACAGGCCCTTTTCAAATCCCAAACTCTCGTAATAAGGATGACGGTAAACAGGAATGTAATGAACCTGAGTAAAGATCTGATGGCTTTTTAAATTGTCATAGAGTTCTTTTCGTCGCTCTGTTTGAATCACAAACAGATGGTAGGCGTGGGAAATTTGAGACCCTTCCGCAAGGTCACTCTCTTGGAATTTGATTGGTAAATCCCGAAGCTCCTCCCGATATCGACGGGCCAAGCTTTGACGACGCTCAATGTTTTGTTCCAAACGTTTCAACTGAGATCTTCCCAAAGCGGCATTGATGTCAGGCATTCGGTAGTTAAAACCCAACTCTTGCATTTCATGGTACCAACCGCCTTCACAGGGCCGCTCAAAACGGGCTTCTTCTTTGACGATTCCATGGGAGCGCAGTTTTAAAAGCTGATGGTAGTGCTCTTCATCATTGGTGGTGATCATTCCCCCTTCACCGGTGGCAATGTGCTTCACGGGATGAAAGGAAAACAATGTAAAATCCGAGTAGGTGCTGGAACCTACTATCACCTCTTCGCCAGAAGACATTTGAAAATTTCCACCGATGGCATGGCAGGCATCTTCAATGATCCAAAGGCCATAGGACTCAACCAACTTCCGAAGAGCTTTGGTGTCCACCGGTTGTCCGGCAAAGTCCACCACAATCACCCCTTGGTAGCCTTGGGGATCTTTTTTGAGTTTTTCCTCCAAAGCTTTCAAATCCATATTGAAAGACTGTGGATGAACATCCACAAAGTCCACTTTGCCATTTTCGAAAAGCACGCAATTGCTGGACGATGCAAAAGTGATGGGAGTGACCAAAACCTTCTTCTCTGGGTCTTTGTTTAAAACTTTAAAAGCCAAATGAAGACCGGCTGTGGCGTTGTTGACTGCAACGGCAAAGCGAGCTCCGACTTTTTTTGCAAAATCTTTTTCGAAATCACAGACTGCAGGCCCTTGAGTCAAAAACTGAGACTTCAGCGTTTCCACGACCGCTGCAATGTCTTCGTCCTGAATGTCCTGCTTCCCATAAGGTATTTTCAAATTTGGCCTTCTTTCACCCAAGAAGCTCAGTTGATCAATCTTTTCGATGTGCTCGCTCCTTCATCCAAGGTTTCGTCAATGGAGGGAACATACTCAATGACACATTTCTTAAGAATCTCTCGCACGGCCACATGATCCTGATTCTGACAGGCATAGGTCAGTTTAGAGAGTTCTTCTTTCAGCAAGGACCAAGGAATAAAACTTTCCTCTGCACGAAGGATACGTGTGTGCGAAGTGGACGAAACATTGTCCCCAATCAAAAGCTCTTCATAGAGTTTTTCACCAGGGCGCAAACCCACATAGTGGATGGCAATGTCGCCGTCGGCATTGTTGCCGTCCCGAAGAATCAATCCGCTGAGTTGAATCATTTTCTTTGCCAAGTCCACGATCTTTACGGGCTCGCCCATATCGAGGACGAACACATCTCCGCCCGTTCCCATGGAACCCGCCTGAAGCACCAACTGAGCGGCTTCCGGAATGGTCATAAAGTAGCGGGTCACTTCCGGATGGGTGATGGTCACAGGACCGCCTTTTCGAATTTGCTCTTTAAAAAGAGGAACCACAGATCCACTGGATCCTAAGACATTTCCAAATCGCACCATGCAAAATCGCGTTTGGCTTTTCTCTGCAGATTGAGAAAGGGCCTGAAGCACCAACTCCGCCAAACGTTTGCTGGCTCCCATCACATTCGTAGGTCGGACCGCCTTGTCCGTGGAGATGAGCACAAAAGTTTCCACTCCCACATCTAAAGAGGCTTGAGCCATGGTTAAAGTTCCCATGACGTTGTTTGCAATCCCTGAAACTTCATTTTCTTCCACCAAGGGAACATGTTTATAAGCGGCGGCATGGTAAACGGTTTCGATTCCGTGACGCTCCAATGTGGCTTCAACCAAAGTTTTGTTTTTTACATCTCCCAGTACGGGAACCACTTTCACATTGCTTTCAAACTGACGCAGTTCCTGTTCGATTTTGTACAGAGCAAATTCTGTGGCTTCAAACAGCACCAACTTCTTTGGGTTGATGCGCATGATCTGTCGGCACAATTCGGATCCAATCGATCCACCGGCACCTGTCACCAAAACATTTTTGTTTTCGATGCAAGTGACCAAAAGAGATTCTACGGGAGGCACAGGATCTCTTCCCAAAAGGTCTTCAATTCCCACTTCCCGCAAATCCTCAATACGCACTTTGCCGGCCACAAGCTCTGCCATTCCCGGAAGAGTCTTCATCGAAAGACCAAACTCTTCAAAATCTTGAATGATCTCCCGTCGGCGAGAGCGAGAACTGGAAGGAAGGGCCAATATCAAACCTTGCAAATCAAAATTGGTGACCACTTTGCTGGCCAAGGCGGGTGAGTAAACTCGAATGCCCATCACGTTGGTGCCATGAAGGTCTTCGTTGTCATCAAAGAAGGCCAACACCTGATACTCCGGACTGGAACTCAAAGCCATGGCCAACTGAACGCCGGCTCGACCTGCGCCATAAATGGCAATGCGCTCTCTCTTTTCTACCAAGTGTCTGCGCTCTGCACGCTGAATCAGTTTTCTTGCGAAGAACCGACTGGTTCCAATCAAAGTCACGGCCAAAAGCCAAAAGATCACAAAGGAAGATCTTGGAATCCCCGTCACTCCTGCCATAAAAACGCCGCCCAAAAGGGCCAATGTTAAGAGCGTCACACCATAGGCCACCGTCGCAATCAAACGTTCATCTGCGTAGCGGACGACCGTGCGATAAAGTCCCAGTGGAATAAAAATAGGAATGGCAATCAACGGCAAAAACAACAACACCCAATGAAGCATGGGAATGTAAAATTCAGGAGTGATCGTCGAGTGCCTTAACGCCACCGCCACCCAAAAGGTCAACGGAATCAATAAAAGATCAAAAACAATCATCAATGCTTGCTTTTTTCTTCGCGGTAAGGAAATTAAAAATTTAAACATGACACTCTATGAATAACACTCTTCCAAGATGATGTTAATTGTTGTCCCACTGGAAAAGATGATGCGCTGCAATTCCTCTTCGCCAGCCCCGGAGTTAATCACTTAAAATCATTGACTGTTTTATTTCTGGCAAGACAAATAGTCCAATGATTTCTGGCCAAAACGCAAGGAAAGCCCAAGTGCAACCTATGCCCACTTGGATTCCCCTCATCAGTGAGAACTCTCTCTCGTGAAGTTGCAAATTTACAGCTATGTTTTTTATCCAGAAAGCTTTCTCATCAATGACATGGCCTTTGAAATGACCCAGAGAGGCCATGACGTGGAAGTCTCCACAAGTCTTCCCACCTACGAAAGCAAAGGCCTTAGGTCCGGCTACTCCTTTTGGAGGGGTCCTTTTCGAGAAACGGTTCGCGGCGCAAAAATCCTACGATTCCCGGCGATCCCCCGGGGGAAAGGTCTGGGAGGTTTGGCCCTCAATTATGCCTCCAATCTCCTTCTGGGAATGCTGAATGCCTTTCGAATGGATTCCACCGCAGATGTCTCTCTTTGCTTTGGAGTCTCGCCCGTCTTCCTTGCGACATCTGCCATTCTCAAAAAACGCATTTATGGAACCCCGATGGTCCTCTGGCTCCAAGATCCTTGGCCCGAAACCTTTGCCTGGGTGATAGGCATTTCAGAGAACCATTGGCTTTATAAATTTCTCGGTCATTGGATGAAGTGGATCTATTCCCATTGCGACATGATTTGGATCCAATCCAATGCTTATAAAAAGCATTTGGAACGCTATGGATACGCGGGACCCGTTCATTATGTTCCCAATTGGGCGCCCGCTTTGATTGAAGATCTCAACTCGGAGCCTTTATGGGTTCAAGACCTCCCCTCGGATCGGTTTCTTCTTACTTTTGCGGGCAACGTGGGTAAAGGTCAGGCCTTGGACCAACTGCTCGAGGCCCTTGTAGATTGGAAAGAAAAAGAATCTTTAGCCGTGGTCATCGTGGGAGATGGAACCGAACTGAACGGGCTGAGAGATTTTGCCCACGCCCACCGTCTTTCAAATGTTCACTTTGTGGGAAGAAAACCCCTCGAAGACATGGCCGCACTCTTTCAAAAAAGCAGCGCGCTCTATGTCTCCTTGAGCAATGGCCCTTTGAGTTCAATGACCGTTCCTTCGAAGTTGCAAACTTACATGTTGGCGGGAAAACCGGTATTGGCCCAATTGGACGGAGAGGGGGCTGAAATTATAAATGCAGCCCAATGCGGCAGAGTTGGCGCCCCCGGAGACGTTTCTTCGCTTATGAAAAACCTAAAGGAACTTGTGTTCCTTCCCAAAGATCAGTTAAAAAACCTCGGAAAAAATGCAAAAATGCACTATTCTCAAAATTTTGCAGGAAAGGTTGTCCTGGATCGGGTGGAGCATTTGCTTAAAGAGGTTGTGAAATGAAAATTTTGGTTCTCGGTGCGGGAGGAATGTTGGGACACAAAATGGCCCAACAGCTGCACTCAGCATTTCCAGGTCAAGTTTTCGGCTCCACGCGAAAGCCCAAAAGCGCCTACGAAAATTTTGATTTCCTTCCGCAGAGTCAATTTCTGGACAATTTGGATGTCTCTCCCTTCAGCCACTTGGAAGCGGCATTGGATCGTCTGCAACCAAAATGGTTGGTCAATTGCGTGGGCATCACCTTAAGAAAACCGGAATACGGAAACGAGCCTTCCTGTTTTGAAGTGAACGCCATGTTGCCTCACCGTCTGGCACTTTGGGCGCGAAAAAACGATGCGAAAGTCATTCACTTCAGTACCGATTGTGTTTTTGATGGACTCACCCAAACTCCTTACAAAGATTATGACCAGCCCACGGCGGAAGGCCTTTATGGAGTCAGTAAATTTTTGGGAGAAATTGCCGGCCCCCACAGTCTGACCCTTCGATTGTCCATCATTGGCAGAGAGCTGGAAAATGGTTCAGAATTGGTGGAGTGGTTTTTGAATCAAAGGGGCTCTTCCATAAAAGGTTTTGCCAACACCATTTACTCAGGCCTTTCCACTCCGGTGGTGTCCCGGGAAGTGGAACGCATCATTAAAAATTTCCCTGAAATGACAGGACTTTATCAAGTGGCCTCTCAACCCATCTCCAAATATGACTTGCTGCATCTGCTGAGGGAGCATTTTGACATCAATGTGGATATCAAGCGAGATGAGACTCATATCAGCAACAAGTCGCTGGATTTCACCAGGTACTCTCAAGCCACGGGCTTTCAGCCTCCATCTTGGGATGAAATGGTTCGGGAGCTTGCTCACGAAAGAGAAGCCGTTCCCGCCCAGTGACCGCTTGCGCGAAAACAAGGTTGAGTCATGAAAGTTGTCACGGTCATCGGCACCCGCCCGGAAATCATCAAACTGAGTCGTGTGATCCCACTTTTGGATCAACATACCAATCACATTCTTGTCCATACCGGCCAAAATTTTGACTACGAGTTGAATGAAGTTTTTTTCAAAGAACTTGAAATTCGAAGGCCCGACCACTTTATGGAGTCGGCCGCAGACACGCCTGTGGGAACCATTGCGAAAATTCTTTTAAAGTCCGAAGAAATCCTCCGCAAAGAACAGCCCGATGCTTTTTTGGTTTACGGAGACACCAACTCTTGCCTTTCGGCAATGGTGGCCAAAAGACTTAAGATTCCAATCTTCCATATGGAAGCGGGAAATCGATGCATGGATCAGCGGGTTCCCGAAGAGATCAATCGCAAAATGATCGACCACCTTTCTGACATCAATATGCCTCTTTCGGAACATGCCCGTCAGTATTTGATTCGAGAAGGTCTTCCTCCCGAGCGCATCATTAAGACCGGGTCCTGCATGAAGGAAATTTTCAATCACTACAAAGATAAAATTGAAAGCTCAAACATCCTTTCTCGACTCAATCTTGGTGCTCAAAATTATATGGTGGCAAGCATTCATCGCGAGGAAAATGTGGATGATGCTTACAATTTCGAAAACCTGATGAAGGCCCTTTACGCCTTGGCCGAAACCACGGGCAAAAAGGTTTTGGTTTCCACCCACCCTCGCACATTGAAAAAAGCCAAGGATTTGGAGAAATTCGCAGACAACTCCCAAGTGGAATTTTTGAAACCCTTTGGATTTTTCGACTACATTCAACTTCAAAAAAATGCCTTCTGCGTTTTGTCTGACAGTGGAACCATTACTGAAGAGTCCTCTCTTCTAGGATTTCCGGCGGTGACCCTACGAAATGCCCATGAACGCCCCGAGGGAATGGATGTGGGCACTTTAATTATGTCTGGCACAGAGGTGGACGATCTTTTGAAAGCGGTGGATGTGGCCACAAAATTGGGGCCAGCACCTTTGATTCCCGATTACGATGTGGACCAAGTGTCCAATCAGGTTCTAAAAATTATTTTGAGCTACACTCACTACGTCAATCGCTACGTATGGAGAAAAAAAATCTAAGCCATGTGGACCTACTCGTTTTCAATTTTTGTACGAGGCTACATTGCTTTCAGTGGCTTGTGCGTTTTCTTTGTCAGCGCCTCTTTGTTTGGAGCCACCGGTCGCGGGGTCATTGGCTACGGAACTTCCCTTTTTGCCGCTTTAGGAATTTTTCTTTCCTTCAATTTAGGCCGAGCTTTTCTGCAAGCTCAAATCGAAGACAGCAAAAATCGCGACGCGCTCTTGTTTCAGTGCCTCTCCCTCAATGTGTTTGCAAGTCTCCTGACCATGGGGGCCGGAATTCTCTACTGGCAGTTTTCTCCTTCTGCGCAGAAAATTCTTTCTTCCAGTGAAATCCTCGGATTTTCGATGACCAGTTTCTTTTGCGTTTGGTCCCACAACGGTCACCTCTTTTACTCTTCTTATCTAAAGACCAAGGTTCAAGACTTCCTGATCTTTCTCACTCGAACAGTGGTCATTTTGTTTTTGACCGGATTGATTTTGTTTCACTCAAAAACAAACTTGACCACATTCATCTGGGCCTACGCCCTCCTTTTGCTGGGAGGAACTCTTCTTGAAATGGCGGTGATTCAGTGGATCAGCAAAGCTCCCATCCGTTTCACCATGGACCTTAAATCCTATGGACGCCTGATTCAAAAAACTCTATGGCCTCATTTGGATTACATCTTCTTCCACATTTTCCCTTTGCTTTTGATGGTTCTCTCCGCGGGATTTCTTTCGGTGTCTACTCTTGGAAAAATCAACTTCGCCACTCAAATGATCAATTTTATCTTTCTATTTTCCACCACGGCACACATGCGCGTGAATGCCTATGTGGCCAATGGCGGAATCCAAGACAAGTTTAATAAATTTTGGAAACTCATGTCTCTCACGGCTTTGGCATCCCTCTTGAGTGCAGTCTTGCTCTATTTTGCCATCCACTTTTTGCCAAACATCCCCATGTTGAAAAGCTTCTCTGGGTCTTCACGTCTTTATTTGATCAGCCTTGCTGCTCTGCCCGGGTACATTTTGTTTCAGTTTTTCAACCCCCTTTGGATTGAAAAAGGGAAACTCAAATCCACAGTGCTTCTACAGGGAATGAATCTTTTGATCTGCCTGGCACTTTCACCTTTTCTGCTGAAGCATTTTGGAGAGCAGGGATACCTGATGGGATTTTCGCTGTTCTACTTCAACAACATTCCCCTTCACCTTTGGCTTTACCGCTCGGTTTTTGGCCGCCAAAGGGAACTTCTTAAAACCGAGTAAAGCAACTTGCAGGAATTCACTCCGAAATAAATCCACCTTTGCCCCCAGGGAAAAAGAGGCGCTAAAACCAAATCCATTTTCACCAACTCTTTCCAGAACCGACGGCCACGGGTTCGAAGTTCCCTTTCGGAAATTTTATAGGTGTAAAGCTCTTCGGAAAGGTTGGAAAAACGAATTCCTTGATGGAAGAGTTGAAGCAAAAAATAGTAATCCTCTCCAAATCTCAATTGACCATGGTATTTCGCGGACCCCATCTGATCCCTCCGAAACATTACTGTGGCATGAACAACGGACCGTTTGAGCACCCAGTCGATCCATCGAGGGTGCTCTGGTGGACGAAGCTTTCCCCACTCCTCACCTTCTTCTTCCAGCTTTGCCCATGTTCCCACAGCGCCGAATTGGGGATGGGAATCCAAAAACTGGATTTGTTTCGCAAAGCGGTCTTTCGAAAAGGAGTCATCGGCATCCTGCAGAGCGATAAACTCCCCTTTTGCCTTTTGAATCAGCTCATTTCTGACGGCACCGGCTCCGATATTTTTGGGAAAGTGAAAACTGCGTAAACGTTGGTCCGTATGACTCTGAAGAAATCCCCAGGTTTGATCCTCGCTGGCATCATCCCCCACTAAAATTTCAAAATCTTCCGAACCCCGAGCAGATTCCAACTCTTCCAGGAGCTGAGGAAGAGTTTTGGCTCCGTTGTGAACGGGAATGACAATGGACAATCGAGGATTCATGACCCCTCCACATAGCGCGCTGTTTAACCGATCAAAGAATACCCATCTTCGACTCTTAGGAGCAAGCCGAGGGATTATTGACTTCACGGAATTTGGGGCAGATAGTCAGGAGTCTTATGCTGAAGCGCACCTTTGATCTTCTTCTCAGTCTGCTCTTGTTGGTTTTGTTTTCAATCCCACTTTTGATTGTAGCTCTACTTGTGCGTCTGACTTCACCGGGCCCCATTCTCTATTGGTCCGAGCGGGTGGGAAGATACAATAAAAATTTCTACATGCCCAAATTTCGATCCATGCGCATCGATACTCCCCAAGTTGCAACTCATCTGCTGGGAGACGCTCAAAATTTTCTCACTCCCATTGGGAGCTTTCTTAGAAAATCCAGTTTGGATGAACTGCCTCAACTGTTCTCGGTGATTACCGGAGACATGAGTTTTGTGGGGCCACGGCCCGCACTTTTTAACCAAGACGACCTGATTGAACTGCGCACTCAAAAAAACGTCCACGAATTGCGTCCTGGAATTACCGGCTGGGCTCAAATCAACGGCCGAGATGAACTTCCCATCCCCACCAAAGTGGAATTTGATGTTTATTATCGAAATCACGCTTCCTTTTTTTTGGATCTTAAAATTTTATTTCTGACTTTTTTTAAAGTCTTCAAAGCAGACGGAGTTCAACATTAAGCGGGTGATCTTAACAGGCAGTTCAGGTTTTGTGGGCTCACGCTTTCTGCGAGATTTCAAAGACCATTTTGAAATGGTTCCCATTTCCCTGCGCACCACGCCTCCGTCAGAAATTGACATTCAAAATGGAGATTCCATTGTTCATTGCGCGGCTCTGGTTCATCAAATGAATCCACCGCCTGAAGAAAATTATTTTCACGTCAATCGAGATCTCACTTTGGAATTGGCTCAAGCGGCAAAAGCCAAAGGGGCAAAACACTTTCTCTTTTTGAGCACATCCCATGTTTTTGGAGATTCGGGAACCATTGCGGATCATAACACCTCTCTGACTCCTGAAACGCCCTGTCACCCCACCGATCCTTACGGACGCAGCAAACTGGCTGCTGAAGAAGAACTGTTGAAACTGGCGGATTCACACTTCACCGTGTCCATACTTCGCCCTCCCATGGTTTATGGCGAAGGTGCAAAAGGAAACATCCGGTCCTTGGTGAAGTTGGTTCAAAAAATTCCGGTCTTGCCCTTGGGATTTCAACACAACCGAAGAAGTCTAATCTATGTGGGAAATCTCTGTGCGTTTATGGTCTGGGTTCTTGAAAATGGCAACGGCTCACAAATTTATCTGCCTCAAGACGAAAAGCCCCTTTCAATTTCTGAACTCACCTCAAAAATTGGACAAGCTCTTGAAAAACAACCCACACTCATTCCCATTCCGCGCTTTTTGATTTTTGCATTTCACTTATTGAACAAAAAGCAAACCGTGCGCCTGTTTGGCACACTGGCACTGGCTTCAAATTCCACAGAGTCCCAAGATTCAAAAAAATTCACTCCTCCCTACTCCACGCAAGAGGGCTTAAACCGCATGATCTCGGAGATGAAGTCGTGAAAGTGGCTCGTGTGGTGACAGCCTCCGAAGCTGTGGAATTTCATTTGAGAAACACTTTGGATCAATTCCAAGGGGAGTATGAATTGGATGTGATTGGGGATGAGGTCTCCATTTACAAAGAGCGCTGGCCCCATGTGAATTTTATTGATTTAAAAATCCCTCGAAAAATTCGTCTTTGGGAAGACTTAAAAGCTTTGATTGGACTGACTCGAATTTTCAATCGAAAGAAATATGACATCGTCCACTCCATTATGCCCAAAGCAGGTCTGACCTGCTCTTTGGCAGGCTTTATTTCTGGTCGTCCCATCCGCATTCACACCTTTACCGGTCAGGTTTGGAAAAACGACGAAGGATTCAAACGTTTGTTCTTTAAAACCTTGGATCGCTGGATTGTCGCACTTTGCACAAAAGCCTACACGGACAGCCCCTCCCAATCGGAATTTTTATTTCAAGAAGGAATTTCGGATCACGGAAAGCCTTTGCCCTATTTGGGAAATGGATCTTTAAGTGGTGTCAATCCCCACCGCTTCGATCCCGCACGACTTGCAAGTGAGCGGGCGCGCCTTCGCGAGGAAATTGGCGCCGATGAAAACTGCAAGGTCTACATGTTCCTAGGAAGAAAGTGCAAAGACAAAGGCACCATTGACCTCTTGAAAGCCTTTGATGAGGCTTTTGGAGAGGATTTAAAAAATCTCTTGGTTTTGGTGGGCCCTGAAGACGACCAAGAGTTCAAAGATCTTTTTTATTCAAAGTTCCATCAGCGAAAAAACATTTTCAATTACCCCGCCACCAGCACTCCAGAAATTTTTCTTGCTGCTGGAGATGTGTTTTGCCTACCCAGCCACCGCGAAGGTTTTGGGAGCGTGGTGATTGAAGCGGCCGCGCTGGGTCTGCCCACCATCGGATCTAAAATCTCTGGTCTTCAGGACGCCATCGTCGATGGCGAAACGGGAAGTTTTGTTGCGCCGGGAGACATCGAAGGTCTTTCTAAGGGATTAAGGCAGGCTTCGGAACACTCTGAGGCTTTCAAAAAAATGGGAGAAAAAGCCCGCGAGCGGGCCCATTCCCAATTTGCCATGTCCCGTCTTTTTGAACTTCTTCATAAGGAATACCTGGACCTGATGGGAAGACATCCATGAACACAAAGGATCTTATTTCTTCCATTTACAATCCTCCGGTGAATGCAAAGTACACCTCACAAGCTTTGGATGGAATCTATAAAAATTCCCATCTGCGGCCATTTTCTTTGGCACGCCACGCACTCTTGGAAGGTTTGAAAAGTTTAAAGTTTCAAACCGGCGACAAAGTTTTGATTCCCTCTTTTATCTGCCGGGATGTTTTGGCGCCTTTTCATGTGGCGGGACTTAAAATTGAATTTTACGATGTGGACGAAAATTTAAATCTGAAAAACGAGCCTAAAGATTTGCCCGCAGCAAAGGCCATTATGGCCATCCACTATTTCGGCTTAGAAACAAATCTCTCGCCCTTCAAAGAATATTGCGATTTGCACCAAGCCTTTTTGATTGAAGACAATGCCCATGGATTTTTAAGCGCCAACGAAATGGGATTGCTTGGAACCTTTGGAGACATTGGAATCATCAGCCTCAGGAAGTCTTTGCCCATTGAAAATGGAGCCTTGCTGTTGTCTCAAAAAGATCTTCCGCAAAAAGCTCTTACTCCATCTTCGGTGAAGCCGTCCTTTCGCTTGAAAGTGAAAAATGCTTTGCGCCCCTTGGTTTCCCAATTGGGAGTCCATGCGCTGATTCGGCTGACTCGCCTCAAACGAAAATTAAGAAAGCTTTTGAAAGGCTCCGATGTGCCTCAATCGGGTTTTGAGGACGAACGGGAAATTCCCGGAAATCCTCAGCCCTCGGATTTTGAAGCTTACATCGGAAAAATGAATTTGGATTTGGAAAAGCTTCGCCGAAGGGAGCTGTTTGAACACTTCCTTAAGATCTTTTCAGCCTCACCGGCAAGGCCTTTGAGGTCTCAGCTTTCCAAGCATGAGGTGCCCTATGTGTTTCCGTTTTTTTGCGAGCCCGAACACCTTGAAGAAATTGAAAACCTTGTCAACAAAGCGGGAAGTGAAATTGTCCCCTGGCCCGCACTCCCAGAGCAGGTTGCACCGACCGCACCGAGCTTCTATAATCAACTCTATTTCATAAAATTTCTTTGGTAGGACGATGACACACTGGAAGTTTTTTGCAGGCGACAAATCAGAATGGGACGAGCTTTTGGCTCAGAGAAACTTTTTGTCGCTTTATCAGTCTTACGAATGGGGACAGATCAAAAGCCAAGATGGTTGGCAAGTGGTTCGCTTTCTCCAGTGGAAGAATCAAGAAACTGTGGTGGGCATGGCTCAAGTCTTGATGAAGAGACTGCCTTTAAATGTGGCTTTTTTTTGGTGCCCCGGTGGCCCTCTTTCAGAAACCCCCGATTTGGATTTTCGAGAGTTTCGTAAAGATTTGAATTTTGGAATGTTCTATTTTCGCGCCTCTTTTCATGATCCCAATCTAGGTCTGAAGGAGTTGAAATCCGAAGGTTGGAGAAGGCCAAGGGTTGCCATCAACAGCAATCTTTCGATGTCCTTGGATCTGACGTTGGAAAGTGAGGATTTGCGAAAAAATCTCAGCTCCAATTGGCGCCACAATCTGAAGCGTTTTGAAAAGAAGAAGATCCATGTGGAGCCATGGGCCTCTCCCGATCCAAAAACCTTGTTTGATTCTTACCAAGAATTTGAAGAGATGAAGAATCTCTCCGCACAACACTCTTTAAAGTCCATTGAAGGCGTGATTCGAGAGTACCAAGACCGCTTGGTGATCCTTCGGGCCTTGGATGAGGAAGGTGATTTGCTTGCACTTCGAGGCTACATTTACTCCGGCCGAAAGGCCTTGGACTGGTATGCCATTTCCACTGCAAAAGGACGCCGCTGCTACGCGTCCCATGGCATTTTGTGGAATCTATTGATGGATGCCAAAGACCGCCAACTCGAAGTTTATGATCTGAGCGGAGTGGATCCTGTGGGAAACCAAGGTGTGTACAATTTCAAAAAGGGCACTGGTGCACAGCTGGTGGAATACCCCGGGGAATACGAGAAAGCATCAAGTGCGTTTCTCAAATTGCCAATCAATTTGGCTCTCAAACAGAAGCTATAAAAACCAAACGAAAAGCTTAAATTCGAGCTGGCCGCAGGATTAAAAGTTTGCTCTAATTCCAGCATATGCGCACATTTGCAGTCACATCCCTTCTTCTCTATGCATTGGCACTTCATACCTCCATGGCCGGCATGGAGATCTTTGGGTGGATCCTTTTTCTGTTGGGTTTGCTTTCGGTCTTTGTGGTTAAAAAAAATCGCGCCTTCAACCTTCCGCTTTTAAAACCCGCGGCTCTTTATATTGGACTTTGTCTTTTGAGCATTGCGATCACGCCTTCTCCAGAGCCTTTTATCAAACGCATCGCAGACCTCACTTGGATCTTTGTCTTTTGGGGTGTGGCGCAAACTCTGATTTTAGTGTGGAGCGATGATTTTGAAAAGAAGCTCAAAATACTTTGGATCATCGCACTGGCGGCCGCCACCCTGGTGGGACTGTATCAGTTCTTTTCGGGCTATGATTTCATTCGCAAAACCGGAGACCATTTGCCTCAGGTGGGACATTACTTTCGCTCCACAGGATTCTTCTCTTTGTGTTTGACCTTCGCCTACAGCATGGGAATTTCGGGCTTCACTTTGGCGTTGCCTTCACGGCGTCTTCACAAAGCCCTTCCCTATTTGGCTTTGGGTCTTGCGGGCCTTTGCATTTACAACTCCATGACCCGTGGAGCCTGGATTTCCTTTTTGGGAACCATAGTTTTGCTGGGTCTGATTTTCTTTAAGAAGTTGACCTGGAGACAAATTGGCGTGGCGGTTGTGTCTCTTATGGTTTACATGCTGTTGCTCACCAAATCCGATGGGGGCGCCAAACGGATTGAACACCTGACACCCACACAAACCGATCAGGCAGTTTCAGAAAGATTTGATGTTTGGAGAGGGTATTTGTCCATGTTCCAAGATCATCCTGTCCTAGGAGTGGGTTACGACAATGGACCGGCCCATTTGCTAGAAGCCTACCAAAAATTGGGAATGGATCAGGATTTCGTCTCCCATGCTCACAACGACTACCTTCAAGCTCTTGCGGAAACCGGAATTGTGGGCCTTCTTGCTTTCTTGTTTTTGCTCGGCTCCGTTTTTTGGAAAGCCTATTGTTTAATGCCCTATCGCCCCGATTGGGCGATTTCTTTGATGGCTGGCCAATTGTATGTGTCTATTGGCAGCCTGAGTCAGGCGAATTTTACCGATGCCGAAGTCAATCACTTCACCATTTTTAACTGGGCATTGGTCAGCACCTTAACGTGGATTTACACCAGGTCTTCCCACTCAAAAGGCTCTGAAACCTTGTCTTGATTTCTAAAAAGCGTTATAAAATTCGTTTGAATTCTCATCTGAAGGAAGTATTCATCCATGAAAGTTATTGAGCATCTTGAGGGACGTAAAGGTCCCCTTTTTAGTTTTGAAGTCATTCCTCCTCCTCGTGGAAAATCCATTGCTCAGATCATTGAAATGGTGGAGATGTTGGCACCACTCAATCCCTCGTGGATTGATGTGACCTCTCACTCTTCCGTGGCCTTTTACAAAGAAAAAACGGACGGCACCATTGAAAAAAGAACCTTTCGAAAACGTCCAGGGACTTTGGGAATTTGTGGAGTCATTCAGAACCGATTTAAAATCGATACCGTGGCTCATCTTTTGTGCTTGGGATTTTCTCAAGAGGAAACGGAAGATGCACTGATCGAGTTGAACTTCTTAGGAATTGAAAATGTCATGGCCCTTCGCGGGGACGGACCCAACTTTGCAAAACCCACCCGCTCGGACCGCACTCAGCATGATTACGCCTCCTCTTTGGTGGATCAAATTGTTCGCCTTCGCAAAGGGGAGTTTTTAAACGATCTGGAAAACACCCAAGGTTTGGACTTTTGCGTGGGCGTTGCTGGCTATCCCGAGAAACACTTTGAAGCAGCTTCTTTAAAGTGGGACTTGGAAAACTTGAAAAAGAAAGTGGATGTGGGCTCCGACTACATTGTGAGCCAAATGTTTTTTGACACTTCTAAATACATTTCTTTTGTGAACTCCTGTCGGGAGTTGGGCATTGAAATTCCCATCATCCCAGGACTTAAAATTTTAAGATCCTTACCTCAATTGAAGAGCCTTCCCAAAGCCTTTCACATTGATCTTCCGGATGAGTTGGTGGGTGAAGTGATGGATTCCCCCGACCATGTGAAAGAGATCGGCTACAACTGGGCAAAAAAGCAGTGCATGGAGCTTCTTGAGTTTGGCGTTCCCTGTTTGCATTTTTACGTGATGAACGATTGCAGTCTGGTGACTAAATTGGTGAAAGAGCTTCAGAAATGATCGGATTTCCTCAAACGGAAAAACTTAAAGAATTGATTCAATCCCGCATTGTCTTTTTTGATGGCGCCATGGGAACCATGATTCAACAGTTCAAGCTCCAAGAAGAGGATTTTCGAAAAGGTCATTTTGAAAATCATCCCAGCGACCTTCAAGGAAACAATGAACTCCTCAGTCTTACACGACCGGATGTGATTGAATCCATTCATATGGATTTTTTAAAAGCCGGTGCAGACATCATTGAAACCAACACTTTCAATGCAAATGCGCTGAGCCAGTCTGAATATGGTTTGGCCGATCAGGTGCGCACTCTCAATTTGGCAAGTGTTCAGGTTGCGAAAGCGGCAGTTCAAAAATTTCAAAAGACCGTGGAAGATCGCCCCGTTTTTATTGCCGGAGCTGTGGGACCGACCAATCGCATGCTTTCCATGTCTCCTGATGTGAATCGTCCAGAATTTCGTGCCCTCACCTTTACAGAGTTGGCTGAGGCCTACCGTGAGCAGACTCTTGCTCTACTTGAGGGCGGAGTGGACTTTCTTCTTTGCGAAACCGTTTTTGACACTTTAAATTTGAAAGCCTTTATCTATGCCGTAAAAACCATTGAGGAAGAGCAAAGTTTAAAGATTCCTGTGATGATTTCGGCCACCATTTCAGATGCTTCGGGAAGAACTTTGTCCGGTCAAAGTTTGGAAGCCTTTTGGAATTCCATTCGCCACGCGGATGCCTTGGCGGTGGGTTTAAATTGTGGACTGGGGCCTTCTCAAGTGGAGTTTCACTTGAAGGAACTTTCTCGCTTGATGGATGTTCCTTTGATTTCCTATCCCAATGCAGGACTTCCAAACCCCTTGTCCGCAACGGGATATGACGAAAGCCCCAATCTGTTCTCTACCCGTGTGAAGAATTTGGCAGAGCAAGGTCTTTTAAATCTGGTGGGTGGATGTTGTGGAACCACGCCTCAGCACATTGCCGAAATGGTGAAGTTGGTTTCGAAAAGTTCTCCTCGTGTCCCTGCGAAAAAGGACTCCAGAAAACTTCGCCTGTCGGGAATTGAAGCTTTAAATATTTCTCCTCAAAATGAACCGAACTTAATCTTTGTGGGAGAGCGAACCAATGTGACGGGTTCGCCGAAGTTTTCCAAACTGGTCAAAGAAGACAACTTGGAAGCCTCCATCGAAGTGGCCCGTCAGCAGGCTCAAAATGGAGCCAATATTTTGGATGTGAACTTTGACGAGGCCATGCTGAACTCCAAGGAGTGGATGCAGAAGTTTTTAAACTACTTGGTTTCGGAGCCCGAGATCTCGGCTCTTCCCATCATGATCGACAGTTCCAAATGGGATGTGATCGAAGCAGGCCTTCAAGTGTTGCAAGGCAAGTGTGTGATCAATTCTTTGTCTTTGAAGGATGGCGAGGAAGCCTTTCGAAAGTCTGCACGTCAGGCCATGAAGTTTGGTGCGGCGGCGGTAATCATGGCCTTTGATGAACAGGGCCAAGCGGTCACCAAAGAAGACAAAGTGCGCATCTGCTCCCGAGCCTATGACATCCTCAAAGAAGAAGGCTTCCCCACGACCGACATTATTTTTGATGTGAACGTTTTGACCGTAGGGACAGGCATTGACGAGCACAACAACTACGCCAATGAATTTGTGGAAGCTGTCAGAGAATTGAAAAAGAAGTATCCGGAAACCTTATATTCCGGTGGAATCTCCAATTTGTCCTTTTCTTTTCGTGGACAAAATCAAATTCGCGAAGCCATGCATTCGGTCTTTCTGTACCATGCTCGCCATGCAGGCCTGGACATGGCCATTGTGAATGCGGGCATGCTTCAAGTCTATGACGACATTGAGCCCGAACTGAAGAAGCTGGTGGAAGATTTGGTTTTAAACCGCACTCCAGAAGCTTCCGATCAAATTTTGGAGTACAGCAAAACCCACGAAACCAAACAGAGTTCTGAAAAAAAGCAAGCGGTGGATGAGTCTTGGCGGAAAGAGCCGGTTCAAAGCCGAATCACTCATTCTTTGGTGAACGGCATCGACAAATACATTCAAGAAGATGTTGCCGAAGCTCTTTCTGAATTGAAGGTTCCCCTTCATGTGATTGAAGGACCTTTGATGACCGGAATGAAAGAAGTGGGAGAGCTCTTTGGGGCCGGAAAGATGTTCCTGCCCCAGGTGGTGAAAAGCGCTCGGGTGATGAAAAAAGCCGTGGCCTATTTGGAACCTTTGATGAAGGAAAATGAATCCCAGTCTTCCAGCCAAGGAAAAATCTTACTGGCCACCGTCAAAGGTGATGTCCATGACATCGGCAAAAACATTGTGGGTGTTGTTTTGGCCTGCAATGGATTTCAGGTGATTGATCTGGGCGTGATGGTTCCCTTTCAAAAGATTTATGATGAGGCGGTTCGCAACGATGTGGACTTCATTGGACTCAGTGGTTTGATCACTCCTTCGTTAGACGAGATGGCTTACAATCTGAAGGAGCTTCAGCAGTTGGGCTGGAAAAAGCCTGTGCTGATAGGAGGTGCGACCACTTCCATGCTTCACACCGCCGTAAAATTGGATCCCCTCTTTGAGCCTCCAGTGATTCATGTTTCGGATGCGTCCTTGGTTGTGGGCGCTGTGAATGGATTGAGTGAAAGCTCAAAGAACTTCATTGATTACAAAGAAAAGTACCAACGTCTTCGCGAAGATTTTGAAAAGAAAGAGCAACAAAAGGAACCTCTGTTGTCCGTGGAAGAGGCCCGCTCCTATCGGGAAGACCTGGAGTTTAGCGAGAGCACCATTTCCTCTCCAGAAAAAATGGGAGTTTTTGAGTTCACGCCATCCATTGAAGAGTTGGAAAAGTTTATCGATTGGAGCCCTTTCTTTTGGACCTGGGAATTAAAGGGCCTGTATCCGAAGATCTTTGAACATCCAAAATATGGAGTGGAAGCCAAAAAGATTTTTGAAGAAGCCAAAGAGATGTTGGCAAAAATCAAAAAGGAATCTCGCTTTCAACCCCAAGCGGTTCTTGGAATTTTTGAAGCCACTCGATATGAAGAAACCGTTCAGCTTTTTAGCGATGGAAAGATACTGACACAATTCACTTTTCCTCGCCAAAGATTGATGTCTCTTATTGAAAAGCCGGCCAAGAAAGCTCGGGCCGCACAAAAAATTTCGCGCTGCCTGGCAGATCTGATCAGCAATGATTCCTCACAAAAGGACTACATCAGTCTTTTTGCAACGACCGCAGGTCAAGAGCTGGAAGATTATGCCAACTCTTTGAAAGAGGATGGCGATGATTACTCTTCCATCTTGGTGAAGGCCATTGCCGATCGTTTGGCGGAAGCCTTGACAGAATGGCTCCACTTGGAAGTGCGAAAAATCTTTGGATTCGGACAGTCTGAGAACTTAAGTTTGGACGATCTTTTAAGAGAACGTTACCAAGGCATTCGCCCCGCACCTGGGTATCCGGCCTGCCCGAATCACCAGGACAAAGCCTTGATTTGGGAAATCTTAAATCCCGAAAAACGCATCGGTGTTTCTCTCACCGAGAGCATGGCCATGAGTCCGGCCTCCTCGGTTTCAGGATTTATTTTCAACCATCCGAGTGCTCGCTATTTTGATGTGGGTCGACAGGACTAGGAAAGGGTGCGAATCACAATGGGGAATTCAAACAGCGAATTGAAAAACTGGTTGGAATCAAAAGCTCTCCCCTTGTGGTTTGAAAAAGGCATCGATCCCACCGATGGTGGTTTTGTAGAAGCCATTGATTTGGAGGGTCAGCCAAAGCTTTCCCTTTCTCGAAGGGCCATGGTTCAGGCGCGACAGATCTTTGTGTTCAAACAAGCTGGCGATTTGAATTTGATTTCCAAAGAAGATGCCCGGGAAATTGTTGAATCCGCCGTCAATTACTTGATCACTTATTTTTTACTGGAAGAGGGTGGCTATGGTCACTCTTTGAATCCCGAGTCCAAACAACTGAATGCCCGTGCGGATCTTTACACTCAAAGTTTTGTGATGTTCGGATTGGCCCAAGCCTATGCCTTGCTTCAACAAAAAGATTTAAAACAACGGGCCTTGGATCTTTTGGCATATTTGCGGACCGAAAGAACTTTGGATGGTGGCGGCTTTAGCGAATTCGATGAACAAGGACAACTGGTCTTTGAAGCTAACCCTCATATGCACCTGTTTGAGGCTGCGCTGGCATGGATGGACGTGGACTCCTCCAAAGAGTGGAAAGATCTGGCTGAAGAGCTGCTTGAGCTGTGCCTAAAATCTTTGATGCCTTTGGACAGTTCTGTGGTTTGCGAACACTTTGAATCCGACTGGGTGCCCTTGAAGGATTCAGACAAATTTGTTTATGAGCCGGGACATCTCTGTGAGTGGTCTTGGCTGATGGGTGAATACCAACGACTGACAGGAAGAGATCTTTCATCCGTTCGAAAACAGTTGTTTCAAATCAGCGAACAACATGGGCTGGACACTTCCACCGGATCCTTGTTTGACGAGATGTGGAGTGATCACAGCGTGAAATCTTCCACACACCGTTTTTGGCCCCAATGCGAGCGAATCAAAGCGGCAAGGCAGTTGGCCTTGGAATCGGATGGCAAGGAAATGAAGTCCTATTTCGCCGCCGCAGTTCAGGCTGAAAAGGCTTTGATGGGATTTTTCACGACGCCGGTTTCCGGACTGTGGTTTGATTTGCAACAGGATTCAGGGGCTTACAAATCTCAACCCGCGAAAGCCAGTTCCTTTTACCACATCATGAGCGCCTACCTGGCCCTCCGCTAATTCTACCTGGTCCCTCGCTAATTCATCGCACAATAGAGCTTCGCCAAAAGGTACCTGCTTCCTTTTCCGATATGCGGTGCATATCGGAAAAGGAAGCAGGTACCTTTTGGCGAAGCCAAGTGGGGCCTTATTTTTGGTGGGGCCGGTTCTGTTTTTTAAATGTTGCGGCGGTAAGTGCCACCCGCTTCAAACAGGGTTTGAGACATCTGCTTCAAACTGCAAAAGCGCGCCGCCTTCATCAAGGCCGCAAAAATGTTGTGGCCCTTCAAGGCTTCTTCTTTCAACTCTGCCAAAGCCCGAGCGGCGGGATCTGAATTCTTCTTTTGAAAATCCAAAACATGATCCAACTGTTGCTTTTTCTCTTCTTGAGAAGCTCTGGCCATTTCGATCTTGGGAGGAATGTAATCCTCTTTCAAAGTTTCCGGATCCACAAAGGTGTTCACTCCTACCACCGGAAGTTCCCCACTGTGTTTGAGAGTTTCATAGTGTAAGGATTCTTCTTGAATGCGTGAGCGTTGATACTGAGTTTCCATGGCGCCCAAAACACCGCCGCGCTCATTGATGCGCATAAACTCATCCAACACGGCTTCCTCCACCACATCCGTCAACCACTCCACAAAGTAACTTCCTTGAAGCGGGTTTTCGTTTTTGTTCAAACCAAACTCTTTTCCGATGATCAACTGAATGGCTTTTGCCCGCCGAACAGACTCTTCCGTCGGAGTGGTGATGGCTTCGTCATAAGCATTGGTGTGCAAAGAGTTGCAATTGTCTGAAATTGCAATAAAGGCCTGCAAGGTGGTTCGAATGTCATTGAAGTCAATTTCTTGCGCATGCAACGACCGACCCGATGTTTGAATGTGATACTTCAGCTTTTGGGAACGCTCGGACGCCTGGTATTTGTCTTTCATGGCAATGGCCCAAATGCGTCGGGCCACGCGGCCGATCACTGTGTACTCGGGATCCAAACCATTGGAGAAAAAGAACGAAAGGTTCGGAGCAAAATCATCCACCTTCATGCCTCGTGCCCGGTAATACTCCACATAGGTGAAAGCATTTGAAAGTGTCAGCGCAAGCTGAGTGATGGGATTCGCCCCCGCCTCAGCAATGTGATATCCAGAAATACTGACCGAATAAAAATTGCGAACTTTGTTCGCAATAAAATATTCCTGAATGTCAGCCATCATCTTCAAAGCAAAATCAATGGAGAAGATGCAGGTGTTTTGCCCCTGATCTTCTTTCAAGATGTCCGCTTGAACCGTGCCTCGAACCTTCATCAAAGTTTCTGACTTGATGGCTTCCCAATCCGAAGATCCATAGGGAATTTTATTTCCGGTTTCTTTTTCCTTCAACTCCACCTGTTGATCGATGGCTGTGTTAAGGAAAAAGGCCAAAATCATGGGGGCCGGACCATTGATGGTCATACTGACACTGGTGGATGGATCACAAAGATCAAATCCCGCATAGAGCTTTTTCATATCTTCCACCGTGGCAATGCTCACACCACTTTCACCCACTTTTCCATAAATGTCGGGACGAGGATCCGGATCCTCCCCGTACAAAGTGACACTGTCAAAAGCCGTCGACAGTCGCTTTGCCGGCTCCCCTTTGGAAAGATAGTGAAACCGTCGGTTGGTTCTTTCCGGAGGACCTTCCCCTGCAAATTGGCGTGTGGGATCTTCTCCGGTGCGCTTCAGTGGAAACACCCCTGCGGTGAAAGGAAAAACACCAGGAACATTTTCAAGCTTCAAATAACGGTAGCGATCGCCCCAGTCTTTGAGTTTGGGAACAACCACTTTTGGAATCTTTGTTCCACTCAGAGAAGTGGTGGTCAAAGGTTGGCGAATCTCTTTGTCACGAACATGATAGATAAACTCTTCGCCCGCATATTGATTTCTGAGATCCTCAAATTTTTGCACCTGATCCAAATCACTTTTGGAAAAATCCTTTTCCAAGTTTTCTTTTAAAGTTGTCAGTGGAGCGGTTTCAGATTCTGAACTTTTAGATTTTAAGAGTTCGGACACCTGATGAAGACTTCCCAAGTTGGAAGCCACTGCGGACTTGTTCTCCACATCGGTTTTGTAATTCCGAATCATTGAGACAATTTCAGCCAAATAGTTCTGACGCTCCGGAGGAACCACAGTTTGCTTTTTGGATTCGGTCAAAAGGTTCTTTCGCTTTTCATCCAATTCAAAGGGAAACTCTTTGGAAAGGCTCTTTCCTTTTTCCGTCAAGGTGGAAATCAAACACATAAAAAGCTGATTTAAGCCCGGGTCATTGAATTGACTGGCTTGAGTCATGTAGACGGGAACTTCTTCACTGGCTTCAAAAATCTTTCGTGAACGCTTATACTGTTTGGTCACATCGCGAAGGGCATCTTGAGCCCCTCTTCGATCGGCTTTATTGATGGCCACCAAATCGGCAAAATCAATCATGTCAATTTTTTCAAGCTGAGACTGAGCGCCGAATTCAGAAGTCATCACGTACAAACTCAAATCACTCAACTCCACAATCTTGCTGGAAGCCTGACCAATACCGGAACTTTCTGCGATCAACAAATCAAAGCCCTTGGTTTTCATATGATCCAAAACCAAAGGAAGGCTTTCCGAAATTTCATTGCCGGATCCCCGTGAAGCGAGAGATCGCATAAAAAGTCCAGGACGGTTCAAGGTGTTCATGCGAATGCGATCCCCAAGCAGGGCTCCACCCGTCTTTCGCTTAGAAGGGTCCACACACACCACACCGATTTTAATTTCAGGAAAAATATTTTTAAAGCGGAGCAACAGCTCATCCACCAAAGAAGATTTTCCCGCTCCACCTGTTCCTGTGACTCCAAGGACCAAAGGCGCTTTGGAGGAGCTGGATGCAACCGCCAGCCCGCGACTTTCCACTCCGGTAATCTCAACACCCAGATCTCTTTGGTTCAAAGGAGAGTTGAGGAAATTCAAATCCGCTTTCAATTCCTCTGTTTTTGAAGGCCGAGGGTTTTTCGAGTTTTTTGAAGCTTCCAAGAGGTCAAAGTCACAACCTTTGACAATCATTTCAATCATTCCCTCGAGCCCCAACCGGCGCCCATCATCGGGATGAAAAATTTGAGCGATGCCGTAGTCCTCAAGCTCTTTCTTCTCTTCATGGATGATGACGCCTCCGCCACCTCCATAAATTTGCACATAGTGAGCACCCGCCGCATCCAAAAGGTCACGGAGATATTTGAAATACTCCATGTGTCCTCCTTGGTAGGAACTGATGCACACACCTTGCGCGCCCTCTTGAAGGACTGCCGAAACCACATCAAAAACCGAACGGTTGTGACCCAAGTGGATCACTTCCACGCCGAAGTCTTGCAGGATCCGACGTATGACATTGATTGCAGCATCGTGACCATCAAAAAGAGAAGCCGCCGTAACCACTCGAATGGGATTTTTTGCTTTATATGACATCATTCACCTTTGAATTCAGGTTTTCTCTTAGAGAGAAAAGCGTCCACACCTTCCTTTTGATCCGCAGTTTTAAAAACTTCGGAAAACGCACGGGCTTCCAACTGAAAACCTTTTTTCGAGAAGTCTTCAAAACCCACATTGATACAGGCTTTGGCCATGCGGACGGCAATGGGCGCACGCTCACAAATATTTCCGGCAATTTTATGGGCTTCCTCAAGCAGCTGCTCAGGTTCGCAAATTTGAGTAAACAGTCCCCACTTCTCACCCTGTTCGGCTGAAAACATTTCTCCTGTTAAGGTGGCTCTCTTGGCCACTCCAAAATTTGTTTTCAAAGAAAGTCTTTGAGTGCCGCCATAGCCCGGAAGAAGTCCAAGGGTCACTTCTGGAAGCCCCCACTTTGCTTTGGAGCTTGCGATCAACATGTCACAAGACAATGCCAGCTCCAAACCACCTCCCAAAGCAAAACCGTTAACGGCAGCAAGGGTCGGGATTTCCATGTCTTCCAGTTTTTGAAACAAGCGCTGTCCTCGTTCGGACATCTCTTGGGCTTTGCCCGCGTCCAAATCTTTAAATTCAGAAATGTCGGCGCCCGCCACAAAGGCTTTGCCCTCGCCAGTTAAAATCAATGCTCGAACCTTAGAGTCTTCGGAAATTTTTGAAAGGGCCTGATCCAGCTCTTTCAACACTTGGCCATTCAACGCATTCATTGCTTGAGGCCGATTCATTGTGATCGAAATATACTTCTGCCCATTGGGGGCTTTGTGCTCTTCAAAACGAAGGGTTTCAAAAGACATTGGGACCTCCCTTTATTGGTCGTAAGAGTAAAAACCTTTTCCTGTTTTGCGGCCAAGCCAGCCGGCTTCCACATACTTTACAAGTAGCGGACAAGGTCGGTATTTGGTGTCTCCCAAACCTTCATGAAGGACATTCATGATGGAAAGACAGGTGTCCAGACCAATAAAGTCTGCCAAGGTCAATGGCCCCATGGGCTGATTGGTTCCCAGTTTCATGGCGGAATCAATGTCTTCCACCGTGGCGATTCCTTCATACAAGGTGTAAACGGCTTCGTTGATCATGGGCATCAGAATGCGATTCACCGCAAACCCAGGAATGTCCTTCACCTCTACAAAAGTTTTTCCAAGATCTTCTGCAAGCTTACGAACCGTTTTAAAAGTTTCATCTGATGTTTGAAGTCCACGAATCCCCTCTACCAGTTTCATCAAGGGCACGGGATTCATAAAGTGCATCCCGGCCACAAAATCCGGTCGGCGAGTGGCACTGGCAATTTTTGTAATGGAGATGCTGGAGGTGTTGGTGCAAAGGATGGCTCCATCTTTACAAACTTCATCCAACTGAGTAAAAAGTTGAAGCTTAAGGTCCACTTTTTCAGTGACCGCTTCCACCACCAAATCACAATCTTTGAACGCACTCATGTCTTTACTGGTGACGATACGGGAGATGACTTCTGATTTTTGATCCGCGGGCATCACTTCTTTTTTGATCAATCGATCCAAGCTTTTTTCGATGGTCGCCATTCCACGCTTTAAAGCTTCATCAGAGATGTCCACCATCACGGCCTGGATGCCTTTTTGAGCCACCACTTGAGTGATTCCATTTCCCATTTGCCCCGCTCCAAGTACGCCCACTTTTTGGATCGCCATCTCTCCTCCTTTTGATTTGGGTGCCTGATTTAGGTGCCACTCAGAAAATATCCGGCTTCAAAATCTGTAATCGGTGCGTTAGACGCGTCGAATACAGGTTTTGAAGTTGCACACTTTTGGGGTGGCACCTCAATTTACTTTTTGTAACGGGAAGACAGTAGCAAAGCCGAGAAATTTTGACGAGTGGGTTTCTAGTTTGACTGAGGAAAATAAAGCGGCGTGACAGACCAGATCAGGCGGATTTCGTCGTTGGGAGTTTGCACCCCCTCCTCCATCACCTTAGATCCAATCAAAATGACTTTTGAAGTGGATGATTTGTTGGCCTTTACCAATGCCAAGCTCACTTTGTGAACACCATCATTGTCTGTTTTCAGATCTGGATCGAAAGGATTGTAGCGGACAAAATACCCAAGGCCTTCGGAAAACATCTGGCCAAATTCCAAGTTGCTGGTGGCAAATCGAAAACTCTCTTGGTTTTGCTCTTTGTCACCCACTGCAAAATCAAGCGACAACCGAAAGGACGACGGACGCCAATCTGCGTAAACTCCACCCATTCTCCACTTAGAGGTTTGCGCCGCATTGAAGCGCGCCACCGTCAAAGAACTTCCCGTTGTGGAAGAGGGGTCTGTGGAACCGGTTTGCCCAAAAGCCTCCACGCGAAGCTTGTGAAAATCATATCCCCAACGGGCTGCATACCAGGTCTTGTGATCTTGACTGTTTCCCGACTCACCGTTGAACACGCTGAATCCGGTGAAAAAGTAATTGTATGTGATGAAATAATTCAGGCCGATGTCTCGAAGACCCACAAGACCTTGAGAGTAGATTTCAGAACGCGGGAAAATCAGCTCACTTTCAGAGAGCACTCCCTCTCGTCCAATTTCCAAAGGAATCAATCCAATGCGAAAACGCCCAAAAAGACTTTCGTACTCGCCGTAGGCTTCCACCAAATCAATGTCACTTTCACTTTTGGTGTCCGCATAGAGTTTTGGTTTTCCTCTTAAGCTGTGTGCTCCGATTCGAAATTTTGAAGAGAGACGGTCATCCAAGGTCCATAAAATTCCAACAGAACTTTCTCCAAGAACAAACTCCCCTTCTTGCTGCTCGCGGTAGAACCCTTGGGGCCTTAAAGTCAGATCACTCACACTCAATGTGCCCAGCTGTTCTTGAGCCATCGAGACCGATGCAAACGAGCATCCTAAAGTGAGGATCGAGATGAGAAAATTCCACTGGCGCATGATGACTTTGATGCTAACAGTTCCTTTAAAAATTAACAGCTCTCACCTGAAAAAGAGCCCGACGAAGGTCAATGCTTGAATCCTGCAAACAAGCGCTCGCGGGCCTTGGCTCGCTGACGACCCTTATAGCGATCATGGGAAGCCTCACCGGACATGGAGGCCAGGTAGTGTTCGTAATCAATGATCTGAACTTCATAAGGGTAGAAAAAAGAAACCGGCCGCTCCCCTTCTGCCCCAGGAACTTTGACCAGTTGGCGATTGATAAACTTCACAAATCGATATTCCCGCGCCGTAAACTCATTGGCTTTGATCAAATACTGATTTTGATCCAAGCCTTTTGCAAGGCACTCTTTTAAGACCTCATTGATCTCTTTGTGATCGGTCACACCTTTGGATTTCATTTCATTCACAATGTCCAAAAATTTTTTTACGGGAAAAAGCGAGTTGTTTGACTGCCCCGGAACCACATGGGGGTAACTGACCACGTGGTTCTTCACCAAAAACTGCATCACCCGAAACACATCCAAAAGCGTTTGGGTTACAATCCGCACTCCAATTTTATCCATCAAACCAAAGGCCACCGCGTCCGGCTTGGACAACAGCTTTGTGATGGCGGAGTTGGAATCCTTGAAAGGTTTTAACTCCATTTTCTGCAGACGAATGGGCTCTGAGTCCTCGGAAGCTTCCAAGAGCAAACCCGTTGCCGGATCCTGGCGCACAAAATTTTTGTAAGGCCGAAAAATTTGCTCTTGAATCTCAGAGCTGAAGTAACTGAACAGGTCATTTTGCAAGTGAGTCACCACGTGCATGACTTTCAAAAGAATGCAGGACCAACGGTGCAGGTCCTTGTCAGCTTCCCTGGGCCCCGCCATCAATAAAAGGCGCCCCACATCTTCCAATTTTGAAGGATCACTGATTTCTTCAGGAAGTTTTTCATCTTCTTTAAGAATGCGGGCCTTCAAATAGGTGACGGCCCTCGAATGAATCAGCCACAACTTCTCTTCATCTTGAGGAATGGAAACATCATAGCCATAGGCTCGCAAGAAAGAGTGCGCCTCTTCGAGGGTTTCCAACGAAGGCGCCGGCGCCTCTAAGATGGGCGTCCCTCCAATGAGGGACTGATAAGCTTGAGGATCAAAATCCAGTGAAATCGACATCCCTTTAAGTAGACTGCCCCAAGCGGAGCGGGTCAAGATTCAATAGGGCTTACTGACATTTAAAGAATCCGCAAGTTTCTACGCGAAAGACTCCCAATTGACCTTGCTGTCCGGCGCCGCCGTTGATTGCAGAGTTGTTTGCAAAGCTCACTGATCCTGTAAACCAGTTGGAGTTGAAAGTTCCTTGCAGTTGAATCTTTCCAAAACTGTCCTCATAAGTGATCAGCGCTTGGCTCCCTTGAATCACACCGGTCACACTGACAAAACCTTCCACCTGGGAAGCAATGTAAATAGGAACTTCTTTAATGGTTTCGCCCTCGGCGTTTTTCATGCCCACATAATTGTCGACGACAGCTATGCGAAGCTCACTGCCAGAAGACTGCACGGTTAAATTGTTTTGACCGTTCACATTGAAGGCGCCACTCAAGCCCACAGATCCATAGAATCGAATTCCCGTTGAATCATTGCTCCGTCCACTGACTGTTCCAAGACTCAATGGATTTCCATCGGGCTCAGAAAGGTTCGATAGAAACGAGACCACCTGTTGCTGAAACTGAGCTTGCTGCCAATTGCTAGGAGCAATGATTTCTCCCCATTTTCCCTGTCCATCGGATTTGGCCACTGGGGCGGATGGTTGAGGCGTAGACTCCACTGGAGCCACATTGTTCGCTCCACGGGTTTCAATCCGCTGTCTTTTGTCCGAGGCTTTGTTCGCGCAGGCTCCAAGACCCAGGCTCAAAACAAGGACGGCTCCCCAACTCAAGATTTTGGACTTTCTCATAGCACTTCTCCCGAAAGTGAAAGGTTCACTTTTTAAGAGAGGCAAGGAAAATGCCAGGAAACAGGGCCTCAGATCTCATATATTGGACTTGAGGGGTCTTTGCCCCAAAGCCCTGTTTTGAAGCTCTATTTCGTCACTGAGGTGTCTGAATTCCAATCAGCCGGCATGGTTTCGGTGCCTGCCGGGGTCAGTAGAAGCTGCGGGAAGAGGCGGCCATTTGGGACAAGGGTGTGGTTGGCTTCAAACGAGGGCCACATTTGGTGGCATACATTTCAAGCTCTTCCACCACATATTTGGACCCCAAAGAGTCCGCATAGCGAAGAAGCCCTCCGCGGAAAGGTGGAAAACCGGTTCCCATAATCATGGCCAAATCCACATCCTGCGGAGTCTCCACGATCTTGTCCTCAATCAATGCCAAAGCCGCTTCGTTGATCATCACAAACACTCCGCGCTCCAAGCACTCTTTTTCCGTCAAAGGATTTGTGGGCTGACCCAATCCCAAATCTTTATAGACACTGCTGTCCACTCCGGTCTCTTTGCCATTGGAGTCGTACTGGTAAAAACCTTTGCCGTTTTTCTTGCCCAGACGATCGCTCTTGGACAACGTGTGCGCCACTTCCGGAACCTGAATGCGCTCGCCCAAAGACTCGCGGAAAATCTTAACCACTTTTACACACACATCCAGCCCCACTTCGTCCATCAAACGAAAAGGCCCCATGGGCATTCCAAATTTGTGAGTGTACCAGCGGTCCACCTTTTCAATGGCCATTCCATCTTCCAAAAGGAACATGGCTTCAATCATGTATGGCATCAACAAACGGTTCACCAAAAAGCCCGGTCCATCTTTCACAACAACAGGCGTCTTTCCCATCTTCTTGGACAAATCAAAAATGGTTGCCGTCGCTTCATCGCTGGTTCTTGGACCGCGAATGACTTCCACCAACGGCATTTTGTCCACAGGATTGAAAAAGTGCATGCCTACAAAATTTTCTGGATGAGGGTGAGCCTCTGCCATTTCCGTCACACTCAATGACGAGGTGTTGGTGGCAATGATCGCATCTTGAGGCATGTGCTTCGCCGTCTCCGCAATCACCGCTTTTTTGATTTTCATGTCTTCAACGATGGCTTCCACCGCCACGTCCACATTTCCAAAACCAGCGTAATCCAAACCGCCCGTAATGTGAGACATTTTCTCCGCGAACTCGTGCTTCGTTAAACGGCGACGCTTTAACTTTTTAGACCAAATGCTTTGCGCCTGCTTGTAACCCAATGCCAAAGAGTCATTGTTGATGTCTTTCATACGCACAAAGAAGCCCTTGTCCGCAGCCACCTGGGCAATTCCTCCACCCATGGTTCCCGCTCCAAGTACCGCGATCTTTTTGACTTTGCGCGGCTTCACATCGCCCTTCACGCCGGTCTGCTTTTTCACAGACTCCATCATAAAAAACAGATTGATCAAATTCTTAGAAATATCAGTCACCGCAACTTTAACAAAACCTTCCAATTCAATTTGCAAGGCTTTGCTTCGGTTGGACATCCCGTAAGTTTTCTTCACCACATCCAAAGCCGACAAGGGTGCTGGGTAAAAACCTTTGGAGTTTTTCATCACCATTTTTCGAGCCTGAGAAAAAACCATTCCTCGGCCCAACGCAGATTCCAAAACGGAATTCATCATGCCCTTGGGCTGAAAACGTTTCTTGCGCTTTCCTTTAGACAGAATGGAATTCACAAAATCCACACTGCGCTCTTCGATCAGCTCTGCGGGAATCACCTCGTCCACCAAGCCAATTTTTTTGGCTTTTCGAGAGTCCACTGATTTTCCAGCCAAAATGATATCTAAAGAGGCTTGAAGCCCTACCACTCGAGGAAGGCGAACACATCCACCAAACCCAGGAATGATCCCCAACTGCACTTCAGGAAGGCCAATCTTTGTGGATTTGTCATCCGAGCAAACTCGATAGTCGCAAGTCAAAATCAACTCGCAACCACCACCCATGCACGCGCCATTCACCACGGCCACCGTAGGCATGGGAAGATCTTCAAAATCATTAAAGATCTGATGAGCCTGATCGATCACTGTTTTAAAATCTTCTTTGGTCTTTAACTTTTTGATCTCTTCAATGTCTGCACCGGCAATAAAAATTCCGGGTTTGTTGGATTTTAAAACCACAGCCTTAAAGCTGGATTTTTTCAACTCTTCCACCACCTCTTTGAAACGCATCATCACCGGAGTGGAAAGCTTGTTGACCTTCTCTCCGACCAAATCAAATTCCACAAAGGCAATGCCGTCTTTTTCTTTCAGTTGAATGCTTTCTTGAATGCTCACTGGATTAATCCTCTCTCTCTAAGATCACAGAACCACCTTGACCACCACCAATACAAAGTGTGGCCAGACCAAACTGCACATTTCTCTTTTGCATCTCTTTCATCAACGTCAAAACAATCCGCGTGCCCGTGGTTCCCACCGGATGTCCCAAGGCAATCGCTCCTCCATTGACATTCAAAATTTCCGGATCAATTTCCCCAAGCTTTCCGGAGAGACCCAATTTTTCTTTGCAGAACTCATCACTGTTCAACGCCTTTTCACAGGCAATCACTTGAGCGGCAAAGGCCTCATTCAACTCCACAAGTCCCAACTCTTTAAAATCCAATCCGGCACGCTTCAATGCAATCGGAGTGGAGTAAGCGGGCCCAAGACCCATGCGTTCCGGCTCAAGACCCGCAAAGGCATAAGAGCGAATGCGCGCCACCAGTTTGTGTCCCAAAGCTTTGGCCTTTTCACGGCTCATAAGTAGAACCATGGCTGCACCATCTGTAATGGGACAGGAGTTCCCTGCGGTGATCGTTCCGTATTTTTTGTCAAAGAAAGGCTTTAACTTTGCCAACTGCTCCATGCTTTGACCGTCTCGAGGACCAATGTCTTCGCTGACCACCTCTTTGAATTTTGGAGCCAAAAACACGGGAGTGATTTCTTCAGCCATGCGTCCACTTTTTTGAGCGGCGACGGCCCGCGCGTGACTGCGAACCGCAAAGCGATCTTGCTCTTCTCGAGAGATTCCAAATTCCTTCGCTAAAATTTCAGCGGTTTGCCCCATGTTGATCCCTTTAAAAGGATCGGTCAGACCTTCCATCACGGAAATTCGTGGCTTGTGAGGGGTTTGCGCAAAAGGAGATGTGGTCACCATTTCTACGATCTGCTTCAAGTCCGCTTTCAAAAGCTGGCCCAGAACAGACAATCTTTGCCCCGTGGTCCGCGCCGCGCCCAACTTGCCAAAGATTTCAACAATTGCCGGCGGCATCAACAAGGGAAGTTGAGACATACTCTCTGTTCCTCCAGCTACGATCACATCGGAAGTTCCCGATTTGATTTTTTCGTAGCCCAAAGTGATGCTCTCCATGGCAGATGCACAGTTTCGATGCACACTGAAAGCGGGAGTTTTCAATGGGATTCCGGATCGCAAAGCCACCACTCGGGAAATGTTCACAGCGTCGGAAGGGTTGCCCGTGTTTCCGATGATCACTTCATCCACGACTTCCGTGTCCAAATTGCTGCGAGCAATCAACTCCTGAAGGGCCGTGCGCCCCAGTTCCGCAGGATGAACATCCTTAAGCTTGGTTCCAGCCTTGGCAAAGGGGGTTCGAACGCCCTCCACCAGCACCACATCTCGATCGGATTTGTTGGCATTTGACATCAGTTGCGACTCCTTAGATGAAGATAATTCAATAGACAATTTAAGTTGCCGAGATGGAATCTTAAAGTCAAATTGAGATTCGGTAAGCGCAGGTCGAGTTTGCAAAGCGGCGTGACTCTCCCCTCTCCCACGATCGGCATTGACGGCTGCTAGAGAAGCCACATAACTTAAGAGCCTTTGAGGTTAAAATGAGCAATAATGAAACTCTTGATACAAGTAAAATGAGCCACCTGGACCGCGAAGCCCTTGAGTACCACTCAAAGGGAAAGCCCGGAAAGGTGGATGTCAATTCCAGCAAAGAGTGTGACAGTGAACACGCTCTCAGCTTGGCCTACTCTCCGGGAGTTGCCGCTCCTTGCAAAGTGATCGCAAAGGATCCCAGCAAAGTTTACGACTACACCGCCAAAGGAAACTTGGTTGCCGTGGTCACCAACGGAACCGCAGTTCTTGGCCTTGGCAACATTGGCCCCTTGGCAGGAAAGCCGGTCATGGAAGGAAAAGGCGTCTTGTTCAAACAATTCGCTGGCATTGATGTGTATGACATCGAGTTGAAAACCACAGACACCGAGGAGTTCATCCAAACCTGTAAAAACCTCGAGCCCACTTTTGGTGGAATCAACTTGGAAGACATTGCTGCACCTGAATGTTTTGAAATTGAAACTCGCTTAAAAAAAGAAATGAACATTCCGGTCTTCCACGATGACCAACATGGAACGGCCATCATTTCAGGAGCCGCCTTAATCAATGCCTGCCAAATTACAAAGAGAAAGACTTCCGAATTGAAAGTGGTCTTCAACGGTGCCGGCGCGGCGGCCATCTCTTGTGCGCGCATCTTTAAAGCTTTGGGAGTTCCCGGAAACCACATCTTGATGTGTGATTCCCGTGGAGTGATTTATAAGGGCCGCAAAGAAGGCATGAACAGCTTCAAAGAAGAATTTGCCGTGGACACCGAAGCGCGAACCCTTGTGGACGCCTTGAAGGGGGCAGACTGTTTTGTGGGACTCAGTGTGGCCGGAGTGCTGACCGAGGACATGCTGAAAAGCATGGGTAAAAATCCCATCGTCTTTGCCATGGCCAATCCTGATCCTGAAATTGATCCCCATGTGGCCAAAAAAGTGCGTCCAGATGTGATCATTGCCACCGGCCGTTCCGATTATCCCAACCAGGTAAACAACGTTCTTGGTTTTCCAAGCATTTTCCGTGGCGCCCTGGACACCCGAGCTACGGCCATCACCGAAGAAATGAAACTGGCTGCCGTTCACGCTTTAGCCGATTTGGCCCGCGAAGATGTTCCTGAAAGTGTTTCCATGGCTTATGCCAACAAAAATTTTCAGTTTGGACCGGACTACATCATTCCAAAACCTTTTGATTCCAGGGTGCTTTTAAAAGTGGCGCCGGCTGTGGCCCGTGCCTCTATGGATTCGGGAGTGGCCCAAAAGCCCATCGTGGATTTTGAAGAATACGAAGATCAGTTGATCAATCTTCAGTCCAAAAAGCGGGGCTTCATTCGAGGCATTGCCAACCGCGTTCGAGCCCATGCTCAACGCAGCAACGAACCTCTTCCACGGATTTACTTCCCTGAAGGTCGCAGCACCAAAATATTAAAAGCGCTGAACTCCATTGTGGCCGAGAACATCATTCAGCCGGTTTTGATGGGCTACGAAGATTTGGTCCGATCCAAAATTAAAGAATTGGAATTGGATCACTTAAAAGATGTGGAAATTTGCCAACCTTCCAAAGACGCCAGGTACATGCAGTACGTTCATTTTCTTTATGAAATGAGAAAACGAAAAGGCGTGATGCGCGCCGAAGCCGAGCGTTTGATGGCAGACCCCAACTACTTTGCGGCCATGGCGGTTCATCAAGGAGACGCAGATGGTTTGATCACTGGCGCCACCATGAACTATTCCGAGTGCGTTCGCCCCATTTTGCAAATCATTGGGCCCGGCCGAAGCCGAGTGGCTTCCGGTTTGAACGTCGTTATCATTAAAGACCGCCTGCTATTTTTTGCCGACACCACCGTCAACATCGAGCCCACCGCAGAGCAATTGGCGTCCATTGCCATTCATGCTTCTCAAGTGGCCCGCTATTTTGATGTGGAACCGAAGATTGCCATGCTCTCTTACACCAACTTTATGGGGCGCGAAGGCAATCCCTTAAAAATGAAAGAAGCCGCGCGCATTGTTAAAAAACATCGGCCGGAATTGATCATCGATGGAGAGATGCAAGCGGACACTGCGGTCAGCAACGACATTGTGGATCGCATCTTCCCGTTTTGTGATATCAAAGGCGGAGCCAACATTTTGATCTTCCCGAACCTGGATGCGGGCAACATCTCCTACAAGCTGCTTCAGCAGCTGGGTGGTGGAGAAGTTTTAGGCCCCTTCTTGATGGGAGTTAAAAAACCAGCAAACGTGCTTCAGCGCACCTGCACGGTGGACGACATTATGAACACCATCACCATGACCGCCCTGGAAGCCCAGGCTTACAAACAGCCCCATCCAAAGTCGTAGAGGTCAGGACCTCCTTTAAGACTCCTAAGTGCTGGCCTTTATGGAAGAAATTTGAAACTTTCAAAAGGCCCGTGCTAGAATATTTAAAAAAACAAGGAGACTCTTTCCCCTTTGAATACGACAGAAAATTCAAGCCCTGCAAATTCTCAAAAAATCCGCGCCATTGTGGTGGGTGTGGGACTCAAATCTGATCCGCTCACTGAAATCAAAGAAAGCCTTTTGGAGTTGGAAGATTTGACCTCGGCCTGGGGCGCAGAGGTGGTTGGAAGTTCGGTTCAAGTGTTGCCTCAGTTTCAAGCGGCCACTTTGATGGGCTCTGGAAAAGTTCAAGAAATCACCGAAATGATTCAAGAGACCGAAGCCAATGTGATCATTGTGGATCACAGTTTGTCGGGCGTTCAGGGGCGAAACTTGGAGAAATCCTTTGGGGTGCGCGTGATGGATCGCAACCAAGTGATCGTGGACATCTTCGCCCTTCGTGCAAAGACTTACGAAGGAAAACTTCAAGTGGAACTTGCACAAATGCTCGATCAGTTGCCGCGGATGGTGGGCGCTTGGATGGGCTCTCTTTCCAGGCAAGGTGGTGGAATTGGAGCCAAAGGACCGGGAGAAACGGCTCTTGAAAATGACCGCCGCCGCATCCGAGAACGGGTCAAAGCCATTCGCAAAAAATTGGAAGGGGTTCGCAAACAGCGCAAACAGCATCGCTCTTTGAGACGGCGCCAACAAATCCCCACCTTTGCCATGATTGGTTACACCAACTCGGGCAAAAGTTCGCTTTTAAACCAAATGACCGGATCTCAAGTGATGGCGAAAAATCAAATGTTTGCCACGCTGGATCCTACCACCCGCAAAGTGTACTTGCCAGAAGCGGGTCCCGCAGTGGTGACCGATACGGTGGGATTTATTCGAAAGCTTCCGCCTCATTTGATCGAAGCCTTTAAAGCAACACTTGAAGAATCTGAGGACGCGGACATTTTGCTCCACGTGATTGATTTGTCCTCCCCGTCCATGGATCAACAGGTGCGCGTGGTGGATGATTTGATTCAAGAGTTTGGTTGGGACAAAAAGCCCGTCATTTATGTTTTCAACAAAATTGATGTGGCCCCTTTTGAAAAGCAATTTCAAGTGAAGGCCTTCCCTAGGGTTTTTGTTTCTGCATTGACCGGAGAAGGTTTGGACAAACTTCGAAAGCAAATGACAGTGGCCCTTCAAAGCATCAACGAAAAGGTGCAACTTTATTTTCCAAAAGAAGAAGAATACAAAATCTATGAACTCAGCCGCGAGTCGCAGATTTTAAAATCTGAGCCTGCATCCACGGGCACGGTTTTGGAAGCGCAATTGACGCCCGAGCAACTTTCTCGCTGGGGCGCTTATCTATTGAAGAAATAATTTTTTAAGGTCGAGGCTTGCTCGGACAAAAGCTGGTTTCCGTGGCAAACAGATTGTCCGTCTGGCATTGGAAGTCTTTGTGCTCTTGAGCCACAAAAGACAAAGTTCTCATATTCAACCGATCCAAGTTGGTGACGGGCGGTTCATCTGCAAAAAGAGCAAATGGAGGCAAATCTTCGGATCGGTAGTTCAGGGCCATTTCTTCCAACTCTGAAACCGACTGGAAGTAAAAAGAGATCTCTTTTCGCAATCCTTGAATAAAGATTTCATTGGCGCGAAACTTTCCATTTTCATCCAATCCAAAGTGAACCTTGTCCTGCTTGTACTCCTCAAAAAACTCCGTGGCCTTTTTCATTTCGTAAAGGTCCGATTCCCATGGAGATTTGCTGGCCGAAGCACTTGGATCTTCCGACACCCGGTCCCGAATCCGGTTGCTTCCTGCCGTTGTCACCACTCCACTGGTGAAATAATCATAAACAAAATCAAAGTAAGGAAGAGGCTCTTCACTCTCTTTCAAGAAAGTGTCTACCCAACTGGACATGTCTCGTCGAGAAGAATCTTGAAAAATCGTTCTCACCCCATTGATTTGAGCCAGAATGCGCTCCTCCGAATTTTGATTAAACAACTTAAACAAAGACATCCACCCCTCCAAAGTGTACTGGATCAAACGATGTCTTTTGCTGGCCATACAGGTGTCCAAAGACTCACTGCCACAATCTTCCGCTGAGGTTTCCAAAGGAATGGCCCTGATGCGCGAAACATTCAATCGAGCATAAGATCTCAATGGCAAAATGGAGTTCTTGCTGGAAGAACGATACCACCAAAGGTACTTACTTAAAACTCTCATCCCATCTGCAATGAACTGTGCCTTGGACTCGGAATATTTAAAAACTCCAATTTCCTTAGCAAATAAGGCCTTCAATTCTTTGTTGTTCTCAATTTCCGCGTAACTCTTAGGAAACTGATCATCTTGATAATCCAAACCATCTTCCACCTTAACAAGCTCTTGGCCTCTCCAAAATCCAGACTCCATATATCTTTTGGCCCGATAGGTAAAACGCATAGGGTTGTAGTGGTAAAAGATCTCTCCATTCCCATTAAAACTCAGTGAAGGTCTTCCTGAAAAAGCCTGCTCCAATCCAGGGAAGCTTTCTTGGGATCTCGGATCCGGTCGATTGATTTTTTGCTGGATAAATGACGCCAAATCCAGCATCAAAGAATCACTGAAGGACTCCATCAAATAAGGATCTTTCCAAAGGGCCTCATTTGGAAACTGCAACTTCAATTGAGCCATGGTCAAAGAAGACTTTCCAGAATTTTGCAAATGCTTTAAAAAACTCAAAGCATCGTGAAGACTGGACAAATACCGTCTTTCCATTTCAAACGCGAAGGCACGTCGATTTTTTTCCATAAGGCTGAAATCGATGGCGCATTGGTAAGACTTGTCAAAATAGTCGTCATAAACCTTGTAAAAGGACTTTCTCAAATTTCGGTAATAAGAAAAAGACTGGGAATCAATTTCCCTTTGGATTCCATCCACGGACTCTCCACGCTCTTTCGCAGATTCCAAATAGAGCGAGAAGATATTCTCCATCATTTGAAGGCGAGGCGTATAGGTTGTTCTTAAAAACTCCGAAAGATCATAATGGGGATGGAGACGAAATCCCTGTCCTGGGCCAGAACCTCCCGATCGCTCTTGGAGATAGTCGACAAAAATCTTCATGAATCCATCCAGCATCTTGGGAAATTTGTCATTAATCACGTTGTCGATTGTCCCAACTCCCACGGCCATTTCAATTTGAGTGGGCAACATGGAAAAGGGAACCCTTTGTCCATTTTGAAGAAGATTGCAGGCTCGAAAGCTATCCTTAAAACTCGCAGACTTGATGATGCTTCGAAAATCATTCCACTTTTCTTGCAGTCGGAAAGTAGATTCAGACAACCCCTTTTTCATAAACTGTTCCGTGGTGATCTTAAAAAGGCTTTGAATAGGAATGTGATAAGAATCAAACAGCTTCAACCGAAAAAAGTAGTCAAAACCATAGACCACTTCATAAGAGGTAAATGGAGTGCGACTCCCCGTCAGCCTCACACCGCTGGGACGAGAGAAATCAAACCAACTTGGCATTTCTCCATCCAAAAGATTTTGAAGAAGCAAACTGGCATCATAGTGAACGCCCCAATAAAAAAGCTCCCACTCTCTTTGAGACATCATCAAGACCATGGAAATTTGCGCAGGAATATCCCCCAAAAGCTTTACGCTTTGAGGAACATCAATCAATACCATTTCCAATTGAGACAAGGCCTTCGGAAGAGACTTTCCATCCGTACGGTACCCGTTAAACAAAGCTTCTTCAAAAAAGCGATAAAGAAACTCTGCACCCTCTTGAGTTTGACGCCATCCCGGCCTGAGCTTTGGCAACTCGCCATTCAGTTGAGCCAAAAAGGATTTTCCGTTCTCGTAGTTGTTCGCGTAAAAGGCTCCCAGCTTCTTATGGGTGGAAACACTCAAATAGGTCAAATAGTTGCCCAAGTAGGATTGAAGAAGTTCAAGAAATCTCTTTTGTTGAGCTTCACTTTGATTGCCCGTCCCAAAAACCTCTTTGTAAATGTCAGAAGCTATACCCAAGGACATTTTCTGGTGAAAGACCTGATCCATGAGAAAAACAAAGTACAAATCCTCTTTAGAATTTAAATCGTTCAATTTGATCTCAGAAAAGTTCAAAGACTTAAAAACGTCGAAATCAAGTCCCTTTAAGTAGTTTACAGTCTTTCCGTAAGCAGGAAGGTTCATCGTGTTCTGACTTCCAGAAGCCACTCCCTCGGAAGACCAAGAGCCAGCCAGTCCTTTTTTAAGTTCTTCCAAAGCCGATGGATCTAGGAATTTGCCACTCAACCGGTCTGTGGAACATTTCATAATTTGGCTTTGGGAAAGGGGCCGAACCTTCGATCCTTCCGAGTTAAAAATCCATTCAAAAAGCTGAGACTCCACGTCCCCAGAAACGACGTCATCTGTTCCTGGAGTGGGAACACAAAGAGCATATTGGTAGATTTTCTGGCGACGTTGAACTCTGGAAGCCATAAGGCTTTCCCGAGGTCCTCGAGATACAGCTTCCCAATAGGCCGGAAAGGACTTCAAATATCTTTTTAAGAGAGCCTTTTCTGAACTGGCATTCTTAAGGGCAAAAACCACATCCAAGGCCAAAAAGTAGTCTTCACCATCACTTTTTTTAAGATCTGCGATATAAAGCGCAATTTCCGCAGACAAAAGGTCCTTCTTAAACAGAACATGCCTCAAACAGTTTTTGAGATCTTTTTTGTCACTGCAAGAGCTGTAAAGGGATTCTTCATACTCTTTTAGAACCTGTGGAAGATGGGAGTCCTTATTTTCGATCATCAAAAGAACAGCCGTGTTGAAAAGATTCAGCCTGTCCTTAAGGGAGTCTTGGGACAGTTTTTCTGCGGTCAATGTGTGGGGATCTTGAAGAAGTTCCCCTTTGTACTTGAGAAAGACATCCTTATAAAGATCAACCTGACCCGCCTTGATTTTGGATCGCAGTTTTTGAACCAAATCCTGATTGGCTTTTTCCTTCAACACTTGCTCTGGGGCATTTTCCTCATAGTTCGGGCGCGAAGTGGTGTCGTTTGGATTTTGATATTCTTTCTCGGCTGGGGTACATCCGAAAAGAACCAGTGTGCCTAAAAGAAGGGAAAGGGAAGATTTAAAGGACCACATTGAAACCCACTCCTACGATTTGACGGTATTCATCGACGTACCACAGGTCCAAATCCGTTTGATCTGAGTAGCTTCCATTCATCCAAAATCCATACACCGTCCATTTGGCATATTGATAGCTTAACCGTGCCGAGTTCTGAAAACGAAAGGTTTGGCTTCCGTCAACGTATTGGCTCAACTTCACACCGCCACCCACAGAAGCCGAAAGTCCCTTAAACATTTGATAGGTCAATCCCAGTTTATAACTGTAACCTGCATTTTGATTTACAAGGCCGGTCAGGGGCGAATAGTAGTAGGTGTTGATGATTCCATAGGCCGAACCCGAGTTCGTCAAAGACAATTTGTTCTTAAAAAATCGCGAATTCAACATAAGGTCCAATCCCAAGACTCCCTTGATTCCAAGGTTTTGAGTGGCTTGATTGGTTGGCAGCACGTAAAAGACCGACGGAGAAAGTGTATTTTGACTGTCTTGCCAAAGAGCTTTGGAAATAGAAAGAGTTGTGTCTTGCAAATAAAAATCTCGATCGTTTTGATCGGCCTTCACCTCACCATCCACAGAGGTGTAATTGAAGGAGGTGTCCACGTTGGCGGTCCACCCCATATAGCCGGCATAAATTCCCGTACCCAGTGCATTGAAATAAACACTTTCAGACTCTGTGTCTGCTCGATCCGTCATGGCGCTGTAACCTAAAAGAAGATTAAAGCTCAAATCCTTCTGTCCTTTAAGACGAAGCTCTTCCTCGGTTGTGCCCTGGGCCCAACTCCAAGCAGAAATCGACAAAATCAGAATGAAAATGAGAAATTTCATTTTACTTTGAACTCCATGCCTGAAACAGACGGCTGGCCTTTGCACGACATCCTGGAATTCCCGCCAAATCCGATTCCTTCAAAGGAATTCCTGCATCTTTGAGTTCCGCAGCGGTAGGAAGAAGTGCACACTTTGTGTCCGTAAAGAATTCCACAAAAGAATCCTGAAAGTTTCTTAAGGACAAAGTTCCCAAGTAGATGGGCGACCCATCTCCTCTGGTTTGAGGAACAAGAACCTTCCAACCCTTATCCACTTTGATCACATCTCCACTGACCGTCCGCACGTCGCCAACACGCTCTAGGTACATTTCCACAGGGTCGTTCTTGTGTAATTTCTCAATTTTATGAATTTCATTAATGAGTTCAAAAACCTGGCCAAAAAACTTCATAATGGGAGGACGGTACTGAGCTCGCACGGCATCCACCACATGGCGACTGAAAGGGAAAATGCTGTAATCAAATCGAAGGTCCCCATTCATCTGGGGACGGAACAGAGAGTTCTCGTCTTGATAAATGGACCGAATTTCCGTGTAAAACTTGTCTTTTCTGAAATCATAAATCTCTTCAAACATCTTTTTATAGATGGTCGAGTTGGACTCGGTTCCCGCGATAAAAAAGGTATTGATCTGAGAGATGCCATATTTCCCATTGAGATTGAGCCATTCCAAAATGGATCTTTCGTGGGAGCTGAGGTTCATCACTTCCATAAGGTCACTGTAAACATTCAAAACTCTGTCAGAACCTATGCGAAGACAAGAGTCTTCCTCTCCGCTGCAACTCTCTAAGGAACCCGAAGGAATCTCTCCCCATTTCATCAACGCATTTTCAAGATTCAATTGAAAAGAAATCAAGAATTCGCCAGATCCCCCTTGAGCAGAAGCAGAGAATCCTCTTTCCAACGGTTTGAACCAATCCAAATAGGATCCATTCTCCGAATTGACCTTGGTCATCGCCTGTTGAACAAAAAGCGTTTGGCTCGGTTGATAGACCGTCAAATCAGGGGCCACACCGAGCATTCCCCATTTTGGGAAATCACTGAGCATTTGAACATTTAAGTTCTTGGCCACAGGAGCAAAAGACTTTCCTGAAAGGCTGGTGAAAGTATTCCCTGCAAAAAACCTCATGCGCATCAATGTGTCGGCAGGATGGCGTCTGTATTCTGCAGCAAAAGTATCTCCAGCAGATCTTTCCAATCCTGGAGAAAGATGTTCCAATCCGGTCCAGCTGTAAGAGCGTGTCGCTCCGGAAGAGCTATCTTGGTAGGTCAAAACTCCTGCATCAATCCGCCGGAAAGAACTTTCGTTGTTTACAATCATCATCTCATTGATGAACTTTTCTTCCTGACCCGCAACAACCTTATTCTCAATCATTGCCTCAAAAATGACTTTCACTCTTTTTAAAACGTCCGATTGTTCTTTTTGAGGGACTCCTATGTTTCGAACAATTTCATTTTGAACCTGTTCCCAAGAAAGATTTGCAGATCTCTTAATCTGAACCAGGGTCAAAGCCGCATGGATGTCTCTTTGATATTCAAGCTCGCGATCCATAAAGGCCAATCGACGCCGCTGCTCTTCTTCACTGATAAACTTGAAGCAGTTTTGACCATTCCTAAATGTCTTCTCTTGGAAATCATAAGCGCGCTTTAAGAATTCATTTCGAATCTGAACCAATTCACCCAGACGAGCTTCCATCTTCTCGATTCCAGAATTGATCTTTGCACGTCTTTCAATTTCTCTGTTTTTGAGGTTCTCATCTGTGATTCGATCCAGGTTCACTGGCGGATGACTGCGATAGTGCTTCAAAACGGCCAAGAAACTGTTCATCAACTTGATTTTACTGGAGAACTCCGACCGAGCTTTGTCAACCATATCGCTCAAAGAAATGGAATTCCCACCCGACTTCGTAAAGCCTTTGATGATCTTGTCCATCGAAGACTCTTTGATGTCCAAATAGGTGAAGGTTGCAAACTCTTCGGGATCAATAAACTGGGTGGGACCGGCCCCTGCATAGCAACGCTTGTAAAGATCATCAAATACCGAGTCTGAAATCGACGAAAGTCCCTTCGACGCGTCCTCAAACTCCTTTTTGTCTTTGAAAAGGTACTTCTCAAGCAAGAGGTCAAAGAAGACATCTTCGTTCACAAGAGAAACGGACTCACCGTCAACATTTTCAGCCACATTTTTGTAACTGGCCATCACATCGGTTCGAACCCAAAAATCAAAGGCATGAATGACCTGGTACTTCGAAAGGCCTTGGGTGGGATCTCCATAGTCAAACCACGGACTTCCCAATTGGCCCTCAAGAAGATTGACGATCAAACTGCTTAAGTCCAAATTGACCTTTTTCCCCAACCACCAGATGAAAACCTCAACGGTTCCTTCAAATCGCGCCAGGAAGTAGGACAACATCATCATGTGGGGCCACACAGAAACGTAATTGATCTCTGACTTCATCCCCTTCAAAGCAATCTTTTGACGTTGGAATTCTTCAAAATCAGGTCCAAATTTCTTAACAAACTTTGACTCGATAGAGTCTTCCAAGAAGATCAAAATGCGGTCCGCATTGTCCTTGATTCCTCTCCAATCTGACTTGAGAGTCGACGCATGGGCCAAGAATCCAGGGAAGATGTCTTTGGATGAAAACTCTCTTGTTTGGAAAAAATCTTGGAAGTGAAGGTTTGTCATCAAAGACATGTAAGCGATTTCCACACGCAAATACTGATTCACAGTTTGGTAAAGTCTTTCCACCTTTTCGGAGGTGGACTTCATCTTTTGATTTTTGTCCAAAACATCCCAAATGACCGATGCCATTTCGGTTTTCAACTGACCTTTGAACAGCTCATCCACCAAATAGAAGTAAACGTCCAAGGTGGGAGTTTTCAATTCCAGGCTGTCATAGATATATCTGTTCTTACGAAGGACTTCGATTTTCTCCGAATGGTTCAATGCTTGGGAGTTCAACTGAGTCAATTGATCCAAGTTGGGTCGGACCTGTTGGCTCAAAGCGATGTAATCCACCAAAGTTCCTTTAGGGTCCAAAATGCCACCGTCAAAAAGACGGTATCTAAACCAATCCGCCTTCAACTTGTCCACATCTTCAATACAAAAAGCCTCGGCGGATTCAGAACTGTAAGGCTTAAATCGATCTAAAAGCTTCAAATACTCTTCATTTTGCTCTGGCGAAGTGTTCTTTGAAAGATCCAAAGAGTTTAAGTTCGCAGAGAAAATTTGGCAGTAAACCTTTTGCTGCCACTGGTCCATTTGACCTTTTGCTCCAGACACATACAGCTGGAAGTTTTCATCCATATGCCGCTGCCAAAGAATGTTGAGCTTTTCATTGTTAAAGTTGCTCTTATTCATGTAGGCCGTCTTAAGAAGAACAAAAAATTCTTGAGACTGAGCCAAATAGTTGCCCTTAAGGTCTTGGCAAGCCTTCTTCTGACAGGTCTTGTCCGCCTTCCTTAAAGTGGCAAATTGTTTTCTCAAGTTCAGAACTTCTTGAGACTTTCGCTCAGAAAGGGCCACAAGAACTTTTACATTGGCAGGATCCTTTGCGAAAACGCTGATGTTTTGACAGCCTCTAGAAATGTCCAATCCAAAGTTCTTGGTTAAACATCCAAAAAACTGGATTTTCATGTATCGAGCTTGAAGATCGGACAGCTGACTTGGGTCCTTTTGCTTTCCCTCAATGGACTTTAAAGCTTGAGCAAATGCAGTGTTGAAGATTGTCAGCAAATCACCCAGCTCGTCGGAAACTCTCCACTTGGTCGAATAAAAATAGGTGTTTTCTAAAATGATGGGCGAAAGAGGCTGAAGAATTTTTTTGTAAAGATCATCAAAGGAATTGCCTTCTTTATTGAGCATGGCCCAATAATCTTTTCGCTTTTCATAGTGACTTTTAATCAAACCCGTTGCCTGAGCTAAAACTTCAGGATCCGCATCGGGATCGTTAAAGTTGATTTCAGGCTTATTCTCGTGGGGCTTTCGCTCCACGTTCTCTTTTTGACAAGCCACCAGGGAAGTTGCGAGACCTAGAAAAAGTAAAATTCGTTTAAAGTTTTTCATCATGCCTCCTACCAGCTTCTCGCATGTTCGATGTAGTCGTAGGCATCCAAGTAAAATCCATTTAGAATGGCTGCAGCGTTCACGATCAATCCCATTCCACGAATGGCTTCGGTGCAGGTCTCTGGACGAGCTCCTGGCACATTTCTATAGTAGTTGTTAAATTCCTTCGAAATGCTGCTCAAATGAAGAGTCAATGCTTTGTCATCTTTGTAAACATTGTCTCTCCAATCAAAGCCTTGAAAGTCTTCATTGGCAGAGTTGAAGTATTCAGCCAATCCATTTTTGCGGCCTTTTTCTCCAGAGATACAGGTCTCTAGAACTCGTTTGTAGGTGTTGTAAAGCTCGGCCTTGATGCTGGAAGTAAACAGAACATCATCGTATTGCTTGTCGTAATCCATTTTGTAAGCCAAGTAGTATCCCGAATCCGCAGAGTACACCTTCAAAGGAGTCATCGGATAGAGCAGACTTTTTTCTGGAGGAGGACCTACAATTTTATAGTCCTCGGTCAAGTAGACCGCATCCAAAGGCTCAAAGTTTCCGGTGTTTGGATTGTAAATGTCCCCGTCCAATTGCTTGGTACGGTCTTCGTTTCCTTTTTCCGGAGTCTTTTTAACGACGATGGCGCTCAGATTTAATCGGAACTGAGTTTGTCGTCGAATCATTTCAAAGTATTTGGCCAGTCCAGGGAAGCGTTTCACATCGTTTCCGTAGTACTGCCAGAACATAGACCAACCCAAAGTTCGAACGGTGTTTCCAAGAATGTTATTTTCAGAAGAACTTCCGGGATCTTGACTCAATTCAAGGTTGTCAATCACACCGGACTTCACTGCCAAATTGAATTCCACCGGATAGAGGGTGCTCAAAAGGTATTGTCCATCTTGACGAGAGTACTTTCGCATAGGGATGGCCCAGCCATTCCATACCGAGTAGGCATAAGGAAGAGTCAGCGCTTGAATGGCGGCGGTCTTTAATGGCCACTTCCCGATTTCAAGCCACTTCCCAATGTCTTGACCATTGAAGTCACCTTGAAAAGTGTCACCACCCAACATGGAGGCGGTTTGGTGGTAGTTGTTGTAGTCCACAACTGCATAGTCTTTTCCACTGGTCTTCAAGGCATTTCGAATTTCGTGCATCAAAATGCCTGTGGCCACACACAACTCTTTCAATTCCGGATTTTCTGCAAAAACCTTTTTCAAAGTCTTGTTAGAAACCGCACTTCTAAGACCCGAGTTGTATTCTTCTTGCTCGGCCGCACCCGAAGCGTCATTTTGAGAGTTCACATAGTTGGGATGGTCGTAAGCTCCACGACAAGCTTTCGAAAAATCCAGCATATTCTTCTCACCATCCACTCCGCTGGAGATTTGCGGACGAATGACGGAAGCATCGTACTTTTGTCTCATGTAATCGTAGAAAACGCGGGCATCTCCAAAAGTTTTTAGAGCGCGATTGAAGAGATAGTACTCTCTCCATCGATAGTCTCCACCGTTGACAGAATCACTAAAGGAGTAGCTGAGTGAGGTTAAACTTCCACGAAGTTCTTTGAACTTGTTTTCCACAAGAGAAACGGCATCTCCCCCGCGGTCCCATCGTCGGCAGTATGGATCTGAACCAATCGAGGCATAGTAGTCGTTACAAGCTGGAAAATAAGACGCGTAGGTTTGCCCTTTGACCCGTTGTTCGACAGGAATGTAGGGAGGAATCTCTCCGCTGGGTGGAAGATCTTTCAGTTGAAAGTCTGTCGCCTTTTCGTCTCCAAAGGTAAATGTGGCGTACTTTTTTCGGTAAAGGTAAGTCAACACCAACTCATCCATAGGACCTGGCTTGATGTGATCATATGGGGCCACCGCTTCGGTAAAACCGGACCGGTATCCCATCACCGTTGTCATTTGGATGTAGCCTTTTTCTTCGTTGTTAAAGCTTTGAAGATCTTTGATAAAGTGTTCGGGAACGGTTCCTTCCGCAGGAATGATGTTTTCTTTAAAGTTGTGACCCAACCCAAGAACATGTCCCCACTCGTGCAGCAAAAGATCTTTTACGACGGACCTTCGAACTTCAGGAATGGATGCTTTTCCAGATTGAACGGCCATGTTCCAACCCAATGCCACTTGGTCAAAGCTCCGATCAAAATCAAAGGCAGCGTTCGAGGATTGCTGTTTGTTGATTCCAGATTCGATTTTCTTAGTGATTTCATCCACGGAGAGATTTTTAAGATTTGACGATTTTTTACCTGTAGGGTTCATTCCCATAAAGTGTGCGAAGGGAGAAGACTCCAAGCGCTCTAAACTTTTTTCGAAGCTTTCTGATCCACCGGCAAGGGACTGAATGTAATCCGAATCAAAAAGCTTTTCAGAAGACGTATCGACCAAGCTCTCACGAAGCATTGCTTGAAAGGACTCCATTTTCCGAAGCACTTCATCAATCCCAGAGGCGACCGAAGCATCCAAAACATAGCGGAGGTTTTTGGCCTGGTCCGCATCCAAATCTTTAATGTTGTTTTCTTTGAGTTTTTGCTCGATTTCCATTTTCAAGTTTAAATTTGAAGATGGATTGTAGATCCCACTGACAAACTCTCTCATACCCTGAGGCATATTGGAGGTTTTCTCTCTGTGGTTGACCAACCCCAACTGCACTCCATGTTGAAGCACACTTTGGGAAGCTGAACTGATGGTCGGCACATAGTGGTTGACCAAAGAGCGGATCATTCCACCCCAAATGGTCACTCCACCCCATAGAATTTTTCCATTTCGAACATCGGCAGTCACCATACCCACACCAAGGGGTCCATAGGAGGCCATGCGTTTGTCTTCAACCCATGTGATGGCAGGTTTTCTCAAGTCAAAGGCGTGTTTTAAGTTTTCGGCTTTCACTACAAAAGGACGAACTGTTTTGCCGGTGTCTTTAAAGATCTTTTCGAAGGTGTCGTTCCAATGCTTTACAATGTCTTTTCCGATGTCGACATATTCAGGTGGGAACTGGTTGAGGTAAATCGTGTGTGTTTTTCTCACATCCCACTTGGCTCCGTACATTTCCACTCCGTCTTGGCTCAAGCCACTGTGACGGGTTCCCAAAATGTGAAGCACGTTAAAGTGCTGTGAGTTTGTGGGAACAAAAGGCGTCTTTTCAAAACTGGAATCATGATCAAAGGCCAAAAAGTTGAAGCGAAATTTTCCGGCGGAATCAGATCCCAAGTAGGCATCGTGGGCCTCTACGGTAAACCCAAGGAAGTTGTTCTCAAGATCCCACTCCACTTGATCTTCTGGGACTCCAGTGACGATTCCGCCACCGGTCCAAAACATGGAGTAGGCCCATTTTTGAACGGAAACTGTGGATAGATCCAACGAAATATAAGGGCGAGCTTCCCAGTCACTGCGAGTCTCTTCCACGTATTCATTGGTTTCACGACCGTTCTCGTCGCGACGTTTTTCGTAGTAGTAATGTTTTTTAATTCCGATGGTGATGACCGGTTCCCATTTGTCTTCGGACTGAGACGGGTTCACCAAATAGCCCACAAGATTTTTTTCGAAGATTTTGAATTTAATGTTGCAGTGGGAAGCGTAATTGTAGTTGTGCGTGTAGGCCCAAGCGGCGTTTCCGTTTTCAGATTCAGGAGCCCATCCGCAAGCAAAGGTCTTTGGAGTGGCACCATTCAATTGAAAACCGGCGGCACTGGGATTTCCGGAATTCAAAAAGAAAGACTTTGAAATGTTTTGAATGTTTGGAGGAGGAGTCACTTCCGCAGGCTTTTTCAAACTGCATGAGGTCAGCAGCAGGCCAAGGCCTACGAAGAAAGTCAGGCTCAATTTTTTAGCGTGTTTGTGTGGACTCAATGGTTCCTCCCTCTACAAATCAGTCTGGCCCTTTCCCATTGCCTAATTTCAAGGACTTAGACTGCTCTGGCTTCAAGAGGTTCAATTCCTGTGCCTGACGGAAGTCATTTGGAGTGCAATTAAGGCCACTTGGCCCCAAAAACTGCCGTAATTTGTCATCCCCTCGCCAAAAAAAGCCCCGCACATGGTTCTTTTCGACTTCGAGTGGT
>DKGG01000026.1 GCA_002453155.1 Bdellovibrionaceae bacterium UBA6776
GCCATCTCACTTCAGATAAACTTCACATCTTGAAAACTTGATTTCACCTCGGGTTCGGTCATGTGCCGGATGCACACTCCCTTCACCTCTCGGCTTATCAATTTTCAATCTGCTCGTTTCTCTTTGTGAGATTCGGCGAATACGTTTGAGGACTCGAACTTCCAGCCCTCTGATCCGAAGTTACAGGTAGAGTCCCCGGGGCGCGCCGAACTTCTAAAACCTAAGTTATTTCCGTATTTTAGAGATATAAAATTTTTAACCTTGAAAAATCTTGTTTTTTCAAGCAAAATCATGGAATGGCGAAGCAAGCAACCCTCTCCACGAATATCGATTTAGAGCTCAAGAAGGCTCTTTCTGATTTTTGCAAAAGACACGGGCTCAAAATTCAAAGTGTTGTTGAGACGGCCATTCGGGAGCAACTTGAGGATGAAATTGATTTGGGTTCGTATCACGAGCGCAAAGATGAGGATGAAGTGCCTCTTTCTTCAATTTTGAAAAAGCGAAAAAAATGAATAAACCTGCATATCAGGTTGTATTTAAAAAGAGCGCTTTAAAGGAATTGAATGCTTTACCATCTCATATTCAGCAGAGGGTGTTGGACGCAGCCCAATTGCTTTCCTTGAATCCCTATACGGAGCTTTTGCAAATTAAAAAACTAAAAGGTGCAGACTCCCTTTATCGCTTTCGGCTTGGTGACTACCGAGTGATTTACACCATTGAAGGCAAATTACTAAAAATTACCGTGATTAAATTTGGACACCGACGAGAAGTTTATCGTTGATACATGCGTTCGAACGTTGTCGATCAGGGCGCGCCAATAAACAGGCTTTTTGGTTCTTCACATATCGAGTCTCTCAACCAATTGAAATCATTAGATTAATTTTCATTATTTACTTGTACATACTTTATATGTACAATGAGCTATGGGCTTTACTTGGGATTCGAAGAAAGCAGCGGCCAACTTAAAGAAGCACAAGGTTTCATTTGAAGAGGCCACCAGCGTTTTCTTCGATTCATTGGCAAAGCTCACTCATGATCCCGATCATTCGGAAGACGAGGAAAGGTATATTATTGTTGGACATAGCCATAATCATAACCTTCTTTTTGTTGTTCATATTTACCGGGAATCTTCAGATGTGATTCGGATCATTAGCGCAAGAAAAGCAACCAGAAAAGAAAAACGAGATTTTGAGGAGATATCTTAAGGAGCGGTCTATGAGAAAAGAATATGATTTAAAGAAAATGAAAATGATTAAGAATCCATATATCGGAAAGCTTAAGAAAAGTGTGACGATTCGCCTGGATACAGATGTTATTGATTACTTTAAGAAGCTCAGCGAGCAGACCAATATCCCTTATCAAACTTTGGTCAATGAATTTTTGAGAAGCTGTAAAGAGCAGAAGATGACTCCTAAAACGATCTGGAAGAAGTCCGTTTAGTCACAACAGTTTTTTTGGATCGAATACATGGCAAGCGGTTCCAAGTCGGTCCAAAATCAAGGCTGGGAAAAAAGCGGGCTATGCTCGTGGTTTAATGCAAGTTACGGACTGGACTGTTGAAATTCTAGAAGATGAAAAGGGGGAGCTCTGAGACCACCTCGTGAATGTTGATCAGAAAGACATGACGGATCCAAACTTGAACATCGCTGCCGGAATCAGGTGGCTATTTCGCAAGCAGGAAACAGCTTCGGCAAAACTTAAAAAGCCAGCGGATTGGATATGGGCGGCGGCTGATTACAAGAGCTATCTGGATGAGTTCCGAAAAAATCCTGACCATGAACAGATGAATAAACTTATCAAAGCTTATGAAACACTTCAGAAAGACAAGGGGAAAAAGAATTGAAAGTCGCTCGTTTATTGATGATTTTAGGAGGATTTGGGGTCTTGGTTTTTTCCATCACAACAGGTTGGAGCGCCTCTTTTTTGAGTGAAAAGGATTTTAATCTTCAGGAAGAGTCAAATCATCAAAGCCCTCCCGTCAGTTACTTTGATGAAGAAGGGACGTTGGTTCCTTCTTATAACGAATGGTTATGCTTTTCGATTGAGGGACTCACCTTGACTTGCTCGGAGCATGAGATGGATGAGCTCATAAAAATCCCTGTGCTTGTTTCTTATGCTGGGAAGAATGCTTTTGAGATCGAGCCCTCACCGACGGATGGAGTTGACTGTGGGCAAACTCTTGAAATTTGGAAAAATCTATTGGAGGGGGAGCAAGGTTTTTGTGTTCTGGCAGCTTATCTCCAAGATCTGCCTAGCGGAGGCTTAAAAAAGCGATCTTTATGGATTTTGGAAGCTCTCAAGACCGAACAAGGCTATTGGTTAAATCCTTCATTGAGTGGAAGGTTGGCAACCAAGGGAATTTAGTGGTGTTATTCTAGATACAAGCGGTTCAAAAGTTGTCGATCAGAGTGTGCCATCTCACTTCAGATAAACTTCACATCTTGAAAACTTGATTTCACCTCGGGTTTGGTCATGTGCCGGATGTACACTCCCTTCACCTCTCGGCTCCTCAATTTTCAATCTGCTCGTCTCTCTTTGCGAGAGGTTATAAGCACGTAATTAAATTAGCCATGGTACTCAAATAAGATTTGGTTAGAGGGTATTCACAAAATCTTCCAGCTCTTCGAGGGAAAGGGCTCTTATCTTTGCATCGAGTTTTTTTCCTACAGAAAATTCACCTCGAAAATAGCTGATATTTTGAGTGGAGGTGGAAATCGTCTTTTTTACATAATCGAGCTTGGTGAATTTAAAAAATAGAATTGAACTCTCATATGTAAAGTTTCTGTAACCTGAAAGTTCAAGAATCGAGTGAATGGCAAGATGAGCTTTGACATCTGCTGGACTAAAAAGGCTGCGTCCGATGATCCAAGGATGCGTGTGAGCATCTTTAATGATAAGTTTTTGATTTCCTGGGATTTTTTCTTCCCTCAACTTCAGGATCATTTTTTTAATTGATTCATAAGGATTGACCTCTGTAGACTCGCCGACGGTTAACTCTGACTTGAAAATCAAATTGTTGTCCTCATCGTAAACATCAATGTAGTGAACTTCTCTCTTGCTTTCATTTAAACTTTTCAATGCGGCCTCGTAATCCCGATCTGTCATAGGAGTTCGCTCAGAGTTGAAGGATTTCGGAATATATAAGAAATCGGGAAGGGGGAGGAAATCCCATTCCAATCGACCGTGGGGTGGTTGAGCGTTGTTGCGATGGACCCTTTTGAAATACCAAGGCCAATCAAAAGGACCGCAAGGAGAGTGAAGATTGCAGGGTTTTGTTTCATGCAACGATTCATTACAGTCACCATGCCAAATGGATGAGGCAATAGAGGGGTTATGAGTTTCCTAAGAGCCAATTTTCGTCATCGATGTGCTTGGTTTGGTTCTTTGTGAGATTTAGAAATATGGAGGCAAAGTCATTTTACGGTCGGTGAAGCGGCGCCGTTTGCCATTGTTATACGAGGCTCATTGATAGAGTGGACTTTTAACTCATGCAGTGGAGATGCGGGGAGCCATTCGGAATGGAACTCTTCCCGCACGAGAGTTTTTGCCACTCCAGGCGCCTGGAAAATAGCGGCTGGTGTTTTCGCAGCATTTAAGATCTGGGAAAATGTTGATCTATGGTCTTACTCCGGCATGTGGACTGCATGATCTACAAAAACAGTCCGATAAAATCAGAGAGGCCGGACTCGTCCCACTTTTCCTCGAAAGAGGTAACGAATTTAGGAAGTGTCAGTGCCATCAATTCTTAGTCGCAAAGACCGGCTTCACGCAATTCTTGGTAAGCGTCCAGAGCGTATTTGCGTGTGGTATAAAATCCCGATGCTCTCGTCCCATCTTCGTTGGCCACGTAGTAATAACCTTCACGTGAATTTTTAAGAGTGCACCGGTTTCGACCCGTTGATCCTTCGCAAGTGACTCTGACTTGCCCATTGAGAGTGTCGATGACCGCGGAGTTCCCAGGTTTCAGTTCAATCACAGATTCCGCAAAACTTGCTCCGGAAAAAAAGACCACAGCACTCAATACGAATAAGCGAACAAAATTCATAATTCCCCCCTTTTTGTGGTGCCCCAGTGGAACGTTAAAGGACTGATGGGGTCAAGTCAAAAGAAGGCAAAGAATTTTTAATAGAGCCAATTGATATAAAGCATAATGCTAGAAAGTATGCCCACAAAGGTAAGGACGACGTATTCTCCGGAATTGTCCACATCCAGATAGTCCTCGCAAGACTTCTTCTTCACATGAAGAAAGTTTGCATCCTTGTACATTTTTTTCCAGGCAAAGGCTTTGTCCCAATTCTTTTTGTATTTTGGAGTCAATACGGGATTGAATTTTTTCTTTAGAACTTTCAGCGAAGATTTTGCTTTTTTGGGGACATTCATCAAAGCATGACCATAGGTCACGATGGCCAATTGTTCTCTGAAATTTTTAGAGAGGTATTTGCTCGAGATGGTGAATTCGGCAAGTCCCAGAAAAAGATTCTCAACTTTTGAGAGCTCTGAAATTCCGTATCCATAGACCTCCTGGGACTCGAAATAGCCTTTCCATGTGGTGGACATCCAAAAATTAAAGTCAGCGATGGTTTCATCTTTGGTGTTGCGAAAAAGATCTTGAGTGAGTCTCTCTAACTCGAGAGCGCCGTCTTTCGGACTCATTTGAGAATATTGAAGCGCCGAAAAGATCGACGCAATTCCGGTGTAGTACTCTTGTCCAAAATCGACGGAGGTTTTTCCTTCTCGGGTGGAGCTAGCAAACCCTGAAGATGTCTTTCCAGGAGAGCGAAGCGCATCTCGCGCGTTGTTTATTTTTTTAATGACTTCCACTGCGGTTTTTTCGAATTCCGTTCCGCGGTAGTGGTCGGGAAAGAAGTTTTTCACCGCTTGGCGGTAGCGCGTGTTCACAAGTTTTTCTTTTTCGGAGGCGCTGGCCGAATTGAATTCGGATTCCGAAATCCCAAGAATCTCCAGCGAGGATCGGGATTGGATGATCTTTTGAGCCCGGGACTGATTGAAGGTCTGCCCAAAGGCAAAGCAGGAATTCAAAATCAAGGCGCCGGCCAGAGCCAGGCGGAGGACTTGAAAAGTGAATGCATTTGGCTGGAAAATTGAGCTCATGGATTCTAGGGATGCAAATCTTGGAGCCGCGCCAAGAGTGGGTGAGTGGCCTCGCAGCAGGCCCCAGATGGCTATAAGTCCCCTTCAGGCTGGTGGTCTCGTTCCCCGCCTTTTGAGCGGTGTCCTGATTGAGCCCTCCAAGCAAAAAAGGTCACTTTGTCATTTTGTCAAAGTGACCCTCCTTCCCTTCGGCCATTTGTCTTCAATCTGCAAAGAAGGTATGAATTTTTCAAATTCGGGGAGGGGAGACTTTGGATTTACTCAGATTTTGCAATTCATCTTTGAAGACCTCAAAGATAATTGCCATTTTTGCATTCGGCTTGGGAATTGGGACCTCGAGTTTTGGCAGCAAAATCACATATAAAGATCTTCTGCTTCCGGAGGACATTCAGCCGGGCTACAAAGCACCTTTGAAGATTTCTGACCGACAACTGAGAGAAGATAAGGAAATATTGCTTCTAGGTTTAAAAAAGGGATATGCAGGAAAATATATCCTTTCAGAGGAAGTCCTAAGCCAGCTCTATTCTGACATCGAATCGATCGAATCCCTTTCTACGCCAAAAGAATTTTGTCAGAAAATTTCTAAGGCATTGGCAAAGGTTCCGGATAAACATTTGAAAGCCTCATTGGTAGGTGAGTGGTGTCATGAAGTTTCAAATCCTGTCCCTACGGTTGGAGAAAGTCTTTCTCGTCAAAAGGATGTCGTTTGGTGGGTTGAGAACCGGACAATCAAGTCTAAGAAAGTTCTCTATATTTCCATTTCGAGCTTTCCCAATCACTCAAGTCCGGTTTGGGATGGCTTCTTGGAAAAAGTAAAAGCGGAGGTGAATTCCTCTGAGGCTGTGATCTTTGATCTTAGGGGCAATGGCGGTGGAGATGACACCACCGGATATCGACTGTCAGCAATTTTTCATAAGGTTGAAAGGGATTCAGATTTCCCAAACCCTTATTGGAAGCAGATCACGCGGCAAACATCTGAAACTTTGGCGTTAAAAATGAATTTCGCGGAAAGTGGAATTCGGTGGGGTTGGGAGCCGAAGAGCTTTTTCGTTGATACCAAACATGAACTAGAGAAAAAGTTAAAGCTCGCACTGAATGGCGAACTGCCCGAAGAGCATGAAGTCACGATCGATCCCATACACAAAGACTGGAAATTTTCAGGCTATAAAATTCCAGTTTATATTTTAATGGATGAGCGTTGCGGTTCGAGCGGAGAAAGCACAATAGATAGTTTTGAATTCAACCCGTATGTCAAAAAGGTCGGACGGCACACATCGGGCGCGCTTCATTTTGGGAATGTGTCTGGACTTTTTTTAAAGAACAGCAAAGTTCGAGTTCAAATTGCGACTCACGCAAATTTTTATAGGGATGGTCGGTTCGTGGAGAAAAAGGGGATTCCGCCGGACATTGAGGTGCCGCTGGGTGTGGATGCTCTTGATTATTTGGAAGAAAATATTTTTTAGCTTCGGGATTTGCGAATCTACCCTGGGGAGGGGAAATGAGATTTCTGCTTTTTTTGATCTTTGTGAGTTCAACGCCGTTACTTGCGGCACAAGTAGACAAAGATGCCACCTTGGATTTTTACGAAAGAGTTTTGTCCTGTAAACCACTGACACTTTCCTGCTTAAAAGAAGTGGGTCTGATTTATCAATCTAAGGAAAACCTCTTTATCTTTCATGGCCATGAAGATTTAATTCAACCCGACGAATGGATTTCGGCAGAAAGGATGGCCGCTCATACAGGTCTTCAGATTCTTCTTCAGCCAAGCCTTCCCGGGTTGGGTTGGGTTCCGGTATTTGATGCGGTTGTTTTCTCAAAGGAAGACTTGGCAATTGCCAATCTCAGCTTGAAGGCGGTGAAGTCCGAGTCTTTAAATGGCATGAATGCGATCAAAAGAAACATCTTTGTGGCAAGACAAGCCTTTCAAAAATACTATCGGTTGCACCATTTGCCGGAAACCTTTGGTTTTTCAGTTACAAAAGAAGGGCTATTGGTCCCGAACTTAGGAACACCCGATCAAAAGTTACGGAATGTCTTGGTGACGGGCGCTCATCATCTGCTGGGAATTTCAAAAGGAAAGCGGCGCAAAGCCTGGCTGATGATTGATTTTGCAGAAGACTCTTTTAAAAAGTTCTCGACCATCAAAGGCAAGGACGGCACAGGGCGAGTTCCCTACAAGGGAACCTTTTTGCATTTGAGAGATTCCAGACAAAAAGCTCGAATCAAATTGCCTCAGGTACTAAATTTGGATTCTTTGGTGAAACGGTCTCGAAGATCCAATGAGTTGGCCCGCTACTTTGTGTTTTTGAATCACAGTGTCTTTAGGCTAGACCGCACCGGCCACGAAATCATCCAAAAGTGCGAAGCCCTTTTGAACAATTAGGTGCCACGCACCTTTTGGTAGCGCATCTGCGTTAATTCTCCGTTGGGATGTTTTAGTTTCCTCGCCAAAAGACAGGTTCCTCTCCTGAGGCATGGTTTCCTACGTCTTAGATCAGCTAGAATAGATGCTATCGGAGGAAGCTATGGTTTTCAGATTTGGCGTTTTAATTTCTCTTTTGTGGGCCATTCAAACACAGGCACGGCCACTGTGTACTTTTGGCGAAACCTTTTTGAAACCTGGAAAGAACAATGTTTGCCTACAAAAATTAAATGTAAAGGCGAAGTCCAAAGAAGATCGAGTGCTGCTCCGAAAAATGATCTCGAGATGGAATCCTCCCAAAGACCTTTTGGTGCAGTTGGTTTCCGGTGGTTTTATGGCCTTTCGAGGCAGTCAAAAGATTGCTCATGCCGTTTGGATTCAAAAGAAACCACTGACTCTCTATTGGAATGGTTCCATTCGAATGATTCCTCAACCTATGAAGTCGGTAAAAAAAACGGTGGATGCACTTTTGAATCAAAAGGTCAGTTGGCTTGAGGTTCTGCACCTTCTTCCGGAGGCCCAAGCTCAAAACTCCAACGAGCAATTGGGAAAAGATCTTTTGGTTTACTTTATGTTCAAAGATATGGACTCAGGAGACGATGCGGCTGGGGCTGTAAAAGCATTGCCTGAAAATGAAGATCGTCCATATTTTCCCAATCAGACTGCTTGGGAAAAGTGGGTGAAGGGCTCAACGGTTCAGTGTACGGAAAAAGGTGTTCAGAATTTGGTTTATAAACTTCCCGATGGAAAATCCCTTTCTCTGACGGCGATGGGACGAGGTGAATTTATAGCGACGGGTTTGGTGCCCGGGAAAAAAGTTAGAATCAACTATGCGCCAAGCCAAGTGGGTGCACCGTGCTTGTTGGCATTTAAGGAAAAGATCGATCAGAAGTACTGCCAGCCTGCTTGGCAGCGTTTGTTTGCCCAAGAGCCCTCCATGCAAAAAGAGTATATGGAAGGTAATGCTTCCTACTTGAGCTGCAGCAGCTTTTCGGAAGAAAACAAGAGGAAGTGTGAAGACTTTTGGAGAGAGGCGGGCAAACAATTTGTAACTTTTCAGGATGCACATCTTGATATGAGTCATCAGCGTGGAAACGCAGAGATGTTTTTGTGCGAGGATGAAGATTGCAAGGTTCAGAGGAAGTTGGATCAGGTGGATGAGTTTCAAAAATTGATCACAACGGATAAAGAAATCGCAGACAGAAAAGAGTATTTTGAAAAGCAAAAGCAGGAGTCCCGGGCCGCTTTGGTGGAATACTTAAAGAAGGCGGGAGTAAAGGGTGCGGATCAAGCCTGCCGAAAGCAGGAGTGTACCTTTCCAGCGGCGACTTCCATGTTGAAATTGGAGCAAATCAGCGAAGCAAAGGATTTGTTGGCTCGCGCCAATGGGGAGTTTGATCCGAACAGAAGTTTGAAGGGGTTTAATTTTACTCAAAATATTTCACATGCGGTTCAAGGAGCTACGGTCTTGAGCGAGTGTTGCAAGTCGGATTCTTGCCGCAAGTCCGTGTGGAAAAGTCGAAGCCTGCGCTTAGAATCGGGCAAAGCCACTCGCTAGTGTTTTTAGTGGGCCGGGTGCAGATTTTGGAGCTGGTCTTTTTTCTTATGGCACCTGATCATGCCACTACCGACTAAAGCGTTTTGCGCCTCCTGAGCGAAAGCCTTGAAGCAGACGGATGTCTCTTCGACCTCGAAGCAATCCCTTAAATACCGAGGCCAATTCTTGGGCCATAAAGAATGTTTCTGTTTCAGTGGCTGTTCCGCGAATCAAACTGTTTGAGGTGGTGTCGGATTCGCTCAAAGGGAAGAGATATTTCGACTTTCCAATTCGAGAGAGGGAAAAGGCTGTGTGAATCATTCGGTAATTCGGCTTTGCTTTGTAGGCTGCAAATTTGGTCTGGTGAAAATTGATCACTTCGAACCGTCTTCGTGCGCGCGCCTTGGTGTTGCCAAAATCATTTCCGTGGATCGGGCTCAGGGTTTCAGACTTCAAAGTGTTGACCCGTTCATCCGATGGATCAATTTTCATAACAAAAGTGATCCCTGCGACTCGCTCCATGACGGAGCCATTCAGTATCAAGTCGGTAAAGGTAATGTAGGCATCAACCACAGAGAACCCCGTTTGAGACTCAACAGGCACAACAATGTGAATGGGATTTTCCCTTAGGTGCTTTGCAAAGGTCCATTTCTTTTCCGCTTCTCCCAGTTGAGTGGCCAGTTTAAAAGCCTCAACTTCTGAGGGTCCCATTTTAGAAAGGTCCCCGCCCATTTTAAGATTAGCGAGGGCTTTGATTTGTGCGGAAAGATCGGGATCCTTTTTGTTTTGTGATACTAAAATTCGAGCTTTTTCAACGAGGGACTCCAAGGTCACTGAAGTCAGTTGATCTTCACAACGGGGAGTTTGTGCACTGGAAGTAAAGTGCATCAGGCTCAAACTTAGAATAAGAAAAAGTGGAATTCGGATCATCAATTTTTTGAACTTCAATTTTCGGGCCCGCTCCATCTAGAAATAATTCTCGTTCAAAGGGACAGGATGTCGAACTTGATTTCCGTCAAGCAAAGATTGTCAACGGATCAGGGGGCCGGGGAAGTCGACAGCAAAGCTTCCTGGCACGGGTGAACGGATTTTCTCAAGACAAAAGTTTTCGATTCCGTATTGGTAAAATCCATGGCCATGCGGTTTCCTTCAGATTTTAAATCGTCCAAAGTCTGTCCTGTGGGGAAGTGGTAGATGTAGCCCGAAGATTTAACTTCCTTCAGCTCATAACGCTCTCCTAAAAAATCAGGCAAGGTCCAAATGTGATCAAAAGGCTTTTCTGTAAAGTAAGTTGTAATGAGGAGTCCGGTTTCCGAGTTTTCTGCAATCTTCTGAAGATTCTTAATGATGTAATCATTGATTTCTTGAATGTCATGAGTGGGCAGTTGGTCCGCATCCGGATTGGTCAGGTGGGTGGTTTTCACATGGGGAAGTTCCATGTCTAAATAGTTCCCGGGAAGCAGAATCACTTGAATCTTTGATTGGCCTTGAGTTTGAAGCCATTTTTCCAAATGTTTGCCGGCCAATTCCAGTCCATCCTCATGAGCGTCCGAAAGATAAATGGTTCCCGAATTTCCATATTTTTGAATAAGGTCGGTAACGGTTTGCTCAAGAACCAAAAACCGCGTGGGGTGGTCGCCAGCATCGGCCTCATAGTTGGCCGCACCGAGCTCTAAATGAAGAATCTGAGCTTGAGCTGCTGAGGCAACCCAAAGAAGTGCAGATAAAATGGAAAGTGCAAAGAATCTCATGGCCTAATCAGAAGCAAGAGCAGGGCCAGCCCAGAATAAAATTAAGGCGAACCCTCCGCCCAAGCCTTCAACGAAGTGCCAATTTCCGCCACCTTTGCGCACCGCATACAGATTTAGGTGCCAGGCACCTAAATCTGTATGCGGTGC